>CAZPHH010000035.1:0-37614 GCA_964586145.1 uncultured Phycisphaeraceae bacterium | reverse complement strand
GCCAGGCCGAGAGAGATCAGGGCGGCGTAGATTTTTTTCCGCCGGGGTTTCATGGGTTGGTCGCTTCCTCCTCCGCGGGCCCGCCGGGGTCTGTTGCGGCGTAGAAGCTGACCGTCAGCGTGGTTTCCGGGTCGGCGTCCGGCGCGGTTCGCGTCCCGCGCGGGGGGCCGATGTCCAGGTTCGTGATGTCGGCCCAGAACCGGCCGGCTTCAAACGCGTGCAAAAATGCCATCCAGTCGGGGAACCGGCCCGTTCCGCGGATCGTGTAGCGGGCCTCTCGGACTCCCGGATAGTCCGTGGTGGCGACAGGTTCGACGTGGCTGAGGCTCAGATTGTGGTCGCGGGCCAATTCCGCGATGGTGTTGAGGTCGTGTTCCACCTTCATCCGGCGTGGAAGGGCGCCGAGCGACTCCACCCGTTGGCGGGCGGCCTGCCGTCGCTCCTGAGCGGCCAGCAGCGTCGCTCGCATCTGAGACACCTCGTCATCGAGCCGGATCGCCTCGTCGCGATGGGCGCGCAGCTCGGCCGCCGCCTGGCGCGGGGGTCCGAACGCGAACCACGCGCCGACGGCCAGGCAGGCGCAGACCAGGGCGCCGCCGACCGCGTCAATGGCCATTCGTGGTGTGGGTGAGTGTCGCGTCATAATCACCAACCGCATTGCAGTTCGAACCGAACCGCCCGTCCCGCCGCCGCGGGTTCCACGCCCGCTCCAAGCAGCTCCACTTCGGCGAACACGTCGTGTTGCTTAAGCTGCGCCATGAACGTGTACAGGTGTGCGTGGTCCACGGCGTAGCCCGAGAGTTTCAGACTCGTCGGCGCCTCGAGCACGATCGGTCCATTCCCGGTCTCGCCCGCCTGTCCGGCAAAGGCGGACCTGCGGGGGCCGGGGCTTCGTGACGCCGCGGAGGTCGACAGCGACGTGAGCCAAACCTCATCGGGCAGGCACGCGGTGATGAACCCGATCAAAGCCGCCCAGGGTCGTTTGGCTCGCAGCGTCTCCGATCGTGCCAGCCGCCGATCAAGCACGTCGCACTCCCGGACCGTCCCAATGAGCTCCTTCTGAAGCGCGGTGCGACTGTCCTGGACGGTCTGGCAATGCCTGGCCAGTCCGGAGGCCTGGGCCTGCTGGGTGAGGTTCAGGGCGACGGGCACGGAGGCCGCGCCGACCGCCCCGAGCACCAGCAGGGTCCAGCCGCGGGCCCGGCGGGTTGTCGCCTGCTTCTGCGCGATCTCGGCCGGCAACAGGTTTACGCTAACCATGCGTCGCCTCCGTTGGGATGGCCAGACCGACGGCCACCGCGAGTTCGGACAGAGGGATCTTCTGCAGGTCTGCCGGTCGGGCGTCTTTCAGGCGAGTGGGTCCGGGATCCGGCTCGAACGCCGCCGCCCGGACGTCGATGCCGAGCTTGCGGGCGAGGTATCGATCCAGGTTTGGCAGCGCGGCGCCGCCGCCGGTGAGGAGGAGTCCGCCCGCTGCACTCCTGGGGTAGTACTGGAGAACGTACGCGTAGGAGCGTTCGATTTGTGAGGCGAGCGTTTCGAGCTCCGCTCGGAGGACCGTGTGCAGCAGCCCGTTGAGGGTTGCCGGCGCCGCCCCGGCGGCGGCGGGGTCGGGGAGAACGCCCTGGTCGCACTTGTGGACCTCGGCGCTCTGCGAGCTGATGCCGAACCACTCCGCGATCAGGCCGGTCCAGCGGCTTCCGCCGGCGTCGAGCACGCGTGTCAGCACGGGCACCTCGCCGAGGCACAGGATGAGCCGCGCGTTGCAGTGGCCGAGGTCGAGGATGCCCCGCACTTCGTGGGCCGTGTCCGGCGGCGAACCGCGGAGCAGGGTTGCGAATCGGGCCAGCGCACAGGCACTGGCGTCGATGCGACGGCAATCCAGCCCCGCCCGGTGGCAGAGGTCCCACGTCCGGACCGCATGGTCGCGTCGGACGGCCACACCCACGGCGCCCAGCAGGTCGGCGCGTTTTTTCGGCAGCGTCCAGTAGCCCGTTTCGTAGTCGCCCGCCCCGGCGTGCAGCAGTCGCTGTAGTTCCGCGTGTATGGCCTGGTCCGGCCCGTCGCTCGCGGCGGTTTCGGCCGGGAGCTCCAGCACGTGCAACTCGGCCTGCGGGGGTCCGATGCCGGCGCAGGCGTCTCGGCCCGCGAATCCATGTCGTTGCAGGAGGCTGCGCATGCAGTCGGCGCTGGCCTGGGGGTCCGGGTCGCCCGCCTCGTCGCGCCGGGCCGGCGTCTGCACGGCCCGGATGAGTTCCCAGGCCGCGTCGGCCCGGCGGAGCTGCACGGCGCGGATGGAGGCCGCTCCCACGTCCACGCCGATGGGCGAGACGCGGGAACGCACGGATGTCAGGAGGGCCCTCACGTGTTGCACCTGCCTCTCATTGGACCGCCGTGGCGATGTCGAACAGCGGCATGAACAGCGACACCGCCACTGCGCCGACGACCGTTCCCATCACGATGATGATCACCGGCTCCATCAGGCGAGTTGCCGTTCCCAACAATTCCTCGTTTTCCTCGTCCAGCACGTCCGCCGCGAAGGTGACGGCACTGCCCAGGGCCCCGCTCTGCTCGCCGGTGTGGATGGCCTGGCAGATGGTGGGCGAGACGAGTCCGGAATCCAGCAGGGTGACGCTCATGGAACCGCCGGAGGTGACCGCCTCGATGATCGAGTCGAAGAGGGACTGGAACCGCCGGTTTCGCGTGACCTGTCGGGCCAGCGCGAATGACTCCAGCACGCTCACGTGCGACTGGATGAGCAGCCCCAGAATGCGGAACGCGCGGGCCTGGATGAGCCTTGACGCCAGGTGTCCCAGCAGCGGCGGAACCAACTGGACGTCCGCGAGCCACTGGCGTCCGGCGTCGGTTCGAACCGCGGTCACCGCACCGGAGACGAGCAGGACCAGCCCGGCGACCGGCAGGTACCAATGGGTCTGGAGGGCGTCGGCGATCGTCAGCAGGGCGGCGGTGGTGGCCGGCACCGGCACCTGCAGCGAGGTGAACAGGCTGCCGAAACGCGGAATGACGAAGAACAGGAGCACGCAGACAATGCCGGAGCACAGCAGCGTAAGCAGCGCCGGATAGGCCGTGGCGGCGGCAATACGGTTCACGAGGGTCCGGCGCCTGGCAATGATCTCGGACAACCGCACGAAGGTGTCTGGGAGGGTGGCGCTGGCCTCTCCCGCGGCGACGACGGCGCAGTACACCGGGTCAAACACGCCGGGGTGCCGGACGATGGCCTCGGCGAGCGGCACGCCGCCTTCGATGTCCGCCCGGATCTGCCCGATCAGGGCGCGATGCGCGGGCCGCTGCATCTGGCGGCCGATGGCGGCGAGAGCGGGGACGACGCCGCTGCCGGAGGTCAGCAGCATGGCCATTTCGCGCGTGAACAGCAGCAGGGTGCGCAGGGAGAGACGGATGGCGGGTGTTGCGTCCGCGGCGCCGGCTGCGTCGGGGATGTCGGCGGCGCGAGGGGCGACGCCGTCTTGTGCGGGTTCGGTCGTCCGAGCCGCCGTACGATCTGCGGCGCCCGGCCTGGTGGGCCGGTCGTGCAGAGTGCGGGGATGCAACGTTTTCTGAGCAAGGGTCATCCGATTCACACCTCAACGGCGTCCCGGTTCAGTCGGCGGCCAGGACGCCGGCGGTTGACGGTTTTGCTGCCTTTCGCGGCTTCGAGCCGGCGTCGTCGTCCACGGCGTTCGGGGGTGCGTCGGGCATCTCTCCGCCTTCCGAGCGGGTGACGCGGAGCACCTCTTCCAGCATGGAGTCTCCTCGTTCGACCACGTCGAGTGCCTTGTCGCGCAGGGATCGCCAGCCCTTGCGGCGCAGGTACTCACGAAGATCGCCCTCCTTGGCGCCGTGGTTGATGAGTTTGCGAATTCCCGAGTCGAGGGGCATCACCTCGTAGATGCCCACGCGGCCGCGGAACCCGGTGTTGTGGCACTGGCGGCACCCTTCGCCCTTGGAAAACAGCTCGTTGGTGCGGTGTCCCCAGCCGACGGATTCCAGCAGGGTGGCGGCGGGGTAGTACGACGTCTTGCAGGCCTGACAGATCGTGCGGGCGAGGCGCTGGGCGATGAAGCCCAGAACGGCCGATGTGATGAGATACGGCTCGATGCACATGTCGAGCAGTCGGGCCACGCCGCCCGGGCAGTCGTTGGTGTGCAGGGTGGAGAGCACCAGGTGGCCGGTCAGGGCGGCCTGCACGGCCACGCGGGCCGTTTCCTCGTCGCGGATTTCGCCGACCATGATGATGTCGGGATCCTGACGGAGGGTGGAGCGGAGGGTGCGGGCGAAGGTCAGGCCGACGCCGTCGTTGACCTGTACCTGATTGACCTGGGGCAACTGGTATTCGACCGGGTCCTCGACGGTGACGATGTTGACCTCTTCGCTGCGCAGGAGGTCCAGGGCGGAGTACAGCGTGGTCGTCTTGCCGCTGCCCGTGGGGCCGGTGACCAGCACCAGGCCGTGGGGCGAGCGCAGCATGGCCTCGACGTCCTTCTGGTCCTGCGGGTCCATCCCCAGCACGCTCAGGTCGAAGCTGAGGTTGCTCTTGTCGAGCAGCCGGATCACGACCTTCTCGCCGAGGACGGTGGGCATGCTGGAGACGCGGAGGTCGATTTCGCGTCCGTCCGCGACCAGGTGGACGCGGCCCTCCTGGGGCAGTCGTCGCTCGGAGATGTCCATGCGTCCGATGACCTTGATGCGGGAGACGATGGCGGCGTGCATTCCGCGGGGCGGGGCGAGCAGCTCGCGCAGTCGTCCGTCGATCCGGTATCGGATGTGCGTCGCGTTTCGGTCCGGCTCGATGTGGATGTCGCTGGCGCCGTCGCGGAGCGCGCTGAGGATGGCCAGGTTCACCAGGTTCACCACGGGGCTGCCGTCGACCATCTTGTCGAGGTCGGTGACCGGTCCTTCGTCGACGGCCTCGGTCTCGGTGATGCGAACGTCGCTTTCCTCGATCGAGGCGAGGAAGGCGTCCACGGTGACCTCGGAGGCCAGGTACTTGCGCTGGAATTCGCTGAGGTTGTCCTCCAGGGCGAGGATGGGTCGGATCCGGCATCCGGTGAGGCTGGCCAGGCGGTCGAGCGTGGGGACGGACTGGGGTTCTGTCATGGCGACGGTGAGTTCGCCGCGGACCTTGAACAGGGGCAGGACGACGAGGCGTTCGGCCTCTTCCCTCGGGATGCATCGGGCGGCTTTCGGGTCGATGAGTCCGTGCCGCAGGACGCAGCCCCGGACGCCCAGCCGCTTGGCGAGGGCATGCACGAGGGAGCTGGTGGAGACCGCCCCCATGTCCAGAAGGCTGGCCCCCAGGCGCTGCCCGGTGGTCTGCTGTTTGGCCAGGGCCTCGGTGAGCTGGTCCGGCGTGATGATGCCGTCCGCGACGAGTTGTTCACCGAGACGGTTGGGCTGTCCGATCATGGCACTTCCTACAGGAAACTGCGTACGGCGTCCTGCACGTTCTCGAACACCTGGAACCGGCCGCCGAGTCCGGTCAGTTCGAGGATCTCGCGGCAGGTCGGGCTCAGCGACACGAGCTTGAGCTGCTGGTTCTGTTCATTCATGGCGTCCGCCGCATCCAGCAGCGTTTCCAGGGCGGCGCTGTCCATGTAGGGCACGTCCTGGAGGGCGATCACGAAACGGGGCTGGGGGGCCTGCAGCTTGGCCGTGAGCATGGTTTTGAACACGTCCGCGTCTTCGTCGACGAGCGGGCCCGTGGGCATATGCACGTCGACGCTGCCGACTTTTTGGGATTCGATCTTCATACGACGGCCTCCGACGCAACCTCCGTGGCGAGCAGCGGCAGATCCCGGCGCCGCGCCAGGTGACACTGCTCCACGGCCTGGCTGATCAGGTTGCCCAGGTCGGGGCGCGCGCCCGCGCCGATGGCGATGCCGCCGCGGAACCGGACCAACCGGCTGTTGGGGACGTCGGCCGTCGCCGCGGTGAGCTTCTGCAGAAGCTCGTTTGCGATCAGGGCGGCCAGGTCCAGGTCGACCCGGCGCAACAGCATGAGAAATCGCGACTCGTCGAAACGGGCGAGCAGGTCGTTTTCGCGACAACGCAAGGCCAGCAGGTTCCCCGCGCGCGAGACGAGCAACCCCGCCTGCGTCCACCGTCCGCCTTCTTCCAGGGTGCGCAGGCCTTCCGCGGCAATGACCAGCACGGCCATCGGCTCGCCTCGCCGGCGAGCCTCGTTCCAGACGCGTTCGGCGGCCTCCGTGAACGCGGTGAGGGTCAGCAGTCCGGAGGCCGGGTCCGTTGTGGCGCCTACGCGGCTGCGGCAGACCTCCAGGAGCATGGTCCAGCATTGAGAGACCAGGAGTTCCATTGTGCGCAGCAAATCCCGGAAGCGATCGGCGTTTTCGGCCGGCGCGGGCAGTTCCCCGACGGTGACTGCGCCGATCGTGTTGCCTGCCTGTCGGACGGGGAAGGCCCAGGCGATCGGCCCGTGTCCGGTGGCGGCGGCGTCCGGCACTTCCGCCCGGCATGCGGGATCGTCGGCGAGCCAGGATTGACCGGTGCGAAGGATGTAGCCCATCACGCCGTCGGGCGTGAGAACGAAATCGTTTGTGTGTGCGGATTCGGCGGCCCGGAGCGGTACGGGGGCGTCTCCTTCGGACAGGACGCGGTAGGGCTTTACGCGGACCGCGCCGCAGTGCTGGTGCAGCAGGCTTCGCAGGAACTCGTCGAACTCCGGCCAGGGGTCGGCGTCGTGGCGGTACCGTTCGAGCCAGTCGTCAAACTGCTGCAGGGCCTCGCCAAGTCGGCGGACGTCCGACGGGGGGGGATTTGTGCGGGGGGCCGTGTCGCGTCCGGTCGCGGCAACCGGGGGTGGTTTCGGACGCCCGGCGTGGCGCCCCGTCCCGGCGGCAATGCCCAGAATGGCGAGGGCGCCCGCGGTCAGGATTCCGATCGAGCCGGTGTTCAGGCTGCCGGTCTCGTGCCCGATCACCAGGAACAGGGCGACCCAGAAGCCGGCGCAGCACGCGGCCACGATGCCGCCGGAGAGCAGACCCCGCCATCGGCCGGCCACGCCGGCGACGATCATCATCAGGACCCATTCAAATGCGAGGACCCCGCTCACGTTGTGGCTCCCTGCACGGCACCCGCGGCGTCGTGGGCCGTCGGTGAGGATGCGTGGGGCGGGGTGGCGTTGCTCCCGCCGGTCTGCGTCTGCATGGCGTCGAGGGCGTTCGGTTCGCGCTCGATCCAGTCACGAACGATGCGGTCGAACACCGCCGCCAGTTCGGGATCGACGGTGGTTCCGGACTCCTCGTGCAGGATGGCGAGGGCCTTGGACCACTTGAAAGCTTTCCGGTATGACCGGGTCGAGGTCAGCGCGTCGAAGACGTCGGCAATCTGGATCACGCGGGCCAGCAGGGGGATCTGCTCACCCCGCAGGCCGTCCGGATAGCCGGAGCCGTCAAAATGCTCGTGGTGGTGGCGCACGCCGGCGACGACGTCGCTGAGCTGGGGCACGCGTCCGACGATCTCCGCGCTGCGGTCGGGGTGGGACTGGATGTGTTGGAACTCGTCGGGTGTGAGCTTTCCGGCCTTCTTGAGCACGTCGTCACGAATGCCGATTTTGCCCACGTCGTGCAGGAGGGCGGCCCACTCGAGCGTCTGGAGGTCGTCTTCCCCGAAGCCCAGTGCGCGGCCGAGCAGGAGGGCGTAGAACCCGACCCGGTTGGAGTGGCCGGCCGTGTATTCATCCTTCTGATCGATGGTGCTGACCAGAACGCGCACCACGTCGATCGACATGCTCTGCACGGCCCGCACCAGCCGCAGGTTTCGAATCAGGTCGGCGCAGAAGACACAGAGCGACTCGAGGAGCTGCATGTCGCCCGCTTCGAGAAGGTGAGAGGCGCATCCGGCCGCGCCCTGTGACAGCACGATCGACCAGCAGAACGGGTCCGGCTGATCGAAGACGGGGGCGGCCAGGACCTGGCGGACGACGTGGTCCGGATCCCACGGGTCCCGGTCCGGGTTGGTCTGTTGCACGACCACGGCGTGACGTTCGGAGACACACCGTGCGACGGCCTCGTCGATCAGGGGGTCGTGGGCACACGCGATGAACGTCCGGATGCCGACCGGGTTCTCGGCGTCGTGATGGGGGCCGGGCACCAGCCAGACGGTGCTGTCCGGGTAGCTTTGCTGGAGGCTCTGGAGGAAGAGGCCGACGACCTCTTCCTCGGTTCGGGCCCCGGGCAGCCGACGGGTGACCTCGAAGAGAATCCCGAGGTGCTCATAGGCCCGCAAAAGCTCCGCCGCCATCCCGTCCCGCTCCGTCTCCAGCCGGTCGATGGCCTCCTGCAAGTGGTCCACGAGGGCCTCCACGCGGGTCGGCGATTCGGGCGCGCGGTCGGGCGGCGCGTCCGGCCTGGGTTGTCTCGGGTGGGTTTCCTCGGGCATGTCGTCGTCTCCCGGTTCGTCCGCAGAACCGACCGTCAGCAGCGGGTTGCGTCTTCTCCGCACGTCCGCCGCGTGAGAATGTTCTCGATCTCGGCCACGAGCCGTGACGGCGAGAACGGCTTGGCGAATATGCGGACGCCCTGGTTCCCGAGTTCGCCGGCCATGTCGGCCTGGTCACAGCGTGAGCTAAGGACGAGGATGGGGATGTCCAGTTTTCGCTCCTGTCGAACCCAGCGGATCAGCTCGATTCCCGTCATCTCGGGCATGTTCACGTCGGAGATGAGGATGTCGATGCCCGGGCCGTCCTGGCCGCCGTCCGCGGTCTGGAGACGGGCCTGGGCGTCGGCCCCGTTTGAGGCCACTTCCACCTCGTGCCGGTTTTTGCGGAGCCACATGGACAGCAGGCTGGCCTGATGGGCGTTGTCTTCCACGATGAGGATTTTCGCCATTTTTTGGCTCCTCGATTTCCGGTTCCCTGCTTCATCGCCCGGCGGCCGGGGACGGCGTCTGCGCCGCCGCCGCGTTGCGGCAGGGCAGGCGAACGATGAAGGCGGCCCCTTGGCCCTTCTGGCTGATCAGCTCGATGTCGCCTCCGTGCCGCTGCACGATCTCGCGGGCCGTGGTCAACCCGATGCCGGTCCCCGATTCGGCGGCGACCGAGGGATCGTTGCCCCGCTGGAAGCGTTCAAAGATGCGTGCGTGGTCTGCGGGGTCGATGCCGATTCCGTCATCCTTCACCATGATCGCCACCTCCGACGCGTCCACCTGGCAGCCGACATGCACGTGCCCGCCCGAGGGCGTGTACTTCAGCGCGTTGCCCAGCAGGTTGTTCATCACCACGGCCAGCTTGTCCCGATCCGCCTGCAGCACGGGCAGCTTCGGCGGCAGGGAGAGCTGCAGGTCGATGGACTTTTCCTCGGCCAGCCCGCGAACGTCCTGGACCGCGTCGGTCAGCAGTCGGTGCAGGTCCACGTCGTCCGGGACGAGCTGGAGCGTGCCGACCTCCATCTGGGACAGGCTGAGGATGTCCTCCACGAGGCGAGACAACCGCTGTGTCTCCTTCGTGATCACGTTGTAACACTCGGTGATCACCTTCGGATCGTCGAACATGCCGCTGGAAAGCGTCTCCGCGTAGGCGCGGATGTTGGTCAAGGGCGTCCGGAGCTCATGCGTGACCTGGGAGACGAACTCCTCGCGGGCTTTGTCCGCGCGCAACTGCTGGGTGATGTCGCTGACCAGCACCACCGATGTGCCCTGCGCACGCGGTCCGTGCGGGGTGGAGACCCGCACCCGGTAGCTGCCTTCGCCCGCCTCGCCGTGGACGATCTCGTTGACGCCCGAGAGCGTTCCCGCGGCGGAACGGGCCCGCTCCACCACCTGCACAATCAACGCGCCCAGCGACGAGGTCTGGATGTCCGACAGGTTGTTTCCGGCCAGTCCCGCGTCGGGCGATGCGCTGATCCAGCGGCTGATCTTGACGTTCGCGAAGCGGACGCGGCCGTCTTCGCCGACCAACATGAGCCCGTCCGGCATGGATTGCAGGGCGTCCGCCAGATCTCCGCCGGAGGAGCGCTCGAGTACCGTTCGGAGCTCCGCGTTGGCGGTGGAGCGACGGGCCTCCGTCCGGAACTCATCGGCCAGGTCGATCAGCCGGTTCCAACTCGAGGCCACCACGCCCAGCTCGTCGGAGAGTCGCAGGGAGGTCAGCTCCTGTTCCAGAGTGTCGCGGTGGGCGGTCAGGGTGTCTGCGATCTGCGTCACGCTGCGGAAGTGGCGCCGCAGCCGGTGGTACACCAGCCACAGGGCCCCGACGGCCAGCAGGATGGCCGTGGGTGTCCAGCTCCGCGCCAGGCCCGGGCCGACGGCGTTCTCCGGGGGATGGACCTGCGCGTAGAGCGCGCGGGCGCCGGCCGCCGCGTGCCCGATCGGGGCCAGGACGCGATAGCGCGGTTCGCCGGTCGGGGCGGTCATATTCTCGATGCGGATTCGGACCGGAGTCGCCTCGCCCGCCCGGGACGGTGATGCGGTGGGCTTGCCGATCTCCGGCGTGTGGATGGACGCGAGGACGAGTCCGTCGGCGTCGCTCAGTCTCAGTTGGTCGCAACGGTAGAACGAGGCGAAGGATCGCAGGGCCCGTTGCTGCGCCGCTGTGTCCGTTGCATCGGTCTCCGCGAGTTGGCCCGCCACCAGCTCGACGGCCAGCCGCATGGACTGCATGCTCAGGCCGGCCATTTCTCGGCGCGTCTCCAGGACGGCCAACGTGGCGACCAGGCACAGGCTGAGGGTGTACACGCCGACGAGGCTCACACCGAGCCAGCGCGGAATCTCCTCTCCCCACCAGAATTGCCGTATCCGTGTCCAGAGTACACTCACGGGCGCAACCTCTCCATGCGGCTCCGTTTCGGACGCACTGCGGGCGTCGGGAGCATCCCCTGGGCAGCCGACGGAGCACTCTTTTCTATCGTCGTTCCTTGCGGTCGGCATTCGTCCGGAACGAAGAGGCGGCGCAGGAATGCAGGGGGGTTTTCGGACCGAGGCGGACCCCCGTGGCGGCGGGATGGGTTATCGGCGGTCCGGATGTGGTCGTTCCCGGACGGGTGGCTGGCCGCCGGGCGCCTTCACTGCCCCGCCGGCGAGTCGGCCCGCGGGGTTCGCGCGCGGTGCGTGGCGCCGGATGGGTGTGCGGCCCGCCGGGGTCAGAGACCGTGCTCGTGCCTTGCTCGGTACGGGGACAAGGTCGTATAATGCCAGTGCGGGGCGAGGCGGAAAGACGGAGCATCGTTGTGCGGTTCGCGCCACTCGGGCCGAGCGATCGGCGGAGGGGCTTTGTGACGCACATCGCCGGGTCCGCGCTCGTGAGGGGCAGACGCGGGAAGGGCGGCGCCTGTGACACGACGTAACTGTCTCGATTCACGACGAGATGCCGATGAGTCCGCGCGTGCGTTTGAGCGATTGTCGCTCATTGCGCAGATCACCAACCCGGTTGTGGGCGCCGGGCCGTTGCGCGTCCAGTTGAGCACATTGTTGCAGCGCATCTGCGACGCGTACGAAGTGGATGCGGCCGTGGTGCGGACCCTGGAAGGCCCGGACCTGGAGTTGCTGGCGGCCACCGGCATACCGATGCTCCAACTGAAGCCGCGGCTGCCGTCGGACGCGGGCATTGGGCACCTGCTGCTTCACCAGCGAAATCCACTCGCGATTGAGGATGTGGAGTCGGAGTCGGCGACGGCCCCCCTGGTGTTGGATGCGCGTGGCGATGCGACGGTGTACCGGTTTCGGTCTTACGCGGGTGCGCCGCTGCTGCTGGAGAACCGGGCGGTGGGGATCCTGGGCATCTACTCCGTGCAGGAGGTGCGTCGGTTCACGGAGTCGGAACTCAACCATTTGCAGATCGTGGCGAACCACATCGCGATTTCCATTGTCAACGATCGGCTGTACCAGGAGCTGAATCAGAACCGCGTTGAGCTGCAGAAGCAGATTGAGGAGCGTGAGCGGGCGGAGCGGGAGCGGCGGGCGATCGAGGAACAGCTCCGTCACGCCCAGCGGATGGAGGCGCTCGGCCAGCTTGCCGGCGGCGTGGCGCACGATTTCAACAACCTGCTGACCGTCATTCTGGGCGGGACGGAATACCTTCTGCAGAGCGGCGGGCCGGCGCGCACGTCCGAATCGACCGAATGGATCGGCCGGATTGACGCTGCGGCTCGACGGGCCTGTGACCTCGCGCGGCAGTTGCTTGCGTTCAGCCGGAAGCAGCCCAACAACCCCGTCGTGTTTGATCTGACGCAACTGGTTCGGGACCTGCAGGGCATCCTGCGGCGGCTGGTCCGGGAGGACATCGAGTTGTCCCTGTGCTGTGACGAGAGGCCCTGCCCGGTCCGGGCCGATGTCGGACAGATCGAGCAGGTGATCATCAACCTGGTGGTCAATGCACGGGACGCCATCGGCGGACGCGGGCAGATTGAGATTGCCTGCGTGCGGGCGCCGTGCGGCGGCCCCGGGACCCTGGCGACCGACCTCGCTCCCGACCGGGAGCATGCGCTCCTGGCCATTCGCGACAACGGCGCGGGCATGGACTCCCACACCGTGCAGCGGGTGTTCGAGCCGTTCTTTACGACGAAGGCGCCCGGCGCCGGGACCGGTTTGGGGCTCTCGACGGCCTATGGGATCGTGAAGCAGGCGGGCGGGGACATCAGCGTGGAGAGCGTCCGCGGCCACGGGTCCACGTTTCGAGTGTTCCTGCCGATCCATCAACCGGTGGACGCGGTTTCTATCCGTTCCGACCCCGGTCCGAACCCGTTGCGAGGGACGGAAGTGGTCCTGGTCTGCGAGGACGAGGCCCTGGTGCGGCAGGTCGTCTGCAAGACGCTCAGCGATGCCGGCTACCGGGTGCTGGAGGCGCCCGATGCTCGCGCGGCGCTGGAGGTGGCGCGGGCGCACGATGGGAACGTGGATTTGCTCATCACCGACATGGTCATGCCGGGGCTGTGCGGGCGTGATTTGGCGTCCCGGCTCCGCGAAGCCATCCCCGGCCTGCCGTGCCTGATCGTCTCAGGGTACCTCGGAGGTGTGATGCAACAAGGGGGCGAACCGCGGCCGTGGGAGCACGTGCTGGCCAAGCCGTTCGGACCGCGGGCGCTGCTGGAGTGCGTGCGCGACGTGCTGGGCAAAACCGCGTCGGGATCCTGACGGCGCCGTGCGGGATCGACCGTGTGAGCGTTCCAGACCGGGTTCAGCGCGTGCGCAGGCCGCTGCGGAACCAGACCAGGGCGTCGTTGGTCAGGCCGCTGTTTCCCGTGCGGTCCAGCGTGGCGATCACGTCCAGATCCCCGTCCCCGTCCAGGTCCACCACAAGCACCGAGTTGATGATCGTGCCCGTCCTGGGCTCCGGCAGGGCCTGCGGATCGGTCAGCAGTTGCAGAAGCTGGTCGGTGTTCAGTCCCGAGGTCGCATCCGCATCGGCCGGCTCCGGCGGGGAGTCGTCAATGATCAGATTCTCACGCCACCGGTCATAGAGTCGGTTCGGTCCGAGGGGGTTAAACCAGACCAGTGCGCCCTCGGCCCCGATTACGGCGTCGACCGTGTTGTCGCCACTGATGTCTCCGATGGCCACCGCGCTGGGAGCTCGATCCACAAATTCCGCCAGGGTGTACACCTGCCAGGGCGTTCGCAGGAACGAGTAGGACGGAAGGTTCGGGCACTTGAACCACTGGACGAGCAGACCTTTGGTGGATCGCACGACCACGTCCGTCACGCCGTCCCGGTCGATGTCGCCCAGCGCAAGGATGTCGGCGCCGGTCTGGACATGACCGATCGGGCACGGCTCGCCCCAGTCACGGAGAATGTCCCCGGGCGTGGTGGCGATTTCCAGCGGGTTCACCAGCCAGCGCACGTTGCGGCTGGCCGCGTCCGGGTAGGTGCATACGATGTCCAGGTCCCCGTCGCGGTCCACGTCCAGCAGCTTCACGTCCTTGATGGCCACTGCCGTTTCGGGCAGGTTCTGATAGACCAGGCCGGTGTGGATGGTGGTGCGCTGCCACTGTGCCTGTTGGCGGGCGGCCGCTCCGCCCGGGTTGGGATAGATGTCCACGACGCCCGGCGGCGTCTGGCCCGACGGCTGGAAGCTGCCGGGCGTGCTGAGAAGCGGTTCGGCGGCGTTGAAGGCGACCACGATGTCCGGATCGCCGTCGCCGTCCACGTCTCCGACGGCCATGGCGGTGTAGCCGCCGACTTCGGGCAGGTCGGTCCGGTTTCCGGCCCCGGCCAGCCGTGACGCGATGAGTTCGACGGGGGTCCAGGGGGCGTTCACCGGGTCGGCGGGCGCGAAGAACACGACGATCTCGCCCATGAACGCGCCGTCAATAATGCCGTTGTTCTCTGTCGGGTCGCAGTCGGGGCGTTTGGGGTCGCAGTATCCCGCGATGCCCATGTCCTTGACGAGCACGACGATGTCCGGCCGGCCGTCGTTGTCGACGTCCACCACTTCCAGGCTGGTGATTCGGGCCACGGGCGTGGTGCCGCCGAGCGGGACGGTCCGGAAGTAGACCTCGCCGGCGTTGGTCCGTCGTTGGAAGTGGAGCTGGATGGGCTGCGATTCATTCCAGCCGCTGACCAGATCGAGTCGGCCGTCGCCATCCAGGTCCGCGGCCCGCACCACCTGCGGACCGGCGGAGTCCTCGCTTCGCGGGTCGACCTGGATCGCCCGGAAGAGGCTGCTGTCCGTCTGTCCAGTCTCCAGGAAGTCGCTGGAGCCCGTCCCGCCTCCGCCGGTCCCGCCGCCGGCCCCCTGGTACATGGACGTGCAGCCGAAAATGGCCAGGGCCACCGCCGCTCCCATGCCTACGCTCTTGAGCAGCACCGATTTCATGAATCACCTCTTGGGATGGGTTGGTTCTGTCATCCGGGCACGCGCCGTCCTGGGCGACGCACGGTCGCCTACTCCCGTGAATCCCCCAGCGTGTTGCGGAACCAGATGAGGGCGTCGTCGGCCAGGCCGCTGCGCGTCTGCCGGTCCAGGGTTCCGATGATGTCGTTGTATCCGTCGCCGTCCACGTCCACGACGAGGACCCGATTGATGTAGGTCGCCTGGTCGCGGAATTCCGGACTGTTGGGATCGGCGGTTTCGCCCTGTTCCTTCGTGTCGTCCACCACGAACGCCTCGATCCACATGTCGTAGAGTCCGCCGGGGACGGCAGGGTCGTATTGATACCAGAACACGGCTCCGCCGGCAGCGATCACCGCCTCGACCTGGCCGTTGCCGGTTACGTCTCCCAAGCCGATGCCCTCGGGCACCCGGCCGTCGAATTCCTTGATGGTGAAGACGGGCCAGGGATAGCTGCAGAACGCCTGGTTGGACGGAGGGTCTCGGACCGGAATCGGCGGATCGGCGGGCGGGAAGATCGGCTCCGTGCCGTCGTCCGTGGGCCGCTTGAACCACTGCACCACCGCGCCGTCGGTGGACCGGACGAGCACGTCGTCATACCCGTCGCCGTCCACGTCACCCACTTCAACAACGTCCGCGTCTGTATCGATGTGGCCGATCGGGCACTCGTCCCAGTTTGCGGTGCCGGTGCATCGGTTGATCAGCCAACTGACGTTCCCACTGGCCTGGTTGGGATGCGTGACGATCAGGTCCAGGTCGCCGTCACCATCTACATCGCTGACGGCCAAGTCCTTGATAATCGGTCCGGTGGCGGCGTACACCCACACGCCCGGCACGTTCGCCCAGTCGGCGGCCCAGGCTGCGGGCGTTCCACCCGGTCCCGGGTTCGTGTAGAGCACGGTGCGGTTTAAGGGGTACTTTTCGCACTCGTCTTCACAGGGAGCGGGATTGAAGTTCACGGCGATGTCGGGCAGGCCGTCGCAGGTCAGATCGCCCGTGACCAGGGCCGTGTAGCTGTTCCACTCCGGCTCGCGTTTGCCGACCTTGTAGCTCCTGTCGCGCCGGCCGTCGAGGTACGATTCCGTGATGGCGACGGCGGCCCATCGCTCGCCGTCGCGGATGGTTTGAGCGGAGCCCGGGTTGAACAGAATCATGACCTGGCCGACGTCGGCTTCCTGTTCGGTTGGATCGGCCACGCGCCCCAGGCCGCACCACGTGGTGAGGGCATCTCCGCAGAAGGACGCATGGCCGGTGTGCTTGACGGCCAGGGCGATGTCCGGCCAGCCGTCGCCGTTGAGGTCGGCCACGTCCAGGCCGCCGAGAATGGCGATGGGGTCCGTGCCGCCAAGGTTGATCGTGCGGAAGCGGATGGCGTTGCCCTCGCGGTACTGCAGGTGCAACTGCACGGGCTGGGATTGATTCCAGCCAGTGACCAGGTCGACGTAGCCGTCGCCATCGATGTCCACCGCGCGTACGAACTTCGGGCCGGCGGTGTCCTCCAGGACCGGGTCGATCTGGATCGCCCGGAAGTGGCTGGCGGTCTCCCGACCATCGTCCGCGGTGTCGCTGCCGGGAAGGACGGGCGGCTGACTGGTGTCGTTGTCGTGGCTGCCGTCGGCAAAGTCCCCCGGGGCGTCCCAGTTGTCGGGGTCGACAAGCGTGTTGGCGCCGGAACCGCCTCCCCCGCCGCCTCCGGCGGCGCCGCGGCCCGCGCTCGAATCATACATGGACATGCAACCGGCCAGGATGGCCGCGGTCGCCAGGGCCGCGGGCCAGTACCGTACGACGGATGACTTCATGATCCGTTACTCCACAGTCCTTGTTGAGGACTCAGGGATTAGAGTCGCGCTCCCCTGCGATATCGGCGTAGGTGAACGGTAACTTGTGACTGGCTTGCGCCTCGATATGATGCGGACGGACGGCGCGATGCCGCGGCCCCCACGGAGCGATAACATCCCATGCACGGCGACGCAAATCAGCAGAGGGCGGCGTACTTGCTCGCCCTGCCCGACGAGACACTGGTCCACGAGTGCGAGGTGGACGTTTATCGGGCATCGGGGCCGGGGGGGCAGCATCGGAACAAGGTCAGCTCGGCGGTTCGGCTGCGGCATCGGGCGACCGGTCTGATCGTAACGGCCACGGAGAGCCGTTCGCAGCACGAGAACCGCGCCCGGGCACTGCGACGGCTGCGGCGGGCGATTGCCCTGCACGTTCGGGCGCCGATCGATCCGGGGGCCTATCGGCCGACGCCGCTGCTGGCCGGCTGCATCCGCGGGCAGGGGCGTCTGTGCGTGGGCCGGCGGGATGTGCGGTATCTGCCGGTGATCGGCGAGATCCTGGATTTGCTGGCCGGCTGCCAGATGCAGGTGTCATCCGCCGCGTCTCGCGTGGGCGTTTCCACCGCCCACCTCGTGTCCTTCCTGAAGAACGATCCGCACGTCTGGGCCCGCGTGAATCAGATGCGGCTGGAGGCGGGGCAGAAGCCGCTACGTTGAAGGGAGGACGGAGAGGCCTTCCGACGCAGGCAGGAGGCCGTCTTGCCGCAGCAACAGCCGGTCAGTTGCGTACACGGCGTTGGTATCGCCTATTGTGCGGCGAGTATCTCCTGAAATGCGGCGAAGTCCGCGGCGTCCACATCCTCGTCGTCGTCGAAGTCGAAGGTTTCGAGACATTGCTCCGGCACCGTGGGCGGAGTCGGGTCCGGCGTTTGGCCGGGGCCGGTCATGCAGTCCGCGAAGGCCGCGTAATCAACGAGGTTGATGTTGCCGTCGCAGTCGAAATCGCCGACGCACGGCGGAATCCGCAGGTCGAGGAAGACGGGCAGGTGTCCGGCGCCCGCGGCGCAATCGACCAGGGCCTGGGCGATGACCGCACCGACCATCTGGTTCCCCGTAATGGTGAGTGTGGTGTCGAAGCTGGTCCCGTCGTTGCCCCAACTGCGATAGGTGTGGACGGGATCGTCCCACGTGGACGTGCTGTACGGGACGGAAGCATCGCCGAGGTAGTACGGGGCCACGTTGTCGATAAGGCTTGTCGAGAGGAGGATCTGGTCGTGGCGATCGTCCATGCCGCCCGCTCCGATCGGATCCTGCGTGTGGACGAAGCGGAAGGCGTAGTTGTTGTTCCAGGCGCCCGGCGTTTTGATCGGGTCGAAGAACCGGCCGTCGTTGTTCTCCTTCGAGCCGACGAGCTCCTGGTAGGCCGCCTGGGTGGATGACTGCACGTTGAAATCGCCGCCGATGAGGAAGTGCCAGCCCGGGGGCAGGGATTCGGCATCTTCCCGGATGCGCTGGGCCTCGACGAGTCGGCGTGCCTGGTCTCCGCTGCTGGACCCCGCCTTCATGTGCGTGCTGTAGAGGGCCAGCCGGGACTCGCCGGACACGCCGGGCGACAGCCGCACGTCGTACCGCATGATGTGGCGCGGATGGTTCGGTGCCACGCCCCCCTCGGACACCACCGTCACCCCGTTGGGTGACAGGTCCGTGGCGAGGGCCACTCGGCTGGTGCGGTAGAAGAAGGCGCTGTCCGTGTCGGGACCGTCGACGAAGGCGGCGGCCGCCCAGTCGCCCGGGCTGCCCGGCGCCGTGTTCAGAATGCTCACGAAGTTCGTGACGGCTGCGGCGCTGATGAACTCCTGGCCGACGAGGATGTCCGGGGCCATGGATCGGCCCATATACTGTCCGTAGATTGCGGTCTGGAGTTCGGCCACCCGCCCGCCGGAGTAATACGAGATATTCCAGGTGGCGATGCGAATTTCGTCCGCAGAAGCGACGGAGGCGAGCACCAGGAGGATGCCGACCGCGATGATCCGGACCCGTCCGGAAGACCCATTCCCAGCCATCTTGCGCACGTCCTGTAAAAGCGGCTCTGCCGACAAGAATACAACGACCCCTGCTGCGGCCCCTCTGCAGTGCCAGCATACCCGATTTGTGGCCCTGAATCCAGTGCCGCACAGGCGTGGGTCCGAGTTGCGGCGGACCCCGCACGGCCGTTTGGCCCCGCGGACCGAACGTGGTGGTGCTTGTGAACACTACGGCAGGCGGAGGTCTCCGGAGGGGTGGTGCCCGGGTCGGCAGCCGGGAGCCGCGGCACAGGGCAGGCGAGAACGGCAAAGCAAGACGGCTCGGTACGTTTCTGAAACGCGGCCGAACCGTCTTGCCGAACACTCGGTGAACCAAACAACAGTCTTCTCATCGGAGGCGATTCGTGTCGCTCTGGAGGAGGAGTTCGCCCCAGTTTGCGCGACTCTCCAGGATCGGCCGCGCCCCGGCCCCGGCTGTGTCTTTTTGCCATCCGCGGCGGTCGCAGATACACTACGCCCGGGTCTGGGCGGGGCAGCCGGCCGTTTGCGTGGGGAGCGCACCCTATGACCATCGCCTACTTCGACTGCTTCAGCGGCGCCGCCGGAGATATGATCGTCGGCGCGCTGATTGACGCCGGCGCCCCGGTTGACCGGCTGCGCGAAATTCTCGCGGGTCTGAACGTGCCCGGGTACCGCATCGAAACCACCCGGGTCTCCAAACAGCACTTCGCCGCCACCCGGTTCTGCGTCCATGTGGAGCCCGGCGACAAGCCCCATCGGCACCTCGAGGACGTGCTGGCCATTCTGCGCGCGGGCCAGCTCTCCGAGGCCGTTCGCGCCCCATCCGAGCGCGTCTTCACCCGCCTGGCCGAAGCAGAGGCCATCGCGCACGGCGTGCCCGTTGAAAAGATCCACTTCCACGAGGTTGGGGCCATCGACGCCATTGTCGACGTTGTGGCGGCCGTGGCTGCGCTGGACCTGCTGGGCGTGAAGCAGGTGATCTGCTCGCCCCTGGTCGTCGGGTCGGGCGCGGTGTGCGCCGAGCACGGCGTGATGCCCGTCCCCGCGCCCGGGACGGCGGTCCTGCTCCAGGGCGTGCCGATCGCCGAATGCGACGAACCGGGCGAGCTGCTCACCCCGACGGGGGCCGCGGTTCTGACAACCCTGGCGGAGCGGTACGGCCCGCTGCCCGCGATGACGCTGCAAGCCGTGGGCTACGGGGCGGGCACACGCGACGGCCGGCATCGGCCCAACCTGCTGCGGGTGATACTGGGAAGCCCGGTCGGCGACCCGGGCGCGGACGAGGTTGTCCTGCTGGAAGCCAACCTGGACGACTGCACGGGCGAGGCTGTCGGCCACTGCCTCGACTGCCTTTTCGAGGCGGGTGCACTTGATGCGTACTGCCTGCCGATACAGATGAAGAAATCGCGTCCGGGGTTGATCCTTGCGGCCCTGGCAAACCCGGCCGACGTGGACCGGCTGGAAGAGATCATTTTCCGCGAGACGACCACGTTCGGCGTGCGTCGGCAGTCCGCCCGTCGGTCCCGGCTGGCCCGCGAGCACCAGGTGGTGCAGACGCCGTATGGTGCCGTCCGGATGAAGATCGGGCGGAAGGCCGGCCGGGTCCTGACCGCCTCCCCGGAGTTTCAAGACTGCCGCCGCCTGGCCCAGGAAGCCGGGGTGGCGCTGCGGACGGTGATGGACGCGGCCCGATCGGCCTGGGAACGGACCCCGGGCTGAGCCCGGCCGATCCGTTCGCGCGTTTCTTCCACGGAGTCGAGGCTTCGCATGGCGCCGACCGCTGCCCACACCATTGCTGGTCTGCCCGTCCTGCTGGCCGCCTCTGGTGGCAGCCTTTCCTCATCCCAGATCGCGCTGATTGTCGTGATCGTGGGTGTCAGTTTGATCATGCTGATCAGCACGCGCCGCCGGATCATGGTTCGTAACAGCAACTCACCCCGCGCGTACGTGCGCGAGCAGATTGCGCAGATCAAGGAAGAGCGGCAGGTGTCACAGGAAGTCTGCACGGTGCTCCAGGAGTTGGAGAAGCTCGCCCGCCAGGTCAACGCGCAGATGGATAGTCGATCGGCCAAGCTCGAATCGCTCATCCGCGCCGCCGACGAGCGCATCAACCGGCTGACCCGCCTGACCGAGGCCGCCAGCGAGCCCGTCGCTGCGAAGGCATCTTCCGTCTCCGCGTCTGCCGCACTGAGCCCTCGACAGGCGACCCTCCGGCGACTGGTCGGCGAGCTTTCCGACGCCGGGTACAACACCCTCGAGATCGCCACCCGCGTGGGCCTGCCCGCCGGGGAGGTCGAACTGATCCTCGCCCTGCGTGTCCAGACCGCCGCCTCCGCTTGATTCCCATTCTCGCCTGACGCGTCTCGCTTTCAGGTCAGCCGGGTCGTCCACGGTGTCTCCGAGTATCCGAGGCCGAAAGCCCTGTGAGAGCGTGCATGTGCCGGTCCGGCTGTCAGCGACCCGGCAGGGACCAACCAGGGATAGGCAAAGACCGCACGCCGGGTTATCATGGAGCGTATGAGTCCGACCCGATGCAAACGGTGTGTTCTGCCTGACACCCTTGAATCCGTGGACTTCTCCGACCAGGGAGTCTGCAACATTTGCCGGCGGGAAGCGGTCGAGGCCCAGTGCAACGCGCCGCATCAAGTTGCCGGCCCCTCGCTGGAGGAAGTCATCGAGAAGGTGCGAGAGCGCGGGCGCGACAGCGAGTACGACTGCCTGATCGGCGTGAGCGGCGGGCGAGACAGTTCCTACCTGGCGTACCTGCTGCGGAGAAAGCATAACCTCCGTTGCCTGGGCGCCTACTATCGAACGGTGTTCACTCCGGAGGTGACTGACCAGAGTGTCAGAAGGCTGGCCTCGCGCCTGGACCTTCCGCTGGTCGAGATCAGCAACATTCCCTGGGACTACCACCGCCGGGTGGCACGGAGGTATTGCCAGATCTGGAAGAAGAATCCGGTCATGGCCATCGCGAACCTGACCTGCGCGCCATGCAAACTCGTCAACCGGGAACTCCTGCGGATCGCCCGCCGCCACGGGATCAAGAGCCTGATCCTGGGCGGCAACAAGTACGAGGAGGTTTCGTTTCTCCCCACCTACCAAGCGGGAGACACGGACACCATGGCTCATTCCTTCCCGCGGCAGGTGAAGAAACTGTTTCGCGTGGCCGGCAAAGGAATGTCGCTTGTGGTCCGGCACCCCTCGGTGCTCAGCCATTGCGTGTTGGCGGCGAAAGCGTCTCTCCTGTATCTCACCCCCTTCAGCGCGTATCTGCAGGCTCGCTACCCCGACGTGTACCGGGTGGACTACTTCTTCCACAGCGAATGGGACGAGGCGGAGGTCAACCGGACGATCCAGGAAGAGCTGGGGTGGGAACTGCCACCGGACTGCCTGGGCACATGGAAGGCGGACTGCGAATTCGCGGAGATGAAGAACTTCATGTTCCACCGGATGCACGGGGCCACGTACCTGGATGGGTTCCTGAGCAACATGATCCGTGAGGGGAAGCTTCGGCGGGAGGACGCGCTGGCGGCCATCGAAGGAAAGCCTGTCTATTCTCGCCCTCGCCTTCAGCGCGTGCTCAAGCTGCTGGATCTGCCCGGCGATTTCGCGGATTGACGCCCGCGCTGCGACCCCGTCGCGCTCGCCGCTGTCAGTGGCCGGGGGCCCAGAGGTAGAGGAATTGCGGAGTTCCCAGGCCCGTGAGACTGGGCACGTCCAGCTTGATCAGGTTCACGTCAACGCCGGTGCCTTGGGCGCCGGGCGCCTGGGCGTAGTAGTTTGGCCGGTATTCCAGCGGGCGGCGGTAGGTGACCACACGAATGGCCTTGGAGCCGGTTCGCTCCTTCAGTGCTGCAAATGCGTCCCGGATGGTGCCGACGTGGTCGATGAGCCCCAGCTCCAGGGCCTGGCCGGCGGTATACACCCGACCATCGGCCAGTTCACGAACCTTCTCTTCCGTGATGCCCGGCCGACCGCTCGTCACAACGGCCACGAAGCCGTCGTACATTTCGTCCACGATGGTCTGGAAGATCGCTCGCTGCTCCGGCGTCATGCTCTTGAAGGGGGAGCCGGCGTCTTTGTTGGGGCCGGACGTGATGGCCGGGGCGTTCATGCCGATCTTCTGCATGGTGCCGCTGACGTCGAGGAACTGTGCGAGAACGCCGATGCTGCCGGTGACGGAGGAGTTGTAGGCCCAGATTTCGTCGCAGGCGCAGGCGACGTAATAGCCGCCGCTGGCCGCCACGTCCATCATCACGGCGAAGACCGGCTTGCCGGTGCTCTTTCGGAATCGGGCGATCTCCTGGTGTACAAGTTCGGAGGCCGTCACGGAGCCGCCGGGCGAGTTGATCCGCAGGACGACCGCCACGACATGGGGGTCGCGTTCTGCCTTGTCGAGCTGTTCGAGCAGGCGACTGACCGGGTGTTCGCCCTGGCCGAAGAACTGCGGTTCGTAGGCGTTCAAGAGGATGCCCGTCACGTCGATGACGGCGATCTTGTCGGACGGGAGCCCCCGCTCGCGGATCACCGTCTCCTCGACCAGCTCCCGATTCGTGCTGACGGGGGTGAGCAGGATGCCGTCGGGCATGCAGCCCACGACCGCGATCATCCCCAGCCCGAAGATCCACGCGCTGCCGATGGTTCCATGCCGTCTCACGGTGTTTCCTCCTTGTAAGGATGCCGATTCGCCGGGCATTGTAACGGAAGTGTGATTTCGGGTATACGGTTCACGTCCGGAGTGAGCAGAGACTGCTGGAGCGGCGAGGCCGCTGGCATGCAAAGGCGATGAAGATCACACGACGGGAGTTCGAAGAGCTGGTACGCCAGGCCCTCGACGAGGTGCCGGAGGAGTTTTTGCCCTACCTGGAGAATCTCGCCGTCGAGATCGATGACATGCCCTCCGCCCGCGACTGCCAGGAGGCGGAAATCGACGATCCGCAGTGGCTCCTGGGTTTGTATCACGGCACACCGCTCACGCACCAGAGCGTCGAGCACCCGTATCAGTGGCCGGAGCGGATATCGATCTACCAGAAGAACATCCAGCGTGTGTGCCGGACGCGCCGGGAGATCATTGACCAGGTCCGGACGACGGTGCTGCATGAGATCGGCCACCATTTCGGGCTGGATGAGGACGACCTCGAGGAGTTGGGGTACGACTGAACGGAGGCGGCTTGTGCGAATCGCCGCGTCGCGCAGATTGGGATTGGTCCGCACGGCGGACCCTACGAAGACTGGTCTGCACGGAGGCCCCTACGAAGAGGGGCCCTGCATGTGATTGAGGAACGGGTTCACGTCCTCTTCGTCGACGTACCCGTCTCCGTTCAGATCGCCCGGCAGACACGTGCCGGCAGCGGCCTGGTCGAAACAGACCTGGAAGGCCCCGAAATCCTTGAGGTCCACGTCCCCGTCGCCGTCGAAGTCCGGTACGCGCGGCCAGACCATGCTGTTCTGGAGCAGTGCGTAGGCCACCTGTTCGCCCGTAGTGTGGGTCCGGGCAATGTCGTCATCCAGGGACAGGAGCAGGTACGTCGATCCGCCGGAGCCGGCCTGGCCGTGACGCTGCGCCCAGTAGCCTGTGTTGCCTTTTAGGCCCGCGCCCGTGGCGATGGCCACGAACTGGGGGGCGGCCATCGGGGTCTGGAGGGTGTATGCGGTCTGCGGCGGGGTGCCGTGCAGCAGACCCTTCACGGCGGCCGGTCCGACCCAGGCCTCGAACGGGACGCCGGCCAGGCTGGCGTCGGTCACGCCTTCGAAAACGATGACGCCGATAGTTTCATCCACGCGGTTTTGTCCGGTGGACCCGGTGTGTTTGCCGGTGCGGAGGTTATAGGGGGACGGGGCGTCTTCGGTCTGCAGTCCTTGTGTCCAGAAGACGGACCACGCGTCGTTGCTGCTCATGACCTGCCCCAGCACGACGGGCTCGTCGTATTGCCGCCAGTAGCGGCGCGGCTCGCCGGTCCAGGTTCCGTTGCCGTCGGTGACGGTGGAGGTGTACTTCCAGGCCTCCATTTTCACGCCGCTGAGTTCCGTGACGCCCTGCTCCATGACCCAGTAGCCGACGACCTCCTGGATGGAGTAGGTCTGCGACGGGTTTGTGGGGTCTGCGAGTCTCAGGTCGAAGCTGGAAGAAGTCACGTTGCTGACCCGGGGGATCATGCGTTTGCCGTTGAAGAAATACTGGCCCGTGCAGACCACGACGGGGTTGGTATACGTGTTCTGCAGGGTCACCGTCTTGACGACGTGGTTGGCCGTGGTGAATCCCGCCTCAAGCCTGGGTTCCACCTCGCACACGTCGGGCACGCCGTTGCCGTTGGCATCCGTCAGGGCGCCGCCCAGGATTTCGCACACGTCGGCGATGCCGTTTCCGTTGCAGTCCGGCTGGCACTCGTCGGGAACGAGGTCCCCGTCGCAGTCGGAGGCCAGTCCCTGGGCGATGTCGCATTCGTCGGGAATGCCGTTCCCGTTGCAGTCGATGCTGGTTCCGTCGGCGAGGTCGCACTCGTCGGGCACGCCGTTCTCGTTGCAGTCCAGGCTTCGACCTCGGTCGATGTCGCATTCGTCGGGAATGCCGTTCCCGTTGCAGTCCTGGCTGGTGCCGGTGGCGATGTCGATGGAATCCGCCACGCCGTTGTTGTTGCAGTCTTCGTCACCCCCGGTGATCACCAGGGCGTAGTCGGCGTCCAGCACGCCGGGCGTCTCCGGACGCCCGTCCTGGTTGATCTCGTCCGCGATGACCTCGATGACCCACTGCCCGGCCGCCGGGGAGGAGATGAAGACGTTCTCCACCACGTCGATGGTGTTGGACGATCCGCCGGAGGTCGACCAGTTGCCGCTGCGCAGCCCGTTGTTGCCGTAGTAGACGGTGCCGCCGGGCGAGGTGACCCGGAGCGAAAGGTCGTTGATCCGGTGCAGGCTGGACGAGGTGGTTCCGTAGTAGTCCGTGTAGACCAACGTGACGCGCAGTTGGTCGTGGTACGGCTGGCCGGGGACGATGGTTCGTTCGTACGAGGTGGTCTGGAACGGAAGGAGAATGTCCGTTTCGTCCACGACCCGGATGTTGTTTCGCCGGTCGTAGAGGACTTGCAGGTCGGGCAGGCCCCAGCCCTGGTGTGTCCGGGTCAGGTTGTGGCCCGTGCCCGAGAAGGGGTAGGCGCTGGCGGTGTTGATGATGACGGCGCGGGCGGTGGCGCTGCTCGGTCGTTCCTCGAAGACCGACTGCCCGCTGGTGAGGTTTCCGAAGAGGCCGTCCGCCCACATTTCGTAGAACAGGCCGAAGTGGCCGGCGACGATGGGGGTGGCCCCGCTGGTCCCGCCGAAGTTGCTGGTGTATCCGCTGCCGGTGGTGGTGGTGCGGATGGAGTCGTAGAAGTGGCAGAGGTCGGGCTTGATCCGGTCATCCGCGGCGGGCCCGATGCTGGCGCTGTACCAATAGTCGTCGCTTTTGGTCAGGGTGTCCAGGTGGTGGATGCCGCCGACGGAGACGATGTTCTTGGCCCAGGCTTCGCGGAGCGAGCCGGAGTACCGGTAGTTGCCCTGACCCTGCACGATGAGGAGATCGTGCAGGTAGACGGCCTGGTCCAGCTCCGACGAGCTGGAGTTGTAATCGAAGCTGTACCCGCTGCCGTCGGTGGTACCCCAGCTATTGGACTGGTAGAGGCACTGCCACGTGGAACTGACCAGTTGGGCGGCGTCGTTCACCCGGTTGTCGGTGTTCCACAGGGAGAACACGCCGTTGCCCGAGGGAAGCATGCCCCGCCCGTTCGGACTCCCGGTACCGTCGCCGAAGTTGATGCCGAAGGTGGACGTGCCGTGCGATTCCGTGCCGAACCCACCGAGGCGAACTGTCAGCCGCGACGCGAACGCGGGATGGGTCGTCTGGCAGCCGTTGTCCATGACTTCGCCCCGGACCCCCTGGCCCGTGTACCCTCCGGCCGTCTCGATGTAATTCGCGCCGCCGATGGCGCGGGCCTTGTCCATGAGGGTGACGGGGGTCCCCTGGCGGTCGATGAACAGCACCTCGTCCATTTGGACGACCTGGAGGAGCTGCTCCGGGGTGAGCGTGGCCTGGACGAAGGCGCTTTGTTCGCACGCCACGTTCACGGTGCCTCCAACCGCGGCAATCCCATCCAGCAGGGCCTGCTTTTCCGACGGGCCCGCGTCAATCATCTGGATGCGATAGCGGGCTTCTGACGCCGGCAGGGAGGCGTCGGCCAGTGCGGTCGCCAGCGCGGGTTCGAGGCGGTAGGCCGGGTGATACGGTCCGACCCAGCGAATGAAGGGCAGCGCCTCGACGGCGGTGCGGGTTTGGGCGTCCATCCGCACGAGCAGGGCACAGTGCGGGAGATAGTTGTGGACCGTTGCCCCCAGGCCGCGAAGGGCCGTTCGGAAGTCCTCCAGGGGTGGAACAAGGAACTGCACGATATGCAGCTCGGACGCCGGCGATTGGACCAGCCCGGAGTCTACGGTCCGTATCGTGCGATGCGGGTCGAAATCGCCGTGGCGCAGTCGAAGGTCATACACCGCCGGTCGGGGTCGTGAGAAGCGTTCTCCGTCGAGGCTCACGGCGTAGTAGGGCTGTGAGCCCGTCGGCTGGTCCTCTTCCCAGAGCACGAAGCGCGATGGTGCGTCCGGCACGAGGATCATCCGGGGGTCCCGGATGGGCTGGTCGCCGGTGCGGATCAGCGTCTGGGGACCCAGTTGAAGTCGGAACTGCGCGCCTGCTCGGTCCACAGACAGCACCGGCTCGCCGGCGTTGTCATTCCGTGAGTCGGTCGCGGCTGCGGCCGACAAGGACGTTCCGAGCAGCAATCCGCATAGTGCGGCCGATACGACGTTCCGTTGATAGTACAGCATCCCTGGTCAGCTCCATCCGTCGGTTGCTCTGCTCTGCGCTACTGCGGGCCCTGCAGGTGATTGAGGAACAGAGGCACGTCCTCTGCGCCCACGTATCCGTCTCCGGTCAGATCGCCCGGCAGACACGCGCCGGAAGCGGCCTGGTTGTAACAGACCTGGAACGCCCCGAAGTCCTTGAGGTCCACGTCTCCGTCACCGTCGAAGTCCGGCACGCGCGGCCAGACCAGTGTGCTCTGGAGCAGTGCGTAGGCCACGTGCTCGCCCTCCATGTGGGTGCGATCGGAGTCATCATCGAGGGAGAGCAGGAGATAGGTCGATCCTCCGGAGCCGGCCTGGCCGTGGCGCTGGGCCCAGTACGCCTTGCTGCCCTGCAGGCCGGCGCCCGACGCGATGGCAACAAACTGGGGAGCGGCCATGGGGGTCTGCAGGGTGTAGGCCGTCTGCGGCGGCGTGCCGTGCAGGACGCCCTGCACCGTCGCCGGTCCGACCCAGGCCTCGAAGGGCACGCCGCCCAGGCTTGCTGCGGTCACGCTCTCGAAGACGATGACGCCGATGGTCTCGTTGGCCCGATCCAGTCCCGTGGCGCCCGTGTGCTTGCCGGTTCGCAGCGAGTAGGTCGACGGGATGCTGCTCCGCGCGGAGCCCTGTGACCAGAACACCGACCAGTCGTCGTTGGCGCTCATGACCTGTCCGAGCACAACAGGATTTGAGTAGCTCTGCCAGTACTGTCGCGGTTGCCCGGTCCACTCGCCGTTGCCGTCGGTTACGCTGGAGGTGTACCTCCAGGCCTCCATCTTCACGCCGTTGAGCTCCGTGACGCCCTGCTCCATGACCCAGTACCCGACGACTTCCTGGATGGAATACGTCTGGGAGGCGTTGGTCGGATCGACCAGACGCAGGTCGAAACTGGTCGAGGTCACGTTGCTGACCCGGGGGATCATGCGCTTTCCGTTGTAGAAGTACTGGCCTGTGCAGACCACGACGGGGTTCGTATACGTGTTCTGCAGGCTCACCGTCTTGACGACGTGGTTGGCCGTGGTGAAACCCGCTTCGAACATTGGCGGCACCTCGCACGTGTCGGGCACGCCGTTGCCGTTGGCGTCGACGGTCCAGCCGTTGAAGATGTCCCAGGAATCGGGGATGCCGTTTCCGTTGCAGTCCGGCTCACAGTCGTCGGGGATGCCGTTTCCGTTGTAGTCGGTGCTGGCGCCGCTGCTGAGGTCGCACTCGTCTGGGATGAGGTTGCTGTTGCAGTCCTCGGAGGTTCCTTCCGCCAGGTCACACTCGTCCGGAATGCCGTTGTTGTTGCAGTCGTGGCTGGTGCCGTCGTCGATGTCGCACTCATCGGGCACTCCGTTCAGGTTGCAGTCCTGGCTGGTGCCGGTGGCGATGTCCACGTCGTCCGGAATGCCGTTGTTGTTGCAGTCCTGGGCGGTGGAGTAATCCCAGCCGATGGCATCGAAGACGTCCAGGTCGGAGGCGCGGTAGAAGTTCGGATAGAACGTCTCCCCGTTTGCCTGGGCGGGGTCCATGATGCCGATCGAGGGTGTCTGCTCCCGGAAGTGGCTGGCCTGGTAGGGGTCGCCATCCGACATGCGGTACTCCACCACGATCAGGTCGGTGTTGTGATCGTCATTGGGTGTGTTGTAGTCGACCAGCCGGGGCGTCGTCTGAAACTCCTCGTAGGTGGACGGGTTGTAGTTGTTGGCGCCGGGCGTCCGCTGGAAGCGGTACAGATCCATAGCGGCCATGTCCGAGTTCGGATCGAAGTCCGCGAAGGATATGAAGCCCAGAACGTGGCCGACCTCGTGGGCCACAACCGACTGGTAACACTGCCGGTTGCTGGGCACGCCGTCACTGGGGTCGTAGTCCCAGAGGAACGCCGTGTTGAGCACCATCTCCGCGTCCGTTCCGCCCAGGGAGCCGATCGTCGCCTTGTAATTCGCCAATGTGAAGAAGACGCGGTTCTCGTTGGTCACCGTGGAGCTGCTGCCGTTGTACCGGACGGGCACGGTGCTGCCGGTGGGCAGCCAGTTCTGGACCACGTCGTCCAGGTCCATGTCGTTCACCATGCCGGAGCGGACCGTCGGGTACGATATACCCGACGTGAAGGTCGCGGACGTGTAGCCCAGGACGCTGCCCCCCAGGTTCTGCATGGAGAAGTCGATGGTGACGGTCATCGAGTCCGTGAACTGGCTTTCGATGTATTGGGCCACCGCTTCCAGGGCGTCCGCGGCGCCGGCGGGAAGGGAACCGGACACGTCGAAAACGATGTTCAGGCCCGAGCGCGGGCCGGCCGCGCTGATGAGGGTGCGCTGCGCCTCGGCATTGCGGGCGCGGACGGTCTCCACGTCGCGTCTCAGGTCGTCGATCGTCCGGTTGCTCAGGTCGCTGCCACAAACGTACCGGGTGATACTGAACGTCTCGACCTCCATCAGCGAACCGTCCAGGTAGAGCACGCCGGTCTCCCGCGGACCCGGCTCAAAGAGGACCGGGGCACGGCTGCTGACGTTGACCCACCAGTCGGCCCCGTCGCCGTCCGTTGCCGCCACCACGCTCGCCGCTCCCAGGACCAGGACTGTACAGGCCGCCAACCGATTCCATCGCGTCATCGCCAAACCTCCTTCATTGGGACGGTTCCACCGCCAGGCAGGTCACATCCGACTGCGTTTCCTTGTTCACGCTGCTGGCCACGCGGACACACAACCGCCGCCCTGGCGGCCGGCAGGTAAACCGTTCAAGCCCAATAATCCGTGGGGGGGATAGTAGAGGAAATACACCGCGCAGAGACGTGAAGACGTTCCCGCACCACTACCCACTCCCAGCGACATCCGAGTCACCCCCATTTTACGTCTATTAGGCCCAAATTCAAGCGGCAATGAGCATGGCGGGGCAGACCCGCCACCGGGACGTCCGGGGCCCGGCTCCTCCTTCGGGCTGTGAGATAGGGGCAATCCCTCATTTCTGGTCCGCAGTTGCCATGGGATACGACGGACGACCGGCCTTTTTCGCGCCCGGCGTGGATTCCCCGGCGTGGGGTGGCGGGCTCGTTATCGGACACTCCTGCCATACCCCGCCGTCGTTGCGAGGCAGTGGAAGCTGTGGTCGGGTGCGTGGAGAGCCGATACTACTTCGTACCATACGGCGCCCCGGTTGCGCCGGAAGATGCGTCGTCCGACGGTTCTTCCGGCGCGGCCGCCGGTTGCGCGCCGGCGAGAACAGGATATTCGATGGGCCCCGTCAGCGACAGCCTGGAACCGGACGCCGCGACTGCGGAAACCGCCGAAGGGATCGGTTCCCCGCCTCGAGAGTTCGACGAGTCGAGTCGGGCCACCGGCCTGGCTGCCGCCGAGGAGGAACTCAAGGCCTTCCTGGCGGAGGAGGAACTGGAGGAGGAGCAGGAGCCGACGGCATCGGGTTGGGACGGCGAACTGCCGGAGAACGTGTTCAAGATTGTCGACGCGCGGATCGCGATCTGGGACAAGCTGCTGGCGTTGGATTTGCACCGTCACGAGTTTCGCCGCAGCTCGCCGTCCGAGCAGGTTCTGAACGAGATTGCGCGGCAGGCCCGAGAACTGCAGCGATTGCCGTCCGTGGATGCGTTGACGTCAGCACTGGAACGGATTGCCGGACAGCTTCAGTCGCCGAGCGCGGCGCCTGAGGCGCAGGCCGAGGATGAAGACGAGGCCGACGAGGACGAGGACGAGGAGGACGACGCGGAGGCGGAGGATGCCGAGGACGAGGGAGACGAGGAAGGGGCGGTGGCGCCGGACGCGCCGGCACCGGATCCCGCGCTCACTCGCCTGCTGAGCGTGGGGGTGGCCCAGATCAAGCTCCTGATTGCGCGGGAACAGACGAACGCGCTGATTCCCAAGGTGGCGGCCGAGCTGAGCGCGGACGAGCTGCTGGTCCAGTTCTGCCGGCGGCACCGGGTGGATGCCGACACGCTTCTGGGCTGGACGTTTTACGCGATGGGCCTCGAACTTCGTATTGCCGGCTATCGCAGGCAGGAGAGCGACTGCCGCGCGTCTCAGGCCGCGGCGGACAAGGCTCGCCGCGAATCCGGCGCTCTGCGATCCATCTTCGGGGGCAAGGGTGGGAAGGAGGACGGCCCGGCCCTGGATCCGAGGGTCCCGCGACTGCGGCAGGCCGCCGAGCGGGAATACAAGGCGATTGAACGTCACCTGGCGAACGCGTACTGGCAGTTGTACGAGGAGCTGGCCTGGTTGCTGGCGTCCGAGCCCCTGGGGGACGAAGACGCCCCGCGGGTCCGGGCGTTCCTGCGCTACGGACTCGTGTCGACCCATCCCGGCGTCATACAGCCCGCCAAGCTGGAAACGGTAATCGACGACTGCACGCGCAACGTGGTCCCCTGGCAGAACACGGTTGACGTGATCCACGCCGTGTATCCGGATGAGTACGTGCAGGCCGTGTTCGCGCGGCAGACGACGCCCAGCCCGGATGAGGACCTGGACCTGAACGGGCGCGGCACTCCCCAGTGGAAGGCGGACCGCCTGTGGCGTCTTTCCGTGATCAACCGAGTGCGCGCGGAGCTGTTCCTGGCCGAGTGCGAGCGACTCAGGGGAGAGATCGCGCGATTGGATCAGAAGCGGGCGGAGGACGAGCAGAAACTGGAGGCGTTGCGTCAGAGTTCCAAGCGCAGTGCCAAACGCAAGGCGGAGGCGCTGGACAAGGAACTGGTGGGGATGCGCAACCAGATCGGGCGTTGGAGCAAGACCCTGGAGAAGCTGCTGGGAAAGGCGGTGCCCGAGTTGCAACAGCAGGCGAGCATCGCGGAAAGCAAACTGCCCGTCGCCCGGCAGGTTCTTTCACCGGAACAGATCATCCGGCGGGAGGCCCGGTTCATCCGCCGACTTGCCCGCCTAACCGCCCGCTTGAAGGAGCCGTACCCGGCGTTCGTGCTGCGTGACCGTCTGGAGCCCGGGCGATCCGACCACCACGATCGCGCGGCGGTGCAGGCGGCGGTGGCCCTTCTGGAGAAGGCGGACCCGCGTATCTTTCACCAGACGGTCGTATCCAACAAGGATCTGGACAAACGGTCGTCCGTCCGTACGCCGGCCACGTTCCTGATTGTGCCGGCCCGCGGGCAGATGGGCATCTCGATCAATCCGCGACGGAACAACGATCTGGGGCGGCTGGTGCTGCCGCTGATGGGCCAGCGGCAGAACATGCTGGACCGAATGCTGGTGGACATCCTGGCGGACTTCCGGTGGGATTGCTCGATGGAGGAGGCCGGGATCGACTGGATCACGGCCGACGCGCTCTGTTCGGCGTACGCGACCGTCCGCTGGAACTACCGCAACAAGGGTGAGCAGGTTCAGAAGAAGGCCGGTTTCGACAAGAAGGCGAAGGACCGCCAGAACTGGCGCGTCCACTACCGCCTGTTTGTCACCAGCGCCGAAGATCGCGGGCGCAAGCTCTTCAACAAATGCCTGGACGCCTACAACTGCGTCGTGCAGTACGTGGGCATGCCCGAGGGCATGGAACCCCTCAAGCGCGAGTGAGTCAGACGCGCGTCCCGCGGGGGATGGCGCGGGGGCCGGTTGGGTCGGCGTGAGCGGATCCGGTCCGAAGAAGACGGGTCCAGCGTTTGTCGAGCCAGTTCCACCACATCTCCGGGTGTGAACGGACCGCTTCGTCCATTCTCGCGGCAAACAGACGCATGATGGAGCCCGCCGCCTCGCTCCGAGACCGGAGAGTCGCCGGGTCCAGCGGCTCATGGCAACGGACACGGTAGGCCCCGTCGGACCAGTGCCAGTCCACCATGACGATGGGTACGCGGGTTCGCATTGCCATGATGGCGACGCCGGCAGGGAAATAGGTTCGCTGGCCCAGCACGTGCACCGGGGTGCCCTCGTGGGGCTTACGCGGAAGATCGGGCGTCAGATACAGCCCGCGTCCTTCGCGAAGGACCCGCAAGGCCACAAAAAGCCGCTCGCTGCGCGCGCTGTCGGGCGGCGGGTAGACCAGGTGGCCATCCCCCGCGGCCCCAACCATCATGTTGATCTTGTGTTTGCGCGGGTCGGGCGACCGGCGGAGGTAAATGCTGCACGGGAAGCGGTCCGCCAGGACGCGAGGAAAGAGCGGGTAGCCGCACAGATGAGGCGAGATGATCAGGGCGCCCCGACCGGACGCTCGGATGGCGTCCAGGTGCCGGAACGACTCGTCGAACTGGAAGCGATCGCATGCACCGGATGCCTGGAACCCGGCGCGGAGCACGTGCATCAGCATGCGCATCTGGTCGGCGGCGCGATCGAAGTGCAGGTCCACGAGCCCGCGGCGGTACAACTCCGCGGCCTTCATGTTTCGCGCCAGCCGTATGCGGAGGGGCAGACACGCCTTGACCACGCGGAGCGCCACGCTGAGGATCAGATTCACCTGCCGGCGATTGCACCTCTGGGCGAGGGCGGCCCCACCTTCCAGAAGGCGCATCACGGCGTCTTTACGCAGACGGCGCGACAAGGCCATTGGGCGGCGATGGCCGCGCTGGGAACGTCCACGATCGGATCTGATGGATTGTGTCGGCTTCACCCGCCCCGACTCGCAGAAACGCCTGCAACGCCAGAATGGAATCTCCACAGCCTATGCCAGAGACCAGCCAAGACAGGCCGATGATACGGATAGACAAGCCCACAATAACTTGGAAGCTACGGATGGGCGGGCGACGTGTCAAGCGTTTGCAGGCAGGGCGTTCTCGCCGGAAGGCGGCCTGCTCGCGTGATGTTCGCCGGGCGGAATGCCTGATGATGCGGGAACGCCCCTGCACGCCGACAGGAGTTTCCCTGTCGTGTCGGGTGGTTCAGGGCGTCCAGGCCGTGTCCTGATGCGTACCCGACCAGAGCGTGTTGTCCCCGTCGAAAGTGACCACTCCATCCGGATTGACGCTGTAGCCGAGGCCGCCCAGCGTCTGGGGGTCGGTGTGGCCGTCCAGCCAGAGGATGGACGCCCGACCGCGATGGCGGGGGTCCGCGGCCGACCGCGACTGGGGCGTTGCGTCGAAGTTCGCCATCTCACCGTTGACGGCGTCCACCCGCGGCGGGTCCAGGTTGAAACCCTCGTTGCCGAAGCGGTCTGCATCTCGTGCGTTGTTCTCGTATTCGCGGCGCTGATTACGAGGCCAGGAGGCGGCGGTCCCCATGCAGTCGCCCACGGCCACCGTGGCCCCGGGGGAGCGAATGCGGGAGAGTGGCACGGGCCAGTTCCTGTACGAATCGAGGACGGCCGGGTCGCGCAGCCGCGAGTTGCCCAGAAACTGGTAGTTGTACGCGTAGGCGCCGTTGCGCTCGTCGGTCCAGGACGGCACGGCCGGGCAGACGTACGCGGACGAGGCGTAATTCTGACGATCCCCCTTCTCACCGAAGCGATCGAATGTGGAGCCGCAGGGCTGCGGGTCGTCAAAAGCCGGCAGGCCCACCTCCGCACCCAGGACGGCCAGGAACGTGGGGCGGTACTTCCGTCCGCCGCGGATGACGGCGTACGCGTTGCAGTCGTCGATCTTGGGGAGCCGGCCGGGCGGCAGCACGTCGGCGTGGTTCTGGGCGTAGGTGGACATGCCCTGTCCGAGGACGTGCAGGTTTGACGCACAGACGGCGGCCTTCGCCTGGTTTCGTGCGTTGCGCAGGGTCGGAATCAGGATGCTGATCAGGAGGGCGATGATCGACACAACGACGAGCAGCTCGATGAGCGTGAAGCCCGATGGAGCAACGAGCCCGCGCGGCGGGCGGTTCGTGGCGACGCTCTGCTTTTGAGCCCTGGGCGCGGGTTGAGGCGGGCGACCGGCCATGTCGTGTTAGTCACCACCCCACACCGACTGAAGCGCGGCGAAATCACGGGCATCCACATCCAAATCGACGTCGGTGTCGAATGCATCCAGGCAGTCGCGAGGGGTCAGCCCGGTCAGGACCGGATTCGGCGCGGCCCCGGGGCCCGCCAGGCAATCTGCGAACAGCGGGTAGTCGTCCAGGTCCACGTCTCCGTCGGCGTCGCCGTCGCCGACGCTCCCGCCGCGGAAGATCAGGTTGTCGGGCACCCAGCCGGTGTTCGCGCCGAATTGGCATTTCCACCAGTACTCGCCCTTGGCCAGCACGCCCTGGAGCGCGTGTGCGGCCAGAAGCCCGGACGCACCGGCCCCGGACGCCTGGAACGGCGAGTAGTTCGTTCCGGGACCCACACGCAACGTGGCGGACAAGACGGTATGCACGTGGTCGCCCGCGGTCAGCCGGTCGGAGAGCTCTGTCGTCTGCACCTGGGCCATGATCAGGCCGTTGGCCACCGCCCGTTCTGTTCCGTCGGACGGGACGTTCATGATCTGCCCGTTGACCCACATGGCGGAGGAGCCGCCGCCGTCCTGGTTGATGCCCTCGGTGGCCGAAAGGTACGCCAGGCAGAAGGCGCCCAGCTCCGTCATGCTCATGCCGACGCTGGCGGCGGATCGGCCGTCGACCACGATGAAGAACACATAGTCACTGTTGTAGGCCACGGCCGTGCGAGGGTGTCGCGCGGTGGCCCCGGGATCGCTCGACGGCTGAATCACCCCGCCCTTGAGGAAGTGAAAGCTGCCGCCGATGCTCGCATACGTCTTGGTCCAGTCGAAGCCCAGCGGCGTGCTGCAATCGTGCTCGTAGTGCGTGATTTCCTGGGAGATGCGGACCTCGGCCCCCACGCTCACGTTGTTCAGGAGCGTCGTGGCGGCGGTGCCGTGCGCGGACAGCACGACGTGGTCGAACGGGATGACCGTTCCTCCGAGATTCGGGCGGACCTCCCGGACCGTGCCCTGCGCGTAGGAAGGCGTGGGCAGAATCAGCGTCGGGCGCGCCATTTCCACCAGCACTTCGGCGCCCGTGGCGTCGGTAGCGGTGGTTACGTTGTACTGCGGGGTGTAGACGATCAGTTCGTTCGTGCCGCGGGCCCGGTTGATGCCCTGGAAGTTCTGGCTGTTCCCGGTGGCCACGTAGGTCACCTTTTGCTTGCTGGCCGTGTGGGTCACGCATTCGCCGATGAACACGTCTCGATCAAGCTGCCAGACGAATCCGCTGCCGCCGGTCACATTGGGAAAGCGCTTGGCGTACCAGCCGGAGTGAATCTGCCCGCCGGTGGGCGCGCCGGTGGTCAGGTCGAAGAAGTCGCCGTTGACGGCCACCACCACGTCGTTCCGCGGCCCCCAGGCCTGCCCCCAGTACGCCAGGGCGTCGTCGTAGCGCTGCGCCATGCCGCTGACCGTCTCTCGTCCGGAGATCAGCTTCCCCTGCCCGATCGTGCTTTCGATGAAGCAGTTGGCGGCGGCGCGATCCATGCGTGCGACGTACACGTGGTTCGGGTCCGGCAGGAGGAATTCGTCGTAGTCAATGCCCGGGGCCGCCGGCTGCCAGTCGGCCGGCACGGCCGCGGTCAGCGCGAGGATTCCGAGGCAGGCGATGCCAATCGGGTGCAGGTCTGATGGCTTCATCCAAACGCCCTCCTTCCGATGCGGGCAAACAGCGATTCACTTCGTCCTCGTGACGACGCGGCAACGGCGGTGCCCGCGCGTCTGCTCCATTCTACCGAATGAGGCCGGCGATTGCACCGGTGGGATTTGGGCGCAACTCGTTCGGCATGCCATCGTAACATCCTGTCTCACAGGCACGTAGGAACGTATTTGGTGCGGCATGAGCGCGATCCGGGGCCGGACCACGGGCGGTTGCGCGGAACGGTCGGCCTGTGGGGCGAGGACTCCGACCACTCGGCTGGCGCCGAAGAATGCAACCGCAGAAAAGACGCACATTCTCGGAATTCGGGTGGGCCAAAAAGGGGGGGCGCTGGTATACTACACGGGAGTGCTCGGCTGAAGGCGGGGAGCGACTCCCGCAAGTTCGACAGCCTTCCGCCGAGCGGCGCAGGTTGAGTATCACAGCGCGCGAGAGAGAGAAGGGTTCTCCTCCGTGCGTTTTTTGCTGGACTGATGACTCTCTTGCGACCCGGAGGACAAAAGACATGAACATCTCCAAGACAGGCATATCGGTCGCCGTGTTGATCGGTCTTGTCGCCGGCGCGGCGTTTGCGGTGAACATCGAGACCGTGCTGGTGGGCAATCCGGGCAACGCACCGGATGTTCATGGGGCGGGCTACGGCGCGGTGGATTACG
>CAZPHH010000034.1:0-45091 GCA_964586145.1 uncultured Phycisphaeraceae bacterium | reverse complement strand
CCGCCCCTACACTACCGTGCTCGAAACGCCCTGACCGGAAGGAGAGTGCCGCGTGAGCGTGCTGAAACGTCGACCGTTTGTGCTGATCATCCGCGATGGCTGGGGCCACAACCCCGACCCGAAGCAGAACGACACCAACGCCATTCACCAGGCTCGCAAGCCGGTGGATGACCGCCTGATGAAGAACTACCCCAACGTCCTCATCCGCACCAGCGGAGAGGCCGTCGGCTTGCCGGACGGCGTGATGGGCAACAGCGAGGTCGGGCACCAGAACATCGGGGCCGGCCGGGTGGTGGACCAGGAGATCATGCGGATCAACAAGGCCATCCGCGGCGGCGAGTTCTACAAAAACGAGTCCTTGGTCGGTGCATACGAGCAAGCCCGCAAAACGGGCGGCGGCATGCACATCATGGGCCTCTGCTCCGACGCGGGCGTACACAGCATCCTGCCCCACCTCTACGCCATCCTCGAAACGGCCAAACGGCTGAGCTTCCCGCCGGACCGCGTGTACCTGCACGCCTTCGGCGACGGGCGCGACTCCCCCATCGATGCCGGCATTAAGTACATCCGGCAGATCGAAGCGAAGATGAGGGAGATCGGCGTCGGCCGGGTGGCAACGGTCAGCGGCCGGTACTACGCGATGGACCGCAACAACTTCTGGGACCGCGTGGAGCGGGCGTATCGCATGTTCACGGCGGGCGAGGGGCACCGGGCGGCTTCTGCGGAAGAGGCGTTCCAGTACTACTACGACCATCCCACGCGCGACGAGCAGCGGGGCGATGAGTTCATCGAGCCGACGGTGGTTTGTCCGGGCAACAGCGAGCCGGTCACCATCCAGGACGGCGACAGCGTCGTGTTCTTTAATTTCCGCGGCGACCGCCCGCGCGAGATCACCAAGGCGTTCACGTTCGACGAGTTCCCCTTCACCACGAAGGACAAGGAAGGCAACGAGGCGCGGCTGGGCTTCGACCGGCCGAAAAAGCTTGACCTGTATTATGCGACGCTCACCGCATACGAGCAGGGCCTGCCCGTCCAGGTCATGTTCCCCAAGCCGCCGAAGATGAAGGACATGTTCGGCGACTACGCGGGGCGGCTGGGCATCCGGCAGCTTCGCTGCGCCGAGACGGAGAAGTTCGCCCACGTCACGTTCTTCTTCAACGACTACCGCGACGACCCCTTCCCCGGCGAGGACCGGATCCTCGTGCCGTCGCCACGCGACGTCTCCACGTACGACCAGAAGCCGGAGATGTCCGCGCCGCAGGTGACGGAAGAAGTGCTCAAGGCCATCTCAAGCGACAAGTACGACGTGATCGTCGTGAACTTCGCGAACGGCGACATGGTGGGGCACACCGGCGACATTGCGGCCGCAAAGAAGGCGATCCAGACCGTTGACGCCGGGGTCGGCCGGATCGTCGACGCCACGCTGGCCAAGGGCGGGCACCTGATCATCTCCGCCGACCACGGCAACAGCGAGCAGATGATCGATCCGGCCACCGGCGACGCTCAGCGCGCCCACACCACGTTCGACGTCCCGCTGATCGTGGTGGACGACCAACTCAAGGGCCGCCGCCTGCGCGAGGGCGGCACGCTGGCGGACATCATCCCCACCGCCCTGGAAATGATGGGCCTGGAGAAGCCGGAGGTGATGACCGGCGAATCGCTGCTCGCACCGTAGGGTCCGCCATGCGGACCATCCGTTCATGATGCCCGGCCATCGTAGGGTCCGCCGTGCGGACCAACTCTGACGATCCGCGCTAGGGCGTGTTCGCCGGCTTGCCTATGTCCGGCTCCGCCACCGCGGCGATCACCTTCTCCATGAGGTCTGGTGACAATGGAATGGTCCACGTCGAGTCCGAGCATGACGCTCCGGGTTTCGACGAGAATAGGGGTGCGTTCTGCCCGCGATACGTATCCACGCCGAGCTTCGACTTCACCGTTCTGCCGCTTCCGGGTTCGGACGCCCTCTTCCAGATCTGGGTCTGGACCAGACGGTACCGCGAGATATGCGCGCGGGTGCAGTCATTCGTCGCGTCCAGATCGCCTTCAGGGTCATTGGGTGACGGAAGAGGATACCCGTCCACGATCGAGGTCGGGAAAAACTCTTCCTGCACGCTGTCGTCCTCATCCCGCCACCAAGACATGTGGTCGTCGGCAAACCAAGAAGCGAGAGGCATTTCCAGCAGGCGATCGTCCGGTCCGACCACCACATGCAGCCTGGGGATGGTCCACGTTCGGTTGTCCAGTGTCAGCGTCCGCTAAACGGGGCTGAAGAGGAGCGCTGCGGCAAGATCGCTCGCGGGAAGGTTCTCCGGCCAGTCCACGCGAATCGTGGCCCGTGTCCAAACGTCCGCGGATGGGCAGACCAGCACGAATTCCTGCAGCGCGCGAGGATACAGCGTCAGTATCTCCCCGCCGTCAAGTCCCTGCACAGTCATGCGCAGGCCGTACTCTCCCGGCCGAATGGGGCCGAACATGGCCATCCCGGAACCATCCGTGATCTCCCTGAGCGCGCAGTACCCCGTGCCGAACGCATCGCCCTCGAGCGTCACGGAGGTTCCAGCGACCGGCGGGCCGTCGGCCGAACCCTCGCGGAGGCGGACCACGACCTTGACCCAGTCCGCTGTGGTCGACTCGGGCTCCGGTCCCTTGACCAGCGACTCCAGCTTCGCAAGCAAGGCACGATTCACTGCCTGGTTTTCTCGCACCGCCGTCCAGGCGACGACCGCGGTGACGATGCAGGCCAACGCCGCAACGACAACGCCGGCCATCACAATGCGCTCTTTCATGATCGTCTCCTTCATTGCCGCGAACCACAGTTGGCAGGCAATACGCACGGGGTCTCCAAAGCGGGCGAGAACCGCCTTTCTGGCCTGGGATTCATCTGGGGTCCGGCAGAACTCACGCGTCATGGCGCAGGAGAGATGGTCGGAAAGCTCGTCGATAATGTCCTGCCGCAGGCTCGGCGGCTCGCCGCTGCGCGGATTCGGAAGCCCCTTCGCGATTGTCTCAGGCCATTCCACGGCTCGTCCCCAGTACGCCGTCCACACCGGCCGAGAACTGCTGCCACTCCTGCCGCTTGGCCTCCAGGGCGGCCTGGCCCTCCGGAGTCAGCCGATAGAACTTCCGCCGCCGCCCCTCCGGCGTGTCCACCCAATACGACGAAAGCAGCTTCTGCCGCTCCAGCCGGTGCAAGGCCGGGTACAGGCTGCCCTCTTTCAGCTCAAAATACCCCCGCGACTCGGCCAATACCGTCTGACTGATCTGATACCCGTAGCTGGGCCCCCTGGATATCACATTCAGGATGAGCATCTCCACCGTTCCCCAAAGCAGACGCGAATCCATGACCGGGGCTCCATACATAGAACATCTACATATATACATAGCACGTCTATGCAAATTGTCAAACTCCCCCCCTGGTTTCCCAGGGCCGAGCCGCCCCAGGAACCGCTCAAGTGCAGCGGAACGCAACCATGGTCCGCACGGCGGACCCTACAAGCTGGTTGGTCTTGCAGGACGGTCCGCGTGGCAGACCCACCTGCTCAAGAGAAGTGGCACACATGTACCAACCTTGCCTCCGAATCCTCCGGGCGACGTTTCCCGAAATCACCACGCGGCTTGATCGAAGTTGCCATTTGCCGATATTGTTGACGAGGAACCACATTTCGGCGTGTTTTCTGGCCGTATCGCCCGATAAATGATGCGATCTAGCATCAACCCAGGTTCCCATAACGCAACGTCCGAAACGCATGGCTGATCGCGACAACATCCCGCCGAATGCTGGCCAGATCCCTTCGAGCGTGGCCGAGCCGACGCCGATCCCATTGGCCGGCATCGCCGAGGAGCTGTTCCACAGCCTCCCGGTTGGCGTGGTCATCTTCGACCGAGCGTTGCGGATCGTGCATCGCAACCAGGCGGCGGGGACGCTCTTCCCGGAGCATCCCAACATTGGCGAGACGCTGGCGGCCGGGACGGTGGAGGGGCAATACCAGGACTGGTCGACGGAGCTGCGGCGGGTCATGGATACCGGCCGGCCGGAGCGGTACGACAGTGTGCTCTATTCCGAGGACGGCCAGGACGAGCGGTTGCTGAATCTATTCTGTGCTCCGTTGCGGTCGGACGGCGGCGCCGGCGTGGCCGGCGCCGTGCTGGTGGCGGAGGACATTTCGCCCCGGGCATCGCTGGAGCGGCGGTTGGCCGTTTCCGAGCGGCTGGCGGCCGTCGGCAAGCTGGCCGCCCGGGTGGCCCACGAGTTGAACAATCCGCTGGACGGCATTCTTCGGTACCTGAGCCTCGCGCGGCGGCTCGCGACGCAGGCCCCCGTGGACTCTGAGAAGATTGCGGATTTCCTGGACCGGGCGCGGTCCGGGCTGTTGCGGATGGCGGACATCATCAGCGAGCTGCTGGAGTTTTCACGCAGCGCGCACACGGAGGCACGCGGCGGCAACGTGAACACGGCGCTGGAAGAGGCGATTCGAACGCTCAGCGACCAAGCGGACCGGAACGGCGTGACGGTGGCGGCCCACTTTGCGGATGCGCAGATGCCGCCGGTGCGGGGCAGCCGGCTGTTCCAGGTTTTCTGCAACCTGATCAAGAACGCGATTGACGCCATGCCGAACGGCGGGCGGCTGATCATCACGTCATCCGTGCAAGACCGCGACGTGGTGGTCCGCTTTGAGGACACCGGTTGCGGGCTGCCCGAGGACACGAACAAGGTCTTCGAGCCGTTTTTTACCACGAAGCACGAGGGCAAGGGGACGGGGCTAGGGCTGGCGATCTGCAAGGACTACATCGAGCGGCTGCACGGGCGGATCACGGCCGGCAATCGACCGGAGGGCGGCGCGGCGTTTCTCGTGGAGATTCCCGTGGACAGCCTGGCCACCGAGGTGGCGGACCGGTGACGGCCCGCCGGGCTGCGGAGCGACCGATGAACGAAAAGACCAAGGCGACGATCCTGCTTGTGGATGACGATCCGATTATCGTGGACTCGCTCAGCGAGTTTCTGTCCATAGAGGGCTACCACGTGGATCGGGCGGGGAAGTTCGATGAGGCCCAGGGGCTGCTGAGCCGCAAGCCGTTCGACATTGTCATCACCGACGTGAACATGCCCGGCTCGGACGGGTTTGAGCTGCTGCGGCTGATGAAGCAGCGGTACGCGGAGACGGTCACCATCATGATCACCGGCTACGGCACCATCGACAGCGCCGTGGAGGCGATCAAGATGGGGGCCTACGACTACCTTACGAAGCCTATCCACGACGACGAGTTTCTTCTGGTGGTGGAGCGGGCGCTGAACCAGCGGTCACTGATCCGGGAGAACCGCAATCTGCGCCAGCAGTTGGACGCCCGCTACGGGCTGGACAACATCATCGGCAGCGACCATCGCATGCTCAAAGTGTTCGACCTGATCGAAGCAGTGGCGGACGCCAGCGTCACCGTGCTGATCCAGGGCAAGTCGGGCACGGGCAAGTCCATGGTGGCCCGGGCGATCCACCATCGCAGCGACCGGCGCGACGGGCCGTTTGTCGAGGTGAGCTGCGGGGCCATTCCGGAAACGCTGCTGGAGAGCGAGCTGTTCGGCCACGTGCGGGGCGCGTTCACGGGCGCCGTTACGGACAAGGAAGGCAAGTTCAAGGCCGCCAACGGCGGCACGCTGTTTTTGGATGAGATTTCGTCGGCGTCGCCGGCGCTGCAGGTGAAGCTGCTGCGAGTGCTGCAGGAGCGTCAGTTTGAGCCGGTCGGCAGCAACACCACGCAGACGGTGGATGTGCGGGTGATCCTGGCGTCGAACATCGACCTGGAGGAAGAAGTCGAAAAGGGCCGGTTCCGGCAGGACCTGTTTTACCGGATCAACGTGGTGACCATCACGCTGCCGGACCTGTGCGAGCGGATCAGCGACATCCCGCTGCTGGCCAAGGCGTTTCTGAAGAATTTCTGCGCGAAGTCCGGCAAGGACATCCAGGGCCTGAGCGAGGAGGCGATGCAGTACCTGCAGCGCTACAACTGGCCCGGAAACGTGCGCGAACTGGAGAACGTCGTCGAGCGGGCCGTGGTGCTCAGCCGCGGCCGGATGATCACCGGAGCCGACCTGCCGCCCAAGCTGGTACAGACGGCCATGACCGCGCCCGCCGTTCCAGCCGGCGAGTACCGCGCGATGCCACTGAAGCTGGCGTTGGAGGGGCCGGAGAAGCAGATCATCGAGTCTGCACTGCGGGCCCACGGCTGGAACCGGCAGGCCACGGCCGAGGCCTTGGACATCAACCGCACCACGCTCTACAAGAAGATGAAGCGTTACGGCCTGGACGTCGACGGCGTCGATCCGTCCATTCCCGAGGCCGCCAACGCGTCATAGCTTGTCCACCGCGCCCCTGGGATCGATGTTGCCGCGTGTGAGGACGGCGGAATGCTCGCTCGCACTTGGCGTTCGACAGGACGTCTTGCCTGCCGGCCACCGGTCCGGGATTCTGCCAATCTGACAGCACGCCGGATTGTGGGGAAGGATGTAACTGTCTGGAAATTAAGAGATTGCGGCATTTGTCTCTCGGCACGCGCCGTGCTGCTGGGTTCCGTGCGGGCCGATGGGTCCGGGCGGAGTGCGTGCAGACATGACGAATGACCAGTTCACCATCAAGGCGGCGGAAGCCCTCAACCGTGGTCACCAGATGGCGTCCGCGGCGGGCCACGCGTACCTCACGCCCCTGCACGTGCTCAATGCGCTGCTTCACGAAGAGAACGGCGGCGCGGTCCGTCCGCTCCTGGAGAAGGCGGGCATCCGTGTCGATCGGCTGCGGCAGATGGCCGAGTCCGAGCTGGGTCGGCTGCCCCGGGTTTCCGGCGGGCAGGTGGGCGGTGATCCGAGGGCCAACCAGGTGCTGGAGGTCGCTCGCAAGCAGGCTGACCGGCTGAAAGACCAGTACGTCTCCACCGAGCACCTGCTGCTGGCGCTCTGCGAGGTGGACTCGACCGCCAAGGAACTGCTGAGCGTCAACGGTGTGTCCGCCAAGCTCATCCTCGCGGCGTTGAAGGAGGTGCGCGGCGGACAGAGCGTGACCTCGGACAATCCCGAGGCCACCTACCAGGCGCTCGAGCGATACGGCGTCAACCTCGTCGAGATGGCCCGCAAGGGCAAGATAGACCCGGTCATCGGGCGCGACGAGGAAATCCGCCGCTGCATGCAGGTGCTCAGCCGGCGAACGAAAAACAACCCCGTGCTCATCGGGGAGCCGGGCGTGGGCAAGACGGCCATCGTGGAGGGGCTGGCCCTGCGCATTCTCGAAGGCGACGTGCCGGCCGTTTTGAAGGACAAGAAACTTGTCGCTATGGACATGGGCGCCCTGATCGCGGGGGCGAAGTACCGCGGCGAGTTCGAGGACCGGCTCAAGGCCGTCGTCCGCGAGGTGGTGCAGAGCGACGGCCAAGTGATCCTGTTCATCGATGAGCTGCATACCGTGGTCGGTGCCGGCCGGGCGGAGGGTGCCGTTGACGCGGGCAACCTGCTCAAGCCGGCCCTCGCCCGGGGCGAGCTGCGCTGCATCGGGGCCACCACGCTGGACGAGTACCGCAAGCACGTGGAGAAGGACGCGGCCCTGGAACGCCGGTTCCAGCCGATCCACGTGGGGGAGCCGTCGGTGGAGGACACGATTTCCATCCTCCGCGGACTCAAGCCGCGATATGACGCGCACCACGGTGTGCGTATTCAGGACTCGGCGCTGGTTGCGGCGGCCACGCTGTCAAGCCGGTACATCACGGACCGGTTCCTTCCGGACAAGGCGATCGACCTGATCGACGAGGCCGCTTCGCGGTTGCGGATCGAGAACGATTCCCTGCCGTCGGAACTGGACGAGATTCGCCGGCAGATCATGCAGCTCGAGATTCAGCGGGAGGCCCTGAAGAGGGAGAAGGACGAGGGCTCGATGGAGGAGCTCGAACGCATCCAGCGGCAGCTCGCCGACCTGAACGAGAAGAACCGCGCCCTCACCGGCCAGTGGGAGAACGAGTCCGGCATGATCCGGACCATCAAGCAGGCCAAGCAGGACATCGAGGCGAAGCGCAACGAGCTGGAAAACGCCCAGCGGGCCGGCGACCTGGAGCGGGCCGCCCGGATCCAGTACGGCGAGATTCGCGAGCTTCAGGCCCGCGTGGATGAGCTGGAGAGGAAACTCGCCGAGATTCAGTCCCGCGGCAACGCCCTGGTGCGGGAGGAGGTGACGGCCGAAGAGGTTGCCGAGGTGGTTTCCCAGTGGACGGGCATTCCCGTCGCCCGCATGTTGGAGGCCGAGCGCGAGAAGCTCGTCCGCATGGAAGACATCGTACGCCGTCGCGTGGTGGGCCAGGACGACGCCGTGCATGCGGTGGCGGACGCCGTTCGCCGGGCCCGTGCCGGGCTGGGCGATCCGAACCGTCCCATCGGCTCGTTCATCTTCCTGGGGCCGACCGGCGTGGGGAAGACCGAGCTGTGCAAGGCCCTGGCCGAGTTTCTGTTCGATACCGAGCAGGCCCTGGTCCGCGTCGACATGAGCGAGTTCATGGAGCAGCACGCGGTGGCGCGCCTCATCGGGGCCCCGCCCGGCTACGTGGGCTACGAGGAAGGCGGCGTGCTGACGGAGGCGATCCATCGCCGCCCGTACGCGGTGATCCTGTTCGACGAGATCGAGAAGGCCCATCGCGACGTGTTCAACGTGCTCCTGCAGGTGCTGGACGACGGCCGCCTGACGGACGGACACGGCCGCGTCGTGGACTTCAAGAACACGCTGATCGTGATGACCAGCAACATCGGTTCGGACGTCATCCAGGCGATGGCCGACCAGAACGTGCCCGAGTTCGAGATCGAGGCGAAAGTCAATGAGCTGCTCAAGCGGGCGTTCCGGCCGGAGTTCCTGAACCGGGTGGATGAGACCATCGTCTTCCACCGGCTGCGTCCGGAACACCTGCGCGATATCGCCCGCATCCAGATCGGCCACTTGGTTTGCCGCCTGGCCGATCGGAACATTGTGCTGAGCCTGACGGATGCGGCAGTGGACAAGCTGGCCACCGACGGCTACGACCCTGTGTACGGCGCGCGTCCGCTCAAGCGGCTGATTCAGCAGTACGTGGAGAACCCGCTGGCCCGGCGAATCCTGTCCGGCGAGTTCAACGACGGTGACGCGATCACGGCGGACACACGGGGGGATTCGCTCGTGTTCGAGAAGCGATGAAGCAGCGGAGCGGCGCAGGCCGCGCCCGGCGGCCACGAACCCCCGCGGGCCGGGACCGCATGTCTGACACCGGGGTGGTGCGTCGCCCGACTAGGAGCGCAGCAGCTTCAGCAGATCCTTGGACACCGTGTATTCGCTACCGGTCAGGGTGATGTCGATCCCCGCCGACTCCAGGTGGTTCAGGTAGCGGAAGAGCGTGCGGCGGGAGCAGCGCAGTTGCCTGCCCATCTGCTCGATCGTGGCTCCCTTCTGCATGAGTTGGATCATGCGGAGTTGCCGGCCGTAGGTGGATCGTTCGCCTTCCAGAATCTTGACGAGTTTCTGAGCCGCGCCGAGCACCTTGGGGTCGCGCTTGAACAGGCTTCCCCGAAGCGCCTGCCGCAGCGCCGCATGAACGGCCAAGGTCTGGGTAAAATCGGACTTGTTTCGCAGATTCGCTGCCATGGTCACTTTCCCAATAAGCTTCTTGCGTGCTCGCCAAACGCGTGCCCGTTCGAGAATGATCGCCATCTCTCTGCCGGCGCGGCCCTGGTTCAAGGGTCGCCGTGTGGCACCGCGTACGAAGTCTGTAGACTACACGTATTCCCGCGTCCAAACAAGCGCCGACGGAAAATCCGGCGGGGCCCTGGGGCCTCGGGGAGGCTGCGGGCGTCCCGCCGCCCCTGGCGCCCCGGCCTGCGGACTGGGTTTCGCCAGGGGGGCGACAGACCGGGCGAGACCGGCTTGTCGCCGCGTCCAGTGCCGCTGCGCGGCCCGGCCGGCGTGGACTCAGGCGAGCCCCTGTCCGGTCGTGGACGTGACCAGACGCCCGTGCTTCACGCCGCGTGTGGCGATGAGCCGGTCCGCCAGCTCCTGCAACTGCCTGGGCTTGCCCTTGAGGATGATGACTTCCAGGCAGTCCCGGTGTGTCAGATGCACGTGGAGGGTGGAGACAATGGAGTCGGCGTAGTCGTGCTGGATTCGGGTCAGCCTGCTGCTAAGTTCCGGTATATGGTGATCATACACGAGACACAGGGCCGCGGCGGCCGGACCCTCGCCTTCGTCCCAATCCGTCTGGACGAGGCGGTCCCGGACCAGGTCGCGGATTGCCTCGGAGCGGTTGGCATAGCCTTTTCGCCCGATCAGCCCGTCGAACGCGGCCAGGAGTTCGGCGTCCATGGATACGCCAAATCGCACCAGTTCCGGCATCTGCACTCCCTTCCGTCGAGGCGGGCGTCCGGGGCGGCGCCCGGCCGCCGATGGAGAGCGTACTGACGCCGTGGGCGGGGCGTCAACACCTCGTCAACGCGGACGGCCGATTCCAGGACTGCTGCGGGGGGCTTGACCGGCCACGCCCATCGTCGATACTAACAGCAGAAATGACCGGGGCTTGCCTGCATTCCGGGGTCGTCCGGGGCGGCAGGCTGTGCAGTAAACGCAACGACGAGAGGTAGAACGTGTTCCAGAAGCCATTTTTGCCTCGGCACCTCCTGTTCGTAGGGCGGGCGCTTCGCGCGGGGGTCCGATCGGCCGTTCTCGTCGGTCTGGGCCTGGCCTTGGCCGGTTGCGACGCCCTCAACCCGGCGTTTGTGGAGGTCATGCTTCCCGCGGAACGGATACCCTCCCAGGTTCAGGCGGCGGACAACCCGCGGGGCCACGTGCCGATCTTCTTTGTCAGCAATGCCCGGTTTGACGGGGCGTTGCTGCAGTACATGGCCGCCCAGGGCCTGGACGTGTCTGACGCGAACCTGCGTCCGCGCGTCCGGGTTCAGGCGAATGTTGAGTTCTCGGATGGCTCCGCGCGCGTCATGGAGTTTCTGGACGGGGCCCAGATCAGTCAATCGGCCACGGTCGTGGAGGGCGAGGCCGAGGTGGCCGTGATTCCGCCGGATCTGAACCGGCCCTCGCTGAACAACCAGGTTACCCAATGTGACGTGGTCAGCGTGTTGGTGGCGCCCAACGCGATTGAGGTGTACATCCCCGTCTTCTGGGGCGAGTTCGAGCAGGTGGACATTCAGGACGTGGGAATCGAGATCCGGTTGCGAGAGCTCTATCCGCCGCAGTTCTATGTGCTGCAGTTGGACGAGGTGGACGCGCGGGGCGACACAGTGACCCTGCGGAACATCGGCGTCCGTGACGCCGCCGGGCCGATCCTCGATCTGACCTGCGGGTCGGTCGTCCTGTACTCGCTGGAAGGCACGCTGCAAATGTCATTTGTGAGCGGGTTTCCGGGGTACTTCACGGAGAATGAGGCCGCCATAGCGGCGTTCCCCGGTCGGTTTGCGGTGAAGACACAGGTCCGCTGACCCCGGCGGCGATGCGGAATGCGCAAGGTTGCAGGAGCACCTGACGATGTTGCGAATACGGGCGTGTTTGACGGTCGTTCTTCTGGCGGCCTCTGCGGGCTGGACTTCGGGGTGCGGCGAGAATGCCTACATCCTGAACCGGTCGTTTGTGAACTACACGCAGGGCGGCGTATTTCCGCTGGCGCCGGGTCAATCGTCCGGCTTCAACCTGATCCGCCTGGTGAACCTGACCGACAACCCCGTTCAGTTCATCGTGACGGTGGAGCGGTTTGTCGTTGCGCAGGAAGGGGAAGAGGAGACGACCCAGGTGGAGACCCAGACCTATCAACTGGACACATTCCCCAACGGATTGACCAACGAGGTGGGTCTGCTCGTCAATTGTGGGTCCATTCGGATCGGGCTCGGTGAGAACCTGAACTTTCCGCAGGACGAGCCGGGGCTTTATGTCGGCGTCAGCGCGGGGACCGACGAGATTATCGCCGGGTTCGGCGTTCCGGCCAGGGTGAATCCGCTGGATGCGCGGGCGGGGAATTACGGCTGCGGAGACACGTTGATCTTCCAGGCAGCCCGCCAGGACGGGGTGCCCGGCAACATCGCCGTGAAGTCGTACGTTCTCCCGGCCGCCAGCCAGCCGACGGAGTACTCCGGCCCGGATACTTTCAACAACGCTCGATCCCTGCTGAATCGGGTAGGCGGGGGTTCGTGATCCACCCGCGGTTTCGGCGCGGAACCGAGGGGGACGAGTCGCTTCTGCAGCAGCGAGGTTCGCCATGAAGGCACATCATTCGCGGCTTGGGCGCTGGACGGTGCTTCTGACCGCTCTTCTGTCCGGTGGGACGCTTTTCGGGACCTGTGAGATGCGCGTTCGCGACGCCTTGGTGGACGGCTCCAAGTCGTTTCTGCTCAGCGGCTTGTTCAGCGGGCTTGACTTCCTGCCCGACGAGCCCACGGAATAGGCGTTCGATCCGTGGGCGCCGAACATCGTCTCCGGAGCGTCGCGTTCCGTTCCCCGAGAGTCACGGCGGTCGGCGTTCCTTCCATCCACCGCATGGCGAGGGGTTTCTCCCGATCATGAAGCCGACCGCTCCCAAAGTTGTCTTGGTCACCGGCTGCAGCACCGGCATCGGGCGGGCCGCCGCCGACGACCTGGTTCGCCGCGGCCACGTCGTATACGCCACCGCACGCCGCCCCGAATCCGTGGAGGAGCTTCGCCAGTGGGCCGCGAGCCGAGGGCCTGGGGCCCACGCCGCTCGGCTGGACGTGGAACACCCCCATACCGTCGACGCTGCGGTGGCCCGCGTGTTTGACGAGCAGGGCCGGATTGACGTGCTGGTCAACAACGCGGGCTTTGGTCAGGCCGGGGCGTTTGAGGATGTTCCGCCGGAGCAGTGGCGGCGTCAGTTCGAGGTCAACCTGTTCGGGCTGATCGAGGTGACCCGCCGGGTGCTTCCGGGCATGCGCGAGCGTGGGTCGGGGCGGATTGTAAATGTTTCGAGCGTGGTGGCCCACGTGGTGGTGCCCTTCATGGGGGCGTATGCGGCCTCCAAGCACGCGTTGGACGCGGCTTCTGCGGCCCTGCGCATGGAGGTGAAGCGGTGGGGCATCCAGGTCGTGCTGATCGAGCCCGGCCCCATCCAGACGGAGTTTCGTCGCAACGTGCTCGAGAACGTTCAGAAGGCCGTGGGCGCAGACTCCCGGGCTGAAGATTCCCCGTATGCCGAGGGGTACCGGGTGATGAGGCAGCGCCGTTCGGGGCCGGAGCCCGGAGCCGGAACGGCGGACCAGGTGGCCGTCGCCATTCGACGGGCCGTGGAGTCCCGCCGGCCTCGAACGCGATACACCGTTACGCCCATCGCCCGCTGGGTGCCTCTCCTGGCCCGCCTGTTGCCCGACCGCGTCTTCGACGCGATCATGATCCGTTCCACGGGTTTGTCCGGCTTCGTCGCCCCGATCGACCGGCCGTCGCGCTGATGCCGGGAGGGTGCATGGAGAGACCTGCGCACTTGTCTCCGCTCCGAGTTGATCGGGTTCCCGCGTTGCGAATTTCGCCAAATCGTTTGGAGAGAACGGGGGCTCCGTACAAATCGGGTTCGCGGTTGCGTTTTGGCGGCGATTGACCGCGTCCGGCCGGATTGGACGGAACCAGGGCTTCGTTCGCGTGACAATCGTTTCCGCCGGAAGAATCGCTACGAATTCGCCAGGTTGCCGGCGAACGGCGGCTCGAAGTGCGCAACGGAAAGGGGCAGTGTTCGTGCTCTCTCAGGCCGGACACTGCCCCTTTTCCCAGGCTTGGTGACTGTTCTGGTGCGCTGCATTCACAGGGTGGCGTCTGACGCCGTGATGCTCTCTCTCTCGTACGCTCTCTCTCTCGTGTTGGCCGGTGCTCTCTCACCTTCACCGGCCGGGGGTATTGGCTCTCTCTGCTCTTGGAGGATAGAAAGTGGCTGACACTTTCTTGGAGGAAAGTACAGCGCACCGCCACCAGCTATGCAAGCGCGCAACCGCGCGTTTACACACTAAGGGTTCAGACCAACCGACTTTCGTGGGGTACTCTCTCTCGCAGGCGGGTGCTCTCTCTCCGCCTTGCTTTATACCCCGCTCTATCAGAACACAGTATAGGACGAAACGAATTCCGATTCAAGCCCTCGGCTCGCAAAATTTCCGATCCTCAGGGGCCAAATCTGGTGCGTCCGCGGGTTTTCCGAGACCATTTTGCCCAGTTCCACACCGGGTGAGGGATTCAGCGACGGAGCGATCCTTCCGCGCCGGGAACGAAGCCACGGCGGGGAAAGAACTTGCGTCGGGGGCGGCGTCGGAATCCGCGCGGCGAACGAAGCACGAGCGTGTCCGTCGCCCGTACGAATGCGGATCCGGACCGGTGGGCGTCAGGAAGCCGGGGTTGTGCCGGGCCGCGGGGGTGGCGCTGTGAAGGCCGGATCGTCCAGATGGGTTCGCGCTGTTTCCAGCGGCTGCACGGCCTGGAGCGGGTCGCGCAGTGCGTCCAGCGCCTCCAGCGTCCACGCGGACTCCGCGTGAAACGGGCCCACGCGTGTACGAACCAGTTCGGTGAGGCATCCGCCGGCGAACAGTGCCAGGCCGATGTCACGCACGATGGCGCGCACGTACGTTCCGCGCCCGCAGGCCATCTCGAATGTGACGCGGGGCCAGGCGTACTCCACCAGGTGCAGCCAGTACACGACGGCCGGGCGCGCCGGCATAGAAACGTCTTCGCCCTCTCTCGCCCTGCGGTACGCGGGCAGGCCGTCCACCTTCAGCGCGCTGAATTTCGGCGGCACCTGTTGGATCCGCCCTTCGAACGTGGCCATCACGGATTGAACCTGCTCTCGGGCCGGGACAACCGGAACATGCACCGGTGTCACGGGGCCCTCGCTGTCGTAGGATTCGCTGGTCACGTCCAGCCGGGCCGAGGCCCGGTAGACCTTCGGCAAATCCATGAGTTTCTCGACCAGCTTGGTGGCGCCGCCCAGGCAGATCAGCAACACGCCTTCGGCGATCGGGTCCAGCGTGCCGGCATGTCCACTCTTGCGGACGCGGGTGATCCGACGGACGCGATATACCGCTTTGGCCGATGTGATTCCGTGTGGCTTGTAGAGATTGATCAATCCGTCCACGCCGGTCCTCGGGTCTGTTTCCGATGGTGTTTTTCGGGGATTACGACGCGGGCTCGGCCGGCGCCGATTCACGCACCAGCACCGCGCGAAGCTTCGGCCCTTTGTCCATCCGAGTCACGACGAGTTTCCGGTCCATCCGGATATACCCCCGGTAGAACTGGGTGGTCGATCCTCTCGGTGTCAGGTGAAGCGTCAAAAACGCCGGATTCCAACTGTATTGGCCGACGTTCGGTTCTCCTTCCTCGCCCGGCTGTGGCCTGTCGGAGTATGTGCCCTCGTTGCCGAACGTGACGTGGTGCAGGGGAAACTCTGCTCGGGCGGACGGCGGGTCGACCGATTGCACGCGCCACGTCCCCGTGACGCTGCAGCCCCCGCTCGCCAACGCCAGAACCGCGACGATCGCCGACTCCCCGCGAATGGACATCGGGATTTCTCCGGCCGAAAAGGCCCGCCTGCCCCGCCGTCGCCGATGGTTGACCACGGTGCGGCGAGTGTGTCTTCCGTCGTCAGTATCGCCCACCCGGCAGCCTTGTCAACGCGGTTCGTGCGGTTCCGCCGGCTTGCTTGCGACCCTGCGGCACGCCCCCTATACTGCCCGATCGGCTCTCCGGAGGAGGTGAGTTCGTGCCTGTGTACGAGTACCTGTGTGGCGCGTGCGGAACGCGCTTCGAGCATCTGGCCCGATCGATGCAGAGTCGCGAGACGCCGCGCTGCCCCCGGTGCGAGTCGCCCCAGGTTGACCGCCAGCACTCCACGTTCGCCGCCCGGCAGGGAGCGCCTGCGTCAAGAGGCGACGCGAACCCGTGCAGCCGCTGTGTCGACGGGCAGTGCCCCCGGAGAAACATGGACTGACTCGGTGCTCCACGCTCATGGCTGCCTCTCGCCTCATGGATCAACCGTTCGCCCGCGTTTGTCTGGCGGGTTTCCTTTCCTGGCTGCTTCCGGGCGCCGGGCACGTGGCGATCGGCTGCCGCACACGCGGCATCATTCTGATGGTGACGATCGCCGTCACGTTCTGGACCGGCGTGGCCATCGGCGGCGTGCAGGACACCGTCCAGCCGAAGAAACGATTCACGTGGTTTCTCGCCCAGACCTGTGCCGGCGTCCACGGGCTGGCGGCCTACTCCTGGAGTGAGCACGCGCGGGCCGCCCCGGACGCTCTGGAAAACGCCAATCCGTCGTACGCTTCGGTGGACACGGGCGTCGTGTATTCCGGCATCGCCGGGCTGTTGAGCCTGCTGATCATCCTTGATGCGATCGGCCGGGCCGACGCACCGAGCGAAGAGGCCTCTGCTCCGGCCGGCCGATCGGCAAGGGAGCGCGCACCATGACCCTCCCGCTGACGGCCCTGCTGGGATCTATCGTCATCAGCGGCGTATGGCGGGTGGCCATGCTGATCCCGCTTTCGTTGTCGGTGGCCCTCGTGTACAAGACGACGCGCTGCCGGCAGGTCCGGGACATCCCGATGGCCGTGGTGGGCCTCTGGCTCACCATCGTGCTGGGGATGTACGCCGTGGGCGTTGCCGCCTGGCTGGTGTTCATGATCTGCGTGGAGTGGACCGCCTGAGGGTGGTCCACGGCGTCAACCCTCCTGTGTGAACGAGACGGCGTCCGCGAGCCGTGTTCTCGAAGGTGTGACCGACGGGACGCCGGCACAGGCGCATTTGCCGACGCCCCGTCGGGGAAGGAAGGAGACCGAGTCCGTCCGTCACGCCGCGGCTTCCTCGCGATCCCACAGGTAGTACACCGGGCGTGAACCGATGAGTGCCTGGAACGTCCGGGCCAGGCAGGCCGGCGACTGCCCCGCCGCTCGCCGGCGACCGCAGCCCGTCGTCGCTTCGTACCAGCGAAGTACGGTGCGCGCCACCACCGCTCGTACCTGCGGTCGGCGACAGACCTGCGTCACGAAGTCCCTTGCGAGCGCGTCCACGTCCAGGTCGGCCAGCGATCGGAGCGCTCGCTGCACGTGTGTGGGCAGCGGACAGACGCCGACCGGGGTCATGCCGGCCCGCTCAAACACCGGGTTTACCGAGCCCATCGAGGCCAGGCACTCCACGTATCGCGTGCCCACCTGCGGAAGGGTCTGGCGGACCAGCCAGTGACCCAGGCCGCAGCCGCGCACGTCCGGGTGAATCACCAGACGGCGCAGAATGCGAACCTCGCGATTGAGTCGGTCCGGGCGGTTGCGGAACCGGCCCTCCGTGGCCCGGTTCCGCAAGGCCAGCCCCAGTGGTGCGAAGGCGTACACCACAACCCCCAGGGCGGCGCCCCCGCGACCCTCTCGAAGGACAAAAACCTTATCCACAAACCCAAGCCGACCGACGCCGCGATAGTGCATGTCGGCGAAGGACTCGAAGTCCGCCTTCACGCCGGGTCCGATCCGCAGCCCGGGGAACAGGCTGACCTGCCGCCGGCGAGGGTGGCCTTCGACCGTCTCGTGCCGGCCGCGGCCGAGCAGGCGTACGAGCGTGTCCGGCTGGAGGTCGGGCAGAAGGTCCTCGTTGGAGAATGCTACGACCACGCACAGGCCGCGACGAGTCACCAGCTTGCGGAGGTTCCACGCCACGGCCTTCGCGCTTCGGCGGTGCAGGTTGCTGCAGAACTCGTCGCAGAGCAGGGGAGCGGGCGATTGACCTCGGGAATGCAAATCCAACGCCCGGGCGAGACGGGCGCGGAACCGCTCCCCTTCGGAAAGGGCGTCGAAGCGCCGCAGCCACAACGGGGCCTCCGACAGGCCGCACGCGCTGAGCGTGCCCAGGGCGTCTGCCAGCCCCGCGTGCGACGCCACCGCGTCCACGACCGGCCGATCCGCGGGGAACCCGATCCGATCCACGGCGCATCCGCCGGGGAGGATCGTCTCGACGGCGTTCAAGGCACTGGATTTTCCGCTGCCGGACGGTCCCACAAACGCCACGATGCGTCCCGGTCCCACGTGAATGCTCACGGGTTCGAGGATCCGGATCGGTTCGGCGAGCGCGCCCCTCGCGGCAAACGACGGCAGCCCGAATCGAAGCCGGACCTCCGCCGCCCGCCGCGACGCGGGCGTCTCCTCGTGTTCGCGAACGCATTCGAGCCGAATCGTCCGCTGGGTTCCCCTCATGGTGTCCCCTCCAACGCCCCGTGTGCCGCGTGTACCCAAACATATACCTAACTATAGCACGAGAATGGCGGCCGGTCAAGCGAACGGCCATATTTTGGCAATATTATTGCAAATCCTGCAAGGAGGGGGTCATAGCATCCGGCTGACCAGGCAGAGCACGACGCCCTGGACGGAGAAACGGGCCGTTTCGTCGATGATGGAGGGCGGAATCCGGGGGTTGTCACCGCGCAGGATGACGACGCGATGATCCGTGTGGTACTCGACGCTGACCCGCTTGAGGGTTGGGTTGTTGTCGACCAGGCAGGCGCAGATTCGCCCCTGCACGTGTTCCGGCTCCACATCGGGCCGGTACTGGACCAGCACAATATCATCCGGCTTGAGCGTCGGCTCCATGCTGTCAAAGGAAAGTCGCAGGCAATAGCGGTCTGGCGCCCACAGGTGCCGGAGCACGGGGAAAAGCTCCAGTTGCTCCTGGCATTCCGACGGCGGACCGGCCGGGATCGACCCCAGCAGAGGAAGCTCGCGGGCCTCGAACGGCTGGGGAGCGTCATGATCCTGCCCCGCCCCCAGCAGCACCGCCTCCGGCAGGCCCAGGGCCAGCCCCAGGGCCCCCAGCGTGTTGGCGGACGGATTCCGCCGATCCCGCTCGATCTCGGACAGGAACCCTTGGTTGATGCCCGCGGCGCGGGCCACGTCGGCCTGGGTCAGGCGGCATTCCTTGCGAAGCCGGCGGACACGGCGGCCCAGGGTCTCTGCCGCCCGAATGGCGATGATCTCGGTCGGTTTGCGGGCCATAATATCACAATACATCGGGTACTAGTGATTGGCAAGCGCAATATATAGCGATTTTCAGGCGGGTCCGCCCGGCCTGCGCTGGGCGCACGAGTGACCGTTGACCAGCGACGCCGCCGGTCGGACACTGCTGGGACGATCATGGCACGCGGGCGAACACCTTTGCCGTCGCGCAGCGGCTCTTCACGTGCGGCCGGTCTCCGGCACCGCGACCGCCGCTTTGCGGCATGGCTCGCGGTCATCGGATTGGTCGCGTTTGCGCTGCGCGTCGCGTATTTCACACAAATACAGGGGATTCCATTCTTCACCGTGCCGGTGGGTGACGCGGCTTCGTACCTGAACTGGGCGTGGGAGATTGCCGGGGGCGACTGGATGGGAAGTCGAAGCTTCTACCAGGCACCGGCCTATCCGTACTTCCTTGCCGTCATCCTGAAGGTGTTCGGCCCGAACGCATGGATGATCCGGCTGACCCAGGCGTTGCTCGGCTCGCTGGCGTGCGTGGCCCTGGGGGTGGCCGGGGCGCGGTTCTTTGGACGGGGCGCGGGCCTGGCGGCCGGTGCGCTGATGGCACTCTACGCACCGGCGGTGTTCTTCGACGGCATTGTGCAGAAGGCGTCACTGGGACTGGCCCTGACGGCCTTGTTGCTGCTTGTTTTGTCTGGGATTCACGCTCGCGAGACGGAGGGGGATCGCCCGCGATCCCGAACGATTCTGGCGTGGCTGGCGGCGGGGTTGGTACTGGCCATCCTGGCTCTCACCCGGGAGAACGCGCTTCTGTGGTTTGCGCCGGTGGCTCTCTGGCTGTGGTTGCACGATCGGGCGGCGTCGACTCGTGTCCGGTCTGCCTGGGCCGCGGCGTTCGTGATCGGCATGGCGGTTGTGCTGCTGCCGGTGGGGCTGCGGAACTACCGGATCGATGGCACGTTTGCGGTCACGACGGTGCAGGCCGGTCCGAACTTCTACATCGGCAACAGTGAGATCGCGACGGGCCGGTACGTGCCGCTGGTGCGCGGGCACGAGTCGCCGCCATTCGAGCGGGCCGATGCGGAGGCGCTCGCGTCGCGGGCGGTCGGGCGTGCGCTGGCTCCGGGCGAGGTTTCGCGGTTCTGGTGGGGTCGGTCGTGGGAGTTCATCCGCGGTCACACCGGGCGCTGGCTGGTTCTGCTGGGGTACAAGGGGCTGTTGACGTGGAACGCCTTCGAGGTTCCCGACACGGAGAGTTACTACCTCTACACGGAGTGGTCCGGCTTGCTCCGCCTGTTGGGGTCGGTGATGCACTTCGGCGTGCTGTGTCCGTTGGCCGTCATGGGTGTGGTGCTGACCTGGCCGCGGCGGCGTGAGCTGTGGCTGCTGTACCTGCTGGTTCTCACGGTGACCGTCAGCGTGGCCGCGTTCTATGTCGTGGCGCGGTACCGGTATCCGCTGGTTCCGTTCGTGGCTTTGTTCGCCGGGGCGGGGCTGGAGCGGGCGCACGCGGCGTTTCGTACGTTCCAGCGACGTTCGATTGTGCCGCCGCTGGTGGCAGGCTTTGCCGCGGCCGTGGTGGTGAACTGGCCGATCAATCCGGAGCGCACCTTGCGTGCGATGGCATACCAGAATCTCGGGATCGTGCTGGCCCAGGAGGGCCGGCTGCCGGAGGCGACGGCGCGGTTCGAGCAGGCCGTGGCGATGGAGCCGAATTCCGCCGAGATTCACCTGAACCTGGGCATGACGTACGCCGTGCAGAATCGCTTCGCGGAGGCGGTGGAGCACTACCGGGCCGCTCTTGTGCTGGAGCCCGGCCTGCTGCACGTGAATTACAACCTGGGGGTTGCCCTGGAAGCTCTCGGCCAGCCCGCCGAAGCCGCCGAGCAGTATCGTCACGCGTTGGAAGTGGACCCAGCCGACACGGATGCGCAGGCTGCGCTGAAACGGCTGGTGGGGTAGAGTGTCCAATGGCGGGATGTCGAATGTCCAATCTGTAGGGCCCGCCGTGCGGGAGACGGCGAAGGAGGAATCCATCATGACCATCCCATTGACGAGCCGCGTGTTCGGCCCGGGCGAGACGATCCCCAAGCGGTTCACGGGCGACGGGTCCGACTTCTCGCCGCCGCTGGCGTGGTCGGTTCGCAATCTGCCGGAGGGGACGAAAGAGCTGGCCCTGATCTGCGACGACCCGGACGCGCCGCGTCCGCGGCCGTGGGTTCACTGGGTGCTATACAGAATTCCCGCGGATTGCGGCGCTCTGTGCGAAAACGTGCCCAACACGGAAGCCCTCGATTCGCCCCAAGGGGCCGTGCAGGGCAGGAACTCCTGGGGGAACTTCGGCTACGGCGGGCCCGCGCCGCCCAGGGGCCACGGTCTGCACCACTACCATTTCACGCTGTATGCGCTGGATGCCGAACTGGCCGTCCGCCCCGGCCTGACCAAGGACGAGTTGCTCGCCGCCATGAAAGGCCATGTGCTGGCGACCGGGGAACTCGTCGGGACGTATCAGCGATGAGGACAGGAAGTCGGGGAGCCAGTGTTGAGGGATTACGTGCCACGTGGCGGCACCCATGACGAGGACGGCCATCAGAAGGGTGAGGGTCAGTTTGCCGACGGTGCCCAGCGCGCGGCCGGCCGCGGCGCCAAGGCCGACCCGCGCGGCGCCGGCCCAGTCGTTGCGGAGGGTCATCTCCCCGAGGACGGCTCCGCAGAAGCAGCCCAGCACGACGCCGGCGATGGTGCCGATCACCGGAATGGGAATGCTGAACACGAACATGCCGAGGAAGCCGCCGGCCAGCGCGTACCACGCGGCGCGGCGTGAGGCGCCGACCCGCCTGGCCAGCCAGGCCGAGGAGACAAACTCCACCGCCTCGCCCGCGACAGCCATCAGGGCCACCGCGTAGAGCACCCAACGGGGCATGGTGGACCACTGGCCGTGCCAGGCGTAGCCCACGGCGCCGGCCAGGATCAGCCAGTTTCCGGGCAACTGAAACACGGTCAGCACCAGCCCGAGCAGGCACGTTGCACCGAGTCCGACCAGCCAGAGAGCGTTCATGTGCGTTCCTGGGCGGTGGCCGGTGGGGGCCGCCGCGTGGTTGTTCAATTCGTCCGGCCCGCCGGCAGGGGATTCGGGCGTGGTTTCCGGGTATTGGCCGGCGTGGGCTTCAAGCCGGTGCGATTCGGTATCGCGGGTCTGGGGCGTACGTGGCTGCGGCCTCGTGGAGGACGTGTGTCAGCGGCAATCCGTTGCGCCGGAGTCGTCGCAGGTGCCTGCGATTGTGGCGGACGTGCAGCAGGGCGGATGTTCCGTTCGGGTCTTCGTGGAGTACGGACGACCGATGCTGTTCCACCATCACGGAGAGCATGCGCGCCAGCGACTCGTCATGATACATGCGTAGCAGGCCGACCGACAGGGACCAGCGGGAGTGTCGGCCCCAGAGGCGGATGGATCTCTGCCAGGAGCGAGCGGCGACCAGATGGTTGATTCGCCGGAACACGCGTACGTTCATGCCGTGGGGCAGGAAGGTCTGGGTGAGGATGTCGGCCAACTGCCGGTGGTGGGTGCTGAAATCGTGCTGTTCGAGTTCCCGCAGCCCCCGGAACGCGGTGGCCGGTATGACGTGATCGGCCCGCATTTCCCAGTACAGATGTCCGAAGTTCATGGTGGAGCGGGTGACGGCCAGTTGCCGCGGAACGTACTTGCCGTGGGCCACGGTGTCCGCGGCGAGGTGTGAGAGGTAGCCCAGGGAGAATGCGCGGTCTTGGTCCGTGGTTGCGCGGTCGAGCAGTCGGAATCCGGTGGTCCACTGGTGGCAGATCTGCTTGACGCGGCTCCATCGCTTTGCGAATACAACGTCGGCGGCGATGTTTCCGTAGAGGTAGCTCCAGGCGTGCCGCCCCAGCAGGGCGGCCAGCGAGGCGGGCAGCCAGCCTACGTCTCCCAGAAGGCGCGTGGCGAGATGCACGTGGGTTGCCGGTCCCCACGCCCAGGCGGAAGCGGTGTCCAGAAACAGGAAGGCTGCGCCGGCCAGCAGGGCGGCGCGCCGGAGTTTTGGTGTCATTTCGCGTTGTGTCTCGTCGGGGCTTTCGCCTCGGTTGCCGTAATTGTACGATCGAGCGTCGTGAAATACGTCGGCGTTTTTGCCGTTGGGGGTGTAAAATGGCGTCGGGCGGGCTCGGTTGACGGGCGTTACTGGCGGGGCTACCATCGGGTATCTGCTAGCAGGACAAGACCTTACGAAACAGGAGCGTCGGCATGGCGGAGGAACGGAGCCATTTGACCGTCCAGGTGCGAGACGGGGCCACGGTAGTGGAGTTCTCCGAGCGTAAGATCCTGGAAGAGCTGACGATACGAGAAATCGAGGCGGAACTGGTCGGCTTGGTTGAGAAGGCGGAAAAGGTCAAACTGATTCTCAACTTCACGAACGTGGGGCACTTTTCCAGCGCGGCGCTCGGTACCCTGAACAAGCTGTTCGAGCTCGTTCGGCGTCAGGGCGGGCGGATGATTCTGACGGGGATCAGTCCGCGGATCATGGACGTGTTTGAGATCACGAACTTGCGGAAGCGGTTCGAAATCCGCGGCACGGTCGCGGAGGCCCTGGCCGCTTTGTAGCGGTTGTTCGGGACGCGAGTCGCAGGTCGGTGGCGGGGCACCCGGTTGTCGTTCCACGATGGTGTCGTTTAATTCAGAACAGGAAGGCTCGTTTTGCGTGATGGAGATCCCCAGCACGCTTCGGGCGGCGCGGGAGCCGGAGGACGTGATCCTGCGGGAGGCGGAGGCCCGGGGCTACGCGGAGGAGACGCTGTTTGCCGTCAAGCTGGCCTTGGAAGAGGCCATGACGAACGCGGTGAAGCACGGGAACGACTGCGACCCGGGCAAGCGCGTCACGGTACGGTACCGGGTGACGGACGAGACGATCGAAGTCGTCGTGCGCGATGAGGGCGGCGGGTTTGAACCGGATGGCGTCCCCGATCCGACGACGCCGGATCGGCTGCCGCTGCCGAACGGGCGCGGGATCATGCTGATGCGGGCGTACATGGACCAGGTTCACTATCGCCGAAACGGAACGGAAGTCTACATGATGAAGCGGAAGGGGGCGTCCGAATGACGACGAACCGTCCGTTCCAATGGTGTCCGTCGGATCGGCCGCTTTCCGTCGAGGTGGCCCACCACCCCACGGGTGTTCTGGTTCATCTTCACGGGTCGGCTACCATGGAACGGTGCGATGAGCTGACCGCCCGGTTGTCTGACGCCGCCCAGGGCCGGCCGGCGCTGATCGTGCTGGATCTGGGAGACCTCGATTTCATCTGCTCGCTGGGGTTGGGCAGCATCGTCGCCGTCTATCTTCGGGCGATGAAGCATGGCGGTCGGGTGGTGGTCTCGCGGCCGGCGCCGGCGATCCGAGAGATGCTGGAACTCACTCGGCTGAGTCATCTGCTGGCCGTGTACGACACGGCGGAAGCGGCCCTGTCCGGTTCGGCCTGATCCGTCTCCATCCGGACGCGACAACACGTGGGTCACGCGAACGCACTGCATGGGGTCCTGCCATGTCCGTACGACGAACCATCTACTTCAGTGGCGATGTACAGGGAGTGGGGTTTCGTTATACGGCGGCGGGTGTTGCCCGGGCCTTCGACGTGGTTGGGACCGTGCGCAATCTCTCGGACGGGCGGGTCGAGATTGTGGCGGAGGGCGATCCGGCTGAGATTGACCGGTTTGTCGGGGCCATCCACGACGAGATGGCCGGCCTCGTTCGCGACACAGAGGCAACGGAGTCCCCCGCGACGGGGCAGTGGACGGGGTTCCACATCGTGCATTGAGGATTCAGGAGGGTCTGGACCGGCTCCGCGGGTGTCTCCGGCTTCTGATTTCGTCGAGGCCCTGTCAGGCGGCTACGCGGTTTGCGCGGTTCAAACCGTGGCGTGCAGAGGCAGCCTGGGTTTCACTCGCCCGGGGGTGCGTCCGGCGCCGCCTGGGCCGTGGTCTGATCCGTCTGCACCAGCGGAACGCGCTGCCGCAGCAACGATTCGATCAGGTCCGCGGCCTGGGTCGCGGTGAAGTTGCTCATGTTCACCACCAGATCGTAGCGTTCCGCCTCGTCGCGAACCGACCCGAAGTGGCCGGTCAGGAACTGCTCTCGCTCCCGGTCAATACGGTCCACCTCGGCCGTCGCCTTCAGCGTGTCGAGGTTCTGTCTTGCTGCGTACGCGGCGATTCGCTGCTCGCGGTCGGCGATCAGCCGGACGTGAAGGCCGAGTTCGGGCGGCAGGAGGAGTCCGGCCCCGCGGCCGAGGAAGATGGCGTTCGCCTGGGAGGCGATGGTGGCGATGGCCAGGCGCAGCCGGCGGAAGTAGTCGTTTCGCAGGGCGCCGGGGCCCAGGGCGATCGGTCGGAGGATCGCATCGAGCCAGTTGTCCCGCCGCTCGTCCATCAAATGGTAGAGACGGCGTCGAACGCCGTCGTCGGCGGCCATGTGCTCCACGATTTCCTTGTCAAAAACGTCCCAGCCGAGTGTCTGGCTAAGCAGGTCTGCGACGGTCCTGCCGCCGCTTCCCACGGAGCGCGAAATGGCGATGTACGGATGCACCAGTGCGGCTTCCTCCTGGGCCGATGCGTGCTCCTGGCTGGTGTGGATCTCCCATTGGCGCAGACGCCTCTCCGCCACGCGAGCGGTCCCTTCGTCGCGAAAACGAGCCCGATCCATGATGGCACCGCCTTTCCTGGTCGCGACCTGTGAGAAGATGTGACCTGCGGCCCTGCGCCCGGCCCCGGGAGTACAGGACTGCCCTCGCCCCCATTCTAGGCGATGGGTCGGGGGGTCCGCCACGGATTTCGGAGGAAATCCCGCCGATTTGCCCTCCGGTGGCCGGGTGGTAGAATGGCCGATAATAGCGGCCGGCCGGGCCCGGCCGCTCCGCCGCCGGCCTGAGGTCGGCTCGAGCGGTAGTCCATCGGGACGATACGACGACACCACGGTCTCACCGTCTGCCCGTCCAGGCTCGCGAGGCACGCGAATTGCTCCCCGAATTCATCGGGAGCCCGACACGCCCCCGTGGCCCGTCGCAGAAAGGAATTGCGTATGGATCTGGTCCAGTTTCAGAAGGATCGCTGCAAAGGCTGCGAACTGTGTGTGGGATTTTGCGCGCGGGGCTGCCTGGGCATGAGCGACGAGCTGAATGCCATCGGCTACCGCTATGCGAAGCTGGTGAATCCGGAGAAGTGCACGGGCTGCGGCCTGTGCGCCGACATGTGCCCGGATACGGTCATTCGAGTCTTTCGCAAAACGAAAAAAGTGAAGAGCCATGTCTGACACACGACGACTCGTCAAGGGGAACGAGGCCCTGGCAGTCGGCGCCCTGCACGGGGGCTGTGACTGCTTTTTCGGTTACCCCATTACGCCTCAGAACGAGGTGCCGGAACTGCTGTCCGGCCTGATGCCTGCGCACGGGCGGGTCTTTCTCCAGGCGGAGAGCGAGGTTGCATCCATCAACATGATCTACGGCGCGGCCGCGGCCGGGAAGCGGGCGATGTCGTCCAGCTCCAGCCCGGGCATCAGCCTGATGATGGAGGGGCTGTCGTACATCGCCGGTGCGGAGCTGCCCTGCGTGCTGATCAACGTGATGCGGGGCGGGCCGGGGTTGGGCAACATCGCCGCCTCGCAGAGCGACTACTTCCAGGCAACCAAGGGCGGCGGTCACGGTGATTACCGCTGCATCTGTCTGGCCCCCTGGAACGTGCAGGAAATGTACGAGTTCACCCGAATCGCGTTTGACCTGGCCGACCGGTATCGGGTGCCGGTATTCGTGCTGGCCGACGCCGTGCTCGGCTCCATGATGGAGCCGGCGGACATCCCCGAGCAGCCGCCGCCGGTCCAGCCCATTGAGAAGCCCTGGGCCACCACCGGGCTCAACGGCCGGTCCAAGCACAACATCGTGAACTCGCTGTACCTCGAACCGGAGGTCCTCAGCGACCACAACGAAAAGCTCCAGGCGTGTTACCGCAAGATCACCGCCGCGGAGCAGCGTTTCGACACTCGCCTGACGGAGGATGCGGAGTATCTGCTGGTGGCCTACGGCATTTGTGCCCGCGTGGCGTATTCCGCCGCCAAGCTGGCTCGGGCCAAGGGCATCCGCGTCGGGCTGTTCCGACCGGTGACATGCTGGCCGTATCCGTCGGAAGCCCTGCGGAACCTCATGTCGCGGACCCAAGGCACGCTTGTGTTCGAGCTGAGCGCGGGGCAGATGCTGGAGGACGCGCGATTGGCGGCCCCGGGCGACCACCCGGTGGCGTTTTTCGGAAAGATGGGCGGCGTGCTGCCGACACCGGCCCAGGTCGCGGACGAAATCCGCAAATTCGTGGAGGGGCTCCATGGCTGAAACCCTGACCAACGCAGACGTCGAGTGCGTATTCGAGCGGCCGCATGCCCTCATCGACCGGCCACACCACTACTGCCCCGGCTGCAGCCACGGCGTTTACCACCGGCTGGTGGCCGAGATGCTCGATGAGTTCGGGCTGACGGACCACACCGTGGGCATCTGTCCGGTCGGCTGCTCCGTGCTGGCGTATGACTACTTTGCGGTGGACATGATCGAGGCCAGCCACGGGCGGGCCCCGGCGGTGGCCACCGGCGTCAAACGGGCCCTGCCGGATGCGTTCGTGTTCACGTACCAGGGCGATGGCGACCTGGCCTCCATCGGCATGAGCGAGACGGTCCACGCCGCGGCCCGGGGCGAGAACATCACGGTGTTCTTCGTGAATAACGGCATCTACGGCATGACCGGCGGACAGATGGCGCCGACCACGCTTCCCGGGCAGAAGACGACCACCTCCCCGAAAGGCCGTGAGGTGGCGGTCATGGGGCATCCCATCGACATGTGCAAGCTGCTGCAGTCTCTGCCAGGCGTGGCGTTTCTGGCTCGCGTGCCCTTGAGCGCTCCAAAGCACCTGAAAACCGCCCGCAAGTACATGCGCAAGGCGGTGCAGGCCCAGTTGGAGAGAAAGGGCTTCGCCATGGTGGAGGTGCTGGCGGCCTGTCCCGTGCAGTGGCGCATGGAGCCCATGGCGGCCCTGCGGCACGTGGATGAGAACGTGACGAAGGTCTTCCCGCCGGGCGTGTTCGTGGACCGGCTCAGTGCGGGTTCCGATGACCCGTCGGCGGCCGGCGGCGGAGATGGCGGTGTGACGCGGACGGAAACGGAGCGGCAGTAACAGCAATGATCGAAGAAATCGTTTTTGCAGGTTTCGGCGGGCAGGGCATTCTGCTGGGTGGCGGGCTGATCGCGCAGTCGGCGATGAAGGACGGATTGTGGGCGACGTGGTTTCCCTCGTACGGCCCGGAGATGCGCGGCGGCACGTGCAACTGCCTGGTGGCCTGCTCGGACGACGAAATCGGTTCGCCCATCTTCAATGTGTACGATTCGGCCTTGATCATGAACCTGCCGTCTCTGGAGAAGTTCGGCCCCATGGTGCGTCCCGGCGGGTTGCTGATGGTCAACTCTTCGCTGATCCAGGTTGAGAAGCCACGGTCGGACGTGAAGCTGGTGAAAGTGCCCGTGAATGATCTGGCCCGCGAGGCCGGTTCGGATCGGGCCGCGAACGTGGTGATGGTCGGCGCCTACTGCGCGGTCCGATCGATCATCCGGCCCGAAACGGTGGCCGACGTCCTGCGTGAGACCTTCGCCGCCAAGGGCAGCAAGATCATCGATCTCAACCTCCGGGCCCTGGACTTCGGCCGTCGCGCTATAGAGGGCGTGACGGTTTGAGCCGCGGGCCGTCGGCCGTCACGAGACCGGCACGAGGAACCCGGAGGCGGAGGCGGGCGCGGCCCACTCAGGCCAGGGAATCGAGAATCTCGCCGAACGTTTCGAAATAGCCGCAGCACAGTTCCTGCGTGCCGCTTTCACGGATGTTGCCGCCGGCGAAGCCCAGCGTCGGAAACCCGGCAATTCGTACCGCGCACACGCCCGCGCCGCTGTCCTCGATGCCGACCACCCGGTTGCGCCGGTCAAACGGAATGCCCAGCCCCACGCGGCAGGTCTCGGCATACAGCCACGGGTGCGGCTTCGGCGACAGCTCGCCGAGTGTGCCCACCTCCCCCTTGTGCAGCGGGAAACCGGCCGTGATGATCGCGTCGTAGAACTCCCGGGGGTCGCCCAGGTCGAGCCGGCGGAATGCGGAGACGATCTCCGGCCACGCCTTCTCATAGAGTCCGGAGGTGACCAGCCCGATCCGGATGCCGCGGGCCTTCAACTCCAGCAGAAATTCCTTGAGCCCCGGCGACGGCGTGAACGCATCCTGGCGACCCCGCCCGGCAAGAATCTCCGCCAGCTCCCGCCGTGTATGCTCGAAGTAGTACCGCCGCGCCTCTTCCACCGTCTTCTCCGGGCAGTACTTGCGAATGGCGTATTGCAGGTGCTCCGATACACTGTGGCCGGAGACGTACGGCACATCGTCGTCAGCCAGGCGAAAACCCCGTTCGTTCCGCAGGCTGGCCGTTGAGAGTTCGATCATCCAGATCCAGAAGTGCTCACTGCGGACACTGGTGCCGTCCAGGTCCATCAAGACGGCCTCGACCGGCTTGTCCAGCGAAACCGGGTGCATGCGGTAGTAGGCCGGGTATCCCATGGCGGACTTGACGTACGCCAGCGTGTGGTCGGCCCAGGCGATGAACTCCACCTTCCGGTCGCCGGTGGCGGTGACGGATCGCACGCCGTCCGTGCCCACGCGGTGAATGCCGTCCGACGCCGCTTCCAGCGACACAAAGCCGGAGGCGTCGGAAATGCGGCCCAGGCCGGGAATGTCCACAAGCGTGCCCATGCGTTTTCCTCTGCAAGCGCTCAGCGCCGAATGACGGCGATGCCCCAGTTGGACGGATCGATCCAGTTGCGGTCGGTGCCGTTCCAGGTCAGCCTTCGACCGGGGTCGTTTCCGGCTGGGGCCCAGTCGTCGGAATCCAGGTCGTTGAGCGTGATGTCGAACCCGATCACGGTGCCGTCCGACAGGTCGGGAACGGGATCCATCAATGCCGCTAGCGGGATGGCCGCTTCGAGCGTGTAGCCGGTCTGCGTACGCTGGGCTGCGACCCGGGCCTCAGACAAAACCACGTCGCGATGAAACCAGAATGCGACGGGCCCGGCGTGTTGCCCGTGATCCGGCGCCAGGCCGATCTGGAAGTCGACGGTCCTGTCAATCACCGTGCGCCGGGCCGGACCGGCCAATCCGAGGAACAGTTCAATGGAGTCGCCCTTCCAGATTTCGTTTGGGTCCTCGGTGTTCACCATCGGGTCGTCGTCCTGTACGTCTGCCGCCACGTACAGGGTGTTCGCGTAAAGAGCGATGCGCACAACGGCCGACGCGTTCTCCCGGTTCCACTGGCCGCGGTCGCGGACGACCTGATCCACCCGGTCGACGCGGACCGCGGGAATGTCCGGCCAGTCGCTCAGATCTCCGTCGATAGCGGGTTGTAGCCCGAGCGTGGCGACCGTATGAACGCGAAAGGGCCGACTTGCGCGATGCCCGGATTGAAGCGTCCAGACGGCGGGTGCGTTTCGGCAGGCCGCCGCACCGGGCGGCGCCGGAATCTCGACCTGCCGGGTTGCGTGTCCGTCGACGAAGACGGGGACTGTAGCGATGACGCGGGCCTGTCCGTCCGGGGTCTCTTCGATCCATTGCAGGGGTTCGCCCCATGGGCGTGAGACACGGTTGGCCACCGTCGCGTCGATGCGTAGCATCTCCCCTTCCTTGTACGGGCGGAGGGTCAACTCCAGGTCCGGTGTGATTTCCGCCTCCGCCGTCCGTTTGAGCCGGATAGTCCGCCGATCGCCCTCCGCGCCGTAGGTCACGCGGATGACCGCCTCAATCGGCACGCGCCCACTCGCGGCATTGGCGTCGCACGTCAGACGCTGCGTTTGCGGGTCCCACTGCACGCCCTGGCCGGTCCGGACCGACTCCACAAGGAAGTGCGGTTCAAACGGGGAATCGGCGAAGCGAGGATGCGCTTCGAGACGAAGGGGCGCCGATTCGCCGGGTGACAGAATGGTCAGTGCGGCGGAGAACCGCGTGGCCGCGTCCGGCAGGTAAGTCATCGGGTCCGCGTGGTGTACGAAGACCGGGTTGGCTGTGATCGTCACGGGGGCGACTCGCGTTGCGTCGTACAGCGCGTCGGCCAGCGTCGCGGGCGTCGTTGTTTCGCCGAACGCCCCGACGACGGTCAGATCTTCACGCTGCCCGTGAACGGCCACCACATCGGAGCCGTCCGCTTCGCGCACCCAGAGGGCGACGCGGGATTCCCCGGTCGCGGGATCATGAAACAGCACGCCCTCGACGCTGTCGTCCAGGTCGGACAGTCGCCCGATGATCTCCTTGCCGTCGACCTGGGCAACCATCGTCCGGTATGCGTGAAATGCCGGCTTCCGCTCGCCGGCTGCGGTAACCAGGCCGAGCTGGCTGTCCCACGAGTCGGGCCGGTCATCGAACCAGTTCTGCAGGTCAAAGTAGTAGAACCGTTTCACCCCCAGGGCCAGGCACAGCAGGTGGTTCCGCACCACGTACGCCGCCTGGAGTCGCTGGGCGTCGGGCTGACCCGTCAGGAGAGTGGTGACGCCCGCTTCGCTGATCTGGATCGGTTTGTCGTCGCCGTAGCGCCGCATGACGGCCCGGATTTCGGCCAGTTCGCGGGGCACTTCCTCTTCCGGAGCGTGGTTCCGGTAGTAGTGGTAGTCGAAGACGTCGAAGTAGTCCTTCGCTCCCCGCTCGTACATGCCCTCGACGAACTTGCGGTCCCACCAGCCCAGCGGGGCGATGGCCGGAGCGCAGAGCAGAGCGTCCGGATCGGCCTTCCTGAACATTGGGTACGCCGCCTTGAGCAGACGCACGTAGTCGTCGACCTTCGGCTCCGGGGTCCAGAACGGGACGATGTTCGGCTCGTTCCAGAGTTCCCAGTACGGCGCCCGGCCGCGGTAGCGGCTGACGGTCTGATAGACGTAGTTCGCGAAATCCTCGAAATCCTGATCTGCCGCGGGGGCGGTGCGCCCCGGCTCGAACCAGGCCGCACCGTAGCACAGGATCGGATACCATTGCGCGCCGCCCGCTTCGAGCGTCTCGAAGGCCCGGTCCGACCGGGAGAAGTCGAACCGCCCGCGCTGCGGCTCCACCACGTGCCACCACAGGTCGCAGCGGTCCCACCGCACGCCCAGCTCCTCCATCCAGCCCAGACGCCGCTGGACCGCCGCAGGATCATCGGGGATGTGGAAGATCTTGGTCCCGTTGAGGCCGAAGTAACTTCCCCCCGGCCACGCGCAGTCCGCCGCTGCGGGCAACGGCCGCTCGACGGCCGGCCGGATGTCGCGAGCCGCCGGCTGACAACCTATGCACAGCACGATAAGGCCCGCGACGACGGATCGTGTTCCGACGCGAAATGCCATGACATTTCCTCCCGCAAGCTGCCCGATCCGGAGCCTTGCCTTTCAGGCAAGCCTTTCATACACCATAATGCGTCGGTTCGACAATAGCCCGGCGCAAAGGCCGGGCCGTGCTCAATCGCTCCGGAGACGGATGTCGTCATGAATTCGTACGAGAGGACCCATGCCCGATTGCGAGGCGAGCCGGTAGACCGTCTGCCGGCGCATCCGCTGTTCATGATCTACGCGGCGGACCTCGTGGGAGCTTCGTACGCGGATTACGTGCGTGACTATCGCGTGTTGGTCCAGGGGCAGCTCGCTCTAGTGGACCGCTTTGCGATGGATGTGGTCTCCTGCTGTTCCGATGCCTGGCGGGAGGCCCACGATTGCGGGGCGGAGCTGGTCTACTCCGATCACGAGCCCCCCCGGGCGCGGCGGCCGGTCATCGCGGAGCCGGCGGACCTGGCGAGGATGCGGACCCCCGACCCCCGCGGCGGTGGTCGGATGACGGACCGCCTCCGGGCCGTGGAGAGTTTTTCCGGGCAACTGCGCGGCGAAGTCTGCATTCTGGGCTGGGTGGAAGGTCCGGCGGCGGAGGCGGCCGACCTGTACGGCCTGAACGAGTTCATGCTGGCGACCCTGGCCGACCCGGGTTTCGCGTGCGCCCTGATGGACTGGGTGACGGAGATGGAGGTCCGGTTCGCCGTGGCCCAGGTGGAGGCCGGTGCGGATATCATCGGAATCGGGGATGCGGCGGCCTCCCTGGTCTCGCCCGGATTCTATGAGGCCGAGGTGTTGCCCCGAGAGCTTCGCATCGTGGACGCAGTTCACGCCGCCGGGGCTGCGGTCCGGCTGCACATCTGCGGCAGCCTGCACGGAAAGTTTGCCGCACTGGCCGAGACCCGGGCGGATATCATCGACGTCGATTATCCGCAACGCCTGGCGGAGGTTCGGGCGGCTGTGGGTCCGGGCGTGTGCCTGGCCGGCAATCTGAACCCGGTGGAGGACATTCTGCGGGGGACGCCGGCGGGCATTCGCGAGGGGCTTGCGCGATGCCACGCGGAAGCCGGCGCGCGATACATCCTGGCGGCCGGCTGCGAGATTCCCCCCGGCACGCCGGAAGAGAATGTGCAATCGCTCTTCGAGTACGCGCGGTCAACGACGTAACGGAGGATCAGGCGACACATGGCAGGGCTGACACCACGGGAACTGGTGTATCGTACGCTGCGGTTCGAACCGACGCCGCGCGTGCCCCGGCAGCTCTGGGCCGGTCCGCTGGCGGCCACGTCCTACCCTGTGGAGCTGGCTGCCATCCGCCGGGACTTTCCGGACGACATCGTCGGCCCGGCGTTGACCCTTCCGCCGATCGACGGCGTTCGTGGCAACCCGGACGACGTGGGGGTGTCGGTGGACGAGTGGGGCTGCGAGTTCATTACGCTCAGGCCGTACGTCATGGGCGAGGTGAAGCACCCGTTGATTCGCAGCTACGAAAGCGACCTGGACAAGGTCCGGCCGCCCTGGGCCTGGGTGAGCGGCATCGATCGGGACGAGGTCAACCGCTCCTGCGCGGCCACGGATCGATTCGTGGCCTTGCTGGCGCCCATCCGCCCGTTCGAGAGAATGCAGTTTCTTAGGGGATCGGAAAACCTGCTCATGGATTGCGTGGCCGATCCGGAGCCCATGCTGAAGCTGCGCGATCGCGTGCATGAGTGGGCGTTGGCCCTGCTTTCCTCCTGGGCGCAGGCCGACGTGGACGCGTTTGTGTGGTACGACGACTGGGGGTCCCAGAAATCACTGCTGATCAACCCTGCCCTGTGGCGAGAGTATTTCAAGCCCTTGTACCGGGACTATTGCGACATTCTCCATGCGGCGGGCAAGTTCGCCTTCATGCACAGCGACGGCTACATCCTGGACATTTATGAAGACCTGATCGAGGTGGGCGTGGATGCGATCAACAGTCAGCTCTTCTGCATGGACATCGAGGGAATCGGCCGGCGTTTCAAGGGTCGGATCACGTTCTGGGGCGAGATCGACCGCCAGCACATCTTGGCCTTCGGCACGGAGGAGGAGACCCGCGCCGCCGTGCGTCGGGTGGCCGGCTCGCTCTACGACGGTCACGGCGGCGTGATTGCCCAGTGCGAGTTCGGCCCCGGCTGCAAGCCCAGCCCCGTCCGGGCCGTCTTCGAGGAATGGGGCCGGGTCAGCCGGGGCAAGCCGCAGTAACGCCCCGGTCGGCCCGAAGAGGACATTGACCCGCCTCGTCGGTTTTCGGTACCATGATCGAAACGGGCCGTGGGTGCCGGTGCTGCCGGCTCTCGAGTGGAGGGGGTTGTGCGGTTGGGATGGGACCCCTCGGGATGGGGTGCAGCAAACTCACCGCAGTTTAACGGAATCACGAGGAGGTTTGGCATGGTGCGCAATGCCCCAATCCGCCGGTGGCTGGCCGGCGTGGTCGGCGGGTTCGTTCTGGCGGGTTTGGTGGCGACGTCCGCTGCGGCAGCGCCTCGATCCTACGAAGGCCATTATCTGGCCCGCGTAGTTGCCTCGTCGTCGGCCGACATACAGGCCATCGAGGAAGCCGGTGGCATCATTCTCAACTGCATTCCCGCGCCGGGCGCCCTGGACGTGGTGGCGACGCCGGAGCAGTTGGCCCGGATCGCGCAGCTCGGCCTGAGTTGCTCCGTTGTGCATGAGAACGTGCAGGCCCTGATCGACCGGGAGCGGGCGGCAGGTCTGCGGGCGGGCTCGTTTGACGATTTCTTCCTTTCGTATCACCCTTATGATGCCGGCGAAATCAACATTCTCTGGTACATGGACGAACTGGTGACCCGCTACCCCGGGCTGGTTTCGAGATTCAGCATCGGCACCACGCTGGAGGACCGGACCATCTGGGGTCTGCGCATCGCGAACGATACCGTCCCCGGGATGAAACCGGGAGTGTTCTACTTCTCCTGCGTGCATGCGCGAGAGTGGATCACCACGACGGTCCCTACCTACTTTGCGACACATCTGCTGGAAAACTACGGGAGCGACCCCTTCATCACGGACATGGTGGACCATACGGAGATCTTCCTGGTTCCGGTGTCCAACGTGGACGGATACATCTATACGTGGACCAGCGAGCGGCTCTGGCGCAAAAACCGCCGGCTGAATGCCAACGGCTCCTACGGCGTGGATATCAACCGCAACTGGGGCGAAGCCTGGGGATTCGACAACTCCGGCTCCAGTCCGTACCCCAGCAGCGGAACCTACCGTGGCACCGGGCCGTTCTCGGAGCCGGAAACCCAGGCCCTGCGTGACCTGTTCCTGAACCACCCGAACATCCGTGCCCAGATCGACATTCACAGCTACTCGCAGTACATCCTGTGGCCGTGGGGGTACAAGCCCGACCTGTGCCCGGACAACGCCGTGTATGAAGACATCGGACTGGCCATGCGGTCGCTCATCCTCGGGGTGCATGGCAAAGCCTACACCGCCGGGCCGACGTACACGACCATTTACGCCGTCAACGGCGATTCGCTGGATTGGACGTACGCCCAGCGTGGCGTTCTGTCATACAGCTTCGAGCTGCGCCCGGCGGCGGGGCAGTCCGTTCCGGGATTCGAGCTTCCGCCGGATCAGATCATTCCGAACAACGAGGAGATTCTGCCGGCACTTGTGCACCTGACCTCTGTGCCCCAGGTCCGCTCCACGCAGATCACGTTCCCCGAAGGTCGGCCGGACGTGCTTTTCGCCGGCGTCGAGACCTCCGCGCGGGCGGCCTTCACATCCGCCACGGAGCTGCTGGACGATAACACCGCGACCCTGCACTACCGTTATCATCCTGACGCGTTATTTGCCGCCGTGCCCATGAGCCAGGTGAATGGGGTTCTATACGAGGCCGTCCTGCCGGCCACCAACTGCTCGTCCAGCCCGGAGTACTACTTCAGCATCGCAGGTAGCAGCGGACCGACCACGGCCCCGACGGACGCGCCGGCGACCACGTTTACCGCAGAGATGCTGGGCAGCAGCGTGATCTTCGACGAAGATCTCAGCGAAGACCCTGGGTGGACTGCGGAGGGTCTGTGGGCCTGGGGTACGCCCACGGGAGGCGGAGGTCTGCACGGCGGTCCGGACCCCACGAGCGGCTACACGGGCAGCCACGTGTACGGATACAACCTGAACGGTGACTACACGAACAACATGCCCGAACGTCACCTGACCACCCCGCCCATCGACTGCACTGGCCACTTCGGGCTGCGACTTTCCTTCTGGCGGTGGCTTGGCGTGGAGTCGCCTCTGTACGACCATGCCAAGGTGAGCATCAGCACCGACCAGGTGACCTGGGTCACGCTCTGGGAGAACACCTCGGAGGTGGCGGACACGAGTTGGGTCCTGATGGACCTCGACATCTCGAACGTGGCAGACGACCAGCCGACGGTCTATCTCCGCTGGACCATGGGTCCGACGGACGCCGGCTGGGTCTATTGCGGCTGGAACATCGACGACGTGCAGATCTACGGGACGGGCTGCGTGGGCATGCCTGGCGATTACGACGGGAATCGCCTTGTGGACTTGCGCGACTACGACGCCTTCGCTGATTGCATGACCGGCCCGAACGGGGGGACACCCCCGGGCTGCGGTGTGTTTGACATGGACACGGACGGCGATGTGGATTTGGAGGACGCCGGACGTCTTTTCGAATCATTTGCAGGGTCTTGACCGGCGCATCTCTCTGGAGATGCCTCTGTAACTCAAATCCCAATAGAAGCTTATGGCGTCTGCTGCCGACCGAGGCGAGGCTCCATGAGGGTCACGGGCTTACAGCCCCGCTTCATTCGCGGGCTGCGCGTCTCTGTTGAATTGACACGCCCGTGTTTGGTACCATGGCAATACACCGCATGGGCTGGACGATGCGGGGAGAGAGCAGGGATACCACGGCAGAAAAACCGTTCGATCTGTCCTGCCGGCAGCGGCGTCTGCTTGGCGGCTGGTCTTTGGGAAGAGGAAGAAGGAAAGGGTGACACAGCGCGCCTCGCGCGGAGCCTGGTGCGCCTTGTCACGTCGGCAGGTCAGGCACCGTCCTGGCCGAGGGAGGAGATGAGGAAATGCTCAGGAACGTGGACAGAATCGCAGCAGGGTTGGTTATGCTGATGCTGGTCGCAAGTGTGGCCAGCGCGATCCCGCCGAAATCCGCGTACGTGGTCGTCAAGCAGGGGGATGCCATCGGCGCCGAGACCGTCAGCACCTTGGGCGCACCGTTCACGGACGGCAACGGAAAGGTCGGTTGCGTCGGGTCGCTTTCGAACAGTGAGCGGTTTGTGTGGTGGGACACCGGCCCGGTGTTTTTGTCGGGAAGCCTGCTCCCGGACGTCGTCACCGGTGGTGAAAGCACGATGGGCGTCGGGAATAACGGCGAGTTCATCTACAGCCCGTCCGTGAATGGAAATGACTCCGTGGTCACGCACGGCGGTGTTCTGCTCCAGAAGGGCGATCCGATCGTCCCGCTCCCCGGGTTGTACAGCACGTTCAACAGCCGGCCCACCATGCTGCCCGATGGGACGGCACACTGGATGGGCGGCTCAACGGCGACCCAGGGCAGCAGCACCTCGACCAACCGGCACTTCTTCCGTGCCACGGATCCGACGGATCCGAATTCCATCACGGTGCTGTTGAGTGGCGGTGACGTGATCGAAGGCAAGGCCATTGCCACCACGGCCAGCAACTTCACCTACGATTTCTCGGATAACGGTCTGCACCACCTGCACAAGCTGGACATGGCCACGGGCTCCAGCAGCAACAACGACCACATCTATCTGAACGGTGTTTTCGTCGCTCAGGAGGGTCAGCCCACCGGCCAGGGCGACAACTGGCAGGGTTTCAGCGCGCTGAGCGTGAATAACGCAGGGAACTGGGTCCTGGCCGGCGATACCGACGGGCCCACCGCGACGGACGCCTTCGTCGCGTACAACGGCGCTATCCAAATCCGCGAGGGCGACACCATCGATGGCATTACCCTGGCCAGCGGCGCAGCCATCCGAGACGTGAGCATCAACAACCTCGACCAGGTGGTCCACTTGTGGGGATGGGGCTCAGGAGCGTCCGCACAGGAGTACCTGTTCTTCGGGTCCGCCACCGATCTGGCCAATTCCGCAATGCTGCTCGCGATTGGTGATGAGATCGACGTCGACGGCGATCTGATCGCCGACTACGCCATCGCCGATTTCGAGGCATCCACCGTAATCGGACCAGGGCTGGACCTGGGCGATGACGGCTACATATACGTAGAGGTTGGCATGGTGCCGGTTACAGGCGGTGACGAAATCGAAGCGATCATTCGCATTGCGATTCCGGAGCCGGCCAGCCTGCTACTGATGGCCGTGGGCGGCCTGGCGCTCATTCGCCGCCGTTAGGGTGCGGTTGCGTCAATGAAGATGTTGCCATCAGTCATGTAAAGATCTGGAGCCGGGTCGCGCTGGTGCGCGGCCCGGTTCCTTATAGAATGAACAGGGGGCAGAGCACAGTAGAGCCCCGTGGGGAAAGCGACGGTTTCGAACGGGCCCATATGGTGAACGCCGCACAGTTCTGCTGGCGATGGGAGCAACGTGAGATGTTTCAACGAGTTACTCCAAGCCTCGGGTGCTTGCTGGCTGTCGTGTGCATAAGTTCGGTCGCATCGGCGGGTGAAATCCGCTGGCGATCCGGCACGGTGCAGACGGAATTCACGCATTCGGCGAATGCGGCCGCGGCTCTTGCCGAATCCGCAGCGGGCGAACGGGGCGATGCCGCCCGGCACGTTGTGGTGCAGTTCGATCGGCCCGTCGCTCCGGAGGATCGCGGCCGGTTGCGGGCCGCCGGGGTCACGCTGCTGAACTACCTGGGCGACCACGCCTATTTTGCGGCCGTGGCTCCCCAGGGGCTGAACGAAGCGGTCTTGGCCGATCAGAAATCGTTGCGGGCGGCGGTGCCCATTCAGGTTGAATGGAAGCTCCACCCAGCGCTGGCCGCGGACGAGATCATGCCCTGGTCCATCGTTCCGGAAGAGAGCGCCTCCGACCGCACCGGAGACGCCCATGCAACGGATGACGATCCCACCGTCGCCGCGTACGTTCTGTTCCATGCCGACGTGGACCTGGTGGCTGAGGGGCCCGCGGCTGTTGACCGTCACGGGGGAACGATCCGCTCCATGCTGTGGAGCGTCAACGGGATGGTGATTGAGCTGCCGTGGTCCGGCGTCCGCGACCTGGCCGGGGAGGACATCGTTCAGTACGTCGAGCCGCCGCTGCCGAAGTTCTCCGAGCTGAACAACAGCAACCGCGAGCGAACCGGGGCGGACATCGCCCAGGCGGCCCCGTATGGCCTGGACGGTTCCGGTGTAACGGTGCTCGTCTACGACGGCGGGACGGTGTTTGCCACGCACCAGGACTTCGGCGGCCGCGTGAACATCCGGGACGGGTCTGGAACGGCGCACCATGCGACGCACGTGGCGGGGACCGTCGGCGGGGCCGGCACGCTCAGCAGCGGGCTGTACCGCGGCATGGCTCCGGGCGTTGTCATCGAATCCTACGGGTTCGAGACCGGGGGACCCCTGGAGGCGGGGTTCCTCTACACGGACCCCGGCGACATTGAGGCCGATTACGACCAGGCCATCAACACGTACGGTGCCGACATCGCCAACAATTCGATCGGCACCAACACGGCGCCGAACGGGTTTCCCTGCGAATGGGAAGGCGACTACGGGGTGACCTCCGCCCTGATCGATGCGATTGTCCGCGGCAGTCTGGGCAGTCCTTTTCGAGTGGTCTGGGCCAACGGCAACGAGCGACAGACGGATCGCTGCGGCAGCCTCTATCATACCACGGCCCCGCCGGCCTGCGCGAAGAACCACATCACGGTTGGTGCCCTGAATTCCAACGACGATTCGGTGACCAGCTTCACGAGTTGGGGTCCGGCGGACGATGGCCGGATCAAGCCCGATCTGGCCGCTCCAGGCTGCCAGTCGAATGACGACAATGGCGTTACCTCCACGTCTGCGGCCGGGGGCTACACCACCCACTGCGGAACCTCCATGGCCAGCCCGACCGTCTGCGGCCTGGGCGCCCTGCTGCTTCAGGATTTTCGGAACCTCTACCCCGATCGGCCGGACTTCCGAAACTCCACCCTCAAAGCCCTCCTGGCCCACACGGCCGTGGACATCGGAAACACCGGGCCCGACTACCAGACCGGCTACGGGTCCGTCCGCGTGGTGCCGGCCATCGAGCAGATGCGGTCGGGGAGTTTCCTGGAACGCGAGGTGAACCACGGAGACTTGTACCAACTCACGGTGGTCGTGCCGCCCGGCACGCCCGAGCTGAAGGTGACCATCGCCTGGGATGATGTATCCGGAACGCCGAACGTCAGCCCGGCCCTGGTGAACGATCTGGACCTGCGGATCCTGGACCCGACCCTGGGCGAGCACTTCCCGTGGACGCTGGACCCGCTCAACCCGGCCGCCCCCGCCGTACGGACGGAAGCCGATCACGTGAACAACATCGAGCAGGTCGTGATCGACACGCCGACGCCCGGCTCGTACCTCGTGGAGATCACCGGGTTCAACGTGCCGGCCGGCCCGCAGCCGTTCTCGCTGGTGGCCAGCCCGGACCTCATCGACTGCAGCCGGCGCGGGGCCGTCATGCTGAGCCGGACCGCGTACGGATGCCAGAGCACGGCCACTGTTGAGGTCAGTGACTGTGACCTGAACGCCGACGAGGGGATCGCGGAAACCATCGACGTCACCGTGGCATCCGACTCCGAGCCGGACGGCGAGATTCTGACGCTCACCGAGACCGGCCCGAACACCGGGCGATTCAGCGCCACCATGGATCTCGACACGGTGGATGCCGCCGGTGTGCTCATGGTCGTCGAGCTTGACACGGTGACGGCCACGTACATCGACGCGGATGATGGGTTCGGCGGAACCAACGTGGTCGTGACCGACACGGCCGTGGTGGACTGCACGGCCCCGACGCTCTTCGGAGTGGCGGCTGTGGACATTGCGCCGGAAGACGCCCGGATCGTCTTTGAGACCGATGAACCGGCTTGGGGCCTTGTGCGGTGGGGTGAGAACTGCGCCAACCTGACGCAGACGGTGACCCGGCCGGGACCCGCCGTGTTCCACAGCGCGCTGATTGAAGGTCTCGAGGACAACCACACGTACTACTACGAGGTCGAGGCTGCGGACGCGGCCGGGAATGTTGCGATCGACAACCAGGGCGGCGCCTGCTACAGCTTCACCACGGAGGAGATTCCGGACTACTTCACGGAGCAGTTCACCAGCGGATTCGATCTGAGCTACCGGGCGATCCTGTTTGTGCCGGATGGCAGCTTCGGAACGTATGCGGCCTGCATACGGACCATCACCGAACTGCCGACCGACCCGACCGGCGGCGCCGACCTGGGGCTGGGCGATACGGACTCGGCTCGCCTGCCGCTCGACGGGGGTGCCGAGGTGCTTGTCTACGGCACCGGCTACAGCACGCTCTACGTCAACGCGAACGGCAACATCACGTTCGATCGCGCGGACAGCGACTCCACGGAGTCCTACACCGATCATTTTGCCCGCCCGCGGGTTTCCGCGCTGTTTGACGACCTGAACCCGGGACTGCGGGGCCAGGTCCTGTGGCAGAAATTCGCGGATCGCGCGGTCGTGACCTGGTACGACGTGACCGAGGACTACCAGGCCAACAGCAACACCGCGCAGGTCGAAATGTACTTCGATGGCCGCATCCAGATCGCCTGGCTGGCGGTGGCCGCCGCCGATGGGCTGGTGGGCCTGTCCGGAGGCGGGGGCCAGCCGCCTTACTTCCAGCCCAGCGATCTGTCCGCGTTCGGCCCGTGCGGCCCGCGTCCGCCGACGGCCACCAACCGCACCCTGCGCGTCGGGCAGGATCGCCAGACGCGCGTCCGGTTGCTGGCGTCGGATGACGGCACGCCCGACCCGCCCGGTGCACTTACGTACATCATCACGGCGCTGCCGACGCAGACGCTTCGCGATGCCCGGAACGACTACCCAATCCAGGCGGGTGACCTGCCCTACACGATGACGGGCGGCGGCAACGAGGTCTTCTATGTCTCCGCCGGCGGCTTCACGGGCACCGACACGTTTTCCTTCCAGGTCAGCGACGGCGGATCGCCGCCCCACGGCGGCGTCTCCAACACGGCAGAGGTGACGATGGACGTCGGACCGGTGCTCACCATTCCCTTTTACGAGGGGTTCCCGGTCGCCACACTCGATACGCTCCATTGGCGAGATGACACGACCGTCACGATCGATTCAGCGGCCTTCAACGAGCCCAGCGAACCCTTCTCGGCTCGCTTCAACGGGCACCCTGTCGGCATCGATGCCCTCATGTCAAACATCATCGACCTGTCCGTCGTGCCCGCCGCCCGGCTGACGTACTACTGGGAGCGCACCGGCGGTGGAAACAGCCCGGAAGCCGGCGAGGACCTGGTCGTCGAGTTCTTCGACTCGGGCGGGGTCTGGCAGACCCTCCGGCAGTATCCCGGCTCCGGCCCGGACATGATCGCGTTTGAACCGGAGGTGATTCTGCTTCCCGCCACGGCGCTGCATGAGAATTTCCGACTGCGGATCTGGTGCTCCGGCACGGTCAGCGGCGCCTCCGTCCTGGATGACTGGTTTGTGGATGACATCAGCATCACCAGCGCAGACGCGCCCCTGGCCGACAATGCCTGGGTGGCCGTCTCCGTGGACGGCCTGCGCGACGTGACCCTCCACGCATCGGACCCGGCGGGCGACCCCATCAGCTTCGTGATCGTATCCCTGCCTGCCCACGGCTCCCTGGAGGACCCGCTGGCCGGCCCCGTCGGCCCGGAGGATCTCCCGTACACACTCGCCGCAAGCGAAGATGTCGTTCGCTATACGCCGGCGGCCGCCTACGCCGGTGAGGACGCCTTCGCGTTTCTGGCCACGGACGGTGCGTTTGAGTCCAACGTGGCCACGGTCAGCATCGCAGTGGAGACCGTGCTGACCCTGCCCTTCCTTGATACCTTCCCCGATCCTGCGTTCGCGGCGGACAAATGGGCCCACGTCGAAGGCGCAACGGTGGACGGCCTGGGCATCGCCGAGCCGAGCGAACCGTACGCAGCTCGCTTCAACGGCATGCCGGAAGGCGGCGACCTGGCGTACACGTTTGCCCTGGACCTGGAGGGCATCGGCGAGGTTCATCTTCAGTATTGGTGGCAGCGGACCGGCGGCGGAGACAGTCCGGAGACCGGTGACGACCTGCAGTTCGAATACGTCAACCGACTCGGCAACTGGCAGCCGCTGGCTTTGCACACCGGCAGCGGGGCGGACATGACCGCATTCGAGCCGGCCGACGTGCTGTTGCCGGCCGACGCAAAACACCGCGACTTCCGCCTGCGCATCCGTTCCAAGGGCGATCTCGGCAACTTTGATGACTGGTTCGTGGACGACGTGGCCATCTTCGCCGTGCATGAGCCGTCCGCCATGAACCAGGCCCTGGAAGTCTCCCGGTTCGGGACGGCGGACATTGCGCTCGGCTCGTCGGACCCGGACGGCGACCCGCTCGATCATGTCATCGTCTCCCTGCCCGCGGTGGGCCAACTGATTGACATGGGATCGGCAACGGCCATCGCCTCCGGCGATTTGCCCTATACGCTGGTCGATCGCGGTCGCGTGGTCCGGTATCTGCCGCCGCTCGGCTACATCGGCGATGTGCTCTTCACGTTCAAGGCGTCGGACGGCGTCTACGAATCCAACACGGCCACTGTGTCCGTGGCGGTGGGTGGCATCCGGACGGCCTACAGCTTCCCGATGAACTCGAATCCCGGCTGGAGTACGCAGGGGCAGTGGGAGTTCGGCGTTCCGCAGGGTCTGCTGGGCGATCCGGCCGCCGGGTACACCGGCAGCAACGTGTATGGGTACAACCTGGCCGGCAAGTACCCCAACGCGATGCCCGTCCACTACCTCACCACGACCGCCCTGGACTGCTCGAATCTGATGCACACCACGCTGCGCTTCCGCCGCTGGTTGGGCGTCGAGCGGAGTCCGTACGATTGGGCGAGCATTCAGGTTTCATCGGACGGGGCCGCCTGGACCACCATCTGGCAGAACGGCACGACGACCATCAACGAGCAGGCCTGGAGCCTGCAGTCGTACGACATCTCGGCCCTGGCCGACGGCCGGCCCACCGTCTACGTCCGTTGGGGCATGGGGCCCAGCGACGGCGGGCTGTCCTATCACGGCTGGAACATTGACGACGTGGAGTTCATCGGGATTCCGCAGCCGAACAACGGCGACGCGGACGGCGACGGCGACATTGACGGCGCCGACATGCGTGTGTTCGCCGAGTGCCTGTCCGGCCCCGGGGTGTGGCCGGAGCCGCCGGACTTCATGACCGGCGAAGATTGCATCCACGCCTTTGACTTCGACGCGGACGACGACGTGGACCTGGCGGACGCCTGCCTGCTGGACCTGGTACGAACCGGCCTGTCAGCGCCTCCCGAGTGAAGGGCGCCAACATTGCGCCGTGCCGGCCGCGAAGGCGCGCCACGCGCGCCGCGCTGAATCATCGGCCCAAAGGTGTGTGGGACCGGCCGCCCTTGTGCGGCCCGCTCTTTTTGCGGGACCGGCCATTCTTCTGTGGGACCGGCTTTCATTTGTGGGACCGGCATTGCCTGTGTGGGACCGGCCCCTCTTCTGTGGGACCGGCTTTCCAGCCGGTCTTC
>CAZPHH010000033.1:0-45361 GCA_964586145.1 uncultured Phycisphaeraceae bacterium | reverse complement strand
CTTCCCCGCCTCGGCGGGCTTGTAGGCCGGCCGTTTACGGCCGGTTGACCGCCCCGCACACACCCCCCTTTCCGCCCGGCACCCCGTTTCAACGGGGTTCTGTGTTCAGTGCCACCACGTGCCACCGCTTCTTGAGCAGTGGTTCCGGCACATTCACAGATGGCCTGTCAACCACCTCCGTCGGACCGATCCTGCTCGCCACTCCTTCATCCCTCGCGAGCCACCGCTGGCTCTCGATCAGATGTCAATGTCAGATGTCCCCTTTCCCCGCCTCCAGACACCGCAAAGCGCTCACGAACCGCTCGAAATCCACAAGGGACGTGTCAAGATCCAGAGCAACTGAGTCGGCGTCAGGCAGGCGATGTCGATGCTCTCGAACGAAGCGAGACGCTTCGGTCAGTACAGTCTCACAAAGTTTAAGCGTCGGCGAGACGTCCAATACCCTCTTCCCCTCCCGCATGCGAATCCGTCTGTCCTTGCCTTTCTCGAAGCGGAGCGTGAAAGAACAATCAATGCCGCCGAACTCAAATACGCAACGCCCATGCTGTACGACCAGCGTTCGCAGACCGTCGAGCAGGTGAGTGATTGAGGGAAAGATCATCATCGCTTGGTCAAGAATGCGGCCTTTCGACGAAGCGGAATCCAACGCTCCTACTACTTCAATATGTCCCATGTCGTACGGAGAAAGGCTGTCCAGCGTTACGGATCTCTCGCTCAGCTCGAATCGTATAATCATTGCGGCTCACTCGCTGAGGACAGGAAAACAAGTTATGACTCGGTTCCCATCGGCGGAATCGACGCACAAAGGAACGGACAAAGGGGAACGGACACAGGGGGCAGGAATCTTTCCTGCGTCTCCTTGGCGGCTTCGCGGAGCGGGCCGGATGCTTGCGCGGCCGGCCGCGGGGCGAAGCGTCGATTCCAGGCCCAACGCCCGCACCGTCCGCAACAGCCACCGGCCCTGACCGTATGGAGTACCCCGGTTTACGCAACGACGCAAGGCCTCCAACTCCGCGGCTGGCTCCGCTCGGTTCACCACGGCCAGCCAGTTTCGCGGCGGCGACACCGGCCACTCGCTCACCGGCAACAGAAACGCCGATGCCTCCCCCCGCACGTTTCGCCGTCGCCAGAGACTGCACCAACGCCAGTCCTCCGCCCGACGGACCAGGCGGATGGATACGATTGGAGGGATGGGACGGAGAGGAAAGGGAACGGGCGTCGAGGCGGGAGGGGCGGGGGCGAGGGGATGGCAGGTAAGTTCGGATGGGCCGCGAAACGGCAAGCGGATACGGCCAGCGGGCCTTGCCGGACCCCGGGTCAATTCGTTACGGCGGGGTTGCTTCGGCGCGGGACGGGCGGGGCGCGGTGATGCCGGCGCGGCGCAGCCCTTCGAGGATGAGCCAGCCCAGGCCGCCGGCGAAGACGACGCCGCTGCCGAACGCGATGACGGCCACCCAGGGCAGGGGCGTCGTATTCTTGCACGCATACGGCAGACCTGCCGAGAGCCCCAGCACGATGACGTTACTGGCCGATCCAAGGCCGCCGGACACCAGCGTGGTCAGCACGCCCCTGCGCTTGCGGGCCAGGAGAAAGACGAGATCCACGACCAAGCCGGCCAGTCCGGCGAAGCCCAGGACCACCCACCGGTGCGCACTTCCGGTCAGCAGCTCGATGACGCCTTTGAGGAGGCCGGCGGTGGTTGCGGCACCGGGTCTGCGGATGAGCCCCGCCACGATCACCAGCGGCAGCACGTGGACGCCGGCAAACGATTGCAGGCCGCCGGGAATCGACACGCGGCTGCAAAGGGACGGGCCGCTTTTGCCCAGTGCGATGCTGGACAGGCCGCCGATGACAGCGAGCAGGCCGATGGTCAGCCACTCTCGATTGGTGAAGTAGCTCTTGGGCATGGGCAGATGACCTCCTTGCAGCCGTAGCGTATCATGGGGGACTGGGGGTGGGCAAGAGGCTGATCCGAGGTGACGGCTGCGAGCGAAGTGAGGTAAGAAAACAAGAAACAAAAAGCAAAAATGGAGGGGCGAAGGGACGGAGAAAAACGTTTCTGGCAGTGCGTTGGTGAGAGTTGGCGGGGGAGCAGAGTGTTCGGACGTTCAGGGGGATGCCCGGTGGGTGTGACCGTAATTACCGGCGAGCGTGGGTGCGGCAAGACGACGCTGCTGCGCGAGTATGTGGATGCCGCGTCGCGGGCTGGCCGGACGGTGGGAGGCATCGCGTCGCCGGTGGTGTACGAGAACGGTCAACGGCTGGGCTATGACCTGCTGGACCTGCGACGAGGCGTGCGCCGGGCGCTGGCGCGTGTCGTGAGGGGGCCGGAGGCGGTGTCGACCATCGGGCCGTTCCGGTTTGAAGAGACCGCTCTTGTCGAGGGGAACGCCGCGATCGTTGCGGCGGTGGACGATGGGCTGGGCGTTGTGGCGATCGATGAGGTGGGGCCGTTGGAGTGGGGTGGGCGGGGCTGGGCGGATGCCCTGACACACGCCCTTCAAGAGGGACAGGCCGGGCAGGAGCTTATCGTTGTGGTTCGGACCTCGCTCTGTGAGAGGCTGCCCGATCGCTTCCCATCGCCGCTGTGGCAAACGGCGAGACGGCTTACGCCGAGCTGAACGCCTGCCTTCGGCTCTCGATCGGTTGACTCGTTGAGGTTGAGCCGCGGCGGTGATAGAGTGCCCGGCCTGCCGGCGGCATGAGCGAATTGAGGAGTACTTCCATGGTGGACTTCGGGGCGATCAGTGCGAAGGCGAAACGCTACGAGAAACCGATGGCGTCGTTCCTGAGGGATATCGTGGCGATTCCGTCCGAGAGCGGGCAGGAACGCCGAGTGATTCAGCGGATCGGGGCGGAACTGAAGCGCACGAGGGCGTATGACCGCATCTGGACGGACCCGATGGGGAACCTGCTGGCCCGGATTGGCCGGGGCCGGCGGCTGGTCGCGATTGATGCGCACGTCGACACGGTCGGACTGGGCGACCCCGCGGAGTGGCGGCACGATCCGTACCGTGGGAAGGTGGTGAAGCGCGTGATCTATGGTCGGGGGGCCGGCGACCAGAAGGGCGCGATTCCCGGGATGGTCTATGCTGGGCGCATTCTCAAGGAGCTGGGCCTGGTCGGGAACGACTTCACGCTGCTCCTGACGTTCACGGTGCAGGAGGAGGATTGCGACGGTCTGTGCTGGCAGTACATGGTGCGGGAGAGCGGCATTCGTCCAGAATGCGTCGTGGTCACGGACTCCACGAACTGCCAGGTGCTGCGCGGGCAGCGTGGCCGGATGGAGATCGGCGTGACGACGACCGGCCGGTCGTGCCACGGTTCGATGCCACACCGCGGCGTCAATGCGGTGTATAAACTGGCCGGCGTCATTCGGGAGATCGAGCGGCTGAACGACCGGCTGAAATCGGATGCGTTCCTCGGCAAGGGCACGGTGACGGTGTCGTACGTGGACTGCCAAACGCCCAGCCGCTGCGCCGTGCCGAACGGTGCGTTTGCGCACCTGGATCGGCGTCTGACCACGGGTGAGACCAAGGCATCCGCGCTGCGCGAGGTGAGAGCGGCCGTCCGTCGGGCGGGCGTGGACGCGAAGGCGGAGGTATTGCGGTACGCGGTCCCGAGCTACACGGGTTTGACCTACGAGACGGAGAAGTACTTTCCGACGTGGTGTGCCGCGGAGGACGACCCCCACATCCAGGCGGCGGCCGCGACGTATCGCGGGCTGTTCGGCCGCAGGCCAAAGGTCGGGCGATGGACGTTCAGCACGAACGCGGTGTCCATCGCCGGGATGTTCGGGATACCGTGCGTCGGGTTCGGCCCGGCCGAGGAATCGGTGGCCCACACGGTGAACGACCGGGTGCCGATCGACCACCTGACGCGCAGCGCGGCCTTTTACGCGGCCTTCCCGGGGGTGTACTGCCGGGCGAAGGGGTGAGGCGGGACGAATCGGGCGTCATGCCCCTCGGTGGGGACGGCGGCGGTCCCAGCACCCGCGCAGCAGGCCACCGACGTCGGGGAACCGTGTGAGCAGGATCATCGCGGCGATGATGAAGGGTTTGTAGCCGGCTTCGCGGTAGGTTTGCACGCGGTAGGCGTCGAACACGTCGGCGGCCACTTCGCCGGCCGGGCAGCTTACGCCGGAGATGTCGGCGGGCAGGCAGTGCATGTACAGGGCGCCGCCGTCGCGCGTCCGGCCCATCATGGCGGCGTTGCACTCCCAGTCGCGGTGTTGGGCGTTCAGGTCCAGGCAGCGGCGCTCCAGGCGGCTGAGCTCCGCGGTGTTTCCGCTGCGGAGCAGGTCGGTCCGTTCCACCATGACGGAATAGGGGGCCCAGCTTTTGGGGTACACGACGTCGGCGTTCTGGAACGCCTCGCCCATGTCGTGGACGACGCGGAACGAGCCGCCGGACTCGTCGGCCTGCTTGCCCGCATGTTCCACGATGTCGGGCAGCAGGTCGTAGCCTTGCGGATGCGCCAGCGTGACGTGCATTCCGAACCGGGTCATCAACGCGATGACGCCCTGTGCCACGGACAGCGGCTTGCCGTACGAAGGGGAGTAGGCCCAGGTCATCGCGATCCGCCGGCCCCGGAGGGCATCCAGCGAGCCGAACGTCTGCTGCATGTGGGCCAGGTCGGCCAGCGTCTGGGTGGGGTGGTCCAGGTCCGATTGCAGGTTGACGACGGTGGGGCGTTGGGGCAGCACGCCCTGCTGGTGGCCTTCGGCCAGGGCGCGGGCGACCTGGCATTGGTATTCGTGGCCGGCGCCGATGAAGATGTCGTCGCGGATGCCGATGGTCTCCGTCAGGAAGGAGATCATGTTGGCCGTCTCGCGGACGGTCTCGCCGTGGGCGACCTGGGAGCGGGTTTCGTCGAAATCCTGGACCGTCAGGCCGAGCAGGCTGGCGGCGCTGGCGAAGGAGAATCGCGTTCGCGTGGACTGGTCGCGGAAGATGGAGATGGCCAGGCCGGCGTCAAACACGCGTGTGGAGACGTTTTGCCGCCACATGGCCTCGAGCGCCCGGGCCGTTGCGAGGACGGCCCGCAGGTCGTCCGGGGATCGCTCCCAGGTGAGCAGGAAGTCCTGCTCATAGAGCCGGTGATCGCATCGGGACAACTCGGCGATGGTCTGTTCGATCGGCGTGTGTTCCATGATTCGTGCTCGTTTATGAGAGGGTGATTCCAACCCGTGCGTTGAACTGGTCGATGAGGCGGTCCCACGCGTCGATCTGGTCGAAGGTTTCCACCCAGAAGTCCGGGTCCCACAGCCGGCGCAGGTCCGCGACGTCGCGCTGCTGCTGCTCCACCCAGGTGAAGTACTTGAAGTTGTGCAGGGCCTGGCGGTCGTAGTAGTTCAGCTCGCGCATGTGGTCGATGCCGATGCCTTCCAGATGGCGGGCGTAATCAACGGCGGCGGTGTTGTCGTCGTAGGGTCCGTGGGCCGTCCGTTGCTCTGCGATGCGCGACCGGTACAGGTCCATGGAATCCGTCAGCGGGGTGAACACCACGTCCCGCCCATCCAGCTCAAAATACCGGGCCGTTTTGACGGCGGCCACGAGGTTGCAGATGCAGGAGATGCCCAGCCAGGGCAGTCGCTCCACCAGGTCGTCCGGGACGCCCCGACGCGTCAGGAACGCCTTGCCCGCATCCTCGTTGAACAGTCGCATGAGTCTCATACACTGTTCGTCATCGACGGCGCAGACGACGTCGGTGTTTCGGACGTTGTGAATCCAGGGCACGTGCTTGTCGCCGATCCCCTCGATGCGGTGCCCGCCGAAGCCGCAGCGGAGCAGGGTGGGGCACTGGAGCGCTTCGGTTGCCACGACCCGCAGCAGGGGGAACCGCGTGCGCAGGTAGTCGCCGGCCGCGATCGTGCCGCCGCTGCCCGTGGCGGACACGTACGCCGCCAGGCGGTCCCGCTCGCCGGCGATGCGCCCAAAAACCTCCTCGATGATGCTGCCGGTCAGGTGGTAGTGCCAGATGGCGTTTCCGAACTCATCGAACTGGTTGAAGATGACGCATTCCGGGCGGGTGCGGCGGATTTCCCAGCACTTGTCGTAGATTTCCTTGACGTTGGACTCGCAGCCCGGTGTGGCGATCACCTCCGCCCCGATCGACCGCAGCCAGTCGAACCGCTCGCGCGACATCTCCTCCGGCAGAATGGCCACGGCCGTGCAGGCCAGCAGGGCACAATCGAACGCGCCGCCCCGGCAGTAGTTGCCCGTGCTGGGCCAGACGGCCTTTTGCGTGACGGGGTTGAACTGCCCGGACACCAGGCGCGGCACGAGGCATCCGAACGCCGCTCCCACCTTGTGTGCCCCGGTCGGGAAGAACTTTCCCACCAGCCCGACGATGCGGGCGGGCACGCCGGTCAGCGACTCGGGGAACTCCAGCCAGGTGCCGTCGCCGAAGCCGCCGCCGCTCTCCACCGGCTCGTTTTTCCAAGTGATGCGGAACAGGTTCAGCGGGTGAACGTCCGTCATGCCGACCTGTGCGAGTTTGCGTTGAACCGCCTGCGGCACCCTGGACGGGTCTTTTTGCTGGGCGAAGGTTGGAATGACAATTCCTCGCGCCCGGCAGCGCTCTGCCGTCTGCTCGAGGACCTGCTCGTCAATTCGAGGAAACGTGCTCACGGGGGCCCTTCCGGGAAAAACCATCGATACCCGCCGGCCACTCGGCAGGGGCCGGAAAGGGTAACGCGACGGCGGCCTGCTTGGCAAGCGTTCGGCGGGGAGCTACCGTAGTGGCAGGCCGTTGCGGAGGAGATCACCATGTCTTGCGTGAGCCATCTCGTGTGCGTTGCCTGCGGCGCCGAGTTTGCCGAGGGTTCGGTCTTCACCTGCCCGTCGTGTGGTCCGCAGGAGGGGATTCTCGACGTGCGGTACGACTTTCGCGTGGCGGAGACGATGTTGCGTCGTCATGCGTTGGAGAGCCGGCCGCGATCACTGTGGCGTTATGGCGAACTGCTTCCCGTGGAGCATCCAGAGCGCCCGCCGGTGCCGGACGTCGGCTGGACGCCGATTCTGGACGCGCCGCGTCTGGCCCGGGCGCTGGGCGTGGCCCGGCTGCGTTTGAAGGACGAGGGTCGCAGCGCGTCGAACTCGTTCAAGGATCGGGCCAGCGCCGTGGCTGTGGCGCGGGCCATCGAGGAGGGCTGCTCGGCGCTGGTCTGCGCGTCTACGGGGAATGCCGCGACGAGCCTGGCCTACTGTGCAGCGGTGGCGGGTCTGCGTGCGTATATCTTTGTTCCGCGGCAGATTCCGGAGGGCAAGCTCGCCCAGTTGCTGGCGTATGGCGCTGTGGTGTTTCGCGTGGCGGGTACGTACGAGCAGGCGTACTCGCTGAGTGTGCAGGCGCGCGACCGGTTTGGCTGGTACAACCGGAACTGCGCGGTTAATCCATACCTGGTGGAAGGCAAGAAGACGGGTGGGCTGGAACTGGCGGAGCAGACCGCGGACGCCCCGCCGGGCTGGGTGGTGTGCAGCGTGGGCGACGGCTGTTCCATTGCGGGTGTGGCCAAGGGGCTGGCGGAGATGAAGGCGTTGGGTTTCATGGACCGGATTCCGCGGATGCTTGGCGTGCAGGCGGCCGGCGTCGCGCCCGTCGCGCACGCGTTCCGGACGGGGCGCCCCTCGGTCAACGTGGAGGGAACGACGTACGCCGACAGCATCAATGTTCCCGTCCCGCGCAACTGGCGCAAGGCCGTGATCGCCGTGCAGGAGAGCGGGGGTGCATACGTTACGGTTGCCGACGAGGAGATCATGCGGGCGGTGGGCCTCTGCGGCCGGCTGGCGGGCGTGTTCGCGGAGCCGGCGGCGGCTGCTGCAATTGCCGGCGTGGCGGCGGCTCGGCAGCGGGGGATCCTGGATGAGCGCGACGACGTGGTGGCGATGATGACCGGTAACGGGTTGAAGGATGTGCCCGGCGCTCTGCGGGCGCTCGGGCAACCGCACGACATTCGGCCGGACCTGGCTGATGTGGCGGGTGTGGTCGAGCGGGGGGAGGTTGCGTAATGGTGGTCATCCTGCGAAACGCCATTCTCGTTGATCTCGATCCGCCCGGCGTCGAGGAAGGGGACCTCCGCGTGGACGGCGGGTCCGTCGCGGCACGCGGTCGCGCGGTGGCCGAGCCGGCGGATACGGTGGTGGATTGCGGCGGGGCGGTGGTGCTGCCCGGCCTGGTGAACGGCCATACGCACCTCTATTCCTCGCTGGCGACGGGAATGCCGCCGCCGCAGACGGCGCCGACCTGTTTTCGCGAGATTCTTGAGCAGGTGTGGTGGCGGCTGGATCGGGCGCTGGACGCGGACGGCATTGAGGCGTCCGCACGGGTCGGCTGTCTGGATGCGGTTCGCTGTGGCACAACCACTCTGATCGACCATCACGCCTCGCCGAACTGCATTACCGGTTCGCTGGACGCCGTGGAACGAGGGGCGGGCGACATCGGCGTGCGGATCGTGCAATGCTACGAGACGACGGACCGCCACGGACCGGAGGGCGCCCGGCAGGGCCTCGAGGAGAATCGCCGGTACCTGGAGAAGTGCGCCCGCCGGCGGGACGGCCGATATGCGGCGCTGGTGGGGGCCCACGCGGCCTTTACGCTCGAGCGGCAGACACTTGGGGAACTGGGCGCGCTGGCGGACGCGTTCGACACCGGCGTTCACATTCACGTGGCGGAGGATGCGTGTGACGAGCAGGAGAGCCGCCGGCGTTTCGGCATGTCCCTGCTTGACCTGCTGGCGGAAACGGGCATCTTGCGCCCGGCGTCCGTTTTCGTCCACGGCACGCACCTGGGGCCCGAGGCGATTCCGCTGCTGCGCGAGCACACGCCCACCATTGCCCACAACCCGCGCTCCAACATGAACAACGCCGTGGGGTACGCGCCGGTGGCCGGGCTTCCTTGTCCGGTGATTCTGGGCACCGATGGAATCGGCAGCGACATGCTGACGGAGGCCCGCTTTGCGTGGTTCAAGGCCCGAGACAGCCACACTCCGCTGTCCGGAGAGCACGTTCTGGCGATGCTGGCCGGCGCCGCTCGACGCGCCTCGCAAACCCTCGGCGTCACCCTGGGTCGGCTGGAACCGGGCGCCGCGGCCGATCTTGTCATCACGGACTATGTGCCCACCACGCCGCTGACCGCGGAGAATGTCTTCGGGCACCTGGTGTTCGGCCTGGGGTCGCAGGCCGCCAGAGACGTAATGATCGGTGGACGCTGGGTCATGCAGGACCGGCGGATGCTGACATGCAATGAGGTGGAAATTCGCCGGTACGCCCGGCAGCAGGCCGGGGCCATCTGGAAACGAATGGAATCCCTGTCGGACTGAACAACCGGCTTGGCGGCTTCGTTGTTCAGCCCAGTTGCTCGTAATCGGTGGGCGTGTTGACGTTGCGCACGACGGCTTCGGAATCGCATTCCACGTGGCATACGCGATCCGCATGGGCGAGCGGCAGGAGCCGCAATCCGCCGTCGCAGCGAGGCGAACGCACGAAGCCGGCGAATGCGGCAGGGAAGATGAGCGGGTGGCCGGTGCGACCCTGCCAGGCCGCCACCACGATGGAATCCGGGTGGTCGACAAACCGCGCCACGCACGCCTGGATGCAGTGCGGCGGGATGCCCGGCTGGTCGCCGGGGACGATCAGGAATCCGTCATGTGGCAATACCCTCACGCGCCCAGCCCAGGCGTCCAGACCCATCCGAATCGAGTGAATCATCTCCGTCGCGGGGTCGTCGTTCCGCACCACCAGCGTGGCGCTTGGGAGCGAGTGATCAATCGCTTCCGCGACTTCGGAGCGAGTCACGACGGCCACGAACATCACGCCGGCCGCCCGCAGAGAGTCCGCGACGGACGCCAGCATCGGCCGGCCGCCGACATCGAGGAGTTGCTTTGGCCGGCCCATTCGTTCGGATCGGCCTGCGGCCGGGATGATGGCGAAGATGCGCGGGCGCCGGATCGGCTCGTCAGACGGGCTCATGCGTGTGCCTCGCAAGGTTGACCTGGTTGACGTACCGCGTGTCGAGCACGCCGGTCAGCAATCGAACCATCGTGTGGTACACGGCAAGGTCGACGGGATATGTTTCGTGGAGGGTCTCCCGGAGGGCAGCTTCCAAGACCTGGTGCGCTTGCGCGTCTAGCCGCACGCTTACCGGCCCATCGTGGAAGGAATCCGTCTGAGAGTCAAGTGATTCGACCATGTACACGCGTGCATCCACGCGTCCGTGGATGCGATGTCCCGAGGGGCGGGCTTCGATCGCGAAGCCGTTGCGCGGCGCTGCCTTCCGCCAGGACTCCAGGCTGCCGAAGAACGCGGGTTTGTCGCGGTAAGGCGCCCCTCGCTGGGGGCAGAACGTGTCGCAGTTGCCGCACTCGTTGCAGAAATCCGCGTAGACGGCGATTTGCCGCTCGTGACGGATGGTGAACTGACGTTCGACATCCTCCAGCTTCCATTGCCCCGACAGCTCGACGACCGCATTTCGGTATGTGAGTGTCTCCGGGGCGGTTGGATACGTGAAAATCGCCGCGTTCGGGCACACCGGGATGCACTTGTCGCACGTGATGCAGTCAAACGTCGTCAGGGGAGTGTTCATCCGGTGCGGCTCCCGGCAGACCCGCTCGGGGCGGTACCGCCCTGAGGCGGCCGCGCCCGTGGCCACATCGGCCAGGCTTTGCTTGCCGGCCCGCGCCCGGACGAATCCGGGAATGTCGGTCGCCCCGGCTTCCCGCATCGCGTCGGCCAGTCGATGCAGGTACGCGGGGAGCCGGCCGTAGCCGCCCGGACGCAGCAGGTCCGTACACACGGTAACCGGCACGAAACCGCAAGCCAGCGTCTCGGCGACGTTGCCCTTGTCCACGCCGCCGCTGTAGGAGAACGGCAGGTCCGGTCCGACCGCCTCGCGAAAAGCTTGGGCCAGGGCCATGGTCAGCACGTACAGCGGCTGGCCGGAGAGGTACATGACGGGGCAGTCCGCGCCGAAGAACGTCCGGTGGTTCCGCACTTCGAGCGTGTTGCAGAGCTTCACGCCGAAGTGGCGTCCTCGCGCGGCCGCGAAGCGGGCCAATCGGCGGCAAAGCGCCACCGCTTCGTCGAATCGCAGGCCGGATTCGTATGCCGGCGGGTTCACCTCGATGTCGCGATACCCCATGATCTCGTGCAGCAGGTGCTCCAGCCGTTCGCGCCCCAGCATGGGCGGGTTCAGCTTGACGCACAGGTGGAACCCCTGGTCGCCCAGGAGGAACTCGCCGATCCGTTCGATCTCGTCCGGCGGGCATCCGTGGAACGTGGAGAGCGTGAGGCTGGTTGCCAGCTCGCGCGGGAAATCCAGCTCCCGGGCGGTGTTGAACTCGCGAGGAATCTCCGCCCGCAGGCGTTCGACCACGGGTTTCGGGTTGTGCATCTGCTCCAGGAAATGGCAAACCGTGCGGCTCTGAATTCCCTGGAGGTCGTAGCCGACGCTGGCTTCGTAGACCACGTCCCCGGCGGCACCGGCCAGGCCCTCGACCCACGGGCCGTGCCGGAGCATCTCGATCAGCATGGCGCCGGCCACGTACTCGCGGATGGATTGCCCGATCCGCAACTCCTGCGACCATTCCACGTTGTACCCCACGCCGGCCATGTCGATGCACGGGCGGGGGATCGTCAGGCGGTCGTTTACCTGTACCGTTTTGAGTTCGAGAATCCGCCCGCCCGCTGCGTAGCTCAGCAGCAGGTTCTGGGCCATCTGTGTGTGCGGGCCCGCGGCCGGACCGACCGGGGTGCCGGCCTGCCGGCCGTGGAAGCGTACGCTGAGGTTCGGGCCTGCGTCGTCCGGCCGATACCACTTTCGCTTCGGCAGGCCGAACAGTGTGCCCTGCACCTGCGGCTCGCGGTGCAGTCGCGTCACCAGGTCGGCGAAGGATGCGGGGATGAGCTGCGCCATATGCCCGAATCTCTCCACGTCATGTCGGGGGCAGGATTGCCCCCGGCACACGGCAATCTTACAATAACCAACCGATATGACCACTCGCGCCGACGACCCATCCCATGCGTCCGAGTTTACCGTCTCGTTCACCCTGAACGGCGCGCCCGTCCGCGTCACCACGGACCCCGAGCGGTCGCTCCTGAGCGTGCTGCGCGAGGATTTCGGGATCACGTCGCCCAAGAGCGCTTGCGAGCCGCAGGGGCACTGCGGCTGCTGCACGGTGCTCGTCGACGGCCGCCCGCGGCTCTCGTGCGTGATGAAAATTCCGAAAGCCCAGGGTCGGCAAATCGAGACGATGGAGGGTTTCACAGAGGAAGTGCGCGACCAACTGGCGGACAGTTTCCAGGAGGCAGGGGGCTGCCAGTGTGGGTTCTGCATTCCGGGCATCGCGGTGCGGGCGGTGGCCCTGGTGCGGGAGGACCCTCATCCGACGCGTTCGGAGATCGCCCGCGCCCTGCGGCCCCATCTCTGCCGCTGCACGGGCTACACCAAGATCATTGACGCGATTGAGCTTTTTGCCGCCGCGCGCCGGGGGGAATCACAACCTCGGCATGCGGCCGACGGGCGGGTGGGCAGCCGGCTGCACCGCTATCGCGGGCGTGAGTTGGTGCTGGGCGAGTTTCGGTTCGTGGACGACCGGATGACGCGCGGGGCGCTCGCGGCGGCCATGCGGTTCAGCGGTCACCCCCGGGCCCTCGTTCAGAGCATCGACGTGGCGCCGGCGCTGCGGCTGCCGGGCGTGCATCGGGTGATTACCGCGTCTGACGTGCCGGGCGAGCGGTACGTGGGGCTGATTGTGCGGGATTGGCCGGTGCTGGTGGCGGTGGGGGAGGAGACCCGCTGCGTGGGCGACGTGCTGGCTGTTGTTGTGGCGGAAAATTCGCGGGCGGCCCGTCGAGGTGCGGCCGCCATCCGGGTGGATTATGACGTCCGCGAGCCGATCACGAATCCACACGATGCGCTGCGGGCGGACGCGCCGCCCATTCATCCCAACGGCAACCTGCTGGGTCGCTCGGCGATTTGCCGCGGTGACGTGGAGGCGGCTTTTGCGGGTTCCGCCCACGTGGTTGAGGACACGTACGAGACGCAGCGTATCGAGCACATGTTTCTGGAGCCGGAGTCGTGTTTGGCTGTTCCGGGCATTCGGGAGCCAGACGGGGCCGCGACACTGACCGTCTACAGCCAGGGGCAGGGCGTTTTTGATGACCAGCGGCAGATTGCCGAAGTGCTCAACTGGAATCCGGACCGCGTGCGGGTGGAGCTGGTGTCGACCGGCGGGGCCTTCGGCGGGAAAGAGGACATGAGCATCCAGGGCCAGACGGCGCTGGCGGCCGCGCTGTGCGGCCGGCCGGTCAAGTGTACGTTGACGCGCCCGGAGAGCTTTCGCCTGCATCCCAAGCGACACCCCATGAAGATCACGGCGAAGCTGGCATGCGATCGCGACGGGCGGCTGACCGCGCTCCACGCCCGGATCATCGGTGATACCGGCGCCTATGCCTCGGTCGGCGCGAAGGTGCTCGAGCGGGCGGCCGGTCATGCCACGGGGCCGTATCGCGTGCCCTGCGTGGACGTGGAATCGTCCGCGGCCTACACGAACAACCCGCCCTGCGGCGCGATGCGCGGGTTCGGCGTGAACCAGGCGGCGTTTGCGGTGGAGAGTCTGCTGAATCGGCTCGCCGCCCGTGTGGGCATCGACGGCTGGGAAATCCGCTGGCGAAACGCCCTCGACCGCGGGGACCGCTGCTGCAGCGGCCAGGTGCTCGACAAGCCGTTCGGCCTCAAACGGACGCTGGAAGCGGTTTGCGAAGCGTATCGCGGCGCGAAGTACGCCGGCATTGCCTGCGGCATGAAGAACGTGGGCATCGGCAACGGAATGCCGGACCTGGGCAAGGCGGTGGTCTGCGTGGACGGCCCGGACCGCGTCACCATCCGCACAGGATTCACCGAGATGGGGCAGGGGCTCTTCACCGTCTGCGTGCAGGTGGCCTGCCAGGAGACCGGCCTGCCGCCCGAGCGCTTCACCGTGGTGACGGACACGTCGGAAGAGCTTGGCTGCGGGCAGACGACGGCCAGCCGCGGGACCGTTCTGGCCGGCATGGCCGTGCAGGATGCCGCCCGCAAGCTGCGAGCGGACCTGGACGCCGGCCGGTCGCTGGGTGACCTCGTTGGCCGGAAGTATCGCGGCGACTACGCCTGCACCGACACGACCAGGCTGGGCGCCGATGTTCCCAATCCGAAAACGCACCTGACGTACGGCTACGCTACCCAGGTCGTGATTCTCGACGACGAAGGCAAGCTCGCGAAGGTGGTTGCCGCTCACGATGTGGGGCGCGTCATCAACCCGACGCTGCTGGAGGGCCAGATTGAAGGGGCCGTCCACATGGGTTTGGGCTACGCGCTGACGGAAGAGATGGTGGTGGAGGGCGGTCACGTGCAGAGCAGCACGGTGAACTCGCTGGGTGTGCTGCGTGCGCATCATATGCCGGAAGTCGAGGTGATTTTCATTGAGGAGCCTGATCCGGAGACGGTGTACGGCGCCCGCGGCGTGGGGGAGATCGGGCTGGTTCCCACCGCGCCGGCGGTGGCCGGTGCGTTGGAGGCATTTGACGGCATCCACCGGCGGCGTTTGCCCATGAGAGACTCGCCGGCCGCCCGGGCGATTTTGAGAGGGAATCCGAAGGCCGACGGTGACGCACGATGAGTGATACGCTTTCGATCCTCCGCGCCCTGCTGGCCGAAGCGGATGCCGGCCGGGCCGCCGCCCTGTGCGTTGTGCTCCGAACGCGCGGCTCCACGCCCCAGCGCCCGGGCGCCACGATGCTCGTCCGCGCGGATTTCAGCACCCTCGGCACGCTGGGCGGCGGCGGGATTGAAGCGGAAGTCCGTCGTCGCGCGTTCGACTTGCTGGCGACCGGAACGTCCGCCTCGCTCGAATTCGAGCTGGACCACGACCACGGCGGCGAGGACACGCTGATCTGCGGCGGCCGGATGATGATTGGCGTGAACGTCGTGGCTCCGGCGTCGGACCTGACGCCGTACCGCCGGGCCGTTGCCGACGCCGAGCGACGCGAGCCCGCGTGGTTTCCGCTGACCGTTACCCACGAAGGCCTGCCGGTGATACAGACGTCCGATTCTGTCGCGTCCCGCGCAGATTCCTCCACCCGCAGCGACGCAATTCCTTCCTCCTCCGTCCCTCCGTCCCTTCGTCCCTTCGTCCCTTTGGTTGCGGGCGCGGCCCGCACTGTGACCTATCGGGTTCATCTGGAGGTCACGCCGGTTCTGTTGATCGCCGGTGCCGGGCACGTCGGGCAGGCGGTGGCGAAACTGGCCGTCGAGCTGGGCTTTCACGTGATCGTCGTGGACGACCGGGCGGACGTGGCGTCCATTGAGCGGTTTCCCGCGCCGATCGAGCGGCGGATTGGCGACATTCCGTCGCTTTTGCGTGAGTATCCCGTCAACGCGAACACGTTCGTGGTGATCGTGACTCGCGGCCACGAGCACGATCGTCAGGCGTTGGCGGCCGTCATCGGCAGGCCGGCCCGCTACGTCGGCATGATGGGCAGCCACCGCAAGGCCCGGGCGGTGCTCGACGGGCTTCGTGCCGCCGGTGTCCCGGCCGAGCAGATCGACCAGGTTCACTCGCCGATCGGCCTGCCCATCGGCTCCGTTACCGTTCCAGAGATCGCCGTCAGCATCACGGCGGAGGTGGTGCAGCATCGGCGCCGGGAGACGCTGCCGCTGGTGACCGGTCCGGAAGGCTCAAACGTGCCCTGAAGATCTGTCGAGTTCCGCCAGCCGATAGAAGATCAACCGGCTGAGGACCCGCTCGCGGTATTCGGCGGTGGATCGCAGGTCCGTGATCGCCGCGACGTCAGCCGACAGGAGGGATCGCACGTTCTGGGGGCTGGTGAAGGTGCGTCCGGCGTTCAATGCGGCTTCCAGCGCCCGGCAGCGGCAGACGAAGGGGGCAACGCTGTTTGCGGCCACGCGCCAGCCGTTTTCACTGCGAGTCATGGCGACCCCGACCTTCGAGATGGCCTGGGCCCGCCGCGCTCCGACCTTGGCCAGCCACTCGAACGTGTACGCCCGGCGCGGCAGGCGAATGGCGACGATCAACTCGTCCGGCCGCCGAACGCTTTGCTTGTACCCGGTAAAAAAGCCGTCGAGCGGCGCCTCGCGAGTTTCGCGGACGGATTGCAGTACGATGGACGCGTCGCACACCATCAGGGCCAACACGCCGTCCGCGGCCGGCGAGCCGTTGGCGATGTTGCCGGCCCATGTTCCGCGCGTTTGAATCTGGATCGCGCCCACCAGCCGGGCGGCCTGGGCCAGCAAGGGGAATGCCTTCGCCACGTCGGCCGCGCAGATGAGGTCCCAGTACGTTGTGCGAGCCCCGATTTCCAATGCGTTGTCCGTCAGCGTGAGGCGGGACAGCCCGGCGACGCGCGACAGGTCGAGGAACCGGGTGTTGTCGAGGTCCCGAGCGGGCCAATGCACGCAGAGGTCCGTCCCGCCGGCGATGGGAACGGGGGCGCCGTCCGGCTCTGCCAGCAACTGCAGCGCATCGGCCAGGTTGTCAGGCTGAAGCACCTTCACCGCCGGTCGCCTCCTTAGGGTCTAGAACACTCGCCACGCCCGCAATGACGGAGTCGTACCCCGTGCAACGGCACAGATTGCCGCTCATGAACTGCCTCAACGTGGCGTCCTGCAAAACCTCCGGGTGTTCGCGCAGCCACCGGGTCATCACCACGATGCCGGGCGAGCACGCGCCGCATTGGGCCGTGCCCGTCCGATTCAGCGGGCCCGTCACCTCCGGCCCGACCGCCTCCACGGTCTCCACCGATCGGCCCGCGACCTGGAACGCCGGGACCAGGCACGAGTTCACCGGCAGGCCGTCCAGCAGGACGGTACACGCGCCGCATTCGCCTTCGCCGCAGCCTTCCTTGGCGCCGGTGCAGCCACAATCGTACCGCAGCACGTCCAGCAGCCGCGCGTCCGGCCGCACGTGCAGGCGAACCGGCTTTCCGTTGAGCATGAATGACAGGTCGAGATCAGTCATGGTCGGTACCATCCAGGTGTTGCATCAGTCGCTCCGGCGTCAAGGGGATTTCGTGGATGGACGTCTGCAGCGCGTCACACACGGCGTTGATGACGGCCGGCGCCGGCCCGTCCATCGGCAGTTCACCGATGCCCTTGGCGCCCCCGGGGCCGTACGGGGTGGGTTGTTCCTCGAAAAAAACACGGATCGGCGGCAGGTCGTTGCTGGTCGGGATGATGTAGTTGGCGAATTGGGTGTTTGCCATGGCCCCGTCTTTCAGCACGACGTCTTCCAGAAGCGCCCATCCGATTGCCTGGGCGACGCCGCCCTGAATCTGCCCGCGGGCCAGCGTGGGGTTGATGACCCTGCCGACCTCCTGAAAGGCCACGAAGTCTGTCACCTGCACGCCGTACGTGCGCAGGTCCACCTCCACCGCCGCGACGTACGTGGCCCAGGCATAGCACGGGTACGCGTCGCCCTGGTACGTGGCGTCATCCCAGTGGATTTCCGGCGGCGTCTTGTATTTCGCCCGCCCGACCAGCCGTTTGCCCGGGTGAGCCTGGTGCCACGCCCGAACCTTCTCGCAGAAGGACCGGCCGGCGGCGCCGTCCACGGTGGCCGCCAGATCCAGGCAGGCACGCTCCACAAGCTTGCCGACCACCATTGTGGTCCGGCTGGCCACCGTCGGGCCGCTGTTCGGAACCCGGTGGGTGTCGGGCACCGCCACCTTTACCTGCTCGTTTGTCAGCCCCAGCGTGTCGGCGGCCACCTGCGCAAGGACTGTGAAGGCGCCTTGGCCCATCTCGGTGTTAGCCGTCAGCACTTCCACGGTGCCGTCCGCATGGCCCTCCACCCAGACCTCCGAGGCCAGCATCGTTTCGCCGCTGCCGGTGAAGCCGGCGCCGTGCATGAACGTCGCCTGGGCGATGCCCCGGCGCAGGTACGGATGCGAGGCGTTGAAGCGCCTGTATTCCTCACGACGCTGTGCGTATGCGGCGTGTTCCAGGGCGTCGTCCATGAGCCTTGCCAGGTCCACGCCGTCGCGGTACACCTGCCCCGTGGCCATGCGGTCGCCGTCGCGCAGCAGGTTGCGGCGGCGGAACTCGGCCGGATCAAGGTCCAGGCGGCGGGCCACTGCGTCCATGTGGCGTTCCAGGGCGAAAAGCGTCTGGGGGGCTCCAAACCCGCGGAACGCTCCGTACGGCGGCGAATTCGTGAGGCGCGCCTCACCGTGGATGTGGACGTTCTCGCATGCGTACGGGCCGAGGGCGTGCAGCACGCCCCGGCTGAGCACCACCGGCGACAACGTGACGTACGCGCCGGCATCCATTACGACTTCACTCTCCACGCCAATCAGGCGGCCTGCTTCGTCGATGGCCGTACGGTGGCGAACCCAGCTTGGGTGCCGCTTTGTCGTGGCGGCCATGTCTTCCTGGCGGTCGTAGATGATCTTGACGGGGGCGCCGGCTTTCAGCGCGAGCAGCGCCGCGTGAATCGCGATGACGGAGGGGTAATCCTCCTTGCCGCCGAATGCGCCGCCCGTGGCGGTCTGGATGACGCGGATTTCCTGCTCCGATCGGCCCAACGCCGCGCACAGGGATTTGAGCACGTAGTATGGGCACTGCATGCTGCCGAGGACGACCACTCCGTCCGGCTCGGATGTGGCCAACATGCCCTGCGGCTCGATGTATGCGTGTTCCTGGGCGCCGGTTCGATATTCGCCTTCGATGACGTGGGCGGCCCTGGCGAACGCCGCATTCACGTCACCCTTGCGGATGTCGATCCGCTTGAAGACGTTGTCCGGCCCGTGCTGAATTCGGTCGCTCGTCAGCCCGGCCAGCGGGTCTTCCACCGCGGGCAACGGCTCGTACTCCACGCGGACGCCTTGGACGCCTCGGCGGAGCGCGGCCGGCGACCGATGGGCCAGCAGCAACACGGGTTCATGCTTGTGGCGGAATTCCGTTTCCACAAGCGCCGGCTGGTCTGTCTCGATCGACGCGACGTGATTCTTGCCGGGGACATCCCGGTGATCCACAATGACGTACTCGTTCCAGGGAATGCCCGGATCGAAGTGAATCTGCGTGATTTGCCCCCGCGCGGCCGGTGTCCGGACGGTGGCGCCGTGCAGCACGCCTTCCACGCGCAGGTCGTCTACGTACGCGGCGGCGCCTCGCAGCTTGTCAAGCCCGTCGACACGCGGCCTGTCTTCGCCGATGCCCATGAGGATTCCGTCTCCCGCGGTCAGTATACGGTTACTCGGGATTCGCGAAAAGCGCCGGATCGTCTCTCTCTTGACGCCGCGGGAGGGCGTCGGATGATACGTTGTGGTGGGGGCACAGCCCGGTCGGCACCGTCGCGAGGGAACCTGGCCATGCGATTCGACACGATCATCTTCGGCGGCACGGTGGTCAACGCGGACGGGCGCCGGCGGGCGGACGTCGGGATTCGCGGACAGCGCATTGCCGCGGTGGATCGGCAGCTTGCGCGGCAGGCCGGGCCGCGGACGAAGCTCATCGACGCCCGCGGGAAGTATGTCATTCCCGGGGCGGTCGATGCCCACGTGCACCTGGAGCTGCAGTGCGGCGACAGGGTCTCCAGTGATGACTGGAGCACCGGCCCTCGGGCCGCGGCACATGGGGGTGTCACCACGCTGATCGATTTCGCGACGCCGGCTCCGGGCGAGTCGCTGGAGGAGGCCGTCGGAAAGCTCCGCGCCCTGGCCGACGGCCGGCCCTGCATCGACTACGGCTGCCACGTTTGCCTCACGAACTGGGACCGGCAGGGGCACGAGCTGGCCCGCATGGTCGAGCTGGGCTGCCCGACGTTCAAGGCCTTTATGACGTATAGCCGGCGGGGCCTGATGTCCGACGACCGCGCGCTGTACAACGCGCTGGAAGCCTGCCAGCGTCTGGGCGCCATGCTCCTGGTGCATGCCGAGTCGGATGCGGTTCTCGAAGAGCTCATCGCCCGGTTCCACACGCCGGAGATGATGCGGAAGCATGGCGCCCGGCTGCACGCGATGACCCGGCCGAACTTCATCGAGGCCGAGGCCGTCCAGCGGGTTCTGACCTGGACGCAGGCCACTCGCGGCTGGCTCTATGTCGTCCACCTTTCCACCGGCGAAGGCGCCGAGTTGCTGCGGGCCGCTCGGGCCTGCGGTATGCACGCATTCGCCGAAACGTGCCCGCAATACCTTGTGCTGGATGATTCCGTGTTCCGGCGGCCCGACGGCCACCGCTACATCTGCTCACCGCAGGTCAAGAAGAAGACTGATGCCCAGCGGCTGTGGGAGGGCCTGCGACGCGGCGAAATCAGCGTGGTGGCAACCGACCATTGCCCTTTCACCGCGGCCCAAAGGGATTCCTGGGGCGGTGACTGGACGAACGCGCCCTCCGGATTGCCCGGTACGGAAACGCTCGTCCCGCTACTGTTCACGCACGGTGTGCTCAGGAAACGCGTTACATTGTCACGTATGGTGGCCCTGTGCTGCGCGAACCCTGCCCGGCTCATGGGGCTCTACCCGGCCAAGGGCGTGATCGCTCGGGGCGCTGATGCCGACTTATGCATCATCGACCCGCGACACCGCGCCCGGGTGGTGCCGGACCGGATGGAGACCCGCGCCGACTGGAGCCCGTATCAGAATTGGCTTCTGGCGGGTTTCCCGGAATGGACCCTTTGCCGGGGCCGCGTCATCGTGCAGGACTACCGTGTGCTCGATGCTGCCGGCTGGGGCCGCTGGATTCCTCGCCGCAAGCCGGCCGCACTGCCGTGACGACGCCGACTGCCGGCCGTATCATACCCGCCGTTGACGCGGACCCCGCTGGGTCGAGTTGCCCGATTACATCTTCCGGAGGATTAGGCATGTCCCGCTTTCATCGAGTGCTTGCGCCTTGTTTGACTGTGACCGCCCTTCTTGTGCTGACGGCGATTGCTGGAGCGGAGGTGCGGCTGCCCGCCGTGTTCGGCAGCCACATGGTTCTTCAGCAGCAGGACACCGTGCCCATCTGGGGCTGGGCCGATCCGGGAGAAAAGGTGCGTGTGAAGGCGGACTGGCTGGAGCAGAACATGGAAGCCACGGCCGCACGGGACGGCACCTGGCGGGTGGCCGTTCGCACGCCGGCGGCAGGGGGGCCGTACTCGCTCACCGTCAGCGGCACGAATGTCATCCGGCTGGAGGACGTGCTCATCGGCGAAGTCTGGGTGTGCTCCGGCCAGTCGAACATGGAGTGGTCGTTCGCCCACGGCGTCTTCAACGGTGAGGCGGAGGTCGCGGCGGCCAGCTTGCCGTTCATCCGGCTCTTCAAGGTGGCTCGCACCGCCAAGCCTGAGCCGCAGACGGATTGTGTGGGCACGTGGGAAGTTTGCACGCCGGAGACCGTCAAAAGCTTCAGCGCCGTGGGGTACCTGTTCGGGCGGGAACTGGCTCGCTCGCTGGACGTGCCGATCGGCCTTATTCAGAGCTCGTGGGGCGGCACTCCCGCGGAGTCCTGGACCAGTGAGGCGTCGCTTCGATCGCTGGGCGACTTCAACGACGGCCTGGACGCGCTGAAAGCGGAGCGGGAACAAGCCGGGGCATTGGCGGAGCGCCAGGTTCGTGAGGCAGAGCAGTGGTGGAAGAAAGCCGAAAGCCTGGACCCGGGCTGTGAGGGCAAGTGGGCGTCGGCGGCACTGGAGGAAGCTGAGGAAGCTGAGGAAGCTGAATGGGGCACGATCACGGTGCCTGGCGCTTGGGAAGACCAGAGTTTGCCCGGGTTTGACGGAATTGTCTGGCTGCGTCGAGAGGTTGACCTGCCGGCCGCCTGGGCGGGTCGCGAACTGGCGATCGAGTTCGGGCCGATCGACGACATGGACGAGACGTTTGTCAACGGCACGCGGGTTGGGGCCGTGCAGGAGGTGGGGCGCTGGCAGGAAGCGCGCCGTTACTCCGTGCCCGCATCGGCCGTGAAGGCGGGAAAGAACGTGTTGGCCGTACGCGTGGTCGACACGGGCGGGGCGGGCGGATTGATGGGCAAGGCAAACCAGTTCCGTCTTTATCCGGCGGGGGACGAGGCGGGGGCGATTCCCCTGGCCGGCGAGTGGCGGTATCGGGCAGGCGTTGCGCTGGACAAGCTGCCGAAGTTTCCGGCGGGATCGGCCATTGGTCCCAATTGGCCGAGCGTGTTGTACAACGGGATGATCGCGCCCGTCGTGCCGTTCGGCATTCGGGGTGCGATCTGGTACCAGGGCGAGTCCAACGCGAGCCGGCCCGCCCAGTATGCGCGGCTCTTCCCCGCCATGATTCGCGACTGGCGCACGCTGTGGAACCGGCCCGACTTCCCCTTCTATTTCGTGCAGATCGCTCCGTACAACTACAACGACACGAAGGGCAACGTGCCGGCCTTGCGCGATGCCCAGCGACGGACACTGGACGTGCCGAATACCGGCATGGTGGTGACGCTGGACATCGGCGACGTGGGGAACATCCATCCGGCCAACAAGCAGGAGGTCGGCCGGCGGCTTGCGCTGTGGGCGCTCGCGAAGACGTACGACAGCAATCCAGGCCCGTGCAGCGGCCCGTTGTACCGCTCGCTGGTCGTGGAGGGCAACCGCGCCCGGCTGGCTTTTGCCCACGTCGGACAGGGCCTGGTGGCCGGCGCTCCCTTGGACAACTTTGAGATCTGCGGTGCGGACGGCCGATACATGCCTGCCCAGGCCAAGATCGATGGCAAGACCCTGCTGGTGTGGAGCGAGGGGGTGCCCGCGCCCGTGGCCGTCCGGTACGCCTGGAAAGACACCGCCAGCGCGACCCTCTTCAATTCCGCCGGCCTGCCCGCATCGTCATTCTGCACGGCGGAGGAGTTTGCCCCCAAGGAGTGAAGCGTTCGCTACTCCGGGCCCGGATCGCGTGACAGGCCCACGCGGATGTCGATGGTGTTCTGGCGAATGGCCACGATGCCGAACTGGTTTCGGTAGTCCTGGAACACGATGGATCGCTCGTCGTGCCGCACGGGCCGGAGTTCGGGGTCCAGGTGGCCCTGCAGGTTCGCGAACGCAGCGCGGGCGGCGTCGGCGTCGGGGTACGGGATGACCAGACGCGTGAATCGGCCGTCCGCCTTCGTCTCGTAATCGGCGGCTGCGCCGAACACCTGTCCTTTCATGTGCAGAACGTCGCCTTCGCCCAGCGTGCAGATGGATTGCAGCGTATATGGCCCCCGGACGATCGCCTCAGACCCCGGCACCTTTCCCTCGTTCGGCAGGATCGCAAGGATGCTGACCTCTTCATCGGCCGGCAGGCTCTGCAGCGTCCGATTGGCCAGCTCTGCCATGGCGGGCGTGTCACCCTCGTTGCCCTCGGGGTTGTTCACCTGCACGAAAAACCGGCTCTGCTGCGCGGTGATCTGGTAGCGGTTGCCGACGTTTCGGCCCGTCACGCCCGGTGCGGCCGTACCCTTGCCGCGCAGCCGCAGAAACATTGCGCGGGCGGCGGCGGGGCTTTCCATTTCGTAGATCTGCAAATCGAGCGACGTGTTATCGCGGTCGTAGCTTTGGACCCAAACCCGCCGGAAGCCAAGCTCCAGGAAGACCTCCGCGGCGCCGTTGATGTGGTTGAACAGATCGGCCCCGACAAATCGGCGCGGCGGTGCGGCCGGCGTCCAGCCTTCCGGGGGGCCTGGCGGTTGGACTTCTGTAACCGCCTGCGCAGCAGAGGGAGGTGGCTCCGGGTTAGCAGCGATTTCGATCGTTCTTCCATGCTGGCAACCGGCGAAGGCTGCCACAAACGGGACCCATGCCCAGCATCCGATCCGCCTCATACCGAAACCCTCGCCGTGATCTTCCTCTATGCCCGAACCACCTTGACCTTGGCCGGGTCCACGACGCCCAGGCCGAGGCGTTCGGCGTACCGGAGGTACTCCGTGTACTTGGGGTGCTCGTTGACCTTGATCCCCTCGCTTTTGCGTTTCTCCACCATGAGGTTGTGACAGACGGAATCCAGGGCGAACGGATCGGTGCCCAGAAACAGCGTCTTGTAGTCATAGGCGAACTGGGCGGCGGGCATGGGCCCGCCCTCGTATTGGCCGCGCAGGCCGTCGGTGACGTTCAGCACCAGCTTGTCCCGGATCACCGGGAAAGCCAGCACTTCGGTACACACATCAAAGAACAGCGGTTCGTGCAGGCGGCTCGTGTTGCAGATGGCGCCGTAGCCCAGGTTCTTGGTCGCCATGGAGATGCCGTTGCCCGTGTTCTTGAAGACGGGCACGTTAATCATCTTGGTCAGTTTCTGCGTCAGCAGCCTGCCGAAGTACGAGTGCTTTCCGTTGAACACGTGCTGGTTCAAGTACGGCAGGTCCTTCGGGCCGTCCACGTCCGCCCAGTAGGACACGTCGCGGTCGAAGTTCGGGGCGCTGACGTGGTTGCCCTCCTTGTCCCGCCAGCGGCTGTGGTCGGCGTTTTCGCCTTCCGGCAGGTCCTCCTCCATCGTTTGCAGCCCCTCGATTTGCACGCCCGGGAAGCGCTCCGCCGTGAATTCCGCGTCCCTCAGCATGAAGTCGAACCGGTCCCAGATGACGATGTTCTGCTTTGGCAGGCCGTTGTCGGCCAGCCAGTCGATGATCACTTGCACCAGCTCGGGCCGCGTGCTGATCAGCCCGGGCCCCACGGGGTTGACCTTAATGCCCACCACGTCGTCACGGGTGAAGAGCAGCCGGAAGCTCTCCTTCGCATCCAGCCCGGTTAGGGCCTGCAACCCGCGGGCGAACATCTTCGCGATCACGTCCTTGGCTAACTTGCCGTCCGCCACGGCCGCATCATCCTGCACCTGGGCGACCTTGCCCGGAAACAGGCCGGGCAGAGAGAAGCGCGTCCGGGGCGCCTTCAGCGCGTCGTCGATGTTGGTTTTCGGCCTGGGTGGCGGGGAAGGCCGACTGGTCTGCTGAGCCCACAGATGGGGCGTACCCAGCAGCAGTCCGGCCCCAACGGCGCCCTGACGAAGAAACTCGCGACGATTGAACCCGGTTTGCCGTTCCAGATCGGTGGGCTGATGCGGTTCCATGGCGTTGACCATCCGGCTTGCACGACATGCGGCCACCCGCGCCGGGCCACGCGCTCGGCGGCAAGGGGGCCGTGCCTCCACGCTACCTCCTCGGCCGAGGCCCGGCAACGGCCGATGGGCCGGATCGGCGTATCTTCTTGTGTGTTATTGCGTAGGATGTCGCAAAGCGCGCCGGTGCTGTTTCGCATTAACGCCGGTTCGCCGGCGAGGGCCCCGTCATGCCGCTGACGAGGGGTCTGGGGTCGCGCCTTGCGTCACCGATTGATTCTCTCGTCGGCCGTGGGTGAGTTCTTGTTTTCCACCGCTTGCGGATTCCGGGTGTGGGTGTTCGTCCCCGGGGCCGACGCCGGCTGAAGGAGTTCGTATTCCCGATCATAGAGCGAGCGCGTGCGCTGCATCCACTTGAAGTCGTCGATCCACATCGGATTGCGTTCGAGGCTCATTTCCCAGTCGTACAGTTTGGCCATCAACTCGGCCACTTTCTCGGGGTGCTGGCGGGCCAGGTTGGTGCGTTCGGAAATGTCGTTCGCAAGGTCGTACAACTCTGGCGCGCGATCGGGCAGGCGGAGGAGCTTCCAGTCACCATGGCGGATGGCCGCCCCCCAGAGCGCCCTGCGCAGGTAGAGGGTCTGATGCGGACGATCCTGCCCACGCTGTCCGCGCAGGTAGGGAAGCAGGTCTACGCCGTCGAAATGCCTCGTCGTCTTCTTTTCCTTTGGGTTTCTGAGCCGCTGTTGTTCGGCTTGCGGGGGGGGCAATCCGGCGGCGGCAAGAAACGTCGGCAGCAGATCGAGGGCGATGAGCGGCTGGTCGTATCGTTCACCGGCAGGCAGGGTTGCCGGCCAGGTGAAAATGAACGGCACGCGGAGACCGCCCTCCAGCTTGGTTGATTTCTGCCCGCGGAGGGGGGCGTTGATGGCACGGTTGACGTCGCAGGCGCCGCCGTTGTCGCTGAGAAACACGATGAACGTGTTGTCCCACTGGCCGGTGTTGCGCAGATGCCGGATGAGTCTGCCCACGTTCTCGTCCAGGCAGTGCTGCATGGCGCAATACGTGCGGCGGGTTTGGTCGGGAATGTGTGCGAAACGCTGAAGGTCCTCTTCCTTGGCCTCGAGCGGTGTGTGCGGGGTGTTGTACGCGAGGTACACGAACCAGGGCTCGCCCGCCGGCACGCGGGTGATGAAGTCGATCGCCTCTGTCGTGAGCCAGTCCGTGAGGTAGGGCTCGTCGATGCAGGTGACCGGTTCCGTGTTGCGGTAGAGGTGGTGCTTTCGGATCGTGGGGAAGTAGTGATGATACCCGCCGAGCATGCCGAAGAAGTAATCGAACCCGCGTGCGTTGGGCCGCTGCCACGCGGCCGTCTCTCCGAGATGCCACTTGCCGATGCAGGCTGTGTGATAGCCGCCGGCCTTGAGTCGGTCCGCGATCGTCCGTTCGTCCTTTGGCAGGCCGATTTGCTCGCCGGGCAGAGGGCTTTCGTAGGTTGGGTTGTGTTCAAAGCCGAAGCGGTTCTGGTATCGCCCGGTCATCAGCCCGGCGCGCGACGGGGCGCAGACCGAGCTGCTCACGTACCCCTGCGTGCAGCGCACACCGGCCGATGCGAGAGCGTCGATGCTTGGGGTGGGGATCTCCCTGGAGCCGTAGCAACCGAGATCGCCATAGCCCATGTCGTCGACCAGGATCAACAGGATGTTGGGCTTTGGGGCGGATTCTCCCCGAACGCGAGGCACGCAGGACCATGCGAGGACCATCGCGAGAAGACAGAGAAACGCGGCGGATGCCACGCCCGTGGTACGAGTGATTGCGCGTGCGACCGGCATCGGTGAGGGCTCCCGTGAGACGACTCGACATCCTGAGGCGCCGGCTCAGGATTCCCGGCTGACCCTGGCAGGAGAAACTGCCGCCGACACGGCGCGAATCGTGCTCGACGCATAGCACAGGCGGAACTCGGCACGGGTCGTCATCGCCATTCCGCGATCGGCAGCGGACGAGGTGGGAAACCCGGATCGGCCCCCATCTGCCTCGCCGGCGCAGGCGCAGTCGCCCCATGCAACTGGGCGATGGCGGGCTCGAACCACCGACCTCCTCGTTGTAAGCGAGGCGCTCTGGCCAACTGAGCTAATCGCCCAAGGTTCTCGTTGATAACAGCTTACCCGTTGGTCCGGCTGTTGGCAACTCTGCCGGTGGCGCGCGGTATCACGCGATCGACTGGGAAGAGGAAGGGGATTTCGAGTACAATCCTGAGCGTGTTTCGGGGCGGGCGTCGCGGGTGACGCTGCGTGAGATGGGCAGAGTATGGAGTTCGCGGAAAAAGGAAGAAGCGATCGGATGGATGACTACTGGAGAGCGTTCTTCAGGCTGCACTGCGATCTGCCGCGCGAAGGCCCGGGCAGCGACGCGGCCACGCGGGAGGCCATACGGCGGCTGCCGCGTCTACCGGACAACCCGGTGATCCTGGACCTCGGCTGCGGGCCGGGGCGGCAGACGCTGGTTCTGGCGCGGGAGCTCGACGTGCCGATCACCGCGGTGGACTTCCACGAGCCGTTTCTCGCGCAGCTTCGTGCGTCCGCGGCGGCGGCCGGGCTGGCGGAGCGGATCGTGACGCGGTGCCAGTCGTTTGACAGCCTGACGGACGCGCCCGAGTCGGTCGACCTGATCTGGTGCGAAGGGGCGATCTTCATCCTGGGCTTCGGGGAAGGGCTCCGTCGCTGGCGGCCGATGCTGCGGCCGGGTGGATGCCTGGTGGCCAGCGAGGCGGCATGGCTGACGGACACGCCGCCGGCCGAGGTGAAGGCGTTCTGGGAGTCGGTGTATCCGGCCATTACGACGGCGGAAGGGAATCGAAAAATTGCGGAGGAGGCCGGGTTCGAGGTGGTGGATGACTTCGTTTTGCCCGGCGCGGCGTGGTGGGATGAGTACCTGACGCCGCTTGCCGCGCGGGTGGCAATGCTGCGGCCGGAGGCCGCGGCAGACCCGATGCTGGCGCAGGTCCTTGACGAAATGGACCGGGAGCTGGACATCACGCGGCGCTATGGAAACACGTTCAGTTACGTGTTCTTCGTTCTGCAGAAACGGGCGTAAGGAGGGGCTGTGCAAGGAGCGGCGCCGTCGGGGGCGGCGTTCAGGCGCCGGTCCGGGCGGTCGTTTGGGGGTGGTCAGAGGATCCGACGGCGAGTGCCCGGGCAGGAAGGATCACGGTAAAGGTTGAGCCTTGGCCGGGTTCGCTGTCCAGCCGGATCTCCCCGCCCAGGATGTGAACCAGCTCGCGGGTGATGGCCAGGCCCAGGCCGGTGCCGCCGTGCTCACGGGTGACGGAGGCATCCGCCTGCTTGAACTTCTCGAAGACCTGCTCGTGCAGCTCCCCGGGGATGCCGGGGCCGGTGTCGCGCACCGCAATCCGCACCATGGGAACATGTCCGTCGGCGGGGCAGACGTGCAGGCACACCGAGCCCCCGTCCGGTGTGAACTTGAGGGCGTTGCTCAGGAGGTTGTAGAGGACCTGTTTGATCTTGCCGGAGTCGGACTCCATCTCCGGGAGGCCGTCGTCGACTTCCAGGGTGAGGCGGAGGTTCCGCTTGTCCGCCAGGGGCTGCACGAAGTCAACGAGGGTCTGGCAGACTTCTCGGATGTCAAACCGGCTGACGTGCAGTTCCAGCTTGCCGGCCTCGATCTTGGCCAGGTCGAGCAGATCATTGATGATGTCCAGCAGCATCCGACCGCTGGTGTAGATGTTCTCGCAGTACCGCTTGAGGCGTGACCGGTCTTTGGGGGGGCTGTCCTGCGCGTCGCGAACGAGCTCGGCGAAGCCGATGATGGACACCAGCGGCGTGCGCAGCTCGTGGCTGACGTTGGCCAGGAACTCGCTCTTGAGGCGGTTGCTCTCGTACAACGCGACGTTGGCGTTGGCGAGCTCGTCGACCTTCGCGTCCAGCGAGCGGTTGATGGTTTCGAGCTTTTCCTGCGCGGTCTGGAGGTGGTGCAGCATCTCATTGAAGCTGGTGGCCAGATCCTGGAACTCGTCCCGCGTGGCGATGTCCGAGCGCGCCGCCAGGTCACCCTGGGCCACCTGGTCGGCCAGGCGGCGGAGCCGGCGAACGGGCGAGAGAATCAGCTTCTGCGTGATCAGGTAGAACACCAGCAGGGCCAGTAGGCCGCCGGAAAGGCCGGCCGAGACGGTCACGATCCAGTTCCAGATGCCCAGTTCGCCCTTGAGGGGCATGCGCACCTCGATGATGCCTTTCAGGCTGCCGGGGTTGGGTTCGGTCTCCGCGGCGCGGACGGCCATCGCGACCTTGAGAAGATCCTGCCCGTCTCGTTTCCCGATCGTCCAGTAGTACGGTTGGGTGGGGTACGCCTGCAACTGGCGGATCGCCGTGTTGACGAAGCCCTCGTCCCCACGGACCCTCGCCTGTTCGAGCGAGATGAGGGTGGGCGGGGGGTGGGAGCGGTCAAAATCGAACCGGCGGGCATAGGTGGCCCACCGCTGGTTCAGATCGTTCTGGGCGGCGTGCCAGTCGGGCCGGGACAGGTCGGTCAGGAGGTAAGCCGTCCCGGCCATCTGCTCCGCCTTGAGGACGGCCAGATGGTTGCTGAGGCTGGCCATCTGCACCCAGGGGACGAGCAGGGTGGCCGCCAGAATCAGCAGGACGGCGACGCCGAAGAGGAATCGGCACTTCGCCGCAAGGGACACGTTGGGAAGCACGGGCTTTCGCACGAGGAACCAGTCTACCGGATTTTGCCGCGGCAATGGAGAGTGAGAAGAGGGCGGCCAGGGCGGCCCCGTGCCACGGCGAACCCGGGGCTCGCTGGTTCGTATGACCTGGCATGAGGGGCTGGACAGCTATCCTGGTCTTCTCAACCCTGCTTGACGGGCTGGTTGTCGGGCTGGTGCTGGCCTGGTGTGGGCGGGTTTCGCGTCGCGTGGGTCGCAACCCGTATGTTCGCCTGTCACACGTGCTGGCCGCCGCGGCGGCCGGGTCGGTGCTGTTTGCGGCAAAGTTGCCGTTGCACGTGCTTCTTGGGGTCCGGTTTTTCGGTCTGGCGCACCTTGTGTACGGGGTTGTGGCCGTGCTGGCGCCGGCGTTCGCCCTGGCCATTGTGGCGGGGGCGGTGGTCGCTCGATGGAGGGGCGGTCCGCGTCCGTTCAGCGTTCCGGTGGTGGTGCTGGCCGGGTTTTGCCTGCTGACCATCCCGGTGACCGTGCGGGCGACCTTCGTGGAACCGTACCGACTCGTGGTGGAGGCGGTGGAGGTCCCGATTCTTCGTGGGAGCCCCGCCGGGCCGCCGATTCGTGTAGGGGTGCTCGCCGATCTTCAGACGGATCGGGTGACCGAGTACGAGCGTCAGGCGGTCGATCGGCTGCTGTCGCTTCGCCCGGACATCATCCTGTTGCCGGGCGACTTCTTCCAGCCGGCGCCGGGGATGTTTGAGCAGGAACTTCCGGCCCTGCGAGAGCTTCTGGCCCGGCTCGATGCGCCGGGCGGGGTCCACGCCGTGCAGGGGAATATCGATGACCGCAGGAATCTGCTGCGGATGTTTGAGGGAACGGCCATCCGTCTGCTGGACAACGAAGTGACGCGGGTTCGGGTCGGCGGCCGGACACTGGCCATCGGGGGCGTGGAGTTCTGGTTTGCCGGGCCGGCGGCCGAGGGGGCCGTCCGGGCGCTTGGCGAGATGAGGGACTGTGACGCCCGGATTCTGGTTTCCCACACGCCGGACGTGGTGCTAGGCTTGCGGGCCGGAGACGGCGTGGACCTGGTCGTATCCGGGCACGCGCACGGGGGGCAGGTGCAGATTCCCGGATTGGGGCCGTTGGTGACGGCGTGTCAGGCCCCCCGCGCGACGGCCGCCGGCGGGTTGACGCGGGTGAACGGCGTGTACACGTACGTCAGCCGCGGCGTCGGGCATGAGCGGGGCATGTCGCCGCGCGTGCGGTTGTTCTGTCCGCCTGAGATGTCTCTGTTGACGCTGATTCCGCGATGATGGTTGCACTCACGTTGTTTCTGGGCGCGGCGGTTCCGACGACGCGGCCGGCGGACCTGGCCGGAGTGATTCCGGGCGAGGCCGCGGCCGCAATCATCCTTGATTCGCCGGCGGCCTCATCCGGGCCCGGCGCGTCTGCGGGGGGCGGCTGGGACGTTGTGGCGATGCTGCTGCGGCAGGCGCGTCAGTTGGGGCTGGCGGGAGAGATGAGCGCCGACTCGCGTGTCGTGGCGGACGTAATCGGCTCGTTGCCGTTGCTTTCTCGGTATCCGGCGGCGGCGATTCTGCTGGATGTGGAGGCTGCTGCGCTGCCCGGCGGCGGGCATCGGCTGCGGCGGCTGGAGGGAGCGCTGGTGTTTGCGACCGGGTCGAATCCGGAGCCGGTGGCACGGCGCATTCAGGAGCTGCTGAACCTCTACACGGACCGATCACACTCCGTGATGGAGCAGCGCAGCGTGGATGAGCTGGCCGTCCATCGCTTGTCGGATGAACGGTTGCCGGGATGGGTGTTTGAATGGGGCGTCGCGGACGAGTTCTTTATCGTGGGCGTGGGGGCGGGTTCCTTTGGGCGGATTGCCCGCGTGGTCCGCGATTCGAAGGCGTCCCTGGCGGAGGACCCGTGGTTGCGTGCCGCGAGGAGTGCGTGTGGGGCCTCGCATCCCTTCCTGGAAATCCACGTGGACGCGGTTCGCCTGCGCGGCCAACTGGGAGCGATGATGGAGGGGACCACTCGCGACGTGTTGGCCGCGCTGCGACTGGATGCGTTACAGCGGGGGTACTGGGGGGTCGGGCTGGACGGCCGGTTCGTGGAGGCCTGTTCATTTCTGCGGATGCCGGACGGGGACCGGCTGATTCCGATCACGGTATCCAGGTCGGCACGGCGTCCGTGGGAGCGGTTCGTGCCCGCGGGCGCGAGTCGGGCGGCGGTGCTGGCCGTGTCGGGGTCGGATTTGATCCGCCGTGGCGTGCGGGCGTACCTGGCTTCACAGAGTCCGTCCGCGCAGGAGGCGTGGGCGCGGGCGTGGGACCGCGTCGTGGCGGGCGGTGACTGGTCGGCGGAATCGGACTTCCTCGAGCTGTTTGGCGAGGTTGTCATTCTCCACGACCATCCTCCGCATCCGTTGGGCATCCCGCTGTTCTGCACGGTGCTGGTGGAGACCGACGGTCCGACGCAGACGGTCGGGCGTGCCGTGGACCGGATTCTGGGAGCGGTTCAACGCGCGTCTGCCCCGGCGCCGGATGCTGCACCACCGAGCCCGTGGGCGCCGGTGCTGCGGCGGGACCCGGACGGGGTGTGGTACGTTCAGGTCGGGCTCCTGGGTCCTGCGCTGGCGGTGACGGACGGTTGGATCGTGATCAGCTATGCCCCGCATGCGGTGCGGGCGAACCTGGGGGCACGAGCCACGCCCGCCTCGCGACCGTGGGGAACCGATCGTACGCCTGGGGATGGGACGTGACGGGCTCCGTGCCTGTCGTTCGGGCGTGTGGCGGCGGCGACTTGCACGAACGAGACGGACGGGGAGAATGCCTGTCGGCCCGCCGTTCGCCCGTGCGAGGCCGGACGAACCGGAGACGAGTTACGGAACCTGCGGAGATGGACAAACCATGAAGAAGAAGGCGTTACTGGTGGCCCTGACCATGACCGGCACACTTATTAACGGAAGCTGTGTGGGGAACGTGTTGATCTGGATGTTTGGCGGGTTCTTCTGATTGGCCGTGGCGGTCAGCCAGACGGCATTCGATCTGCCGGAACAAACGGGCAGACGCGTCAGTGGACCGGGTTGTCCCCCAACGCGTCTGCCCGTTTTGCGCTGCACAACACCAGGTCAGGTGAGGTGCGCGGCGACCAGCTTGTTCATTTCGAACATGCTGACCTGCGACTTGCCCTTGAAGACGGCCTTGAGTTTGTCGTCGGCGTTGATCATGCGGCGGTTGGCCTGGTCCTGCAATCCGTTCTTGCGGATGTAGGCCCAGAGCTTCTGCACGACGCCGGCCCGCGGGAGGGGCGCCTTGCCGACGACCTCCGCCAGTTCCGGCGACGGCATGAGCGGACGCATGAATGCCGGATTCGGCTTGCGTTTCTTCTTGGCCTTCTTGGGCTTGGCCTTCGCCGCTTTGGCCTTCTTGGCTTTCTTCGCCTTCTTGACCTTCTTGGCTTTCTTGGCCTTCTTGGCTTTCTTGGCCTTCTTGCCTTTCTTGGCCTTCTTGCCTTTCTTCGGAGCTTTTTTCTTCTTTGCTCCTTTCTTCTTCGCGGCTTTCTTCTTCGCTGTTTTCCTCTTCTTCTTGGCCATGGCGCATACTCCTTTTGCAGAATTGACCTGGGTGGGTCCCGGAGGCCGGGCACCTCTCAGGCCTAGCCGAGAGACGATTCTCGCGACTTGTCCAGCAGTTTGCCAGAGTATTTTCCAGAGAAATTGGCAGGAATTCGAGCCTCCGAACCGGTAGGGTCCGGGTGCGAGGCAGGACGGGAGCGGGGTTCCGGGATGGGGGCGAGGAGGCCTAGTACGCCCGGGTGAGGTGGCAGCCAGGGTAGTAGAACAGGAGAATCTGCCCAGCTTTTCGCCCGAGGTTGGCCTGCCCTTCCATGCCCCACTGGCACAGGCCCACCCCGTGGCCGTTGCCTTTCCCGTGGGTGAATCGGACCGTGCCCGGCTCGTCGACGATGGTGCAGTTTGTGCTGCGCATCGTCCTTGTGCCGACGGCAAGGCGGAATTCCTCGGCCTTGAGGGTGGTGTGGCGCCCACTCTGTCCGATCAGGCGTAGCGTGGCGGGGCGTCCCCCGCTTGTTCGGTCGACCACCTCGACGCGGTCGATCGCGCCAATGGACCGGACGGAGCCGTACCGGGCGGCCAGCCGTTGGGTCAATTCGGCCTTCTCGATGGACGTGGCGGGCCAGCGATACGCCTGGCTCTTGCCCTCGGCGGCCTGGCAGTACTCACAGCGGACGCCGCCGGCCAGCGGTGGGATATCCTTCGTGTTGAAAACGTAAGAGGCCGCCTGCGTCCGTCCGCCGCACGCCGCGGAGTAGAATGTGCAGAAGATCCGCTCTCCGGCGGGTGACGACCATGTGCAGACGATGCCGCGCGTGTGATTCACGGCCTCGTAGGCCTTTCGGCCCGCGGGTCCGGTGGGGATGCCGCCGTAGACCTGGGAGGCCTGGGTGGCCTTAACGTCGTAGTCGGCCTTGGCCTGCCTGGCCATCTGGTAGAGCGCATACGTGCGGGCCGCGACGGCTTGGGCGCGAAACGCCTCCGGATGGAACGATGCGTACAACTCACAGGCAATCACGCCGGCGACGTACTGCTCGATCTCCACGAGGTTCAGAACGTCCATCGTGGTGGCGGTGCGCCGCAGGCACCGGATGACACCGGGGTAGGCCAGGGGCCCGCTCCAGACGCCGCCTTGCAGGCGGGAGACGTGGACGGCGGTGTTGGCGCGAGGCGCAATTTCAATGGCGGCGGTCGTCCATCGCCGATCGCCGATGACAAAGTCGCCGGTGGTCCGGGAGACCTTGGTCCAGGGAAGGCCCTCTCCCTCGGCGAGCACGCCAGTGGAGGGACTCCGAATCTCGTAGGGTCCGTTGATGCGGATCTGAAACTCGTTTGCGGCTTCCAGAATCAGGACGCGAACATCGCGGACGTTCACACCGGCCCGGGCCTGGTCGGGCAGTTCGAGCGGGCTGCGCGCCCGTTCGCGGCAGCTTCCGCCCATCAGGGCGGCCACGGCGAGTGTGCAGGCGAGGGTGAATCGTCGGTGATCCATGTTGCACGCTCCGTCGGGCGCTGTTTGCACCGGTGCGATTCGGCCGAGCCCCCGCGTCGGAGGCGCATGGCGAGACCGCCGGCCGATCTACCGCGGTGTTGCCCGCAAGGACATTCCCAGCTCGGTCAAGCGGCGCTTGATCTCATTCAGCGACGTCTGGCCGAAGTTCTTGATGGACAGCAGCTCCTGTTCCGATCGGGACGACAGTTCTCCGAGGGTGCTAATGCCCAGCCGCTGCAGGCACTTGCGCGAGCGGGCGGACAATTCGAGTTCCGTCACCGAACGCGAGACGATGTCCGGGTCGCCCTGGGAGACAGGCGGCTTGCGGATGGCCAGCAACTCTCCCTGCGGCTCTTCGAGCAATTGACCGAGGCGCAGCCCCTTCTGGCGGAGCATGGCCTTGATTTCATTGAGGGAGGTCTCGCCGAAGTTCTTGTACGCCAGCAACTCCGCCTCCGTGATCCGCAGCAGGTCGCCCAGCGTGTTGATGTTCATCTGCTTGAGGCAGTTGCGGCTGCGTACGCTGAGCTCGAAATCGCTGACGGGCGTGTCGAGAACGGCGTTGTGCTCCTTGCGGGCCCGTTCCATCTCTTCGTCGTAATACTGGTCCTGGGCGGACCGCACGTCTCGAAGAAAGAGCCGGGCCCGCGCGTGGTTGGGGTGTTCCGCCAGAATCCGCTCGAGGCACTGCTCCGCGTCGGCATACTGGCCGATGTCCTCGTACAGCACCGCCAGGTTGATCAGAGCGTTCACGGACACCGGGGGGCTCTCGGTGCAGTCTTCGTACAGTTCGATCGCCTGGTCGGTCTCGCCGCGCAGATCCAGCAGGTAGGCGAGCCGGAACTTCACGTCTCCGCGTTCGGGGTCGTGCTCCAGAGCGTCCTCATACAGATCGATGGCCGCCTCGTACTCATGGCGTCGCTCGGCCAGCCACGCCTTGAGGTACATCACGTCACCCTGCTCTTCGGATGCACAGTGCGCCGCCTGCAACCGGTGATCTGCGTCTTCCACGTTTCCCTGGTCAATCAGCTTCGCGACTTCCGCCAATTCACTGTTCATCGGCTTCCTCAAACGCCTCCCGCGCCCGTTCGTTCCGGGGTCGCCACGGCCCTCCGTGCGCAACGGATTATCGGACACACGATCCCCGCAGGTTGAAGGGCTCGCCTGTTTGTCTTCTCGAGGGTGTCCGGCTCTGCGCGAGTCCTCGATTCCCGGACGACCGCCTCACGACAACATTGGGTCCCCCGGCTCCGGCCGGCGTAAACCCCGTCTGTCCACGCCAAATGCAACGCGACAGCATACGCAAGACCATCAGGCCTGGCAACCCTGCATGGCAGGAGGGTCGGGGGTCCGGGTGTCTGGCTGGATGGGTGCGGCAGTGGCACGCTGCCGGAGCTTGTTTGCCGCGCTATCCGCCGGCACAATAACAAAAGTGGACTGCTGCTTTAGGGAGGAGGTGCAGGCGTGCGGATGTCGAGTTTTCGCGTGGGTCTGTGGCTGGCCCTGGGTTTGGTGGTGGTGGCCCCGGCACGGGGTGCAGGGGCTGCCGACCGGAATCACAGGATCGAGGTCGAGGATTACTTCTCGATCGGGGTGATTTCCCAGTGCGTCCTGTCGGCGGATGGGACCCGGGTGGCGTATGTGGAGCAACGGTGGGAGCCGCCCCGGGAGAAACGAAACCAGGATGTGTGGGTCGCGGACTGTGCCACTGGCGCGCGGCAACGGCTGACCTTCGAGCCGGCTGCTGACCGTTCCCCGCTCTGGGGTCCGCACGGGGAGTTCGTGTACTTCCTGTCCAACCATGTGCGGCCGGGCGACGACGAACCGCCCCGGGACGGTTCCGTGCAGGTCTGGCGGGTGTCCGCGGAGGGCGGGGAGCCCCGGCCCGTCACCCGGGTGCCGGACGGCGTGAACGCTTTTCGGCTCTCGGCAGACGGGAGGGTGCTGTACTACCTGGTGTCGGAGAAACACATTGAGGAGGAGTGGAAGGAACTGCGGGAGAAGTTCGCGGACCTGGAGTACGGGCACGGCGTTACGAAGATTTCGCAAATCTGGAAACTGGACCTGGAGAGCTGGCGGGCGGAGATGATTGTGGACCCGAAGCGGTTCATTCGCGAGTTCGCGGTGACCCGCGACGGGAGCCGCATCGCGATGATCACGGCCCCGGACGACACGCTGCTGAGCCACGAGGGCTGGTCACGGGTGGACGTGCTGGACGTGGGCTCGGGGCAGATGACGACGGTCACCCCCGAGGATTGGAGACTGGATCACTCCTCTCCGTACGGCTGGATGCAGGATCTTGCCTGGGCGGCGGATGGGCAGGCGCTGGCGTTCACCACCTCATTCGACGGCTACGCGACTCGCCTGTACGTCGTGGAGTGGAAGGAGGGGGCCCCTCAACTTCAGCGCCCCGCGTGGACGGGGGAGCCGGATGTCAGCGAAGGCGCCCTGGCCTGGCGCGGGCAGACCCGCGAACTGTGCTTTCTGGGCGAGTGGAAGGCTCGCCGGAGGGTCTACAGAATCTCGACGGACGGTCCGGGCGACCCTGGGACACCTGTCCCGTTGACCCCCGGCGACATCGTGGTCGACTCGTTCAGCGTGAGCGAGAGCGGCACGCGCGTCGCGGGCGTTCTGAGCACGCTGACCCACCCGCCGGATGTGTACTTCGCTGATCTGGATCGTTCCGACCCGTCTTCGCTCACCCGGATCACGCGGGTCAACCCGCAGGTGGGCACCTGGAAGCTGCCCCAGGTTCAGATCGTGAGTTGGGCGGGCGCCGACGGCGTGGGGTGCGAGGGCATCCTGGAGCTGCCCCCGGATTACAAGCCCGGCGACGGCCCGCTGCCCACCATCGTGGAGGTCCACGGCGGTCCCACGGCGGCCACAATGTATCGGCTGCGGTTCTGGATCTACGGGCGGACCTTGATGCCCGCCAAGGGATACGCCCTGTTCAGCCCGAACTACCGGGGCTCCACCGGATATGGGGAGCAGTTCACCCGGGAGCTGATCGGCCGGGAGAATGACATCGAGGTGCAGGACATCCTCAAAGGCGTGGACGCCCTGGTCGAGCGTGGGATTGCCGATCCGGCCCGTCTGGGCGTGATGGGCTGGAGCAACGGCGGCTACCTCACGAACTGCCTGATCACCCACACGGACCGGTTCAAGGCGGCCAGCAGCGGGGCGGGGATCGCGGACATGCTCTTGCAGTGGGCGAGTGAGGACACGCCCGGGCACGTGATCAACTACATGCAGGGACTGGCGTGGGAGGTGCCGGACGCCTATCGGAAGGCCTCGCCCGTGTTCGGGTTTGGCCGCATCAGGACGCCCACGCTGATCCACGTGGGCGGGGCGGATGAGCGCTGTCCGCCGGTCCACAGCCGGGCCCTGCACCGTGCCCTGCATCGGTACCTGAACGTGCCGGTGGAGCTGGTGGTGTATCCAGGCGAAGGCCACGGCCTGACGACCTACAAAAACCGCAAGGCCAAGATGGAATGGGACCTGGCGTGGTTTGACCGGTATCTGCGGTCAACGGCGGAACCGGCCGAGCCGGTTGCGACACCCTGATACACGCGAACCTGAGGGACACCGTCATGCGTGCATTCCGAATGTTGCCGTCGATCGCCGTAGCGGCGTTGGCCGCCGGCGCCGGTTGTGAGAAGTCTGGTTCCCCTTCCTCCGGGACGCCGGCCCCGACCGACGATGCGTATTACGACGTGGAGACGTTCGCCGAACAGGCGTGGCAGGCGGAGGTCGAACGGGTCCGGGGCCTGCTCAAGGAGGACCCGGAGGATGCGGACCTGCTGCTGAAGCTGGGGCAGGCGCTCGGCGCCCGGGCTGGCGCCACTCCGGACGCCGAAAAGCGAGCCGCTCTCCGCGCGGAAGCCCGGGATGCGTGCCTTCGCAGCCACGCGGCGGCCGGCGGGGACTATTTGACGCATCCGGCCTCCGGTCGTCTGATCTCCCTGGAGGAAGCTCGCCGGGTCCTGGACGTTGCCGCCGACGGTCAGGTGATAGGCCTGCCGGGGGTTCGTCGGGAGGCGGACGGCCGATTCGTGCGTACGGAGCCCGGTGGGCAGACGGTCGTGGTGGGAGGCCCGGGGAACATCGACGCGCTGATCGGTGCAGGCATTCTCGCGATCGGCCAGGGGGATCATGAGGCTGCCCGTGGCCTACTCGAGAAAGCGCGTCGCGTGCGCGCCTATTCGTACTCGGTGGCGGCTGCCTTGGCGTATCTGCAGGGCGTGGCGGACGGAGACTGGGAGGCGGCGGAGGAGGAGCTTCGAGGTCTGGCCTATCGCCCGGAGTCGCGAGTGTACGGCGACGCCTGGCGCTGGCTCGCTCCGGTGTACGACAGCCTGAACCGCCCGATCGAAGCAGCGACGGCCTGTCGTCGCGCGTTGCAGTTCACCCCCGACTCCCAACAGCTTCGCGAGTTGCTGCACCGGTTGGATCCACCGCCTTCGCGTCCGGCCGACGAGCCGCCCGTGCGTGAGGGCGGAAAGCCGCCCATCTCACGCTACGACCCGGTGAGCGCGAAGGTGAACGGCTTGGTGACGCGGGGGGATCTGTACGGGGCGCTGCAGGCATGCCAGGAGTACCTGCGGCAGGCCCCGCGGACCCCGGATGCCTGGAACGACCTGGCACGGATCTACCAGCGAGGGCACTGGTACGCCCAGGCGATCGCGGCGATGGAACGGGCCCGGGAACTGCACCCCACTCGCCTGCCGTACCAATCTGCGCTCGGGGCCTACCTGACCTACGCGGAACGGTACGACGAGGCGGAGGATATCCTGCGCGGCGGCCTGGAGCAGGACGCCGGTAGCGAGCATCTGTACCTGGCCTATGCGCTGTTGCTGAGCCACCGCGACAGGCCGCGGGAGGCCGTGGAGGCGTTGCGGCGGTTTACCGGGGCCGTGCCAAGGGACATCAGAGGGTGGCTTGGGCTCGGCGATGTCTGCGTGGAACTGGAGGAGTACGCGGATGCCGAGGCTGCGTACCGCAACGCGTTGCGGTGGGATCGGCGGAATGTGGGCACTCTGCTCCGCCTCGCCCGGCTGCACGAGCGTCAGGATGACCTGGACCGCGCGACGAACTACTACCTGCTGGCCCTGCAGAGTGAATCCGGCAATGAGGAGGCGTTCGCTGAGGCGCGGCGCTTCGTGAACCGGCACGGTCTCTACAAAGCCCTGGTGGAGGCAATTGACTCGTTGCTCGAAGAGAAGCCGACCCGCCCGTCCCGGCTCCGCGCCAGTCGTGCCGGGGCCCTGGTCATGCTGGGCCGGTACGACGAGGCGGAGCAGGACTACAATCGCGCGCTGGATCTTGCTGTGCCCGAGGATCGGCCCTGGATGCTCATGTCGCGAGGGGTGCTTCACCTCTTGCGAGGCCATGACGATGCGGCCGTGGCCGACCTGTCACAATCCATGGAGCAGAGCGAGACGCTGCTGTATCCGGGGCTGTGGCTCTGGATCGTCCACATGCGCAACGATCGGCCCGCGGAGGCCAGGCAGGCGGTTACCGCGGCCCTTGATCGGGGCGAGTGGGACCTGCACGCCTCGCGGCTGCTTCGATACTACCTGGACGAGATCGACCAGGACGTGCTGCTCTCGCTGGCGGAGGACGAGGACCAACGGTGCGAAATCTACTTCTGCATCGGGGCCCGGGCCATGATGGAGGGTCGCGAACGCGAAAGCTACGATTGGTACTGGAAGTGCGCAGAGACCCTCGTGACGGACTACTACGAGTATATGATGGCCGTCTACTACCTGCGCCAAGCGCGTGACACCGGTCGATGGACCCTGCCGGAGGGCGGCGATCCGCAGGCCGTCGAGGGAGCATCTGCGAAGTGATGACACACGCCCCACCCTTGCGGACGATTGAGTGGATCGGCGACCTGACCGGCCACGTCCGGCTGATCGACCAGACTCGGCTGCCTGCAGAGCTGGTTTACCTGGACATCCACGACGTGAAGACCCTGTGGGAGGCCATCAAGGTCTTGCGGGTTCGGGGGGCGCCGGCCATCGGAATCGCGGCGGCCATGGGGGTCGTGCTGGGCGTGCGGGAGGCGGCGGACGCGGATCGGCAGGCCTTCTCGGCCCGCCTGAATGAGGTCTGCGACTACCTGGCTTCGGCCCGGCCCACCGCCGTGAACCTGTTCTGGGCCCTGGACCGCATGAAACGGGCCGCGGCGGCCCACCCGACGGACGACGTGCCCTCCGCGTGCCGACGGCTTCTGGAGGAGGCCCGGCGGATTCGGGACGAGGACGCCGCCATGTGCCGGGCCATCGGGCAGGCCGGAGCCTCACTGATTCGGTCGGGCACCGGGGTCCTGACGCACTGCAACGCGGGCGGGCTGGCCACGGCGGAGTATGGAACCGCCCTGGCCGTCTGCTATGCAGCCCATGAGGCGGGAGTGCCGTTCCGGGTGTATGCCGATGAGACCCGGCCGCTGCTGCAGGGTTCCCGGCTGACGGCCTGGGAACTGGGCCGGGCCGGCATCGACGTAACCGTGATCTGCGACAACATGGCCGGGCTGCTGATGCGGCAGGGAAAGGTCCAACTCGTGATTACGGGGGCGGATCGGATCGCGGCCAACGGGGACACGGCCAACAAGATCGGCACGTACGGGCTGGCGGTTCTGGCTCGGGCGCACGGGGTGTCTTTCTACGTGGCGGCGCCGAGTTCTACGTTCGATCCGGCCACTCCGGATGGGAGCGGCATCCCGATTGAAGAGCGGGACCCGGAGGAAATCCGGCATGGTTTCGGGTGTTTGACGGCCCCGGCGGACGCGAAGTGCTACTGTCCGGCCTTTGATGTGACACCGGCGGAGCTGATTCAGGGCATTGTGACGGAGCGGGGGGTGCTTTCGCCGATAAGCCTGGATGGGATCGCATCCATGCTGGATGGCGTGCGAAGGGAAAAATTACGCTTGATGTGACATTCGGGTGCGGTCATACTGAGGTTGGCGCGAGGGGGGGCGATCCGCCTCCAGCGCGGGGGGCGAACGTGGCGCTTGCGGCCCCCGAGTGACGCCTTTATACTCATTGATGCGTGCGGCGGTCCGCGCGGGACCGCCGGGTAGTGACTGCACGGAACGACCTTCCGCGGACAAGGAGCAAGATGATGCGACGGAAGAGGTCTCGAATCCAAACGCTTCTGTTGCTGGTCAGTGCGACGGGCATGCTGCTGGGGACGCAGTCCGGGCTCGGTTGTGCCTCGCTCTTTGGGGAGCAGGGCATGGCAGCCACGGATTTCTGCTTCATCTTTGACTGCCAGAGGGGTGCGCTGGGCGGCACGATCGACTTCTGCTCGGACAGCACGTTGGAGAGTCCGACGTTTACCGACTGCAGTCAGTTCAGGGATGAGACGGGCGGCTAGCAGGCCGTGCCCTCCCTCGGGAGGTGCAGGGCCTGGAAACGGATGTGTTGTATACGGTGGTGTTGCCGGGGGACAAAGACGACACGGCAGCAAGTGCGGAGAAGTACTCATGAGCAAGTCTGGTTCTGCGAAAGTCCGTTCGCGGGCGGCAATGCTGGCCCTGTTGGTGGCCGCCGGCGGCCTGATCCCGGGTCTGCTGCCGTCCTGCAAGACGACACTGACGACGTTCAACCCGTGCGGCACGATTTTCGCGTTCTGCGAACCATACGAGGTGGATTTGCTGTTCGCGACGGTCCCGGACTACAGCCTCGATCCGTCGTGTACGATCCCCTACTACGGCCTGAACCCGGACGCCGACAGTGTTGGCGACTGCACGACACAGCCGCTGTACAGGACGCCGGGCGCGATAGCCAAGTAGTCTGAAAGCCGGCGGGTACGGCGCGGGGAGCGCAGCGGCGCCGGCGTTCCACAGGGTTTTTGCGGGTGCCCGCGATGTGCGCATTGCGGGCACCCTTGCTTGTTTCCGAGAGGAGTTCCCTTCATGTCGAAGTCGCGTGCCGTTCGCCTGCTGGCGATGCTGACGGCGGGTGGAGTGGTGTTCCAGGCCGGCGGCTGCGCCGTGACCTTCGCTCCGGTGGTCCTAAGCCTGGCCGAGTCGGTGCTGCTGAGCGTGCTGACCGGCGGCTTCATGGGGCCGTAGTGGGGCGAAGCCGGTGGCGCGCGGGGCCGCCATGCGGACTACGGGTCGGTCATCCGCTCGATGGGAGGGTTGGCGGCGTCGGGAGCGTCCGCGTTTGCCAAGCGCATCCCCGGTGGCCGGACAAAGGTGAAGCACTCCGGGCAGCGTCCTGAGACATTTCCCGTCAGGTCATACCCGCAATTCAGACAGTAGATGCCGCGCGGATCAAACACCGGGCGGTGGCGGTACTTCTTCCAGATCACCCGCGTCCCGGCCCATCCATCACCCCAGCGCTTGCCGCCCATCATGGTCAACGCCACGACGAGCGCTCCAAAGGGGACCAGGAGCACCAGATTCCGCTTGAACGAGGACCAGAAACGGATCGGCTCGAGTGTCTTGGCGTCGAGGACCTGCACGCCGAACAACGCCTTGCCGGGCGAGTGCCCGCCAAAGCCGTCTTTGGCAAAGAACAGCAGGACCAGCGCCCAGGAGAACGCTGTGGTAAGCCAGTCGTACGCGACGAGCGGAGGGCCGCCGACCCCAATGAACGGATTGTTGGGGGCTGCTTCAAGCAGCAGGGCCAACACCATCAAGGGTGCGATCTGGACGGCGAACCAGTCTACGATGTACGCGGCCTGACGTCGATTGGCGAACCCGTTGCGGCACTTCGCGCAGACCGGCGTGCCGTACAAAGGTTTCATTTTGTGCGGCTTCCTGACGGGGCGGCAACATAGAGGACAGAGGACCGCATCCTCGTTCATGCTCTACCTCCTCCGGTGGTGCGTTTGCGACAACGGGGGCGGTGCGCCCACGTACTACCAACGTGCGATTTCTTCTCGGCCCGCGCAGATTGCCACGAAGGCACCGGCGCAAGCCCTTTCTCAGTCCCTCCGTCCCGGAGCCTGCCCCGGCGCGCCGGGGTCCCTTCGCCCCTTCGCCCCTTCGTCCCTTGGGTTTCGGGCGCAGCCCGCGCCACGCATTCGTTACCGCTTCCGTTCGAAGAGCATCAGCTTCTCCCGCTGGCCGACGATCTCGGTCTTGAACAGCCAGCCGTCGGCGGCCATGCGGTTCAGGTACGTTTCCACCTCATCGCCGTACTCGCGGCCCGGCTGGGCGGGCGGCCAGGCGGTGACGCGGAACGCGGCGGCCGGCGAATCGGCGGGGGCCGATTCCGTCTGCAGGGCAAACGCGCCGATGGCCGCGCCGGCGATGCCCACGACGGCGGCGGCAAGCATGATCGGACTGTTGCGCATGGTCTGGCTCCGTGAAAGGTGTTCGCCGGGCCGGTCGAACGCGGCCCCATGCAAAAAGACCGCACCTTCGCCGCCGGCGATAGCTCCCAGCCGGTCCGCATGGTATCGAACCGACAATCTCGTACAACAGGGCCGACGTTTCGGAGGAATGACCCGCTCGCCTCCTATTCGGCGATGCGGGTTGCGGTGAATCGGTCATCCGCCTCGCGGCGCAGCAGTTTCAACTCGCCACGGGTGGCGCGTCGGGGGAATCCGCTTCGCCGCACTCTCGGGGGTCGGCTGAGCAGTGGTTCACGTCGGGACATGAGGCCGAGCCCCCGGAACCACGCCGCGCGCAATCAGGGGCACCAAGCCATCGTTTGGGCGGCACTCGCCTCAACCCAAGAAATAGGTATGGTGTCCGCCGATCTTCCCCGATCTGGCCCCCCGATCTTGAGAGGGCACAACAAGAGCGTTGCACCGTTCCGAAGTGGCCCGGCGATTCAACGATCCTCGTTCTCCGTTTCTTGAAGGCGCTGCACTGCTCGCTCGCGTGCCGTCTTCAGTGCTTGCCACTCGGCGTCTGAATCACCAGACGCTTGCCCCAGCAGGCGATCCGCCTCCTCAATGAGGTCCCGTAGAGGTGCCGCATCCTTGCTCGTGGGCTGCTCGGGTAGATTCTGTGCCGTTACGTCGATCGCGAGCCGGATAGCTGCCACCGTGATTCGCATATGCTCTCGACGTGTGGATTCAAGACGGTTTGTGTAGTCCTCTATCTTGGCTTCGACCGCCTCAGTCAGCGCTGGATCACCGATGCGGGCCGCGATCTCGCGAAGGCGGGCGATCTTCTCTTCTTCGCGCTCCTTGACCGGACCTCCTGTGGCGGCGGTCAACGATATTGTCTTCACGGCTGATACACGCACTGTTGTCGAAGCATCGCTATCGAGAACACCAAAGAGGAATGCTTCGACCTGCGGATGAGTGCTGAAGAATCGCAGGTGTGCGATGAGCGATGCACGCTCCTCGGGATCTGTCGCTTCCTGCGCCGTGGCGATGAGCTTCGGTATATCCTTGCGTTCTCCAACGTCGGCAAGCGTCCTGGACGCCAGGTCCCGGATTCTCGCGTTGCGGTCACCCAGGGCGGCGTAGACGAACAGACGCGCGTTTTCGTCGCCCCTGCTGATCCCGCGCCGCAGCAATTCGAACGCCAGTCCGAGCAACTCGTCATCGTCAGACGACGAGATAAACGTTGCTAGCCCAACTTTCGCAGACTTTCACAATTTTCGCCGTCGCGGCCGCGTTGGCGT
>CAZPHH010000032.1:0-47720 GCA_964586145.1 uncultured Phycisphaeraceae bacterium | reverse complement strand
GGCGGCCGGCATCTGCCTGAACGCGGACCTGACCGGCGACGGCCTGATCGACGCGGCCGACGTGCCGCTCTTCGTCAACCAAGTGCAGGGGCCGTGACGGACGGCAGCCCACCCTTCGTGCGAATCAGGGCCAGTCTGAGCTTTCGCCGGGCGGTATCCACGCGTATCTCCGGTCCGTCCGAGTTGGTGCGTTTGGACCAAGAGGAAGGCGGCTCACATCGGCAGGCGAACGCACAGCCCGTCCGGGCTCAATTGTATTCACCCAATTTGACGCGGAGCATGAGATGTTGGGCCGATAACGTCGCGTTATGCAGCCAACCATGAGGATGACGCATGGCGTACCTGTTGCGTCAAGGACAAGCTTGACCTTACAGATGTTCGCCCGTTACAATTGGGTGCGCCCATGGGGGTCAAGAGAGAGAGCCGCGCCGCCGGGGTGGCGGGTGTGGCTCTGGACGCCGCACATCTCATCTCGTTCGTCGCGGAAACTCAGGAATCGGTCGCGCCGGCGGTGCGTGAGCAGGGTTCTTCACGGAGCGCTGCCTCAACGTGCATCGGCTGCGGACGTAAGGGAAAACGAACACCGCCGTGGTGCTCGGAGAAAAACGCTCTCGTATGCTCTCGTGTGACAGGAAGCATCTGTTCAGATGGAGGAGAAGAAAATGAAGAAAGCAGTTGTTGTGCTGATGACGCTGGCTTTTGCGTCGGTGAGCCAGGCCAGTTGGGTGGACGACTTCGAGTCGTATGCCGATACGGCGGCATTGAGTGGTCCGTATACCCAATTCTATGCGGAATTCCCGCTGCCACTGGACACGACCAAGGGGTACCTGTCCGACCAGTCGATCGTTGCCGGCCCGAATGCCAACTCTCAGCAGCGGATGTGGATCAACATCCCCGGCGGGCCGATGAAGGCGACGGATGCGGCCCCCATCACGTTCGAGTTCATGGTCGACATTGAGACGGTTGGCTGGCACACGCGGGAGTACATCGAGATCCGCTCGTATGCCGGCGGCGCATACGACCAGGGCAGTTTGCAGGAACTCATCGCCATGGGCTTCACCAGCAGCGGCGTGGACACGACTAAGGCCAACTACCGCGTGCTGACCAAAACCCCCACCCCCAGCTGGGGCGACTTCACCGACCCCGCCGCCACCCGGGCCGCGATGGCGGCGGCAGAGTGGACCAAGCTCACGGCGATCATCAAGACCAGCACGGTCGAGTTCTACGTGAATGACGTGCCTGACGTGACAGTGAGCCGAAACCCGGCTTTCGAGTACTTTGACAGCATCGTCCTCGGCTCCGGTCTCAGCACGGCTGTGACGGTCTGGTTCGACGACCTGAGTGTCGTCCCCGAGCCGGCGACTCTGGCCCTGCTCGGTCTCGGCGCTCTGGGTCTGATTCGGCGTCGCTAGCCTTCGGTTCCGGAAGGGATCGAGGCTGACGTAGCCTTGGCAGACGCCGGGCGGTGACAACTCCACCTGACCGAAGCCGGACAAGATGGAAGGCGAAACGGCCCTGGCGCCCCCCAACGGGGGGCCAGGGCCGACGTCTTTTGTGGAATGCGGGTCACCCGCCGGCGAGCGGCGGATGACCGGCTGGAAAGCCGGTCCCCCAAGGATGAAGCCGGCCCCCAGGATGAGCCCGGTCCCCCACGATGAGCCCGGTCCCCTAGAGTGAGCGGGGTCAGTCGATGTCGTGGAACGTGACGGTGTCCGTCGCGGTGTCGAGCGTGGCGACGGATTTGGGTTTGGCCCGGTGCAGGGCGCCGGGATTGATGACGCGGCAGCGGCCTACCCGTTCGTCGCGCTTCTGGTGGGTGTGGCCGTGAAGGATGTAGTCGGCCGCCTCATCGCTGACGGCCCGGTGAAACGCCCGCTCATGTCCGTGGAAGACAAGGATGGTTTTGCCGTCCGCCTGGATGGGGGTGCCGTTGGTAACGGGCGAGGGGATGCCCGTGGATTTCAGATAGGCGTCGACGCCGCAGCCGGGCTGGTCCATGTTGCCCCAAACGAACCGGCAGGGGCGTCCGGCCAGCTCGTCGAGCACCGATTCGTCACCGATGTCGCCGCAATGGATGATCAGGTCCACGCCGAGGCGATCGAAAAGTTCAACGGCCCGCCGCACGGTCAGATGGCGTCCGTGGCTGTCTGACAGAATGCCGATCCGCATGAGTCGTTCCCGCTGTCTTCTGAAGAATCACGTGGCGCCGAATCGGCCATGGTATGCGACAGCCGGGTCAGGAGGCAAGGGGCCGGCCGGGCGCCTTTGCGTTGACGCTGGCGTTGCGGGCTGACTACAATCCCGCCGATGACCGGTCCGCCAGACGCTGCGTCCAGCCCGGGAGACTCGCCGCCTTCCCCACGCGACGAGTCGGACGTGGACGCGGCGCGCATGTCGTTCGGCGATCACCTGGAGGAGTTGCGTTCGCGGCTGATCCGGGCCCTGCTGGGCGTGGCGGTCTGTGCCGTCGGCGGCCTGTTCTTCGCGAAGGAACTGCTGGCTTGGATTCTGCAGCCGGCCCTGGTGGTCCTGCGGGCGCGGGGTCAGGAGGCGGTGCTGCAGGTGCTCAGCCCGCCCGACACGTTCATCATCTACCTGAAGGTCGGTCTGATCAGCGGCGTCATCATCGCGACGCCCTGGGTGCTGCATCAGGTCTGGCAGTTCGTGGCGTCCGGGCTGTACGCCCACGAGCGGCGGTTTGTGCGGACGTTCGCACCCGTTTCCGTGGTGCTGTTCGGGGCCGGCGTGCTGTTCATGTACTTTCTGGTGCTGCCGGTAGTGCTGAACTTCTTCGTCGGGTTCAGCATGGGCATCCCCATGCCGGAAACGCAGCCGAGCCGGCTGCAGCGGCTGATGATCGCCGGCGAAGCGCCCACGTCCCAACCGGCGTCCGCCGCCGAGCCGATGTCGATCCCGCTGGTATCGCAGCCGCCGGAGAATGCGTCGCCGGGAGACATCTGGTTCGACATGTCGACCGACCGGCTGCAGGTGATGACGGCCGACGGCATCCGAAGCCTTCCGATGCGAATTGCGGACACGCCCAACCCGGTGCGCAGCGAGTTCGGGCTGAACTTCTACGTGTCGTTCGTGCTGTCGCTGGCGCTGGCGTTCGGACTGGCCTTTGAGATGCCGGTGGCAGTGGTGTTCCTGGTGCTCACGCGGATTGTGCCGGTCGCGGTGTTCAGCCGCTCTCGGCGATACGTGATGTTCGGCATCTTCGTGGCCGCGGCGATTCTCACGCCGCCGGACGTGGTCAGCCAGGTTCTGCTGGCCATTCCGATGATTCTGCTCTTTGAAGGCGGGCTGTTTTTCGGGCGCATGATCGAGCGCAACCGCTGACCCGCCGCGGCTCACCGGCCGTGCAGGCGCACCGCCCCGATGAGTTGCCGTACCGACTGCATACCGTGGCGACGCAGATAGTCCGCCAGACCGTCGCGGATTCGCAGCGGCGCGGCGGGGTCCACAAACAGCGCCGTCCCCACGGCCAGGCCCGTGGCGCCGGCCAGCAGGAACTCGACGGCGTCACGCCAGGTCTCGATGCCGCCCATCCCGATGATCGGCACCCCGGCATCTCGGGCCACGCGGCTGTAGACGGCATGCACCATCTGCACCGCCACCGGTCGGATGGCCGGCCCGGACAGCCCTCCCACGTTGTTGGCCAGGAGCGGCTCCCAGGTCTCCACGTTGATGGCCATGCCGCGCAGCGTGTTGATGACGGACAGCGCATTGGCGCCGCCGCGCACGGCCGCCGCCGCACAGGCGGCAATGTCGGTCACATTCGGCGAGAGCTTGACGATGAGGCAGCATCGCCGCACGACCTGCCGCACCTCCTGCACGAGGCTGCATAACCGCTCGGGATCGGTGCCGAACTCAAGCCCGTCGGACACGTTCGGGCACGATACGTTCAACTCCAGACCGGAAATGCAGTCCACGCCATCCAACGCGCGACAGACAGTCACGTAGTCCCCGGCCGTGTGCCCGGCCACGTTCACGATGACGGGGATGCCCAGGGTCCGCAGGTAGGGCACTTTCTCGGCGAGAAACGGGTCCAGGCCCACGTTTGCCAGGCCGATGGCGTTGAGCATGCCGGCCCGCGTTTCGTGCGTTCGAGGCGGCGGGTTGCCCTTTCGCGGCTTGACCGTAATCGCTTTCGTGACAAACGCCCCGAACTGGGTCAGGTCCGCATAAGGGGCGTACTCCTCACCGTAGCCGCTCGTCCCGGAGGCGGTCATCAGCGGGTTGGCCAGCTTCATGCCCGGCAGCTCGACGGACAAATCCACGGCGGGCATCGTGCTCTGCGCGTTCATGCGCGTCAGGATCGACGACGGGCAGAGCCAAGTCAACAAGCGACAGACGCTCCACTCGGAGCGCACCTTGTCGACCGCTTGCCGGGGGGTATAGTGGCCGGCATGGGTACGGAAACCCGCCCGAATGATGCCGTGTGGCCGATCGGCCGACTGCTGACCTGGACGACGGAGTACCTCGCCCGTGCCGGGCTGGAGGAGCCGCGTCTCTGTGCGGAACTGCTGCTGGCCCATGCCCTGTCCTGCCGCAAGATCGAGCTCTACACTCGCTTCGAGCAGATCCCCGACGACGGCCGGAGGGCTGCGTTTCGGAACCTGGTACGCCGGGCGGCGGCTCACGAACCCATTGCCTACCTGGTGGGACACAAGGAGTTCTACTCGCTGGATTTCGAGGTGTCTCCCGCCGTTCTGATACCCCGTCCGGAAACGGAACTTCTGGTGGATAAGGTAGTTGAGCATTGCCGGGGCCTGGGGGATCGGCCGGTCCGGCTGTGGGACCTGGGAACCGGCAGCGGCTGTATTGCGGTGGCCGTTCTGTCCAGGGTGCCCCAGGCGACGGCGGTGGCCAGCGATGTCTGCCCGGAAGCCTTGGCCGTGGCTCGCCGGAATGCGGAGCGGCACGGCCTGGGCGGACGTCTGGCGTTTGTCGAGGCGGACGGATTGCGGCTTCCAGCCGATATCAGAAACGGGGATGGGGGGGGTGGGCGGGATGGGTTTGACATCCTGGTGTCGAACCCGCCCTACGTGGCGGAGCGGGAGTGGGCCTCGCTGCCGCCGGAGGTTCGTGAGTACGAGCCGCGGACGGCACTGGCCGGGGGCGAGGACGGACTGGCGTTCTACCGCTGGATTGCGGCGGAGGCGCACGAGGCCCTGGCGTGCGGCGGGTCCGTGTGGCTGGAGCTTGGCGCCGGCCAGCGTGATGGGGTGTTTGAGCTGTTCGGCGGCACGGGGCGATACGGTGCAGGCAGATGTTGGCGCGAAGCCGGTCGGAATCAGGACCGGGTGGTTCAGTTCGTTTTCGAGAAAGGGTAGTGATCCGTGGAGTGTCTTGAGATTACCGGGGGCGCCCGTCTGCGGGGCTCGATCGAGATCAACGGCTCGAAGAATGCGGCGCTGCCGATTCTGGCGGCGACGATTTTCTGTGAGGGGGAGACCATTCTCCGTCGCGTTCCGGACCTGGCGGACGTTCGTCAGATGATCCGGATTCTTGAGAAGCTGGGGCTCTCGTTTGAGTGGCTCGGCCCGGGGACGGTGAAGGTGCGGGTCGAGGACGAGATGAACTGCCACGCGGAGTACAAGGAGGTCAGCCGGATGCGGGCCAGCGTCTGCGTCATGGGTCCGCTGCTGGCCAAGCGGAAGCAGGCCCAGGTCGCCATGCCCGGCGGCTGCGCGATCGGCGATCGCCCGGTGGACCTGCACATCCAGGGCATGCTGGCCCTGGGAGCGGATTTTGACCTGGTCAACGGCGACATGATGCTGCGGGCGAAGAAGCTCAAGGGAGCGGAGATCTTTCTGGGCGGGGCGTTCGGCTCGACGGTGACCGGAACGGCCAACGTGATGATGGCGGCCGTGCTGGCGGAGGGGCGGACGATCATCGAGTCTGCCGCCTGCGAGCCGGAGATCAGCGACCTGGCGGAGTTTTTGAACAAGTGCGGGGCGCAGATCAGCGGGCACGGCACGCCGCGGGTCATCATTGACGGCGTGCAGTCCCTGCGGGGCTGCGAGCACACGATTCTCCCGGACCGCATCGAGGCCGGCACATTTGCCATGGCCGCGGCGATCACGAACGGCGACCTGTTGTTGAAGAACGCGCGTATTGAGCACATGTTGGCCGTAGTGGATCGCATGCGGAAGATCGGCGTGATCGTGGAGCGGGCGGAGACGGGGATTTCCGTGTCGTCCTCGCGTCGACTGGAGCCGGTGGACATCACGACGCAGCCCTACCCCGGCTTCCCCACGGACCTTCAGGCCCAGATCATGGCGTTGCTGTGCCTGGCCGACGGGAACAGCGTGGTCTGCGAGAAGATCTTCCCGGATCGCTTCCTGCACGTGGCCGAGCTGAACCGCATGGGCGCCCACCTGCGTAAGGAGGGGCCCACCGTCATCGTCCAGGGCGTCAAGCGGCTGGTGGGCGCACCGGTGATGGCGTCAGACCTGCGGGCCTCGGCCGGGCTGGTCCTGGCCGGGCTGATCGCCAAGGGCAAGACGATGGTCCGCCGAGCGTACCACATTGACCGCGGGTACGAGAAGATCGAGGAGAAGCTCAACGCGGTGGGCGCAGACATTCGCCGCGTGGACGAGGAGTTGTAGCTCGCGGACGGACGCTCCCCTTGCGATGGCGGAGTGGAAGGACGAAGCGGCAATGCGCGCATCCCCGTGAGCCTCATGGAACCTGCACGCTCGGGATACGAGTTCCTGGAGCACACCGCCGACGTGAAGCTGCACGTCTGGGGGCCGACGCTTGAGCGCCTGTTTGCCGTGGCGGCCGACGGGTTCTATCACCTGCTGGGCGAGTTGACACCCGCGGGCGACGGAGAGCGACTGCGGATCGAACTCCAGGCGCCGGACCTCACCGATCTGTTGCACGACTGGCTCGCGGAGCTTCTGTTCCGGTTCGACACGCACGGCCAGTGCGTAGAGGACTTCTTCTTCCAGGAAATCACGAATAACCGGTTGGTCGTCGAAGGCCGGGTGTGGCCGGTGGATGCGGCCCGGTCCCGGTTTGACAGCGGAGTGAAGGCCGTGACGTATCACGGGCTGGACGTCACGAAGCAGGCCGGACGCTTCGAGGCAACCGTGATTCTCGACCTCTGATCGCATAGAATCGGCGGCGAAGTGACCGGGCCGGATGCACATCGGCCCGCACGGAGGAGGACGTCATGACCCAATCGCCATCCGTCAAGCTGGAGCGGATCGATGCCTGCCGGGTGCGCATTCCGAAGGATGCGGTTCCGGGAATGCGCGTGGACGGCATCATCTACGCCGACGAGACGCTCATGAAGTCTGTCGGGCAGGATCCCTGCGTCAGCCAGGTGGCGAACGTGGCCACGCTTCCCGGCATCGTGAAGCACTCGCTGGCGATGCCGGACATCCACTTCGGATACGGGTTCTGCATCGGGGGTGTGGCGGCCACGGACCCGGAAAACGGCGGCGTGATCAGCCCCGGGGGCGTGGGGTACGACATCAATTGCGGCGTGCGGCTGATCCGCAGCGATCTGGCTGGGGGGGAGCTGCGTTCCCGCGTCGCGAAGCTGACGGATTCGCTGTTTCAGCACGTTCCCTGCGGCGTGGGTGAGGGCGGGGAAGTCCGGCTGAAGGGCCGTGACCTGGATGACGTGCTGAGCCGCGGGTCCGCGGCCGTCATCGAACGCCGGTACGGCGTGCCGGACGACGCGGAGGTCACCGAGGCGCGCGGCGCCCTGGACGGGGCCGATCCCGGTTGCGTCTCCGACCGGGCCCGGCAGCGCGGGCAGGGCCAGTGCGGCACGCTCGGCTCGGGCAACCACTTCATCGAGATCCAGGTGGTCGAAGAGGTTTTCGACGCGGAGGCCGCCGAAGCGCTCGGGCTGAAGGCGGGCCAGGTGACGGTGATGATCCACTCCGGCTCCCGAGGATTGGGTCACCAGGTGTGCGACGACGCCATCCGCGACCTGCGAGGCGTGCCGAAGGCCTACGGCATCGACCTGCCTGACCGGCAACTGGTCTGCGCCCCGGTGCATTCGAAGGAGGGCCAGCACTACCTCAAAGCCATGCGGTCCGCCGCGAACTTTGCCTGGGCGAACCGGCAGATTATGACGCATCTGGTGCGGCAGGCGTTCAGCGAGGTGTTGGATCGGCCCTGGGAGGCTCTGGGCATGCACCTGGTGTACGACGTGGCCCACAACATCTCGAAGATGGAGACGTTTGAGGTGGGCGGCGCCCGCAAGAGCCTGTGCGTGCATCGGAAGGGAGCCACACGGGCGTATCCGCCCGGTCACCCGGAGGTGCCTCCGCGATACCGGAAGGTCGGCCAGCCGGTGATCATCCCCGGCGACATGGGCCGGTGCAGCTACGTGCTGGTCGGGCAGCCCGGCGCGATGGAGAGCACGTTCGGCAGCACGTGCCACGGGGCGGGGCGTCTGCTGTCGCGTCATGCGGCCATTCGGGCCGCCAAGGGACGGTCCATTCAGAAGGAGCTGGCCGCCCGCGGCGTGTACGCCCGCGCGCGCAGCCGGGCCGGCCTGGATGAGGAGCAGCCCGACGCCTACAAGAACGTCCAGGACGTGGTGTCCGTGGTGGAAAAGGCCGGGCTCAGCAGGATCGTCTGCCGACTGCGGCCGCTGGGCGTGATCAAGGGATGAGATCTCATGCCGTGGTGAGACGTGCCTGTGGGATTGACGCGGCCGCCTTGTCTATCGGCGCAGGCTCACCTGGATTTCGAAAGGACCGATGGAGAGCCGGTCGCGGTGCCGCAACGGGTATTCGGCGCCGGCCTCGTCGTCGTTGACGCGTGTGCCGTTCGTGCTGTGCAGATCGCTGACCGTCCAGATTCCCTGGGCGGGCTCGATGCGGCAGTGGTGACGCGACACCATGGGGTGGGGCAACTGCCAGAGCACGGTATCATCGTTTCCCACGAGAAGGGTCTCCGTGGGCAAAGCGTGGAAGTGCGGATCGGGAATGCTGGGTCCGGCCTGGAGGGTCAGGGACAACGGTGGCGGTCCGCCTCGGCCCATTCCCCCCTCATCGGGGATTCCATAGAAGCGCAGCCGATAGCCGCCCAGGTCCACGGCGTCGCCGGACACGGGGCGGTGCCGGGACACCCGCTGGCCATTGACGAAGCAGACGCGCCTCCGGTCCACCTGTTCCAGACACCAGCCGTCGTCGATCCAGCGCAGCCGGGCGTGGAGGGGGCTCATCCGGGCCGACTCCAGCGTCAGCGTGCAGTGGGGATCGCTCCCGATGGTCACGATCGCGTCGGTGGGCAGCGGAAGGCGATGGCCCACCAGGGCCGGCCCGGCCGACACCACCAGCTCGTGTTCCGGCCGGGGCGTGGCCAGGCGGGATTCAATGATGGCTTCGCGGTCCAGGCCCAGCCGTTCGGCCAATTCCCGGTCGTACGCATCCTTGGATTGACCGTCCATAAGCACCACGCGGGCCGTGGCGATCTGGTTCATGATGTCCTGGATCGCCTCGCGGGTCTTACGATCCGGGGCGTCCTCGTACGGCTTGATGCGCCGAAAGAGCTTCTGCACGGCGTTCTCGATGCGTTCCGGCTGGCTGCAGAAAATCTCCAGCTCCAGCAAGGCATAGTGGTGAGGCGGACGCGGTCCGGGCGGCAGATCCAGAAACCGGACGTATGCGTCTTCCGCAGACGACGGCATGGCAGCACCTCCACAAGGACCCGCCGGCGGGCCGGACTACTCCAGCTCAACCTCTCGTACCGCATCGGTCAGTTTGGACAGGTCGGCCTGTCCGAAGCCCGACGTGCGATGGATCTCCGCGGACGCAGTCGTGTTGTACATCAACTCGACCGCCCGCACGTGGACCCGACCGCTCGGGTCGTAGCGGAACGTGATCTCCACGGGTGATCCCTTCGGCAGTCCCGGCGGAAGCTCGTGGATCACGCACTCGCCGATCTGCGTGCATCCCTGCGGATCACGCGTCTCGCCTTCCACGATGGGAACGCGCACCAGCCGCTGGTTCTGCGCTTCCGTGCCGAACACCTTGGTCCGCGTGACGGGCAGCGGCGTGTTCCGCGGGATGATCATCGAGTTCACCGTGCGCGCCTCGCGAGACGACCGGACGATCACCCCCAGGCTGTGCGAGTTCACGTCGGTCAGTTGCACCTGCCGAGCGGCTTCCATCACGGGAGGGTCGAACGTGAAAAGCCGGATCGGCTCATCGTCCGGTTCTCCGTTCCCCCAACCGCTGTCGATGCGGCGTCCGCCGTCCGGAAGCGTCTGCACCGGGCTGTCCGTCAGGTGCCGAATCGCGGCGTGGATGGCGGCGCCGTGCGCCACGATTTCGCGCGGGGCAATGGCGGTGTTGGGCTTCTTGCCGGATATCTGCTGCAGCATCTCCTGGATGGCAGGCATCTGGACGGAGCCGCCCACCAGCAGCACGTCATCGATCCGATCCCACGTCAGCAGCGCGTCCTGAACCAGCATGTCCGTGGAAATGCGGGCCCGCGTGATCAGGTCGGCCGTCAACTGCTCGAACTGCCGGCGGCCGATCGGCAGGGCAAGCTCGCGGCCGAGATGATCCGCCATGATGACGGTCGCCGGCCGCGTGCTGAGCGCGATTTTGGCCTCTTCGCACGTGTGCCGGATGCGGGCGAGCGACTCCTCCTGGTCGCGCGGGTCCACGCCGTGACGCCGAGAGAACTCCTCGCAATACCAGTCCACCAACCGCGCGTCGAAATCCACGCCGCCCAGCCGCACCTCGCCGCCCGTAGCGACCACCTCAAACTGGGGACCGCTGATCCGGATGATCGTCACGTCGAATGTTCCGCCGCCCAGGTCAAACACGAGCGTGGTGGACGGCGCCGTGGCCGCAATGCCGGCCAGCTCAAATCGGGCGGTGGACCCGCCGCGCTCCACGTAGCAGCGAAACGCGTTGGCCAAGGCGGCGGCCGTCGGCTCGTTGATGATGTCCATCACGTGCAGGGAGGCGATCCGGCCGGCGTCTTCCGTGGCCTTGCGGCGGCGGTCACCGAAGTACGCGGGCACGGTGATTACCGCCCCGGCGATCTCGCCGATCTGCTCCTGGGCGTCCTTCACCAGCTTCTTGAGCAACAGGGCGGACAGCGCTTCCGGCGAAAACTGGCGCCCGCACACCGTTCGATGGTAGAACTTCTCACCCATGTCCCGCTTGAAATTGGTCGCCACGTTCCACGGCTCGTTCTCCGCGGCCAGCAGAGCGTGGGAACCCACGTGAACGCTTCGATCCGGCTGGATGAGAATGGCTGACGGGGTAACGGCCTCGCCCTGGTCGCCCGGGACGGTCACAGGACGACCCTGGGCGTCCACGTAGGCCAGCGAGGAGAACGTGGTTCCCAGGTCGATGCCCACAATCCGATGCTGGATGTCTCTCATGTCGCGCCGCCGCCCACCGGGCCCTGTCTAACGCTTGCCTCCACAACAGTCTACGTCCACACCAACTGCCCTTCAATCGCAGTGGTGGGACCCAATCATAAGGGCAATCCCGCATCGACCCTCCCCCGCCGGCCCGGGCAGACCCGACCATCACCCGGCCCACCTACGGACGATGCCATTCCGCGCAACGAGCACAAAGAGCATCCACATCGAATCGACCGGAGCCGTGGGCCGTCCGCAGGGCTTCCATTGCGGGCCCCGTCCACACCGCGGCGAGCGTCGAGTGGTGGAGCGAACCGACGGGCCGGGCGGCCAGAAAATCCTGGTCGCAGGCCAGGACCTGCCCGTCCGCCAGAACGGTGCAACGCCCGCGAAGCTGCCGGCAGGCCGTTCGTACCGGCGGGGACATGTCCATGACGCGGAAATCGGGCAGGGCCCCTGCGTACGTGCTGTACCCACTGAGCGTGACGCACCCCTGCCGCCGAATCCAGCCGTCGACAAACGGCTCCAGCTCGTCCAGCGTGTGCGTGCATTTCAGCAGCTCGACATTGACGAAGGGCACGGGCTGGGCGGCCCGTTGCCGAGCCTGCGTCAAGCGCTCGATGCCCTCCAGGACGGTTTGCAGGCCCTCCCCGTGCAACGCCCGATAACGCTCCGGCGTCCAGGCGTCCACGAGCACGCTGACCACGTCCACCTTGTGCTGCACCAAGGCCTCGATCGCAGCATCGCTCCACGCCCGCCCGCTGGTTCGGACGGCCACTCCATAGACGCCGGCCTCTCGCAGGGCCGCCAGCACCTGCGGAAATTCCGGATGCAGCAGCGGCTCGCCAAAACCGCCCAGCACCACCAGAGCATCGTCTTCGGAGCTCAACTCCGCGGCCAATCGGGCCACCATTCCCACGTCGATCGGGCCCCGGGCCCGGTCTGCCGGGATGGCCGGTCGCAAGACGATGTCCGAGGCGCCGGTCAGCGGGCTCTGCGTGGTCAGCTCAATCTCCACCTCGCGGGGCAGAGGCGGCGTCCGCGTCGCCTCTCGCTGGATGAGCCAGTGTCCGACGTGCTCCGCCCCGCCGTAGTCCTGCGTCGTCAGGTAGTCGCCGATGGCGCGCATCGCGCGATGGGTGTCCGCAATGAGCCTTCCGGACGCATGCCGAAGCGGTTGAGGGGACGCGCAAGCGCATTTGCGTTGGGCTACGTCGGGCTCCGGCTTGTCGGGTTTGAAGCTCAGGGTCCAGCCGGGCGGGATACCGTGCTCCGCCATCTGCATCAGAAGGTCCGTGTGGTACAGAATGCCGGTAAGGCCGGGAGGCGATTGCAGGAAGGCCAGCCGCGTTTCCTCGGCCACGCTCTCGTAGTACTCGATCAGCCGGTCGATCCAGACGGGGTCGATCAAGGGGCAGGGTCCCGGAACGACCAGAACGGCGTCGGCCCGCTCCTGCCGGGCGAGGCTGGCGATGACGGCCGTGTGGAGGTACTCGTCCAGGACGCAGGCCCCGCCGATGCCGCCGCGCCAGCTTTCCAAAGACCACTTGCGTGCGGACTGGACGAGAGCCCGGTAGCCGGGGTCACCGACGGAATGGGTGCGGATCGCCACGGGCAGACCGGCGATGTGCGAGGTGAGTTCCTTCTCCTGGTCGTGGGGGCCGACCACGAACACGCCGCTGAGCCGTTTGGCCTGGGCCACCTGGTTTACCGTGCGGGCCAGAATGGTCTCGCCGGCGACGGTGTCCGCCAGGCGCGATCGCGTGCCCAGGGCCGAGCGGTGGAGGTCGGCCTCGATGGTGGCGATGATTCTCACGCGATTTTCCCTTCCGCCAGCACGCGGTCGAATCGATCGAGAGCGCCTTGGAGCATGTCCTTCACGATATCCACGCCCTCCCGCACGCTACGGACCACGTCCATGTCGCGGTCGAGCTGCTTGAGGGTCCTCTGAGCTTCCGAGTCCCCGGCCGCCGCCCGGATCTCCCGGTCGGCCTTGAAACGGCGCAGCTCGCCGAGCTGCGTCGCCGACGTGATGATGCGGTAGGCCCGATCCGCCGAGCGCAGCAGCACACGCAGCTCATCCACGCGGGTCAGGCGGCGGTTGAACCGGTCCGGGTGGTCGGTCAAGGTCTTGAGCTCTTCCAGCAGCCCGGTCATTTCGTCGCAGATGTCCCGCACGGTCTCAACTTCCTCCAGACGCCGTGCGACTTCGTCCCGGCCGGCCTGGAGGCGTGAGGGGTCGAACCACGTCGTCGTCCGGCGGTAGGCGAATCGCTCCGGCGGGATGGGTGTGCTGCAGAACCGTTCCATCGCCGCATGCAGGGGCATGGCCTCGGTGCCACGGATATGCACGCCGCCCTCGGTGGCATCGATCAGCGGCACGGGGCATCCCACGAAGTCCTTCTCAAACTGCTCGAGATATGTGAAAAGCAGCTCGTCAGTGTAGACGTCGCGCCCGTCCGTGTCCTGGACCTTGCGGAGCATCTCACGGTTGCGGGCCAGCCGGTCCCATTCCTTCATTTCGATCGTGTTGAAGCGGTTGAACTCGCTTCGCCAGGTCTGGTGCATTTCGACGCCGGGGATGTAGTATACGTGGCCGGTGTACGCCAGGTCCTGCCCGATGAACAAAACGGGGCCGCACCCCATGTAGCGCGCGAGGTAGAACGCCAGGTGCGCCACGGTGGCGCCGGCCGGCAGCCCGTCGCGGGCGGCCAGGGCGTCTCCCAGCAGCAGCCGCGCGAAGGCGTTGTCCAACAGCGAGGTCGGGCCGCGGAACGCGTCGATGACGTGCCACGTCGCCTTGGGTTCGGCCACCAGATGCACGTCGCCGGACGGCTCGATTCCCTCGAAGTACTGCCGGGAAACCTCGTGGTAATCCAGGCTCACGACGAAGTCCGGGACGATGCCGCGCTGACGCAGCATGGGATAGATGGTTTGCACCGCGATGAGAACGGCCCGGCCGCGCGCGGCGGGCAGTTGGTCGATGTTCTTGCGCAGCGACGGGCCTGCCGCAACCACGATGGCCGGAAAGCCGGCGAATCGATTCCGCACAATGTCCAGGGCCGGAGTGGCCACGTAGGCGGGCAAATTGTTGGCGACGTTGCGGCAGGTAATCTGCGCGTTTGTGACGAGCGTGATGATCGAGACGCGGGAGTAGGCCACGTACTCCATGAACAGGGTGCGGGCGGCGGAATGGAACGGCCCGGCAATCTGCTGGGACGGCGGATGCAGGATGATGTGGACGCCGAGCATGATGAGGGGCGCGTGGGGCCGGAGTCGTTCGTGGACTTCGGCCTTGTCCGCGTTCGTCAGGATGATCAGCCGCTGCGACGCGATCACGTCGACCAGGTCGACGCAGGCGAAGGCGGTGGCCAGCACCGGCACGGACGGCTCGAAGACCACGAGGATGGCGTCACCCCTGATCCGCTCGTGGACGGCCCGCACGTGGTATCCCAAGCCGAAACCGTGAATCAGGTAGCAGGAGTGAGCGTCGAAATCGACCTCGGCCAGCAGTTTGGCCGCGTCCGCGGCGGGATCGTACCGGGAGTGCAGGTAACTCGACCGGCCTTCCCGCAGGGTGACCTTGGCCGTCCAGTGACCGGACCGCGTCGGTTCGACCGGCAGCCGCTGGTCATCCATGACGGCGTCAATCCGGCGGGCAAGCGCCGGATCCACGCGCCACAGGGCGGCCATGTTCCGGAGGAACACGTCGGCGGGTGGGGCAGTCGTCTGAGGCGGGGCCGTGCTCACTCAGAGTTCTCCGGAGCGACCTCGCGCGGGTCAGCAAACGTGCATGGCTGGCGCAGGGCGGCCTCCAGCCGCGCCAGGTACTGCCGGCGGGGAATCTCGACGGCGCCCAGGCTCCGTAGATGGTCCGTCATGAACTGCACGTCCAGAAGCCGCATGTTGCGGGCCTTCATTCGTTCCACCAGATGCACCAGGGCGACCTTGGACGCGTCCGTCTGACGGTGAAACATGGACTCCCCGAAAAACGCGCCCTGGATGGCCACGCCGTACAGCCCGCCGACCAGGGCGCCCTGCGGTCCGCCCTCCCGGGCCTCCACGCTATGCGCAAACCCCAGCTCGTGCAACCCGGAGTAGGCCTCGATGATGTCGCTGGAGATCCAGGTCCCCTCCGGGCGATGTGCGCACGCGCGGATGACCGCAGAAAAATCCCGGTCGATCACCACGGAGTAGACCTGCCGTCGGCAGACCCTGCGCAGGGATCGGGAGGCCCTGAACGTCTCGACCGGAATGACGGCCCGCGGATCGGGCGAGTACCAGTAGATATCGCCGTCCTCGTCGGCCATTGGGAAAATGCCGTTCGCGTAGGCGCTCAGCAGCAACTCCGGTTCGAGGTCCGCTCGCATGCGGTCCGGATTCTGCCCCGCGGCCATGTCGATGTAAACCCTCAGCCGCCCTGGGTGAACTCGCCCAGTCGATCCATCGACCGCCGCAACTCGTTGAGGGCCCGCCGCGTGGCAGCGTGGACGGCAGCCGGGGTTGTGTTCAGGCGGGCGGCGACGTCCGCGACGGGCAGGCCCTCCAGGAATCGCAACTGGATCACCCGGCGATGCGCATCGGGCAGCTTCGCAACGCACACCGCCAGCGCGTCAATCGCCTCATCCCTGCGGATAATGCGGCTGGGTGTACACGACTCCGCACAAACCTGATCCAGCAGGTTCCAGTAGGAATCGGCGCGGCCCCCGCAGATCGCATTGCACTCGCGTGCTACGTCCCGGGCCTGGCGGTGACACGCCCGCCACGCGTCAATCAGCTTGTGGTCAAGGATGGTGAGCGCCCAGCTCAGGAAGGAATCGGGGTCGGCACCCTGGAAATGGTCGATCTGGCGGAAGACCTGGAGATACACGTGCTGAAGAACGTCCTCCGGCTCGAAGCGAGACCGCATCGCGCCGTCCATGCGGGCCTCGGCCCGCGCGTGCAGTTGAGGATGCAAAACGGCCAGCAGCTTGGTGACGGCCGTCTGGTCACCGTGGCGGGCCGCGTCAACCCACGCTTGTAGTTGAGAGGCTTGCTCCATGGTGAAGCCGCCGTCTCCGGGTAAAGCTGCACTGAACTGCCATGAGCGGTCTGCATTCTACTGCTGGCATCGTGTCGAGCCAATGGTTCTGGGGGGGCGGTCCGTGTAAACTGGTAAAGGTGGCCCTCTGGGCGGGCGCCGGTGGGGGGCAGGTCCGTGCGGAGCGGCGACCGTGAAACACTCGTCAGACAGTCAAATCGGCGGCCCGGATGAGCGGATCACAAGCCTCGTCGAGGAGTTCGTCGAGCGGCGGCGGTCCGGCGAGGTCCTGACGCCGCAGGATTTCGCGGCCGAGCACGCGGACATGGCGGAGGCGTTGCGCCCGTATCTGGAGGGTCTGGCGATCCTGGACCGGGTTCGGGAGACGGCCACGCCGCCGGCAACGGAAATGGCGTTCGCACCGACGGGCGTGCCGTTGCCCGAGATTCCCGGCTACACCCTCACAAGCGAGATTGACCGGGGCGGGATGGGGATCGTGTACGAGGCCCGCCAGCTTTCCACGAAGCGCACCGTGGCCATCAAGACGCTTCCCGGCGGGCCGTTCGCGGCCCCCGCGGCCCTGAAACGATTCCAGCGAGAGATCGAGTTGGCCGCCCGGCTGGAGCATTCGGCGATCGTCCGAGTGCTGGAGAGTGGCGACGCAGCAGGACTGGCCTACTACGCGATGGACTTCGTGAAGGGCGTGACCCTGCAGCGTTACATCGCGGAGACCCGCCCGGACCAGCGGGAGATTCTGGCGATCTTCGTGCAGATCTGCGAGGGGGTTCAATACGCGCACGAACAGGGCGTCATCCATCGGGATCTCAAGCCGGCCAACGTGCTGATCGACGCGGAGGGCAGGCCGCACATCCTGGACTTCGGACTGGCCAAAGCGATAGACGAAGCCGGGGCTGCCGCGATACGGACGACGGTGATATCCATGCCCGGGCAGCCGATGGGCACGCTGCCCTACCTGGCTCCGGAACAGGCGACGGGCCTGGCAGAGGCCGTCGGCGTCCGGACCGACGTGTACGCGCTGGGCGTGATGCTCTTTGAAGCCGTCGCGGGAGGGCTTCCGTTCGACGTGGCCGGGGAAGCCTCGGAAGTGATCCGCCGGATCGCTGAGGAACCGCCACGTCGTCCGTCAGACGTCTGCGCCGGCATCGATCGTGAACTGGAAACGATCATTCTGAAAGCCATCGAGAGGGAACCGGCTCGCCGCTATGCGACGGCCCGCGACTTGGGCGAGGATCTTCACCGCTACCTGGAGGGTGAGCCGATTGTCGCCCGGCGCACCAGCCGCTTCTACGTGGCCCGCAAGAAGGTGCTCAAGCACCGCTGGAGAATCGCCGCCGGCTGCGTCGCGGCTGCGATGGCCGTCGTAGGAATCTGGGGGGGAACTTGGTGGAGCCGCGAATCCGCTGAACAGGCTCGACGGCGCGGGCTGCCCGACGCCCGCATGAAGCTGTTGCACATGCAGCAGGGCGTGGACCAGGGTAAGCCCGAGGGCGCACTGACGGGTCTGGAACGAGTGGCCGTCGACTATCCGGAGCTTCGTGAGATTCCGTTGGTGTGGGCCCAGGCTCAGTTCTCGCAGCCGCAGTCCCGATATGCCGCACTGACCTACCTGGAGTCCGCTCTGGCCGGCGACCCGGAGCGGTGGGACTGCCGTGAGCTGCTTGCCGAGATGTACGACTCGACCGGATTCACCCAGCGGGCGGCCGAGTTAAGGGCGGTGCCGGGATCGCGCGGGGCGGACACGGCGGAGGACTGGTACCTGCGATCGCTGACCACGCTGAGCCTGGAGCGGGCCTTTGACGCGACGGCGGTGGCGACTCAGCGTGATCCGGCCCATGCTTTTGCCTGGCACAGGCTTGCCCAGCTTGCCATGCACACCGGCCGGCTGGATGACGGCCTTCGCGCAGCCGACCACTTTCTGGCTTCCGGAGGGAGCCCTCTCGTCTGGCTGCGGTTCAAGGGCGACGTGCTCACCCTGAAGGGTGATGCGCACGCGGCCCTGGAGCAATACGATCGGCTGGTCGCCCTGAATCCGTGCGACCGATCCTTGTATCGAAGCCGCGCTCATCTCCACCGGCACATCGGAAGGTACCATGAGGCCGTGGAGGACTACACGAAGGCGCTGCAGCTCGGGAAGTCGGTTGACGGTGGGATGTGGGAGTACTTCCAGCGGGCCACGGCGCTTTGGATTGTGGGCCGCAAGGACGAGGCGATTGACGACATGCGGCGGGTCCGCATTCTGCGCGGGTTTCCTTCGTACTCGGACGCGCGCCTCTTCGTGCTGCTGAGCGGCGACGGTCGGCGGCAGGAGGCCCACGAGGTTCTCGAGGCGGCCCGGCGGAACGTGCCCGATCGATGGATAGACCGCGTGTTCGCGTGTCTGGCCGGCGAGATTTCGCCCGCGCAGCTCGTGGCCATTGCCGGCGATGACCCCATCCGCCGCTCCGAGGCGTTCTACTACGCGGGAGAGGCCTGTCTGCTGGCGGGAGAGCGCGACGCCGCTCGCACCTGGTTCACCGAATGCGTCCAGAGCGGAGTCGAATGGGACTCGGTGGCCGGCCCGCTGACTCCGATGAACGAGCACCACCTGGCGCGATGGCGTCTGGAGACGCTGACCGAGCCCGACGTGACGAGCGCGCCGGCCGGCGTGCCGTCTGAACCCGGCTCGCCATAGGCGGTTTCCGCGGTACGTTACGGCTGTGTGGACGGTCTGCGATTCCGATACAGGTTCGCGTCGATGACGACGCGCATGGCCTGCGTGTCGAGGGTGCCGCCGAAGAACTCATTCAGGCGGACGATGTCCGGGTCCGGTTCGGTCAGAAGCTTGTTGTAATTGACGTACAGCACGTCGAAGTTCTTCTGCTGCCGAAGCCAGTCCGTGACGTGGTCGAGATGCTTGAGGAACAGGGCCCGCATCTCGGCGTCGGCTACGCCTTCCTTGAGGGTCCCCCGGCGGATGAGCATCTTCTTCTGCGAGGCCAGCACCTCGTTCAGGTCTCGCCGCATGAAGACCACCTTGTAGTGGTAGTCCGGCGGCAGGTCGAGCAGGAGCTGCGAGATGCCCTTGACCACCTTGCCCTTCGCGTCCGGCAGCCAGGCCTTGTCCGTCTTGATCTGCTTGATCCGCTCGAACTCGTAGTACCCCTTCGGGTTGTCCTCGTCGGCGGTACGGATTCCGTCCGCCAGGATCTCGAAGCCCGTCGCCTCCAGCATAGCCATCATCATGGACGTGCCCGAGCGTGGCAGGCCCGAAACGATCGTGATGTATTCCTGGGTCGACTGGGTCATGAGGGTCATCCGTTGCCGCGGGCGTTGAGGTAATCGGTGGCCTGGGCCAGCACCTGCGGGACCGCCTCCTTCAGCGGCAGATCGAGAATGGTCCCCGCGGCTTCGGCGTGTCCGCCGCCACCCATGGCCTTGGCCAGGTCCAGCACGTTCAGGCCGGATTCCCCGCGGAAGTTGATCCGCGTTCTGCCGCGCACGCCCTCGGTCAGCAGAAGGGCCATGCGAATGCCCCGCACCGACCGGGGCACGTTCACCTGGTCGTCGATGTCCGCGGCCGTGCAGCCGGCGCGGGTGATCTCGTCGTAATCGGCCGTGCTGTAGGCGAGCCGGCCGTCGGCGACGATTCGCGTATTCCCGTAGATGGTCTGGAGAAGCTGGAACTCCGCGGGCGTCAGGCTTCGGTAGAGCTGCTCGCCGAGGGCGGCGACGTCGGCCCCGCGCGCGACGAGCTCTGCCGCGGTTTCCAGGGCCCCGGGCGTCGTGTTGCCCAGCGTGAAGCCCACCGAGTCGGTCAGAATTCCGGCGTACAGAAGCGACGCCGTCAGCGGCGTCACGGGTTGCCCCGCGGCGTCCAGGAGACGAAAGACCATTTCGGACGTGCTGCCGGCGGTCGGCTCCACCCAGTTCACGCGGCCGAAGCGGGTGTTGGACGCATGGTGGTCGATGTTCAGCAGGACCTTGCCGTCGACCCAGGTGCTGCGAACCTCCGGCCCCACGTTGCAGCGGGAGATCTTGGCGGTGTCGAGAGCCACGAATCCGTCGGCCTCGTCGAAGTCGCGCGGTTCGGCCAACGCGGGCCGGGCCTGCTCGATCATAAACGCCAGACGCTTGGACAAGGAGTCGGGCGGCAGGGCCACGCGCAGGTCGCGCCGTCCGGGGCCGGCGAAGCCCTGGGCCAGGGCGATCATGGCGCCCAGGCAGTCCGCGTCCGGCGTCACGTGGCCGACGACCACGACCTTTCGCCAGGCAAGCAGGTGCTCGATCAGTTCCTTCGGTACGTTCATCGCCAGGTCGCCGGCGGCCATGCCGCTCTCGCACGCCCGCAAGACGCCACTATCCTTGCCGCATGGAGCGAATCAGAATGGCAGCCACTTCCGGCCGGGTGAACTCCTGCGGCGGCGCCTCGCCCCGCGAGAGCATCTCACGCACCTTCGTGCCCGACAGGAAGATCTGGTCCCCGTCAATCTTCGGGAACGTCTTGCCGCTGACCATGCCGCCGGCCTTGCGGGACCAGGCGGCGTGCTCGAACTTCAGAGGCGTGATCGCCAGGTCTCCCGGCCCCAACGTGTCGAAGATCTCCTGCGCCGCGTAGGTGCCGTAGTAATTGCCCACACCGGCGTGATCACGACCCACGATGAAGTGGCTGCACCCGTAGTTCAGCCGCATGATGGCGTGCAGAATCGCCTCGCGCGGGCCGGCATACCGCATGGCGGCCGGCAGCACGCTGAGCATCGTGTGGTCCGGGTGGTAGTAGTTGTCGATGAGGACCTTGTAGCACTCCATCCGGACGTCAGCCGGGATGTCGCCCGGCTGGGTCTGACCGACCAGGGGATGGATCAGCAACCCGTCGCATATCTCCTGGGCACACTTGGTCAGGTACTCGTGGGCACGGTGGATCGGGTTGCGCGTCTGGAACGCCACCACCGTGTTCCAGCCGCGGCGCTCAAATTCTGCCCGCGTCTGCGCCGGATGCAGGTTGTACTCCGGAAACTCCACCTCGTGACGGGGAGTGACCACGTCCACAGGCCCGGCCAGGCACACGTCGCCCTCGGCCATCAAAACCTTGACACCCGGGTGAGCGGGGTCTTCCGTCTGGAACACGTGCTTCGCCTGCTTCACCTTGTCGTGAGCGTACATCTCCGTCACGGAGAGGCAGCCCAGCGTGCGGTCCTTGTCATCCAGCAGCGTCACCTTTTCTCCGATGCCGATCCGGTCGCCCGTGGCCTTGTCGACGGCGCAGGTGATCGGTGCCGGCCAGACGACCCCGCTGCTCAGCCGCATCTTCTCGCAGATAGAGTGGTAGTCCGCCTCGCCGACGAACCCGTCCAGCGGGCTCAGGGCGCCGATGGCGATGAGCTCCAGATCGCACTGCTGGCGCTCCGTCAGGCGGATGCGAACGCCCGGCGCCTCACTGTAATCTTTTGTGATGACTCTGGTTATAAGCGTACCCCCATGGGGGTCGGGCAGACGACCGGATGGCATGGCGTTTTCCTCTTCTCCAGGTTCGGGGCCCCGTGTGCTACGGGCAAAACAGACCGCTCAGGATAGGGGAAGGCCGGTCAGGATGCAACCGGCGTCGGCACGCTCGTCGCGCGGCGATCCGAAGGAGGTGTTGGGCCGGCCGGGGCGGAGGCGGGGGCGTTGGTGATGACCACCCAGTCCTTTGCGTCGGAGAACGCGTGGCTGTCCACGATGGCGACCAGCCTTGCGGCGCCGGAGGTGTCCGGCGGCCACTGCTCATAGTGCTCGCGTTTGAGGATCAGGTATACGGGCTTGTCTCCGCCCAGCAGATCGGCGGCCCGGTCCAGGACCATCTGGCGCAGGCGATGCTTCTGCCCGGTTCGGTCCACCATCTGCGCGACGATCTCGTACGGGTCGATCATGTGCTCGCTGCGCCGGTGGAAGTAGAAGTTCAGGCGGGCGTCCGGACGCTGGTCGGCCCAGAGGATGCGCGCATCGTCCGGCACCCCGCCGGCGTCAAGCGCCCGATCCAGCGCCGCCACGTCACTCACCTTGTCGATGCGCGGAACGCACGCATACCAAACCACGAGGAACAGGGCGACGCTCGTGCAGGCCACGAGGGCAAACGCGGGGCCGGATCGACCCCGCACAAACGCCACCCCCGCACCCAAAAGGGCGATCACGCCGCACACGGCAACCACCAGGAGCATCCCCTGCGCCTCGGGCGCCTCCTGCCGCACCCACATAAAGCCGGCCGCCACGGCGGCGGCGCCCAACGCCGCACCGACGCCCCACAGCGCCCACGCCAACCGCGGCCCCTGCACGCGGTATCGCACGACGCGAAGAGCCACCACGGACATAAGCAGTACCAGGGCCGGGACCGCCGGAGCGATGTAATAGGGCTTCTTGAACGTCATCGCCGACATGGCCAGCACGCCCAGGCCCGCCCAGAGGCCCACGTACAGCAGCGGGCGGCGCCAGCGGGCGTAGCGGCGCATCCAGGGGGCGGCGAGGGCCTCAAAAACAAGAAAGACCCAGGGCGCCAGGTAGCCGCCCACAACCGGGATGTAGTACAGGAATCCACGGACGCGGGTGTCTTCGTAATCTCCCTGCGCCCGTTGAACGTATTGCCAGTTCCAGAGTTCGGCTACGTGGGGATTGTGCCGAGCCACGGCCAGCATCCACGGGACGAACATCGCCGCGAACACGAAAATGCCCGGCAGAAACCACAGCCGCGTGAAGACACGCCCGGTCTGCGGCGCAAGGCCGCGCACGAAGCTTCGCAGCGCGAGGGCGACGGCCCGGGACCCGCGCCGGGCGATCAGCCGGAGCGGGCGTTCCGTGTACCACCAGAACGCCAGAGGGCCGGCCACGAGCGCGATCGGTGCCGGTCCCTTGGCCAGCATGGCCAGGCCCAGGGCCGCGTAGAACAGCATCATGTGAACGAAGCGTCCGCGCCGGGAGGCGTGTGTCACGCCGAGCCAGAACTCCACACCGGCCCACGTGCAAAAGAAGACCAGAAGCATCTCGCTCGTTGCGTTGGCGGCGTACAAAAGCAGCACGACGGCCGATGCGATCATGACGGCGGCCAGGCGACCGGCCCGACGTCCGAACATCAGCGAGCCCGCCCACCAGACCACCATCACCGTCCCGAAGCCCGCGAGCCCGGAGGGAAGGCGGGCCGCCGCGTCGGTGACCGGCAGCCCGCTGGCGCGATCCGGGGGGACCCCGTACGAAGCGACCGCAACAAGCCAGTACGACAGGGGCGGCTTGCGCAGAAACTCGGAATCCAGAAACCTCGGCACCAGCCAGTCTCCGGTCAGCCGCATGTCGCGGGCACACTGCGCGACGATGGCCTCGTGGTCGCCCAGGGCCGGGCCGCCGAACAGCCCGCCAAAGCAACTCACCAATGCCAGGGCTAGGATGGCCGTCGGTATGAGGACGCAGTGCTTCATGCGTGTGGCGTTCAACCGTGCAGCCCTGTTCAGCCGCCGCGACACGGGACCGCGGCGGTCCGGTGCGAAAGATCCGCCCCGGACGGAGTTCACGCCGCCGCCCGCCGCACGTCAGGGCCCGAACGCCGGTCCGAGGCCAAACCGATTCGTGATCGGGCCGGGACTGACGACAGACCGACCGTCGCCGCGGCATACGAATCTGCTACCCGCCTGCGGACGACAAACGGGTCTCGCCGGATTCCGTCGAGCGAACGGGTCTAGTGCTTGGCCGGGCCGACGACCATCGTCATTCGGCGGTTTTCCATCTTGGGCGGGCGCTCCACTTTCACGTCTTCCCCGAACTGCTCCAGGATCGCCCGGAACATGACCATTCCGATGTCCAGGTGCGCCCGTTCACGTCCGCGGAAGAGCATGGTGAACTGCACCTTGCTGCCCTCCTCCAGGAACTTCCTGGCCCGCTTGATCTTGATCTCACGATCGTGATCGTCCGTCTTGGGACGCAGACGAACTTCCTTGAGCACCTGCTCGCGCGGGCCTCGGTCTTTCTGCTTCTTCTTGAGCTGGTACTTGAACCGGCCGTAGTCCATGATCCGGCAGACCGGCGGTCGTTCCATCGGAGACACTTCCACGAGATCCATGCCGACCTCGCGGGCCCGCTGCTGGGCCTCAGAGGCAGGAACCACGCCTACCTGCACGTTGTTCTCGTCAATCAAGCGGACCGGCGAAATCCGAATCTGCTCGTTGATTCGCAGCAACTTGGCGATACGCGATCACCTCCCTTCGGTTGAACCGTTTGCCAGACCGGGCGGACCCGCCGTCCTCCCGCGTCAGGATTCCACATTCTTACCCCGCGTCGCGATCTCGAGCAGGCAGCCCTCCGCGAACTTCTGCAGCGGAAAATTCCCCAGGGAGCGCCCCGCCCGGTCGTTGACATTGACCGTCCGGTCGGCGGCCTCCTGCTCTCCGATCACCAGAATATACGGAATTTTCAGCGCCCGGCAGCGGTGTTTCTTGGGCCCGATCTTGTCGCTGGACACGTCCAGCTCCACCCGCAGCGCGGCCCGGACCAGCGCATCGTAGACTTCGCGGGCGTACGCCTCGCTCTTGTCGCTGATCGTCACAACGGCCACCTGAGTCGGAGCCAGCCACAGCGGGAACGCACCGGCGAAGTGTTCAATCAGGATGCCGACGAACCGCTCCAGGCTGCCGAAGGGCGCCCGGTGAATCATGATCGGGCGGTGCGGACGGTTGTCCCGGCCGATGTACGTCAGGTCAAACCGCTCCGGAAGGTTGTAGTCCACCTGGATGGTCCCGAGCTGCCATTCCCGTTTGATGCAGTCCCGGACGACAAAGTCGATCTTCGGACCGTAGAAGGCCGCCTCGCCCCGCTCCTCCGTGGCCTGGAGCCCGGTCTCTCGCACGGCGGAACGGATCTGCTCTTCGGCCTGCTCCCACAACTCCGGCGAACCGGTGTACTTCGTCGAGTCCGGGTCCCGCAGCCCGATGCGCACGCGGTAGTCCGTCAGGTCCATGGCGTCCAGCACGGTCAGCGTGAGCTGGATCGTGGAACGCATTTCGTCCAGCAACTGGTCCGGCGTGCAGAACAGGTGGGCGTCGTCCTGCGTGAAACCGCGGACCCGCACCATGCCGCTGAGCTCCCCGCTCTGCTCGTAACGGTACACGTTCCCGAACTCGAAGTATCGCAGCGGCAGATCGCGGTAGCTGCGCGGCTGGGACTTGTAGATGTGCACGTGGTGCGGACAGTTCATCGGCTTGAGCAGGTACCCGTCTTCCTGCCGCAATTCGCGGTCCACCACGGCGATCATCGCCTCCGGCGTGTCCGCCTCGGCCAGGCCGGGGATCTCGCCCCAGACGGCCGCGGCGGCGGCGCCCAGTTGACGCGCCCGTGCCATCGCCTCCTCCCGCTCCGGACCGGCGTGAGCCGGAATGCGCTCGAGCGTCTGCAGCAGGCTCAGCAGCGTGCGTCCCCGGTCGGTCTCGTATAGCGGGGGGAACTGCGAGTCGCGATAGTACGGATAGTGCCCGCTCCGGCGGTACAACCCCAACTGCCCGATGTTCGGGCTGTACACCGGCTGGTAGCCCCGCACCAGCATCTCGAATTTCAGAAAGTTCTCCAGCAGCATCCGGATGATGGCCCCCTTCGGGTGCCACAGCACCAGGCCGCTGCCCACTTCCGGGTCAATGCTGAACAGGTCCAGTTCGCGACCGATCGCCCGATGGTCCCGCGCCTTGGCCTCTTCGAGTTGCCTCAGATGCTCCTTGAGGGCCTTCGGTTTGAAGAAAGCCGTCCCGTACAACCGCTGCAACGCCTTCTCGTTCACGTCGCCCCGGTAATGCGACCCGCTGACCTGGCGAAGCTTGAACGCCCCGATGCGGCCGGTCCGCGGCAGATGAGGTCCGCGACAGAGGTCCTCAAACCCCTCACCCTGCATTTCCCCCGTCACGTAGAAGCTCAGGGTGTCGCCGTCCGCCCGCTCGGCGTTGTCGAGCTTGTATCGGTTGCCTTCCTTCTCCAGCTTCGGAAGGGCATCCCTGCGGGAAAGCTCATACCGCGTAAACGGCCGATCCTCCCGGATGATCCGCTGCATCACGGCTTCGATCTTCTCGAAGTCGTCCGGCGTCAGGCTGCGGTCCAGATCCAGATCGTAGTAGAACCCGTCTTCCACCGGCGGGCCGTACACCAGCTTCGTCTGCGGAAACAGCTCGCACACCGCCTCCGCCATCACGTGCGCCGCACTGTGACGCAGCACGTGCAGGCTGTCGGAGTTTGCGTCATCCGCCGTCAGAATGGTGAGCTTGCAGTCTCCGGGCAGCGGAGCGTGCAGGTCGATGATGGCCTCCTGGCCGTTGACCTGCACTTTGCCTGCAACCGCGGCCTCGGCCAGCCGCGGCCCGATCTTCCCGGCCACGTCATACGTGGACGCACCCGCATCCATCGCCAGCATTGATCCGTCGGGCAGGGTGATGTTCACACTTCGTCTCCAACAAGCGGCATGTGCCAATCGCAATGCCGCGCTCCACCCCCCGGCTCCCGCACGAAACAAAAACGACGCTGGATCACCACGCGCGGGAGCCCGGCGGCACGGTCCAACCGACCTGTGCGCAGAGCAACGGCTACCATGTCACGCGTGTGTTTGACCCAGAGTCGTTCGGATGGATCATACGGTCGATCAACCACCCTCGCGGACGGCAGTCGGCTATGCGGAACCACCGCATTAAAGTGCCACTGACGCCCGGGCGTACCTGAGTATATCAGATCGTCTATCGGGTTCAAGAACCTTGAATCCCCTGGCACAAGGGGGGGAGTCCCCCGGGCTTGACCCCGTGCCGACGCCGCCCGCGGACAATCAGGAGTGCAGCAGGGCGAGGACCTCCGATCGGGTCCGGGCATCGCTTTTGCACCGACCGCGCATGGCGGACGTGACCAGGAGGCTGCCGGCCTTCCGGACTCCCCGGCAGGTCATGCAACTGTGCGTGGCCTGCATGACGACGGCGACGCCCTTGGGAGTCAGGTTGTCCATGAGAACGTCCGCAATCTGCGACGTGAGCCGCTCCTGAAGCTGAGGGCGCAGGGCAAACGCCTCCACCACCCGCGCGAGCTTGGACACACCCACCACCTTCCCGTCCGGGAGGTAGGCCACGCCGGCGCGACCTTCAAACGGCAACAAGTGGTGTTCGCACATGGAGTGGAAGGGTATGTCCTTGAGCACGACCAGCTCGTCATAGGTCTCCGCGAACTGGATCCTGAGTTGCCGGGCCGGATCGGTGTGGAGCCCGGCGAAGAACTCGGAGTACATGCGAGCGACGCGAGACGGGGTCTCACGCAGGCCTTCGCGGTCCGGGTCTTCGCCCACGGCGATCAGAATTTCCCGGACGGCGCTTTCGATTCGAGGCAGGTCCATAGTGACTCCAGGCGCCGCGGCGCCGTTCCGCCGCGGCCCTCACTCTGCGTGCGACCCTTCGCTGCCGACGGGGCCGGGGCCGCCGCTCCAGTCCACACGCGGGGCATCGCCCCACAACAATTCGAGATCGTAGTACTGCCGGTATTCCGGAGCGAATATGTGGATCACGACGTCCACGAAGTCAAGCAGCATCCAGGTGGCGGACTCGTACCCGGCCGATCCGATCGGCCTCCACCCGAACCGTCGGCCCGCTTCCTCCGCAGCGTCATACGCCGCCCGCATCTGCCGATCCGACGTCCCGGAGCAGATCACGAAGAAGTCCGTGACGGAACACATTCCGCGCAGATCGAGGACCACAACGTCCTCCGCCCGGCGATCATGGACGGCCCGAGCGGCCAGAACGGCCAACTCCTCGGCGTCCGGGGCCTGCGTGTCACGGAGTCGCGATTCAGTACTCATGGTTCACTCGGCGGTTCAGAGTATCCCACGGGTCCGCCGGCTGCAACCGGCGGGCGCCAGCCCGGATACGATCGTCAGGCGGAGAACAGGGACTGCTGGTGGGGAGAATCGACGGCTGCCCGTTCCTTCACGTCGCGGATTTCCTCGATGAAGGCTTCCACATTGTCGAACTGGCGGAAGACGGCCATGAAGCGGACGTACGCCACCTGGTTCAGGCGGCGCAGATGGGTCACCACGTACTGGCCGATCTGTTGGCTGGTCACCTCGCGCTCGTGCTCGCGGAAGATGTCGGATTCCACCACGTCCACCAGGCGTTCCATCGCGTCCGGCTCGATGGGAAGCTTGTAACAGGCGTAGCGAACGCCCGAAAGGATCTTGTCCCGCCGATACGGCACGCGCGACCCGTCCCGCTTGACCACCGTCAGGCGGAGCTCCTCTTCAACCCGTTCCTTCGTGGTGAATCGCCTCCCGCAATGGGTGCAGACGCGCCGCCGCCGAATCACGCTGCCGCTCTCGGTCGACCGCGAGTCGATCACCTTATCCGAGTTGTGCTTGTTGCAGGCGGGACACCGCATCGGACATTCACCGGACTCACAGTTCTTTCACGGTTCGGACATGCCGTCAACGACGTTCTGACGACCGCAAACGGTACCGGCCCCACATAGGGCGTGTCAACAGGGGGCCGCCGCCGCCCACTGGACAGCCGCCCCCAGGCTCCTACAGTACCGACTTCATGGATCGAATGATTGACAAACGGGTGGGTCGCGTCCGGCTGCTCGGACGGTCCCTGGCCGGCGAAGAGACGGTCCTGGCGGCGCCGGAGCAGAATGTGTGCTTCGACATCGGCCGGGCCCCGCGGGAGGTCATCCCCATCGACAACATCTGCCTGTCGCACGGGCACATCGACCATTCGGCCAACATCGCCTACTACTTTTCCCACCGGGAGTTCCTCGGCGCGCCACCCGGCCGGTTGATCGTCCACCGCCATCTCGCCCCCCACTTCCAGGCCCTGATGGGCGTCTGGGCGGACATTGAGGGCCGTCCGGGCCCGTGGCAGATCGAGCCGGTCCTCCCGGGCGATGAGGTGCGCATCCGCCGCGATCTCCTGGTCCGGGCCGTGGACGTGAACCACGATTCCCGCTCGCTGGGCTTCGCCGTTGTGGAGGAACGGTTCAAACTCAAGCCCGAACTGGCCGACCACACGGGGCCGCAACTGGTCGAACTGAAGAAGCAGGGTGTGGAAATCCAGAATCGCATCGAAATCCCCCTGGTCGCCTATTGCGGAGATACGGCCGACGGGCCGCACTTTGACCTGGATTGCATTCGGAACGCCGAGGTCCTGCTGCTGGAATGCACGTTCTTTGATCCGGAGCATGTGATCCGGGCCCGGAAGGGCAAGCACATCCACGTGTGCGATCTGCCGGCAATCCTGGACCGACTCCGCTGCGCGAACGTCGTGCTGACCCACGTGACGCATCGAACGACCCTGCGAGACGCGCGCCGGATGCTGGAAGAAACCGTGAGCCTGCACGACCTGGAGCGGCTCACCTTCTTCATGGATCGCCCCAAACGCTCCGCCCCCGCAACCTCGGACTGACCCTGCCCATCCGACGAAACGCGAAGGCGGAACGCCGCGTCGGAATCGCCTCCTCGCTTCCTCGCTTCCTCGCGGCCTCCCTCGGCTCCGTCCGGGCCCATTCTCCCGGCTCGCGTCCCTCCGTGCGACCTGAAACAGTTGCAGGCGGGTCGCGACGCGCAAGCAGAGACAGAAGCCGCCGCTTGACAAACGCGGGGCCAACGTGGAATCATGCCGGTGCGCGGCTGACGCAACAGACCCGGCCGGCCGGCGATCGGCGGCGGAGTTCCTCGCGGTGGGCTGGAGCGTGCTGTCGACATGCGCCCTTCGCAGAGGTATAAGAGACAAGCTCATGACACATGACGACACTCTTGCGGTCAGAACCACTCCACGGCAACAAGCCGGACACATCGCGGCACGGCGAGAAGCCGCTTCCCGAGCCTGTGGGCGGCAAGCAACAGGCCGGCGCCTGGCGGTCACGGTCCTCAGCCTGATGGTGATTTGCAGCCAGCCCCGGATGACCGCCGCGCGGGCTGACGTGCCGGCCAAGCCGGGTGCGGATATCGAGGCCCGCATCGACGCCCTGCTCTCGCAGATGACGCTGGAGGAAAAGCTCGGCCAGCTCACCCAGCAATCCGGCGGCAAACAACAGGACACCAACCCGGAGGTGGCGGGCGGCGCGTCGGAGGACCTGCTCGGCGCCATCCGCGCGGGCCGGCTCGGATCGCTGCTGGGAGCGCACGGGGCGGAATACACCAACGCGCTCCAACGAGCGGCCGTCGAAGAATCCCGGCTGGGCATCCCGTTGATCCTCGGCAATGACGTGATCCACGGCTACCGGACCGTCTTCCCCATTCCGCTGGGCGAGGCCGCAAGCTGGGACTGTGACCTCGTGGAGCGAACGGCCCGGATGGCGGCCGTCGAGGCCCGGGCGGCCGGCACGCACTGGACGTTCGCGCCCATGGTGGACATCACGCGCGATCCGCGCTGGGGCCGCATTGCCGAAGGGTCGGGCGAGGACCCGTTCCTGGGCTCGGCCCTGGCCGCGGCGCGGGTGCGGGGCTTTCAGGGCGTGTCGCTCACGGCCCCGGACGCCGTGCTGGCGTGCGCCAAGCATTATGTGGCCTACGGCGGGGCCGAGGCCGGCCGTGACTACAACACGGTGGACTGCTCCGAGCAGCGGCTGCGCGAGTTGTACCTGCCGCCGTTCCACGCGGCGGTCCGGGCCGGATGCGGATCGCTGATGAGCGCCTTCAACGACTTGAACGGCGTGCCGACCTCGGCCAACCGATTCACGCTGGAGCGTATCCTCCGGCAGGAGTGGGGATTCGACGGGTTCGTGGTGAGCGACTGGAACTCCATCGGCGAGCTGGTGCAGCATGGGTACGCGGCCGACGGGAAGGACGCCGCAGAAAAAGCCCTGCGGGCCGGCGTGGACATGGACATGTCGTCGTTCACGTACCGGACGCATCTGGGCGAGTCGGTGAAGCAGGGCGCCGTGTCCGAATCCACCGTCGACCGGAGCGTGCGCCGGGTCCTGCGGGCGAAGTTCGCGCTGGGGCTGTTCGTCAATCCGTATGCCGATCCGAAAGTCGAAGCCAGGGTCACGCTGTGCGATGCCCATCGGCAACTCGCGCGCGAATCGGCAGCGCGGTCCATGGTGCTCCTGAAGAACGACGGCGGGCTTCTCCCGCTGAAGAAGGACGTGGCCCGCCTGGCCGTCGTTGGACCGCTGGCGGACAATCAGCGCGACCCGCTGGGCACGTGGGCGGGCATCGGCCGGTGGGAGGACGTGGTGACCGTGCTGGCCGGCATCCAGGCGGCCGTGGCGGAAGGGACCCGCGTACAGCACGTGCCGGGCTGCGAGATCGACGCGGAGATACCCGGCGGCATCGACGCCGCGGTGGAGGCCGCGCGACAGGCGGACGTCGCGATTCTCGTGATCGGCGAGAGCGAATCCATGAGCGGCGAAGCCCGTTGTCGCACGACGCTCGACCTGCCCGCAGCGCAGGAGCAGCTGTTGCAGGCCGTCCACGCGACGGGCAAGCCCGTGGTCGTGGTGCTGTTGAATGGGCGGCCGCTGTCGATCCGCTGGGCGGCGGAGCACGTGCCGGCCATCCTGGAGGCGTGGCACCCCGGTGTGGAGTGCGGGCACGCCGTGGCGGACGTGCTGTTCGGCGACGTGAACCCCGGGGGCAAGCTGCCGGTGACGTTTCCGCGGGCGGTGGGCCAGGTGCCGATCTCCTACAACCAGAAGAACACGGGTCGGCCACCGAGCGACGACCGCTTCACGTCGAAGTACATCGACCTGCCCACGACGCCGTTGTTTCCGTTCGGGCACGGGTTGAGCTACACGACGTTCGAGTTTCGCAATCTGACCGTCACGCCGGGGGAGATCGGACCGGCCGGTGCGGTGGCGGTGAGCGTGGAGGTGGTCAACACGGGCGACCGGTCGGGCGACGAGGTGGTGCAGTTGTACATTCGCGACCTCGTGGCGAGCATGACGCGTCCCGTGCGGGAGCTGAAGGGGTTCCGGCGAATCTCGCTGAAGCCGGGCGAATCGCAGCGGGTGACGTTCACACTGGGTCCGGAGCACCTGGGGTTCCACGACCCGCGCATGGAATACGTCGTGGAGCCGGGGACCTTCCACGTCTGGGTCGGCCCGAGCTCCGTGGGGGGGCTGGAGGGCGCGTTCGAGGTGAAAGCACGGTAGTCCGTATGTTCCAAGCGAGAACAACATGCCCGAAAACGTGATGCAGAAGCTGGCAACGATCGATTGGGTCGTCCTGGTTGGCTACTTCCTGGTGGTGATGGCCATCGGGTTTCACTTCATGCGGCGGGCGAAGGACTCCACCGGGTACTTCCTGGCCGGCCGGAACGCGGGCTGGATCGCAGTGGGCGGCGCGCTGTTCGCCGCCAACATCTCCTCGGAGCACTTTGTGGGACTCGCCGGCTCCGGCTACAACAGCGGATTTGCGGTCGCCCAGTTTGAGCTGTTCGCGGCGGTGGCCTGCCTGACCCTGGGCTGGGTGTTCATGCCGTTCTACGTGCGGACCGGCGTGTTCACCATGCCCGAGTTTCTGGAGCGTCGCTTCAGCAGGGGCTGCCGAAACTACCTGACGATCATATCGTTGATTTCGTACGTGCTCACCAAGATATCGGTGACGCTCTACGCAGGAGCGCTCTTCCTGAACGTCCTGTTCGGGTGGGATCTCTACACATCCAGCCTGGTGATGGTCATCGCGACCGGTGTCTACACGGTGGCCGGCGGGCTGGCCGCCGTGATCTACACAGAGCTGATTCAGGCGTTCATCCTGATCGGCGGCGCGATCATCCTGACGTGGGTCGGGCTGGACAAGGCCGGAGGTCTGTCGTCGCTCATTGAGGAGTTGCCGAAGGCGCACTGGTCGATGCTCAAGCCGGCGAGCCATCCGGACTATCCGTGGCTTGGGATGATCTTCGGCCTGCCCATTCTGGGAATCTGGTACTGGTGCACCGATCAGTACATCGTTCAGCGGGCCCTGGGGGCGAAGAACGTGGACCACGCCAGGGGCGGCGCCATCTTCGCCGGCTTCCTGAAGCTGCTGCCCATGTTCATCCTGGTCTTTCCGGGAATGATCGCCCTAAAACTGTTCTCCGACGTTTCCAAGGATGACTCGAACCTGGTCTACCCCATGCTGACCTCGCTGCTGCCGGCGGGAATCAAGGGGCTGGTCATCGCCGGGCTGTTCGCCGCGATGATGTCCTCGCTGGCCGCCTGCTTCAACTCCTGCGGCACGCTGTTCACCATGGACCTCTACAAGCCGCGCCGGCCGAACGCCTCGGAACGGGAGCTGGTGCTGGTGGGACGGATCGTCACGGTCGTCATCGTGATCCTCGGCATTCTCTACGTGCCGTTCATGAAGCACCTCGGCGGAAGCCAGTTGTACAAGTACCTGCAGAGCGTCCAGGGCTACATCAGTCCGCCCATCGCGGCGGTCTTCCTCCTCGGCGTGTTCTGGAAGCGCCTGAACGCGCAAGGGGCGATCGCCTCGCTATACACGGGGTTCGTCATGGGCCTGTTTCGCCTGGCCCTGGAATTCGCGAGGAGCGCATGGGGCGTGAAGCTCGGGCCTGTGGACCCGCTGATCACCATGAACTTCCTGCACTTCGCCATCCTCATGTTCGCCGTCTGCGTAGGGGTGCTCGTTGTGGTGAGTTACCTGACCCCGGCCCAGACCACGGAGCAGTTGCGCGGGCTCACCTTTGCCACGACGGCGAAGGAAGCCCGGGCCGTGGACATCGACCGCGGCACCGCCCGTGGACGCCGAGTGACCGTTGTGGCATCGATCGTGCTTCTGCTCGCGTTGATAACGCTCTGGGCTGTCTTCTATGTCGAGATTCCAGCGCGGATCGCCGGATAGGCGACTGCGTCAGGAGGCCGGCCGTGCCCTTTCCAGTCCATCGCGGTGTGGGTCTCGTAGTCCTCGTCGCCATTGCAAACGCGGTGAGTGCCGCGGAAGATGCCGGGCGGCCGGCGTCGCGACCGGCCGCGGAACCGACCGGCGTGGTGAAGATCGTCAAAACATACCAGGGCTACCGGCTGCTCCGCAACGGTGCGCCGTATTTCATCAAGGGGGCAGGGTACCAGAGCGGCCTGGAGAAGCTGCCGCCCGCCGGCGGAAACTCCATCCGCACATGGGACGCGGACTCCGCCGAAAAGCTGCTCGATGAGGCCCACGCCCTGGGTCTGACCGTTACCGTCGGCATCTGGCTGGGGCACGAGCGGCACGGGGTCCGCTACGACGACGCGCAGCAGGTGGAGGGCGAGATGGCCAGGGCCCGGCAAGCCGTGGAACGGCTCAAAAGCCATCCGGCCATTCTGCTCTGGGGCATCGGCAACGAGATGGAGGGCGACGGCGGCAACCCGCGGGTCTGGCAGACGGTCAATCGCATCGCGAAGATGATCAAGGAGATCGACCCGAACCATCCGACCATGACCGTCATCGCCGGCGTGTGGCCGGACAAGATCGCCCGGTTCAAAGAGCACTGTCCCGACGTGGACATCCTCGGGATCAACGCATACGGGGACCTGACGCCCCTGGTGCAGGAACTGGACCGCCGGCAGCTCGACCGGCCGTACGTGCTGACGGAATTCGGCCCCACCGGCTGGTGGGATGCGTCGAAGACAAGCTGGGGCGCCGAGCGCGAGCCGACGAGCACGGAAAAGGGCGAGACCTATCTCCGCGCGTACCAGACGGCGGTGGCCGGCCAGCCGGGCCGGTGCCTGGGTTCGTATGCCTTCATCTGGGGCCACAAGCAGGAACACACGCGGACGTGGTTCGGAATGTTCCTGCCGGAGGGGGAGGCGACGGCACCGGTCGACGCCATGACGTTCGCGTGGACGGGCAAGTGGCCGGCCAATCGGTGCCCACGAGTCGACGGGCTAACGCTGTCGTCGTCCGAGGCGGGCCGGCAGATCGACGCACGGGAACCGGTGCTGCGACCGGGCGAGACGTTCGTCTGTCGCGTGTCCGCCGCAGACCCTGACGGCGACCGTTTGGTCTATCGCTGGGAGCTTCGCTCCGAATCCTCTGATCGCAAGACCGGCGGCGACCGCGAACTGGCCCCACCGGCCCACCCGGACGCCCTCATCTCCGCCGACGGCCCGACCGGGAACTTCCGTGCTCCCACCGAACCCGGCGCCTACCGCATCTTTGTCTACGTCGTGGACCCCGGAGGCCGGGCGGCCACCGCAAACGTCCCGGTACTCGTGAAACAGGAGTAGCCCTGCTTCCGGAAGGCTGCGGTGTCTCGGCATCACGTGGGATCCCGCGGACGCAATCGGCATCAAGGCCCCGTCTCGCGCGAATGCCGTCCGCCCTCATCTGCAGGCGGAGCAAGCGACAAGCCTGATCCGGCCCCACTCGTCCTGTCGGCCTCCCCCGAATCGCATCCGACACTCTCCGAGTATCGGCGGCGGTCCTGTCTCGACGGCATTCGGCCCCGCGTCCTTTTCCTGGCCGCACAGACCACGGTGCGGTCGTCCGGCCGCACAAGGGACCGCTACCAGTTCGCCCACGGATCGACCGAGCGAGTCAGGTTGCTGAGCGAATGCACCTCGAACGGATAATCGGAAACGCGGATCGACAGTCCGCCGTAGGCTTCCTCATAGCTCTGAACCTTCTGGGCGATCCAGGCGTCCGGCGGTTCCGCTGCCTGGTAGTTTTCCATGACAATGATGATGCTGACTTGCGATGTGGAATTCGCTGCCGGACGGTTGGCGCCGTCGTACCAGTCGCTGGTCACCTGGCCATGATCCTTGGGGTTGCTGACGATGTACCGGATGTTGCCCGCTGGGCCGGACCCGGCGAAGCGAGCCACCACCCTGGCCTGGTAAATCCCGGTCAGTTCGATCCGCTTCGATCGCGATTCGACCGAAACCGGAATGGTGCATGCGACGTCCTGGAAGAAATCGACGAGGCACTCCTGCGGCCCCGGCACCCAACCGAGTTGTTCCCACTCCCCGGCGACCTCGTACTCGAGTCGCGGGGAGAAACCCATGGCGGTATCCGGCTCGCCCCCCCGCTGGACCGTGCCATAGTCCGTGTCTGGAACCGATTCTATGGCGGCGCTGGCCGGCGCATGGTCTGTGCCGCCTCGAATCGGTCGCCATTGGCGGGTATTCATATGCCATATCCATCGGCGGGGAATACCGAGCGAATTCAGGTTTGCCGTGGGGATCACCTCGATGCGCTGCTCACCGGTATCAATGGCGATGCTTGCCGTCTGCGGCGACACCGTGCATGACAATTGCAGGTAGGCAACACATCGCTTGACCAGGGACGTGCCGGCCACGGTCACTTCGATCAGACCCACCGCGGGGCCAGCACTGCGGACCTCGACCTCGGCGAATCCGTCTTCGTTCGTCAATACCTCCAATGGCTCGACCAACTGCACGGAACCACTGACCAGCCGGAAGCGGACGGGCGCGTTCGGCACACCGCGGTCGTCGGCATCGTACACGCGCGCCGCCACAGTGTGGACCCCACCCGGCACATCCTGCCCCTGGCCGTGGTAGATGACAAAGAGCCGCTGAGCCGCCTCTCCGTCGCCGCTGCCGATCTGAACAATGCACTTGCCTTCCTTGCGATCCTCCTCGACGGACGCGACGACCGTTGCGGTACCGCTGGTCGTTCCCGAAAGCTGGATCACCGCCCGGCCGTTCGAGTCGGTCGCGACCGGATTCGGACCGCTCAGCAGGCCGAGGGTCGTGCCGAAGAGAACGGGCGTTCCGACGACCGGTTCGCCGGTCGGCGTCATCGTGTCGCCCGTCCGCCAATAGCGCAACGTGGCGGTGATGCGAGACTGCTCCAGCCCGTCCGCGGCAATTTCCGTCGGATCGGCGGAGACGGTGATGCCATAACTCAACAGATCGAGCGCGACGGCGTTCTCGCCGCAGGCAATTGTGACCGTCTCGGTCACCGAGGCAATGGCGCTGCCGCTCGCATCGAGGGCCTCTGCCGTGAAATGGACCGTGCCGTCCACACGGAACCCGTACGCCTCGACAGAGCCCCCCGGCGAAAGCGTGAACGGCCCCGGCGCGCGGTCGCTGTCGGAGACGACCCGGATGGTCTCGGTGCCGGTCGGGTGGCGTGTGGCTTCGAGCCGCACCCAGCCGAAACAAACGTCAATCGTCTGGTTGCCGCACTCGACGTCCGCCTCCTGGATTTGTTCGCCGATGACCTGCCCGGCGGAGTTCATGCCGGTGCTTCGAACGGACACGGGCGCGGCCCAGAGCTCCGTGCTCCAGCCGGCAACGTCCGACAGGGCCAACTCCACGGGCGGCGGCGTGTCGGGCAGCGTGTACGGATAGACGAACTCGACGCGAAGCCGCGCAAGAGCGTTTGCGCCCGATTCGGGATACTCGCGCGGGTACAGCCGGACCGTTGCCTTGCAGGTGGTGAGCGTAATGTCATTGCGGCCGCCGTTGAGAAGGACCTTGTGCAGGCCCGTGCCGACGACTTCATTGGAGACGTTCAGCGCCCTCACGGCGATCGTGGCTTCCCCGGCCGGCATTCGCAGCGTCTCCACGACGTCGGACACCGTCATGCTGAAACTCAGATCGAATTCCGGGCAGTCGGCGTAGGCAACGTCCACCTCCACCTGGACCGCATCGTCCGGGACCTCCACCGGATCAACCGTAAAGGCCGCCCATGCCGGCAGGTAGAAGTCCCCCTCTGTACCGGCGATCCTCGCCTGGGTCGCGTGCCCGACCGGGTCTTCGCTCAGGCCGAGCCCGGACAGCATCAGGTTGGCATACGCCTGGCTGTCGGTCGTCCAAGTGTTGTCGGCCGTCATGCGCGAGATCATGCCAAGGACCGCCCGCTGGCCGTCCTCGCCCGCAAATGCTCCGTCCCAGCCCAGCGTGGCGCCGGCGCCCTGCGCGGGAAGCCCCTCCGCCACCGACCAGGAATGGGGCGCGACGAAGTAGACCAGGGCTCCCGGCGTCACCTTCATTCTCTGGATCAGGCAGTCGTCGCGAATGTAGATGTCTTCGACGAAGCCGCCATGCTCGGCGGCCGTGTCGCAGCGAATCAGCCGTCCGGAGTCACGCTCGCCAATCATCTCGGCCGCCATGCCGGCGCTGATCACATCGAGGAGACGGCCGGGCCGGCAGCACTGGATGAAGCTGTGCTGCACGCCGCCGCCCGAATCGGCCACACAGCCGTGCGCAATGACAAAGACCATGCCATAGCCTTCCGCCTCGAGCAGCGACGTGGGGGCGAACGTCCGGTTGCCGGTGCCCGCCCGACTGCGCTCGTCGATTTCCGCCGGACTCCAGCCCTGCGTGATCAGCGAGTTCCGGATTTGCTCAACGTAACCGTCGGTGCTCGGGTGGCTGACTGCGGCCGCATTGATGATCAGCACGGCCCGCGTGGCGGGCGTGTCCCGGTTCGGGCACTCGAAGGAGCCGGGGAGCATCCGGGCGGTCGCTCCGCGGACGGCCTTGCGAGCGGTCGGCGCACCCATCGCGGCCACGGCCGGCTTCTCGTTGACGGGGGGGGCTTCGGACGGGCCGAAGACCGCCTGGTTCGTGTTCAGCAACGCGACCGCCCCGTCCGAGAATTCCACGAAGATGGTGCAGCCGTCAGCGCTCAGCGAAGCCGCGGCCACGCCGGCAAAGCCACCCTCCAGTTCGGCAAGCAACGCCGCAGCCGCCTCCGGACCGGACATGTCCCGGGCCAGCGACAGGAAACGATCCCCGATCTGTCGGAGCGATTCGTTGTTCGCATCCGACAAATCGAGCATCACGTCGGGCGCAAAGGATCCGGTGGGAGAGCAGCCGCCCATTGCGGCGAGACCGAGAGTCACGAGCCCGAGGATCGACACGAGAAAGAGGCCGCGCTGCATGGCACGCTCCTGCACAAAAGAAGCCCACATCGTTGCAGAGCACTCCCGCGGATTATCGCAACGGGAACCGTCCCGGGGAATCCGTTCCGCCGTCGTGAACGCGCCATATCGAGCACGGCACAAAGGCGTCGGATACGATCCGGGATGGCGGCGAACTGCTTTCGCGGAACCGCCGCCTCGGCCATCCGGAAGAACACGCGCTTCGAGTGACGCACCACCTTCGCCCCGGTCCTGATCGGCTTGTCCCGCCGCATCATCATGGTGCCGCGTTTCACGGAAGCAGGCAACACCTGCCGCCGCAGGAAGTTGCCCGCGCTGCCCGCTGCCCCCCATCGTACGCAGGTCTTGCTGCCTCGGCTACTCGGGCCGAGGATCAGTTCTGCTTCCGGTTCGTCTCACCGACCTGCCCCGTAAAGCGTCTGAAACTCGGCGAAGTCGGCGGCATCCACGTCGCCGTCCGTGTGGAGATCGACGCGGTCGCAGCCGAGTGGGTACGGCACGTTCGGACCGCTCAGGCAATCGGCGAAGAGAATGTAGTCCTCATGATCCACGGTGCCGTCGCCGTTGAGGTCGCCCGGGATGGGCACCGTCAGCGTGACGCTCGTCCCGGTGTACGCAATGTCATACGCATCGAGGCCGGTGACGGCCGCAAACTCGCCGGTGCGGGACCCGAACGTCATGACGGTGAACGATTGGCTGGGCAGTGGGACGAAATCGTCCATCGGCTCGATGTGCAGCGTCCCGTCGAGCCTTGCCGCGCCGGTGACGTGCAGTACGCCGTATTCCGCGCCGGCGACCGTACCTTTGACCTTGATCGCCAACCTGCCGTCCTGTTGCGTGTAATCACCGTCGATCGTCAGGACGCCGGTGAGCGATGCTGCCTGGTCACCGCCGGGCATGACCCGGGCATCGAGGTTGACCACGTTGCCGGTGACGGTCCCCGTTCCGGTGAGTTGGGTGTAGTACCCCGCCAGGTGCATTTCGCCGGAGGGAACGCCGGCGGGATCCACGTTGCCCAGGGCGACGCGGCCGTCCTGGATGTCAAACGTGCCGGCGCCGAACTCCCCAACGGAGAGTTGCTCGCACGTGAACACGGACTGCTCGCCGGAGAGGGAGACCGTGCCGATACCGGTGCTCTGCACGCCGAGGAAGCAGGCGCCGGGCTTCTGGAACGCGCCGCCGTCCTCCAGGGTCAGGCGGGCCTCGCCTGCGTCGCCGATGATCGCGGGATAGCCGCTGTCGCTGGTGTAGGTCGAGCCTTCGCCGCGGACGATCAGTTGCCCGACGCCGGCCTCCGCCCACGCCATGAAGAGTTCGCCGGAGGTGTGGACCACGGAACCGTCCAGGATGTCCATCGCGGCAGAACCCCAGTCGCCGATGACCAGGGGAGCGTTTTCGGCAGTGAGCGTGCTTCCGCCATCCACGAGGACGTAGCCGTCGCTGTTCGGCTGTTCCCCGACCTTGATCCAGCCGTCGGGCGTGGTGGTGCGAACGTCGGCGCGGTTCGTGATATTGATCGTGCCGACTCCGTGGAGTCCAGACGCCAGATTGTTCTGGACCGTGACTGTCGTGCCGTGGCCGGAGACGTTCATCTCGCCCTCCGCCGTCTCGCCCGATCCGACGAGGATGCTCTCGGCGGTCACGGCGGCCTCCTGAGAAACATTCATCGTTCCGAATCCACGGTCGCCGACGAAGATATACCGAGCGGCGTCGATTCTCGATCCATCGTGGAACAGATCCACCTGACCGACGCCACCCGCTTCGCCGCCGATAGAGAGGTCCGGGAGTTCAAGACGGCCGGCCTCGCGAATCTCGAGCAGGCCCTGGCCGAAGCCGGTCATAAGCCATTCGCTCAGGACCAGCTCTGCACCGAGTGTGACGTAGAGTTCGCCGTAGCCGAGCTCCCAGTCGCCGACATAGGCGCGGGTCGCGTGCGATCTGGAACCGCTTTGCAGGTGGAGGTATCCGTAGCCCTCGACACCGACGCGGAGGGTCTGGTGGACGGTGAATTCGGCGTCGGGGCCCTCGACGGTGAGGTCGCCGTGGTTTCCGAAATCGTGGCCGCCCAAGTCCGCGTACTCGGCGATCACGGAAGCGCCGTCGCGAACGTACAGGAAGCCGTCGCCGTCGTTGCCGACCACCAGTTGATCGGAAACACTCAGAGTCAGCCCGTATTCCAAATCGAGCACGCCGACGGAGTCATCCCACAATCCGACGTGGGCCTGGGTGGCGTCGATCGTGCCGTTGTGAAAAAGGACCTCGGCAACGTGCTCGGCGTCTTCCCCCACGATCAGCCCGAAGCCGGGATCGTCGAGCGTATAGGTGAAGCCGTTCAGATTCAGAATGACCTTGTCAGTGCGGAAGAGGCACTCATCGTTGGTCACGGATTCGTAGAACGTGACCTCATAGGCCGGGTCCATGCCGAGCTCGAAGATTGCCCGGTCATCCTCCTGGGGCACCCAGTTCGGGATCCAGTTCAACCAGTAATTGAACGAACCGCCGGACAGGGAGCTCCAGAAATGGTCCTCCGCGCGGACGCTGCCCGAGGCGCAGACGATCGCCGCCGCGACGAGCAATGTCTTCTGACAGACCGACACATGACAGGATTGTTTCAGGGCAGATGCACACATGGTGAACTCCTTCGTGCCGCGAAGCAAAACCGCGGGTTGCCCGAGGGGGCCCTGAACGAGCCGCGGGCCGAAGTGGTGGGTTGTTCTGCCGACCCAACGTCCGCCCCCCCTGCAACTGGCTGCCGCCCCGCCGCGTCGCCGAGACCGGGACCGGGGCGTGCGCTTCGTTCACAGGCTCAAGCGCGTTGGCCGGGCGTGCGCTTCGGAATCCACTCGTACGATGCCGGGATTGGGGTGACCGGACAGGTGAAACGGGCGCACAGGCCGATCGCTACCGCGGCCGGCGCATGTTAGCCCCTGCATACGGTCAGGGAATCAGACGCGGGTGGCGGGCGGCCGGAACCCGCGCGAGGGCCGGCCCCCCGGCGGACAACCGCTTTCCCATCCGAACGCCGGTCTCGCACATTTGCGCCGAACCCGCCGCCTCGGCGCGGGTCAGGGGCCTCCAAACACCTCCTGGAACAGGGCAAACTCGACCATGTCGACGTCCAGGTCGCCGTCCTGATCCATCTGCCAGGTGGCGATGCACGTGTGAGCGGGCCCAAACGGCTTGTTCGGCCCCGACAACCAGAGGCAGGCCGCAAAGCGGGCGTAGTCCGCCAGGGTCACCACGCAATCGTTGTCGGTATCGAACGGCACCGGGCCGGGCGTGGCCGCCAGCCACGGAATCACCGTCGCCATCACCTCTGCCCGCTTGGCCGCCGACGTGATCGTCTCGAACGGAAACGCGAACATCATCACCCGGTATCGACCGCAGGCGGCCTCATACTGAACGGCAGCCGTCCCGCCGGCGCCGCCCACGTAACTCAGCGCGGCCACCGCGCCGGTCTGCGGCATGATCTGGTCGGGCTGGTCCGCGTCGTACGGAGCGCCGTTGGCCGGATCGAAGTCAAACGACCCGATCCCGCTCAGGATGCTGCCGGACGCGCCGGTCACCCCGTACGTGCCCGCATCACGGGCCACGAAGTTCGCCTTCAACGTCGACTCGTAGAACGTGCGCCCGTTGTTCTGGTCGTCCAGGTCGTAGCCGATGTCGGACCCCGTGACAAACAGGGCGCCGCCCAGGTTCAGGTAGCTGCTCACCTTTGTCCGCTCCGTGGAGTCGAACGTGGAATCCTCCGTGCTCTCCTCGCCGCAAATCCAGACCACGACGCGGTAGTCCCCCAGGTTGACGCCCTCGCCGCTGACCGCCTCATTCGCACACGACGAGAACCCGTACTCGGGCAGGGCCGCGGCCAGGGCCTCCGCGTGCGTGATCACGTAGTCGTACGAGTTGCTCCTGCGCCACTGCTGTCGTTCCACGGTATTCCCGGCGTAGGCCGGCGGGAACGCAAACTCCTGCACGCGGTTCTGCTGCCTTCGCAGACGATCGAACCCGTTGACCAGCAGCACATCGGCGGTCCCCGCCGTCGGCCGCCGCACGGCCAACACCTCGGACGGCATCGATTCACCCGCCGCGTTGGTGGCCGCGATCCGGTAGTAGCGCGTCTCCCCGGCGGGCACGCCGGAAAGGGTGTGCGTCAGCACGTCGCCCAGCACGACGGGATTGCCGAACCCGTACCCGGTGGCCGACTCGTAGATGACGTACCCGGTGGCCGGATCTCCGCGGGCGCCGTCGCTCAGCGGCGCCACCCACGACAGAACCACGTCCCCGCCACCGGCGTCCACGACCTGCACGTTCCGCGGCGTGTCCGGCGGAAACGCGACGGGGACCTCGCTGTCCGGCAGCGTGTTCAGAAACCGGATGATCCCATGCAGACACGCCCGGGCCATGGCCGACCGGACTCGGGAATCGCGCAACAGGGCCGCGTCCTGCTCGTTGTCGTGGAAGGCCAGTTCCACGATGGTCGCGTCGAACTCGTCCCCGTTCGCGGGCGTGCAGATTGCCCCATAGGAACTCGTGTATGTGGGACTCGCCCGGTCCACCCACGAATACTCGAACTCGCTGTGCAGCACGGTCAGGTCGGCGTCGACCTCGTTCGAAAGAATCAGCGCGTATTCTTCCTGGTACGTCGTCGCGCCGAGATCCGTGATGAGCGTGATCTGGCCGCGAGCCGAGCAAGGCGGGCTCGCACAGCCGGCCGCATTCGTGTGGAACTCCAGGTAGATGCGCTTCCAGCGGTCCACCAGCACCCCGCCGGCAGGTTCCTGGTTCATCTCGCGCGCCCATTTGGCCGCCGTACGTACGTTGTCGCTTCCGTCATCAGAACCGGGAATGTCCCAGATGTTGTCGTCAAACCCCGTGGACCGGTTGCCCAACTCGCTGTGTGCCCAGTATCGCGAACACTCCTCGTCTCGGGGGTAGCCGCTGATGTTGTTCTGGCTGGTTCGCGGAATGTCGCCCATGCCGTTGCCCCACCGGATGGCGTCGGCCACCACCACGCCCGCGTCCGGGGACAGGTTCGGGATTTCCACGTAGTTGTCGCCGCCGACCTCCAGGTAGTAATCGCCCAGCCAGATCCATCCGTTGCCCACCAGGCGGTGGTCCACCACCACCTCGCTGAGCCCCCCGCTGTGGCTGATGCGATACGTCTGCCGCACTCGGTTCTCCCCGGCGATCGCGAAGCAATAGACCGGATAAAACCCCGTCTCCGGGATGGCGGCCGCGTACCGCGCCGTCGCCGTCTCCATCGTGTCCGTATCGGCCCAGCGATACCGGTCGGCGGCGTTCTGCCCGAAGTACTTGGGGTTGGTCGTGTTCGTGCCCCACGTGCCCAGGAACGTCACCGCAGGGTCGTCGTTGTCCAGCACGATCTCCAGCGGCTGCCAGCCGACCGGCCGGAACGGCACCACGGTGGCCCCCGCGTTGAACGCATAGTTCACGAAGTAGTTCAACTGGTCGATGTTCCCGTAGTCCTCCGCCATGTCGAGAAGCACGGGACGCTGCAGATACCAGGCGCTGGTGCCGGCCGTCCACCCGTGCCCCGCGCTCACGAAGATGGTCACGCCCGTCAGCGCCCCGGCCGGCTGCCGCGCACCCTGCGTCACCGGTCCGCCGATCCCCCGCGTGCCGTCGGCGCCCCTCACGTACCCCGGCGTGCCGTCCTGCAACACGTATTGCACCTCCGCCGGCTGAGGCGCATCCACGATCAGGTCGCCCAGCGCGCGGTACGCACCCTCCGCACCGATCCGCACGCGCACAATCGTTCCGGCGAACGCCGAGTCTTCCCAGAACGGCGCCGCGATCGCCCTCGACAGCGACTGCACGTCAAGATCGGTGGGCTGCCACGCGGCCGAGTCGTCCGGCACCGTCAGGTCCACATGCACCATGTGCCCGACCCACTCCATACGGTCGACCGTCGCGCCGACGGGCAACAAAGGCGCCCCGTCCGCCCGCTGCAAGGCCCCGATCCGCTCGGTCGTGACGGCCAAACGGTCGTCACCACCCCGTTCGGCCAAACCCGATGACACGGCGATGGCCGCTACCCCCAGGACCGCGCATACAAATACCGTCGAAACTCGCACGTTGCGTTGGCGTGACATTTCTGCTTCCTTCCGAAAGGCGGGCCACCGCCGTCGGGGTTCCACGAATCGGACACCTCCCAGCGCGCCAGGAACGCCCCGGCAGCAGGAAACCCCTGGTTCGCGCGAACCGCGAAACAGGAATCGATTCTCCCCTAGAGTGTATCGTGCCCCCTTCGTTCGATTCAACCCAATTCCGCGGCCCCGGCCACAGTCATTCCACGCGTGTTATCAGACGCACCGGGCAAAAAAATGCAGCATACCTGCGCGACTGGTCAGGAATAGCCACTTTTCAGCCCGGTCGCGCCCCAAACCCATGCATGGGCTCGCCAGCAGTGCGACCCCTGCCGCGGGGGCTGATCCCAGTCAGACGAGGCGCCGACAGCCTGTCGCCGGCCCGGAGCGACGGCGGATCCCGGAGCGACGGAAGCCGCCCGCGCGGGGACAAGCCAATTTCCTGGTTGCAACGGGTCAGGTCGAACGATAGACTAAGTAAGGAGTTGCGTTCGTCCCGCATTCGTGCAGTCACGAATGCGTGTGTTGGCGGTTCTGAGGCGCGTCGGACCCCCGGCTGGGATCCGCCTGCCAGGGTTGTATGAAGGGAATCTTCTCATGAAGCGTGGAAAAGGGGTAGGTGACGCGGGCAAGGGCTTCACGCTCATCGAGCTGCTGGTGGTGGTGTCCATCATCGCGCTGCTCGTGTCGATCCTGTTGCCCTCGCTGGGCCGCGCCCGCCAGCACGCCCAGATGGTGGTGTGCCTGACCAACCTGAAGCAGATCGGGAACGGCATCCAGATCTACGCGGGTGATAGTGGCGGCATCCTGCCCGGCCCCGTCCACCCGGCCATGTACCGCGACCTCAAGGAGGCCTACCCGGACAGCCACGCGCAGCGTGACTTCTGGCGAGGCCGCATGTTGACCTGGCTGCTGCGCAACACGTTCAAGGACTCAAGCGCCGGTGGTAAGGGAAACATCAGCGACAAAGTCGCGACCTGCCCCGTGCTGCTGCAGATCGTGCCCGATTCGCACTTCAAGGCGTGGCGGGAAGCAAACCCCGGAAACGCCGTATACCCCACTCACTACGTGATCAACACATACGACTCTGACACACAGGAGACGGGCAGCCCGTTTAACCTGAAGCCGCTGGGCACAAAGCCCCCCTGCTACTTCGGGTGGAGCTACGCCAGTGCGAGTCCGTCGGACCGATGGAGAGACAAGCCGCCGCAGCAACTCGGCGCGATCAGGAACGCCTCGGCCGAATGGGCGGTGGCGGATGCATGGTTCCGGTGGAAGGAAAATTCCGTCTCGCGGATCAGGATGACCGCGCCGTATCAGTTCCAATGGAGCGGCGAGGCCCTGCCCCATTTCGCGCCGCACATGCGCAAGCGCGCCAGCAATATGGTCCCACTGGACAAAACCCAGAGAGAAAGGCTGTACCGCCAGGTCGAAGCCACCGAATCCGACGGGTTGACATGCACAGCCTTCTTCGACGGGCACAGCGCGACGGTGCGTTCGCGGTCCATCATGGTGGGGAACAACAAGGTGTTCTACGGCTTCCCCGGAACGCGAAACTGGAACCGAGGACAGGACTTCGTGCCGCCGGTGCTGGAGCCGCTGCTGCCTCCGCCCATGTAGTGGGATCGGTCCGGAGGCTGTCCATCCCAACAAAAGCACGCCCCGTTCGGTGACCCCGAGCGGGGCGTTTCTATTCGGACGTGTCGGGAGGTGCCGGCCCCTGATGGCGAAACCGCGTCCCCCCGGGGGGGCGCAGCCCGGTGAAAACACGGACAGGTGATGCCTTTAGCGGCTGCTGCCGGGAACAAAGGGTTTACCTCCCGGGGGCCTTTGGAGTAGGATAGGGTGTTGGGCGTCATCGACCGAACCGGCCGTCGCCCCCCGCGCGGGGTCGGCGGCACGGGGCGGGGCCGACGAGTTCCGCAGGGGCCGGCGGCCCGGAACAGTTGGTTCGGCAGATCGCCGGGGCGGAGCGCTCGCGTGCCCGCCCTCCGGGAGTCGCCGAGGGCGAAAGAACATATGGGATGGTCGCTGGGAAGGACCGGAGGCACAAACACCGGACGACTCGATGCGGCCGCCGCCTGCCGACAGGTTGCGGTCTGCCGGTTCGGTGGCTCAATCTCTGCCAATCCATCGGATCCGGTTCCCCCACCCCGCCCTCGCCTGTCGCAGACGTGCGGTCTGCGCGGCTCCCGCGCAGCCGTGCGCACAGTCACAGGCGCCTGTTCCGGACAGACTGAAAGTCCACAAAACGGTCGCCACGATTCCAGGAAATCGGGGCAGAGGTATTGCGTGTCGCGAGGCAATGGGTGACCCGCAGGAATCGGTCAGGCCGGCCGGCGGGGATCGACATTTGAAATCGTGGTCTGGAGGAGTGATTGAAATGACCCAATGGAAACGAATTGTGATGACAGGAGTCCTGGCGTTGTGTGCATGGCCCCTGG
>CAZPHH010000031.1:10686-49262 GCA_964586145.1 uncultured Phycisphaeraceae bacterium | reverse complement strand
AGTCCACCGCCGCGGGCGCCGTCACCGGCACGTTCACGCCGCCGGCGCCGTCGTCCGCATCGATGTACGTCACCGTCACCAGGTCGCCGTGCTCCACCCACAGCACGCCGGGCGCGTCCGTTGTGGACAGGGTGATCTCGCCCGTAAACTCCGCCGCGGCCGGGTCCGTCTCCGTAAGCAGGACGGTCTCGCCCAGCGGCTCGCTGTCCGACGTCACCGTGACCGTCACCGTCTCCACCACGTTGTCGTCGGTGTTCAGCCCACAGTCATTCACCAGGATGTGGAGGGTGCCGTCACACGCATACACGTTTGAATCCAGCACCACGACCCCCGCATCCGAACAGACGTCATACGCGGCAAACGTATCGACGATCCCGTACCCGCGCACAAACAGCGGGTCCGGCTGCCCGTTCGCCACGAAGTCCGAGGCGGTCTCAAACAGCCGCTCCCGCATCCGGTCCACCGTCCAGTACGGTCGGGCCTGGATCAGGCACGCCACGGCACTCGCCACCAGCGGCGTGGACAGCGACGTGCCGCTGGCCGTCGTATACCCCGTGGTCGAAAACGCACTCACCGTGCTGGTCCCCGAACCCAAAGCCAGCACCTCCGGCTTGATTCGCCCGTCCGCCGTCGGCCCGTCCGAGCTGAACGACGCGATCGAGCCGGAACTCGTCACCGCTCCGCACGCGATCACCTGGAACGCGTCCGCCGGGGCGATCAGGCTGGAGGTCGCCGGGTTTGCATCGTGATACTCGTTGCCCACCGCGTTGCAGTGATGCACGCCCAGGGCGGTGTGCGTGTTGACCGCGATCGTCGTCACCGCGGTCAGCCCGTCCAACTGGGCCTGCGTGTACCAGTCGATATACCCGAGCGACGCCGTGCTCATGTCCGCGCCGTGGAACTCGATGAACTCCAGCCCCGCGACGAAGTTGTCCTCCTCCGCCGGGTACTCGCCCGTCGTGTCCTCCGTCTTGGCGAGAACGAACGAGGCGTCAAACGCGCCGCCCACCAGCGAACCCGGCTGGTATGATGCGATGCAGCCCAGAATCATCGTGCCGTGCTCGTGCTGGGAGTACGGGTCGCCCGTCTCCTTGGAGGTGACGGGGTCATTGTCCACGAAGTCGTACTCCGCAATCACGTTCACCGGCTTGGCCGGGTTGTTGAACGCCACGTGCGTCCGCTCAAAACCCGTGTCCAGAATGCCGATGACCACCCCCTGACCCGTGTACCCCGCATCGTGCAGCGCAATCAGGTTGATCTGCGCAAGCTGCGCCTGCGACTGGCCGTAGTTGATGGACGCTCCGTCCCGGTCCGGCTCCTTGCCGGCCTCCGGAACGTCCGCCGGCTGCGGCGGCTCCGGCAGGTCGATCCGGGCCCGCCGCGCCACCGGCTGCATCTTGACCACAAACGGCAGCTTGGCGATTTCGTCGATCTGCGCTGGCGTGGCCCACACGCTCACCGCGTTGACCCATTTGCTGCGCACATGCACCTTGGCCCCGGTGGCCGCCACCGCGTCCGCATAGGCCGCACAAACCGGCAGGTCCCATTCGCCGAAGACCGGCTGGCCCCGCCGGGCGTGCTCGCCCCGCATCAAGCGGCGTTGGATCGCCCGCGGATTGTAGCTGGCTGCCACGCTCCGAACGGCCGCGTCTGTCTCCGCCGGGCTCGCCAGCCCCTTATCCGCAAAAAAAACCCAGGTTTTGGCCGGCTCCGCCGATTCGGCCGCCATCTGCCGAAGCAGCGGGTGCACTTTCGCCTCGGGCGGGGGCGCCACGTCGGCCTGGACGGCCTCCGATGCGCCCACTCCCGCCGGAGTCAGACCCAACCCGCAGACACCGACACAGAACAACGCGAACAGTTTGCTTACTTGCATGACTGGCAACGCCCCTTACGAAAATCCAGCGCAGAGGACGAGAACCCGGATTCTCCCGGACCCTTCCATCCTAGCAAACCGCCCTCCCAAAACGAAGGGCAACCGTAACCCAGGGGTGCCAAAAGAGTTGATTCTTCCGGAAAATCCGCCCGCAAGCCGGGGCACTGCCGGCCCCGTGAGGCAGGAATTGCAGGCATGGCCCGGCTTGCCGAAACGGCCCGGGATTGCGCCCCCTCGGGCCGCGGACCGCCCGCGCCCTCGACGGCTCGACGCCGGTTTCACGAGACCTGCGACATGTCGCCCATCCTCCTGGTGCGCATCGTGGGGCGCTCGTCGGTGAAGTAGATACGCACATCAAAAGGCAGGGACCGACGCTGACCCCCTGGTTCGCACGTGTCAAGTGCCACTGTTCGCCCCAAGCGTCTTGCCCACCAACGATACTCCGCGAGCAACGGGGATATATAGGGAATGTCTCATTCTTGCCGGCGCACGACAACGCGGTCGTGCCGGCTTCAAACCAGATGATTCTTGACTTCGTGGAACAGCTCGAATATGCTCCAGCGTCATTATCTGGCATTGGAGACGACGGTTTGCGGGGAAGATCGAAGGGGGCCACATCCACATCCCGCTGCCCTTCGCGAGATAGGCTCGGAAACCGTCGGGATTCGGGAACTCGCGCATCGCGTTGGAGGCTTGCGCCTTGACACCTCAAGGCAACAACTGTCGCGCGAGACGCGCGCCGCTTCCATCCGGCACCGCCGGCAGACCCTCCCCGGCAAACGCTCCCCGCCTCGCGGGTGGGCGTGGCTTGAATTTCGTTCAGGAATCCCGGTTTTTCGGTATGAATGGGCGCGGAACCTGCAAACTTGTTTCACCCGGCGTTCGAACGCGGCGTGTTCGCCGCCCGGCCTGTCCCCACTGACCTCACGACAGCGATCGGACGCCGCTTCGGATCGAAAGGGGGCCAGAATCATGAGCGCGTTCGCATTGGCCTTTCTGTTGGGCGTTCCGACGGACATCCCGATGGCAGCCACGAGACTGTACACCGGAGAGGAAGCCGCCAGACTTCTGGAAGAGATGGAGCAGATGGAACTCCAGCTTCAGCCGCTGGAGGAAGAGCTTGAAGCGGCGAGACGGCTCGGCGAGGCGCTTGCGGCGAAGGTGGCCGAGACGCAGGATTTGCAGCTTCGACGGCAGCTTCAACGTCAATGGGCGCAGAATGTAAGACTCGTGGACGCGCTTCAGCCTCGAGTGGATCACCTGGCAGGCCAGATTCAGGATCTGGGGATGGGGCCCGTCGAGCTGGACCCGGTGCTTGACCGCATGCTGGCAGAGGTGAGCGCCTGGCCGCCACTTGCAACCACGGAAGACGCGAGGCGTCTGAATGAGCTCTATTCCCGTGACTGGGAAGACACCGGGATCAACAGGGCCTGGGGCGACATGATACTGGACCACATCGAAGCCGCGACTTCGGAAGAGGACCTGTCTGCCGAGACGGTCCGCGTGCTGAGAGAGGGATTGCTTCAGTACTACAATGCCCAGCTCCGGCACCATGGAAACGGCGGACGGGCAGTCAGTCCGTACTGGATGGCCGAGCGGGGGGCCATGCTCCTTCGCGTTTCCCCGCCCGGTGATGCGGAAACCGAGCGGCTGGTCGAGAGCATCAAATCGGAAGCCGTCCAATGGGCAAACGAGCTTCATCTCTGGGAAGACGCCTTCGAATACGACGAGAGACTCTCCCAATCGCTCCAGGAGTGGCGTGAGATGCAAACATTTCACCCGTCGTGGGGGGCCGGCGACGTCCCGGTTCAAATCTTGGTGGGGAAAGCGTGGGTGAGCCTCTCTCCAGAAGAGGCGCGTCGGCAGATACTCACCCGGCTCAAACAACTGGAGAGAGGAAGGGAAGACGACGTCGAGAAGATCGCGAAGACGTTCAGCGAGATCGAGCAACTCGCACTGGCAGACTGGAAGGACGGGCAGGTCAACGAAGGGATGCGGACCCTGTTCTTCTTCGGCATGCGCCGTCTGCTTCGGCAGGACAGGACGCCCACGCAGGCCCGCCTCGCAATTGTCGATCTCGTCGACAGATGCCTCGCCGCCTGTGCCGAGATGGATCTCTCAAGAAAAGAGAGGGAGAAATGGGCGGAGGCCGTGTCTGCGCTGGGACAAAAGGCAAGCAGACGCCTGCGAGACCTGGTCTACGAACGCCTGACGAAGCCGGGCGAGGAAAAGGAACTGTACGCGAAGGTCTGGGACGCCATCCGCGAATGACTTTCGTCAGGCCGGAAGGTGGTGCATCGGAAAGACACAGGCACGTTCGGGAGACTCCGTCTCACGAATGTGATGGCGCCGAGGGAAGGCCGGCCACACGGGGATTGAGGCGTCGTGGCAGTTGTGTTGCAGTCACCAGCCATCTGAGAGGAGCCAACCATGAAACCCGTGAGAGTCATTCTGCCCGCGCTTGCTCTGACCCTTGTGGCGTCCGCGGGGCCGGACGTCGTCCCGGTCCCCTCAGGCAGCGCCATCACGACGGATGGCAGCATCGGGACCTCCCCGGGCGTCGGTGTCCTCGACGTGTTGCAGACGACGGACAAATGCACGCATCCAACGTACTACAGGGACTGCGCCCGGTTCTGTAGCAGCAAGACCGCCTGCTACCAGTGCTGTGCGAGATGGCACGGCAACGAACCGACATACTCCAAGTGCCGCAGTGCCTGCAGAGACGTGTGGAACGCGCAGATCTATGTGGAATGACAACACTCGGGCCGCCATCGTGACGCCGGCCGAAATCGGTCGCGGTGACACGCCCGGGCTGGTCGCTCAGCCGAAACGGGCTCCTGGGGTCGTGCCCCCTGCACGCTGCCCGCCTTCGGATGTCCGCGTCTGCTGAGGCATCGCGGCACGCGCCGATCGGTGGAATTCGGGGCGGCGCCCGGGCCGCCGCGTGGCCATTCCGCGCCCATCTTGCCGGCGGACCCGGCGCCTCCACAACCCGCGATGGTGGCGCCGGGGAACGCCCGTCGCTCCGTCGGGGCGCGGCCGCTGCAAGCGGCTCCGGCAGCCCCGACACGGCTGCCCCCCCACCCCGCCTCCCGACAGCGCCCGACCGCCTCCAGCCCGCCATCCCGCTCGGTGAGGACCTGCTCACTCGCGGCTGCCAACGTCTCCCCGGCCCCGCGCTTGCCTTGCAGCCCATTCTCGCGACAATCCGTCGCCTGTACACGCGCGCGAACCGGCCACGCTGCGGGGGTAGCTAGCATGTTGGAGAGAATCGTGACACACAGATGGGTCTGGTTGCTATGCCTGGTCGCCGCTCTGCCGGCCGGCTGCGGAGGTGGGGGCGGGCGGAAGGACCGCATCCTCATCACCCGGATCCCCGACTTCTACCAGGGCGACCTGACCCGCCTGGCCGTCGTACCGTTCGGCAACCGGACCCGGGCACGCGGCGTGGCCGAGCGGATCAGCGACAGAATCTCCGCGGAGCTCACCAACAACGCCACATACGAGGTTTACACCCGTTCCCACCTGCGCGACATCCTGGCCGAGCACGACGCCATCGCGGCCGGCATCATCGACGCCGACCTGGCCCGGACCATCGGGCGGGTGAAGGCCGTGCAGGCCTTGGTCTGCGGCGTGCTCAACCGCTACGACGCCCACACCCGTCACGAAACCCGATCCATCCCGATCCCCGTCTGGGGCCGGGATGTCAACGGCAACCCGGTCATCACCGGCTGGCAGCAGATCCCGTACGAATGGTATCGCCACGATGTGACCGTCGATTGTCAGGTGGTCGTGCTCGACGCGGTCACCGGCCGGCAGATTGCGGCGGTCAGCCGGCCCATTACTCTCTCGGACGACGGCACCCCGCCGAAGCACAGCGCCGAGCAACTGATCCAGGCTGCCGAGGCCCAACTGGTCCGACACGTCGTGGAATCCGTGGCCGTCACCCGCAAGGAAGTCAAGGTCCCCAAAGATGCCGTGAGGATCGCCGGCGACTTCTACGACCAGCAATGGGACTGGCAGGACCGGTTCACGCCCGACATGGATACGGTGCACGTGGTCGTGCGCCTGCCCGCCGAGGCTGACCGCAACGACTTCCGCATTACCATCGTCCCGAAGGACGGCCGCGAAGTGCTCGCCGAGACGGCTTTCACCTGGAGCAGGCAGCACGATCGCGCCGGCTTCACATTCTCCGTGAACGACCTTCTTGACAGGAACGGCTATGGCGACTATCAGGCCAAGCTGTACTCCGGGCCGACTCCCATCGCCTGGCGCAACTTCCGGATTCTGGAACCGAAGCGATAGAAAGGCCGACGGAAGACGACCGTGCCCTCAACCGGCTCCAATGGAACTCATGCCCACGTGGTCATCGTCGGCGCCGGGGCCGCGGGCCTGACCGCCGCCATCTTCGCCGCGCGGCGCCGGCCCGAGGCAACCATCGTCGTGCTGGACGGCGCCCGCCGGCTCGGGGCGAAGATCCTGGCCTCCGGCGGCGGCCGTTGTAACGTCACCAACGTCCGCGTCACGCCCGCCGACTTCTGCGGCGGCAGTCCGAACATCATCCGCCGCGTGCTGGACGCCTTTCCCGTCGACCAGACCGTCGCATTTTTCCGGGAAATCGGCGTGGCCCTGCACGAGGAGGAGAACGGCAAGCTTTTCCCCGACTCCAATGACGCCCACACCGTGCGGGACGCCCTTCTGGCCGAGGCTCGCGCCCGCGGCGTCCGCATCGTCCACCCCGCCCGCGTAGACGACATCGTCCGCGACGAAGCGGGCTTCTGCCTCCGCGTGGAAGACACCATCTGGACCTCGCCGCGCGTCGTCCTGGCCACCGGCGGCCTGTCCCTGCCCCAGACCGGCAGCGATGGGAGCGGATACACGCTCGCCCGCTCCCTGGGCCACTCGATCGTGCCGACCACGCCCGCACTGGACCCGCTGGTGCTTCAGGGGGACTTTCACGCCTCGCTGGCCGGCATCGCCCATGACGTGGAACTCGCCGTCGCCGCGGAGGGATCGAAGCCACTCCGCCACGCCGGGGCCCTGCTCTGGACGCATTTCGGCGTCAGCGGCCCGGTGGTGCTGGACGTGTCACGACACTGGCACCGCGCCACGCTGGAGAAGCGCCGGGTCACCATCACCGCCAACCTTCTCCCCGGCCACGACTTCGCTTCTGTGGAACGCGCGCTCCTCGCCCTCGCCGAGAGCCAGCCGCGGTCGTTTTTGCGCAACGCACTGGCCTCGCGGATCCCCGCCCGGCTGGCGGCGGCCCTTCTCGCCCGCATTCCTCTCGACGGCCAGATCCCCATGGCCCACGTGACAAAGCCGGATCGACGCCGCCTGACCCGTGCCCTGCACGACTGGCCGCTGCCCGTCGTCGCCGGCCGCGGATACGACCACGCCGAGGTCACCGCCGGCGGCGTTCCGCTCGACGAGATCGACCCGGCCACGCTCGCCTCCCGTCCCTGCCCCGGCCTGTACCTCGTCGGCGAAATCCTCGACGTGGACGGCCGCATCGGCGGCTTCAACTTCCAGTGGGCCTGGTCCACCGCCCACGTCGCCGCCCATGCCCTGTAGGACCCGCCCCGCCCGCGTTCCGTGCGGCGCCCGCCTCTCGGCTCCTGACTCTCGTATCGCTGTAGCGCAGGGCTGACGTCTGTTCGATTCTGTGCGATCGGCCTCTGGTGTGGGACCGGCCTCTGGTGTGGGACCGGCTTTCCAGCCGGTCTCGTGGGAATCAGCGCGGGGATGCGAAGAAATCTGGAGGTCTGCGGTGCGGCGTGTCTTCTGCTCGACACGTCAGCCGTCATGTTCGACTGAGCGCTACGTTCGCCAGAAGATGCGCAGGCGTGTGCAGAGACTCACGAACAGTGCCAGCAGAAACGTCTTGATGCAGCCGCGAAGGAAGCCCAGCCATGGTGTGTGCAGCCAGCGCACCAGCACGCCCTCCAGGCCGGTCAGGTTCAGGATGGGCGCCATGAACGCCCCACTGCCCGCATAGGCGATCATCGGGTTCTGGCCGTTGTCGATGAGCAGCCGCATCCAGCGCCGGCCCCGCCACACGTCGATGATCACGGTGAAGGCGATCAGCGTGAAGCAGGCCAGCCCGCTGGTCACGAAGTAGTAGCTCATCGTGGCGCGGTCCTTCTTGATGCCCCCTTCGTACGGCTCGAAGATCAGCCCCACAATCAGCCAGCACACGCCCCACACGTACAAGCGCCGCAGCAGCACCCCGGTCGGACTCGTTGGCCGCATGAACAGCGGCCAACCCGCCGCGCACGCCGCCATCGCCACCAGCACGGTCCACGGCAGCCAGCGGCTGAACAAGCCCGCCAGCATCAGGACCACCATCCCCACACACAGAGTGACCATGCCGGCAAACCGAAGTGCATCCAGGATCCGGTCTGGGCGCGCCTGCGCTGTTTCCGCCGGACCCTCCAGCCAGTCACGCAGAACGTCCCCCGCGATCGTCCCGGGGATCACGATGAAAAGGTATTGCAGGTAGTACAGCCGGTACATCGACGGAACGGGCGACCAGTTCCACACCATCTGCACCCAGCCCGGCTCTGCGTGAGCCAGGCGGATGCCCAGCAGCGGAACCATCAACAGAAGCCGGGCGGTCCAGCTCCGTTGCGTCAGCATCCACACGATCGACCCGAAGACGGCCATGTTCGTCAGCACGACCAGGATGATGTTGTTCCGCGTCACGGAGAACGCGATGTCCTGCCCGAAGCGCGGCAGCCACGCCATCAGCGCAATCGCGCCCAGCCACCCCGCCGCGCGAACCCCCATGCACCGCGGGAACGACCAGCGGTCCGGCAATCTGGCCAGCGCAGGAAAGAGCAGCAGGAACCCGGCCAGAGCAACCAGCCAGGTGGACGTGGAGGGGCTCTTGATCAGTGTCCAGGGCTGGATGTGCTGGTGGTAGATTGCGAACAGCCCCAGCAGAATGCCACGTTGAACCACGTACCGGGCCAGCTTCCACCACGGTTCGCCCTTGGCCATTCGCCGCCCCAGGGCCAGCGGCATGGACGCTCCCATGGCAAACAGGAAGAAGGGAAACACCAGGTCCACCCACGTGATGCCCGGAACGGACGGGTCAAACTTGTTCAAAGGCGGAGGAAGTTGCGCGTGGTACATCCACGCCGGCAGGACGTGCCAGGGAATAAGTCCCGACAGGACCATCGTCAGGATGGCGAACCCCCGCAGCGCATCCAGCGCGTCCGCACGCCGGCGTGCCGGAACGGGTGGTGGAATCACTTCGCTCTGAGTCACGGATGCCATCGGGCCCTCCAGGGAAAGACAGCACCACCAACGCCGGAAGCCGCCTGTCCCGCAACCGCGCTGCTCGCGGCCGACATGGTACGACCAACCGCCGCCCCGTCACAAGGGCCGGAACGCGAGAGACTCCGGCCACGCAAGGCCGGTCCGGTTTCTGCTTGTGTTGCACGTGGCCCGGGTGTAGGGTGACCGCCGCCGGCCGGTCGGCGCTCGAATCGTCGGCCGAAGCACATTCTTGCAGGAGTCCATTCATTTCCGTGTCGCGCGGCCGGGGCGCAAGGGACGCGTATGCGAGCATGGATACCGCAGGAAAGCGTCACCTCGGGACGTTCAACAATGACAAGCATGGGCAAAAGCAGGGAATGGTGAGCCGAGCAATGGAAATTTCTCATAACGGCAAGTGTCCGAGCACAGCCGGCGCGACGCTTCCGATGATTCTCGGCCTCCTGCTCACGGCCGGCTGCGCCACCTACGGCCAATCGGCAGAACAAGTCTCGGCCGCACTGAAGACATGGCAGCGGCACCAGTACGCCGCTTCCTCCGAGGCGGGCACGACGCCGATGATCGTGGGGACCCCCGCGCCAACCACGACGGCGCCGACCGCAACCGGCGATCGAGTCCCCCCCCACCAGCCGCTGAAGGCCTACATTCGCGAAGCGCTGGAGCGAAACCCGTGCGTCGCGACGGCCGTTGCCAACCTGGAGGCGACCCTGGCCCGCGTTCCTCAAGCCACCGCCCTGCCGGACCCGTTCGTCCGGAACATCATCCGACCGGAGCCGATCCAGACCGCGGCAGGCGACATGTACTACACGCTGGGCGTGGGGCAGAAGATCCCGTTCCCTGCGAAGCTCGACCGGGCGGGCAAGGTGGCCGCTGCCGAAGTCCGCATGGCCATCGAGCAGCTCAACGCCGTGCGTCTGCGCGTGATCGGCGACGTGGAACGCGCGTGGTATTCCGTCTACCTGATGGACCGGCACCTTGAAGTGGCGGAGGCGAACGTAGCCATCCTGGAAGACCTGGCGCGTGTCGTCGTCGCCCGGTACGAGGTGGCCAAGGTCACTCAGGCCGACGTGCTGCGGGTGAAGACCGAACTGGCCGACCTGCGAAACGACCTGGATATCTATCGCCTGCGCCGCAGCACCGCCGCGGCGGCGCTGAATCAGCTTCGCGATTACGGACCGGCGCGTGAGGTCCCACACACGCAGGTCGTGGACCCCACCCCCATCGCCGTGGAGACCGATGTGCTGATTCGCCTGGCGGAAACGAACAATCCGGAACTCGCCCGCCTGGCGCGGCAGCGTGAACGAGACGTGGAGAAACTTGCCCTTGCCGACCTGGGCTACTGGCCGGACCTGACCGTCGGCATCGAATGGACGTACACCGATCCGCGCGAGCCCTTCAAACCGCCGATCAACCCGGAAACGGGCAAGCGCATGGCCTACAACCGACAGAGCGAAGGCGGTGATGACAACTGGGCATTCACCATCCAGTTTGACGTCCCGCTGTGGATTCAGAAGGTGGAGGCCGCTCGCCGCGAGGCGCGGATGAAGCTGCTGGCCACGGATCACGAGCGGCGGGGAACAAGGAATCTCGTGGCGTTTCGCATCTTCGACAACTGGGCGCGCGTACAGGCGAAGCAGAAAACCCAGCGCCTTCTGGATACCGTGCTGATCCCGCAGGCCCGGCAGACGTACGAGGTCAGCCTGACCGGCTATCAGGTGGGCGACACCACGTTTCTGACCGTGATTGACAACTGGCAGCGCTGGCTTCAGTTCGAGCAAATGCGGCACCAAAACGTCACTGAACTGGATACCGCCTTCTCCCAATTGCAGCAGGAGGTCGGGCTCGAATTGATACGAGCGCCGGAACCGCCGACATCGTCAGCCCGCGAGGATGCGCCATGAATTCCCAGGAAGGCACGCCGTACACCGTGGCCGTACGCGGCCTTCTGATCCGCTGGGCGGTCGTCCTCTCGGTGTTGATCGTCATTCTGCTGTGGGCCGCCTGGCGGCTCTCGAACGCAGGAGGGTCGCCCGTCACCGTCACGCCGCCAGTCGAGTACTGGACGTGCTCCATGCATCCGGAGGTGCGTGAATCCGGTCCTGGCAAATGCCCAATCTGCGGCATGGAGTTGATCCCGCACCGCGCGGAAGCCCGGGCCCCGTCGGCGAGCGCACCCCGGGACCTCGCCGTCCCGAACAAGCAATGGTATCGCTGCACCATGCCGGAGTGCGGAGACCAGGGCAGCGCCGACCCCACCAGCCGCTGCCCCGTCTGCGGCATGAAACGCGAGCCCGTCGGCGAGCACGAAGCAGACGGGACCGGCACATATGAGATACGGCTCAGCGAACGCGCCCGGCGCCTCGCCGGTCTGGCCACCGAGCCCGCCCGGCTCCGCAGGCTTGTCCGCGAAATCCGCACCGTCGGGAAGATCGGCTACGACGAGACCCGGCACCGCATGGTCGCCGCCTGGATCGGCGGCCGCATCGACAGGCTCTTCGCCGACTTCTCCGGCATGCTCGTTCAGGAGGGCGATCATCTTGTCGAGCTCTACAGCCCGGAGTTGCTTTCCGCCCAGGAGGAGTATCTGCAGGCCATCCGCTCCGCCCGTGCCATGCAGGACAGCGCTCTCGACGCCTCCCGCGCCAGCGCCGAGCAACTCGCCCGGTCCGCGCGCCGCAAACTCGAGTTGCTGGGCATCACCGATAAGCAGATCGAGGCCATCGAAGCCAGCGGCACGCCGCAGACTCACCTCGTCGTCCACGCTCCCATCGGCGGAACGGTGGTGCGCAAGAACGTCATGGAGGGCCAGTACGTGCGGACCGGAGACGTGCTCTACGAAATCGCCGACCTGACCCACGTCTGGCTGCTGCTGGACGTTTACGAGGCCGACGTTCCGTGGATCCGACCATTCCAGACCGTACGCGTGACCGCGGAGGCCCTGCCCGGCGAAATGTTCGACGGACATATCGCCTTCGTCGACCCCGTCGTGGACGACCGGACCCGTACCATCAAAGTCCGCGTCAACGTGGCCAACCCCGAGCGGCGGCTCAAACCCGCCATGTTCGTCACGGCCCACGTCTCCGTCGCCATGGACGTGCGGGCCGCCGCAGCCGGCCCGGCCCTGGAGGGTCGATACGCCTGCCCCATGCATCCCTGGGAAACCGCCCAGGAACCCGCGACCTGCCCGATCTGCGAAATGGACATGGTGGAGATTGAAGCCGTGCCGGGCTATGTGCCGCCGAGCGATCCGGCCGCACTCCTGGCCGTCCCGCGCGAGGCCGTCATGCAGACCGGCGAGCGAACCCTCGTCTACATCGAGACGGGACCCGGCGTGTACCGTGGCGTCGAGGTCCGGATCGGCCCGCTTGGTCGCGACGGCACGGGACGCGACTACTACCCCGTCCTGTCCGGTCTGACCGCAGGCCAGACGGTCGTCACCCGCGGCGGCTTCGTCATTGACAGCCAGATGCAGCTCGCCGGCAAGCCGAGCCTCTTTCACGCCCGCGGACTGGAGGGCGGTGGAGCCGACGCCCACGCCGGGCACGCCTCGGGGCGGACTGCCGACGTGCAGGATCAGCCAGCCACCGAACCCGCCGACGCCGGCGTTCAGACCATTTGCCCGGTCATGGGCAACCCGATCCAGGACGACGTCTTCATCGACTACCACGGCGTTCGCGTGTTCTTCTGCTGCTGGGGCTGCGACAAGAGGTTTCAGGCGGACCCGGAGAAGTACATCGTGAAGCTGCCTGATGCGGTTCAGGCGCATATCCGCGCTGCGGTGGCCGCCACGCAGGAGGCCGGACGTGACTAGCCTGCTCATCCGGACGTTCCTGCGCTCGCCGCTGCTTGCCCTGATTCTGGCCGGTACCCTGATCGGATGGGGCTGGCATGCGTACGTCGCCAACCCGAAGGACGCCATCCCCGACATCGCGGAAAACCAGACGATCGTCTACTCCGAGTGGATGGGCCGCAGCCCGAAGGACGTCGACGAGCAGGTCACCTACCCGCTGACGGTCGCGCTGCAGGGCGTGCCTCAGGTGCGCGAAATCCGGGCGACCAGCGGGTTCGGCTGGTCCGTAGTCTACGTGGTTTTCCAGGACGGCATCGACTTCTACTGGGCCCGCAGCCGCGTTCTGGAACGGTTGAACGTGGCCCAGGCCCAGTTGCCGGAAGGGGTCATCCCCGCGCTGGGGCCCGACGCCACACCGCTGGGCCAGGTCTTCTGGTACACGGTCGAAAACGGCTGGTACTCTCCCGAGCGTCCCGGCCTGCGCTTCGAGCCGGACGGAACGCTCACGCCGGCCTCTCGCACAGCGCTGCTCGCCGCCGAACCGGCGATGAAGGAGAGGATCGACGCCGCCGGACCCTACCAATGCCCGGCCACGGGAGCACCGCTCGTGTTCAGCGCGTTGCCGCTCGACATGCTGCGCAGCATTCAGGACTACGACGTCAAACTCGCCCTGGAGGGCGTGGAGGGTGTCAGTCAGGCGGCCAGCGTGGGCGGCTACGTGCGCCAGTATCAGATTGACGTCAACCCGGAGGCCCTGCGTGCCTACCGCATCCCGCTCTCGTACCTGGTCGAGGCGGTTCGCTCGTCCAACATCGATGTGGGCGCCAAGGTCATCGAGCAGAACGGCATGGAGGTCTTCATCCGCGGAATCGGCTTCCTGGGTGGCGGACAGCGGGCCGCGGGGGGCCGAGCCGAACGCGAGCGTGCGGCCTTGCGCGACATCGAGAACATCGTGGTCAAGGCGGTCGACGGCACGCCGGTCTACGTCCGCCAGCTTGGCACGGTCAGCACCGGCCCGGACTTTCGCCGCGGCGCGCTGGACAAGATGGGCGCGGAAGCCGTCGGCGGCAGCGTTGTCATGCGCTTCGGAGAAAACCCGCTCGAGGTGATCGACGCCGTGAAGGCGAAGATCGCCCAGATCGAGCCCGGTCTGCCGCCCGGCGTGCGCATCAATCCCTGCTACGACCGAACGAACCTCATTCAGGAAACCATGGCCACGCTCGGCACCGCCCTCGGACAGGAACTGCTGATCACGGTGGTTGCCGTGGTGCTCTTTCTGCTGCACGTGCGGAGCAGCCTGGTCATCGCCGTGGCCTTGCCCTTGGCCGTGCTTTTCGCGTTCATCTGCATGGAAGCGCTGCGCCTGCCCTCCAACATCATGAGTCTGGCCGGCATCGCGATCGCCATCGGCACCATGGTCGACATGGGCATCGTAATGACGGAGAACATCTATCAGTACCTCACCGACGGTCGCGGCGAATACACCCGGACCGAGACCGGCCCCGACGGGCGGCCCCACACCGTCACCGATCCTGTTCGGCGGTCGCAGTTGGTTGAGGAAGCCGCCACGGAAGTCGGTTCCGCCCTCATCACCGCGATTGCCACCACCGTGATCTCGTTTGTTCCGGTCTTCTTCCTCGAAGGACAGGCGGCCAGGCTGTTTGCGCCCCTGGCCTGGACCAAGACATTCTGCATGGTCGGCGCCCTCCTGCTCGCCCTCACACTCGTCCCGCCCTTCGCTTCGCTGCTGCTGCGGGACCGCCGCGTGCCCTGGCGTTGGTCGCTCCTGTGGGCATTCCTGGCGGCGGGCGCGTTCGGGCTCGGATGGTATCACGGAGATCGCTGGGCAGCATTCGCGGAGCTCCGGCAGGGCATCCGCGATTACCTGGACCTCTCGCACTCCATGGTCGCCGGACTGGCAGGCGCCATCGTCTTCCTGCTCACCGTGCTGCTGTTGCGGGAACGCATCCGACCGATCGAGCAGAACCCGACCAGCCGGTTTATCCGTTGGGTCTACGAGCCGGCGCTTCGCTGGGTCCTCCATCACAAGCTGCTGTTCCTCATTCTGCCCGCGACCCTCGTGCTCTGGGGGCTTTCCATCTGGCTGAGCTGGGCCGCCGTACTCGGCACCCTGGCACGCCCCTTCGACATCATCGGGCTGGGGGTAACGCAGTGGTCCCTCGCCTGGTGGCTGCACCTGGGGGCGGGAATCTTCCTGGGCTGCGCCGTTCTACCCCTGGTCGTCGACACGATTCGCCTCCTCCGACGCCGGCATCAGACGTGCGTGCGGCGCCCCTCCGCCATCGTGCGATGGGCACGCCGAGCGGGCTTCGGAGTTACCGCTCTGTTGATTGCCGCCGCGCTGCACGCGGCTCGCGCCGCCGACGCGTACGCGGGACCCGTGTCCGTTGCCTTCGGCCTGCCCCTCCCCACCGCCGATGCATCCGCGATCCCCTTGCGAGAGTTCGCGCCGCTGCGCGATCTGCCCCGCCGCGGCATCGGTCAGGAGTTCATGCCTCCCCTTGACGAGGGCGATTTCCTCTACATGCCCAGCGTTCTGCCCGCCGGTTCCATCAACACCGTGATGGAGGTCATGCAGAAGCAGGACGTGCAGTTCGCCCGGATCCCGGAGGTGGAGTTGGCTGTCGGCAAACTGGGCCGCATCGAGTCCGCTCTCGACCCTGCCCCCGTCGGCATGATCGAAACGATGATCCTGCTCCGGCCGCGCACGGAGTGGCCCCTCATCGATGACCCCGACTATCCCGGGCGGAGACGCCACCGCACCATGAACGAAATCTGGCGGGCCATCCAGCAGGCCGGCCAGTACCCCGGCGTATTGCCTTCGGCCGAACTGCAGCCCATCCGCACCCGCATCGAGATGCTCAGCACGGGCCTTGCCGCCAAAATCGGCCTCAAAATCTACGGCGACAACCTCGGGCGCTGCGAAGAGCTGGCCGTGCATATCGAGCAACTGTTGCGCGAACAGCTTGACGGCGCCGAAGCGATCAACGCGGTCCGGGTCTCCGGCAAGCCGTATCTCGAGTTCCACGTCGATCGCGAGGCCGTCGCCCGCCATGGCGTGAATATTCGCGACGTGCAGGACGTCATCGAAGTGGCGATCGGCGGCCGAAACCTTACGACCACGTATGAAGGACTGGATCGCTACCCCGTGCGTGTTCGCTACGCACGCGAGCTGCGCGACGAGGTGCCGGACCTCGAGCGGATCCTGGTGCCTACGCCCGGCGGGGCCCAGATTCCCATCACCCAGGTCGCGGAAATCCGCAGTGTGGTCGGCCCGATGAGCGTCCGCCGCGAGGGGGCCCGTTACGTCAGTTACGTGACCATGAACAACGTCGGCATCGATGAATCCACGCTCGTCAGCCGGGCCCAGGCCATCCTCGACAGGGCCAACATCGACGGCACGCTGAAGCGGCCCGAAGGGTACACCTTCAAGTGGGCCGGAAGCTACGAGCGAAATCAGCAAGCCAAGGATCGCCTGGCCTTCCTCGTACCCCTGGTGCTGCTGATCAACTTCGTCCTGATCTACCTGCAGTTCCACCGTCTTCTGCTGACGATGGCCATCTTCCTTGCCATCCCGGTGGCGTTCTCCGGTGGCTTCATCCTGCTCGACTGGTGGCCGGCCATCCAGAACCAGATCTACGCATGGGGAATCATGGACCGGCCTTTCCCCGGCGACGCCATGTACCTCACCGTGGCCGTCTGGGTGGGATTCATCGCCCTCTTCGGCATCGCGGTGGACGACGGAATCGTCCTGGGCACATACCTGGATCAGAGCTTCTCACGCAAGAGAATCCGTGAGTACGCGGAGATCGAGAAACGCGTCGTGGAGGCCGGCCTGCGCCGCGTCCGGCCGTGCCTCATGACCACTTTCACCACGCTAGCCGCCCTGGTGCCCGTCCTCGTGTCCACCGGCCGCGGCAGCGACGTCATGGCACCTATGGCCTTGCCCCTCTTCGGCGGGATGGCGGTGGCACTGGTGACGCTCTTCGTGGTACCCACGTGCTTCTGCGGCATCAAGCAGTTGAAGTGGCGCCTCGCTCTCCCCGACCAGGACTTCATACCCCTGGAATCTTGAAGCGGGTGGAACGCAGGAGTGCAGCCGCGCCGGTCGTCCGCTTGTGGACCGCCGTAACGGTGGAGTATGCTTCCCCCGTTCAGGCGGACAGTGCATCCATGCCCAATCCCGAACCGCATAACCCGCAGGTACCGGACGACGCGTCGCTGATGGCCCGGCTGCGCGACGGCGACCGTACGGCCTTGGGCGAGCTTGTCCGCCGCCATCAACGCCGCGTTCTGGACATCGCCGTCCGGACCCTCCGGGACCATACGCTGGCCGAAGACATCGCCCAGGAGGCGTTCCTGCGAGTCTGGCGCTCCGCCGCGGACTACGTGCCCAGCGCCCGATTCACCACTTGGCTCTACCGCATCGTCGTGAACCTCTGCCTGGACGCGCGCAAGAAGCGCCGGACACTGCTTGGAGAGACCCCGGACCAGCCTGACCCCCAGCACACCCCCGCCGAGTCAGCCGTGGACCACGCCGACCGGGCGGCCGTCATCCGAGCCGCTCTCGACCGCCTGCCTGAACGCCAGCGTGTCGCGGTTCTGCTACACAAATACTCCGGCCTGTCGATGCGGGAAATCGCCGACACGACCGGATGGACCGAATCGGCGGTCGAGTCGCTCCTGGTTCGTGCCTATGCGACGCTGCGACAAAAGCTTAGGGGCCTTGGCCCGTAGGGGTTATCGGCCGCAGGACAATGCGGCCCGATTCGTTACATGTAGTGAGGGATCGTTCCATGCAATGCCCATCCGCCGCAAACCTGGTCCGATACGTTTCCGGCGACGCCGGTGCCCAGGACGCCGTGCGCATCGGAGCGCACGTGTCCGGCTGCCAGGCCTGCGCCGAAACGGTAGCCGCCCTGCGCGAAACATGGGCCGCCTTGGATGCTTGGCAGCCGGGGACGACCGGTGTCGATCTGGCCGGTCGTGTCCTGACGGCCATTGAGGCCGAAGCAACCGCTCCGCGGCGTCACCGCTGGAGATGGCCGGCGTTCACACGGGTGGCGGCCTCCGTTGTCATCGCGACCGGGCTGGGTGTCGGCGCAGGGCGACTCGTGTCTGGATCGCGAGCATCTGATCGGGAAATCACGGTGGCCGACAGTTCAAACCATGATGTCCTGCATGCACTGGCGGTCGCCTTCGTGGCCACCGACTCCGCAACCGGAATTGCCCTGCAGTTTGAGCGGAGAGCCGACGAGGAAGGACGGTAGCGCGTCATGATCACCAAAGCCGGACTGAGCGTGATGGCTGTGGCCGCTCTGGCTTTCGCCGGTGCGTTCCTGACCACGGTCAGAACGACGCCGAAGCCTTCGCCGGGCACGTCCCTGCCGCCGCTGGCGCGATGGCTGGGGGTCGACGCGGAGACGGCCGCGATCATTCACGCGCAGGACCCCGCGTTCACGCAGGACGTAGCTGCTCTGCGCCACAAGCTGGACGCAGCCCGCGAAGCACTGGCCGAGCTCTTCGAGACCGTCAACGCCTCGGACGAACAGATCCGCCAGGCCGTGGACGCCAGCATCACCGCCCACAACGAGCTGGAGCGGCGCGTTTCGGAGTACCTCATCGCGGTCCGAAGGCACCTGACGCCCGACCAGCAGAAGAAGCTATTCGGGCTTTGCGCAGGCGAGATTCGCGAGTGCCGCGAGCGGTGCCGGCAGGCCGGCTGCGGCGCCGGCATCCCCGCCCAGGATCCGTGCGACACCACCTGCCCGGCCCGACGCACCGCCCGCCCGTCGGCCGCTCCCTGCCATCCCGGCCACGCAGGCGGCACGGGAGCCGACGCGACCGCAGAGTGAAGGACAGTGGACGCCGCCGGTCCGCCCATGCAATTCCCTTCGGTTGACGGCCAAACATTCCATTGTAGCTTTATTTTGTGGTCCAGCAGTTTTTTGCCGACACCAGCCACACCGATCGGCCGGATTTCCGGAGTTTTCTTATTGGACCCTCTTGACATCCGGGTGCCGTTTGAGGTATAAGCGAGTCGTGGGATAGAGGCGGGTCGCGGTGACCCCCCTTGGGAGAGAGAGACGGGCATGGTCTGCCCGTTTTTTCGTAGGTCAGGGACAAACCCAAGGAGGAGGAGCAAAGATGCGACTCGCGTTGGCAGTTCTCTTGGTCACGGCGGTTCCTGTTCTTGCACACTCGGTTGTCATCGACACGAGTTTCAACGGCACGGGCGTGGGCGAAGCCCAGACGTCTGTCCACGAGGATGCAGATCCGTGGGCCGGCTGGGTGACCGTCAACGTGTCCAACACCGGCAGCGAGGCTTGGGGCGACTTCCACTTCGAGATTTACGACCCGATCGGCGGGCAGAATATCTCGAACGTGGACTTCCTGGTCGATCCGCCCTACGAGCCGACCAGCACCCAGAGCCCGTTGACCTGGGTGGTCGACAACGTGTCCGTCGGCGCCAAGATCGACTTGTACTACTACTCCGACCCGGTCTACCCGGGTGAGTCGGCCACGTTTGCGGTATACAACGTGAACCCGGACAATGTCTCGTTTTTCGGCGTGATGTTCTATCCGACGCCGATCCCGGAGCCGGCCACTCTGCTGCTGCTCGGCCTGGGTGCGGCCGTGGCGATCCGTCGGCGCTAGGACGCAGCGCGACAGGTCCTTCTCCAGCAAGCCTTCGCGGGCGAGCCCAACCGGCTCGCCCGCTTTCATGCGCGCGCTCCGTTGCGAGCGACGTCGGGCAGTTCTCTGTCGATGTGCAGTCCGATCACTCCTCCTCCGCAACCGCGGCCGAATTTGCCCTGCATCCGTTGCCTCCGTCGTGTCAGACCGCATCATTGCCCCTCGGATCACAGAGGATGAAGCGCATCATACCCGTATGCGACCCCGGAGGAATGGGTCCGCGTGGCGGACCCTACAATTGCGACTCCCGGGCTGCCGAGGATGGAGTACATCACGCCCCAATGCGATGACGGAGAAATGGGTCCGCGGGGCGGACCCTACCATCCTGCATTGCAGCCCCGCCCTCGCCCCTTCGCCCGGCGAATAATTGACACCCACCCGCGAATGGTCCGACAATGGGGCCCGATCGGCGGGGAGGGCGGCGGAGGGATCGACGGTATGTCCAAACGCAACCTGGTCTGGATGGGCGTGATTGTGGCGATCATGGCCCTGTTCTACTGGCTGACGCCCCGGGCGGCCCAGCAGGACACCGTCGTGCGCACGTTCGCTCCGCTGGTCGAGGCCGACGCCATGGTCCGCCGCCACTTCGTCGAGGAGGTGAGCGAGGAACAGCTTGTCAACGGCGCCATCCGCGGCATGATGCTGCAGCTTGACCCCTACAGCCGCTACATCGCCCCGGACGAAATGGGCGCGTTCGAGCGCGCCCTGTCGGCCAACTACGACGGCATCGGCGTCACCATCGGGATGCGGCACGACCAGATTACCGTCATCGCCCCGCTGGAAGAGAGCCCTGCCGCCCGAGCGGGAATCCTCGCCGGCGACGTGATCCTCGCCGTCAACGGCAAAAGCACCGAGGGCATGACCATCCTGGACGTGAACGCTCGCCTGGTGGGAGACGCCGGCACCCCCGTGACCCTCACCCTGCGGCACCCGGGCTCCGACGAACCCGTCGAGGTCGCGGTCGTCCGCGGCCCCGTAGCGATCCGCCCCGTCAAGGGCGTCCGCCGCCTGCCCGGCCAAGCCAACCACGGCTGGGACTACATGCTCGATCCGGATCTGCGGATCGGCTGCATCCGCGTGGCAGACTTTCGCGACAACACCACCGTCGAGTTTGACAGGGCCCTGTCCACCCTCACGAGCGAAGGGGCCCGGGCCGTCATTCTCGACCTGCGCTTCAACGGCGGCGGCCTGCTGCCCCGGGCGGTGGAGATGGTGGATCGTTTCGTCCGGGAGGGCGAAATCGTCGCCGTGGTCTCCCGAAGCAACACGGCGCAGCGGTTCCGGGCCAAACGGGAAGGGACCCTGGAACACGTGGAGTTGGCCGTCCTGATCAACGGAGCGTCGGCCAGCGCCGCGGAGATCGTGGCCGGCGCCCTCCAGTGCCACGATCGGGCCGTCATCATCGGGGATCGCAGCTTCGGAAAGGGAAGCGTGCAGCACGATCGCTACCTCCGCGTCCACGGCCGCAGGGCCGCCATTCGCATGACCGAGGCCCACTGGGTGCTTCCCAGCGGACGAGTCATCCACCGCACCCCGCGGAACGCCGACACCGACACCTGGGGAGTCATCCCGGATGTCATCGTGCCAATCACGGAGGAACAGCGGCGGGAGATTCAGCGGCAACGAGCGATCGTGGACGGGGGTCCCGACCGACCCACAACCCGGCCCGCGCTCTCCACCCACCCCGCCGACGACGGCCCGGACGAGCAATCGGCATCTTTCCCGGAAATCTGGGTGGATCCCCAGTTGCAGTCGGCCCTCGACGTGCTGCGGGAACGGCTGACAGCCCCCGTTGAACCGGACGCTGTTCCGGAACGGACAAACGTGTCCGGATGATTTTGCCGTGTTCTTCCGTGGCCGGCTGAAGCCGACCAAAAAGCGAGCCAACCGGGTCGCGCCAACCGGGACATCTCGGGCGGCCTCCAAACGGTTGCGGCCAGACGGAATACCGCTGATATTGCGACGGGCAACACAGGACACTTCTGACACGGACACCGGAGTGAAGGCCGCCGTCGGCTTGCGTCGGATGAAGGCGGCGCGGCCCATACCGGCCGACGAACCACCACGAGGTCCAATACTGGATCGGCGGGCGGCAGGGCGTGTGGGGCATGTCGTATGCGTGGTTGAATTTCCACCGCATTGAGGACGGCGAACGTCCGTGAACGTGCTGGTCGTGGGCGGACGACGACGGCTCGAATCCCTGGTGGGCTGTGGTATTCTCGGACGGCATCGGGCGGGTGCGTACGGCTTACGCGGACCTCGGCATCTTCCCCATTTGCCGGTGAACCGCCGCTCTTGTGACGCCGACGTATCGTACGCTTGGATACGGTGGATTCCAGGGCGGTCAATCTCGGCCGGTTCATGGGGCCGGGAAGCCGTTGCGGCAGCGACAGCGGGCGTCGGTCCGAGGGGACCGTGCCGCGCAAACGAGGGCATTGGGGGCATGGAGCAGCCGACCATACTCGTAGCGAATCCGCGCGATTGCGAACGGAAGCTCCTGGCACACCTCCTGGAGCACGAGGGATTCCGCGTCCACGAAGCGGGCAACGGCGTGGATACGGTCCGCATTGCGCAGGCAAAGCGGGTGGACGTCGTGCTTCTGGAAACCGCGCTCTGGCAAACCGGGGAGATGAACGCCCTGAGCTCTCTGAAGCTGCACCCGCGTACGCGCTCCATTCCCGTCGTCCTGTACGGAGAACCCCGGCACCAGGAGGATCTGAAGGACGGATCGAAAGCGGGTGCGGTGGAGTGGATCGTCCGTGACGCATCGGTCGTGGAGAAGCTCCTGAATGGCCTGCGTACGATCCTGGAGCATCCGGTTGCTGGAGGCCCGCCGGCGGCTGCGGAGGACGGCGCCGGGGAATCGAGGACGGTGCCGGGATCAGGGCATCTCACCGCGGCGAAAGTCGCGGAAGCATTGGACGGTGTCGAACAACTCAAGGCGTACGAGTTCACGGTGATGGAGGCCATCACGACAACCTGCACCGTGGAGCGCGCCGAGGACCACATCACCGAGATTGCCCTGCGGGATCCCATGTTGCTGCTGGGCTTGCTGGGCGAAGCCCGGCGCCGGGCGCCGGGGGACATGCCGGGCGGCGTGAGCGGTCCGCTCCAGGCCGCTCGCCTGGTCGGGCCCAAGGGTTTCTACGTGATCGCCGAATCGGTGCTTCCAGTCAAGGAGCGTTGCGTGCAGGGATGGCATCCGGGCCAGTTCTGGGTGCATAGCGTGGCCACGGCTCGATTCGCGGAGATTTTGGCCCGCCGGTTGGACCTGGGCGTTCCGTCGGAAGCGGCGGCCGTGGGTCTGTTGCACGGCATCGGGCACTACGTGCTGGCCCACTACTTCCGACCGCTGTACACGCGTCTCGTGGAGGCCGCTCCAACCTGCCATCTGCCCGGCAATGCCTGGGAACAGAGTCTGATCGGGGCCCACCACGGGGAGATCGCCCGCTGGGTGTTTCAACAGTTCGGACTGCCGGAAGTCTTTGAGGACGTGGTGGTCTCCCTTCACGAGCCAACCCTGGATCGCCAGGCCCTGAAGGTATCTTCGAGAGTCCTGTCGCTGGTGGTGCAGGCGGCGCATCAGCTTGCACACTCGCTCTTTCCGGGGGATGTTCCGCTGGGCCTGTTGGGCCGGATGCCGAATGAGTTTGAGGCGGCCCTCCGCCACGCCAGGCTCTCCATGGAGACGGTCACGGCCGAGGCCCGGCGCATGATGGCAGAGCTCACGACGGAGATGGCCTACCTGTTTCCGACGGCTGCTCGCTGCTCTTGTCTGTATCAACGCAAACCCCTCGGGAGGCTGCTGTATTTCACGCCCCTTCATCGCGAATGCGACGTGATCCGGACCTACTTCGAAGCGCGCGCCTCTCACGTGGAGCTTCTCAACCGGCCCGGCTCTGTCATTCGATCGCCGGGTGCGACGCCCATGGTGGTGAACCTGACGGAGGTCGAGACGCTCCTGGGCCAGGTGGAGGTTCTCACATCGCTCGTCGCGGCGGGGTGCCTGAGGAAGCGGCGGAGCGTGGTTCTGCTGCCCGGCCCGGCGAACGCGGCCCACGAGAAGTTCACCACAGATGACCTGCGTCTGGTTTGCGTGCCCACCTATCCCGCTACGTGGCTGCCCTGGCTCGCGTCCGTACAGACCCCCCAGCAGCCTGCCGCCGCTTCGGCCCTCCAGTCGGCCTGAGGCGGGTTCTCGGACCTGCCGACACTTTCTTCTCGCGACTTGCCGGGAACCATCTGCACGTCTCCGTCGACTAACGGGCAGAGAGGCCGTGTGGCCGGGCCGTGGGTTGGGCCCGCGGGCCCGGGAACGGGCCTCCGCAAACGGAGATGTGTCGATGAGCAGGCCAATCGCATGGAACGTCGTGGTGGGCATCCTGGTGGGGCCGGCCCTGGCGCCGGCCGCGTCGGCGGGGATCAAGCTGATCACGCTGCCCCCGCGGGAGCGGGTGGAAATCCAGTTGGACAACCCGCAGGTCACGCTGGTGGAGGAGGAGCGGATCGTACCGCTGACCCAGGGGGTGAACGACGTGGTGTTCGCCTGGGCCAACACGAGCATCGATCGGGAGAGCATCCAGCTTCGGTGCCTGTCGGACCCGGACGCCGTGAAGGTGCTGTCCGTCTCGTACCCGCCGGGCGAGAACGCCCTGACCTGGCAGGTGGCGTCGCCGAAGGCGGGATCGGCCCGCATCCGGATCAGCTACCTGATCGGTCAACTGGACAAGTCGTACGCATACCAGGCGACGGCCTCACCCGACGAGAAACAGCTTACGCTCTGGCAGTACGTACAGCTTCACAACCGGTCGAACGAGGAGTTCGGCATGGCCGGCATGTGGGCGGGGTTCGGCGAGCGTTTCGAGCGGCCGATCGGCATCAACGAAACGAAGAAGCTTTTGTCCGCCCGCTTTGCGAACGTGCCGGTGCAGAAAGTGTACCTGGCGGACCTGGCCGCGCACGGCTACCTGGACGCGGGGAAGCGGCAACTTCGCGTACCGATGAGCTATCGCCTGAAGAACGACGCGGCACACGGGTTGGGTCTGTTTCCGCTGATGTTCGGCAAGGCCCGCATCTTTCAGGATGACGGCCAGGGGATGAGCGCGTTCCTGGGAGAGGACTGGGCTCGCTTCACGCCGCGCGATGATGAGGTGGACCTGTTTCTGGGTGTGGCCAGGGACATCGTGGTCAAGCGGACCATCGATCGGCGCGAGCAGAAGCGCGTTCTGGGCAACCTCTATGATTATTACGTGGTCGTCAAGTACGAGATCGAGAACTTCAAGGACCAGCCGGCGGTTCTGGACCTGGCCGAGTCTCTGCGGGCCCTCCGGAGTGAGATCGGGATAAACAGTGACCGAGATGTCGAATGGGAACTGGGTGACCAGGGCACCCTGGGCAAAGCGCGGATGGACGTGGAGAAGACCACGGTCGATCGCGTGCTGTTTCGCGTGGAGCTGCCTCCCCGGGGCCCGGACGACCAGGCGGTGAAGACCACGCATACGCTGCACGTGCGGATTCGGAATGAATGGTGAGAACCGGGACAGACGTCCTGCGATATGGGAGTGCAAAGCAATGACGCGAACGATGGTCATGGTGCTGATTTCGACCGGATTGGTGCGCGTGGCGGCGGCCTCGAGTAACATCGACCTGTCCACGATTCCGCCCCGCGACGGCGTGCAGCTTACGATCTACAACAGCGAGGACCTCACCCTGGTCCGCGAGACGCGGACGGTCACCTTCAGGAAGGGGATGAACCCTCTGCAGTTCTCCTGGGCGAACACGCTGATTGACCCGTCCAGCGTGGAGTTGCGGTTCAGGACGAACTCCGACCAGTTGGAGGTCCTGGACACCACCTTCCCGCACGACAAGCCGCAGATGCTGTACTGGAACGTGCAAAGCGAGCTGGACGGGGACGCCCAGGTGGAGGTGACGTATTTCACCAGCGGCATCTCGTGGGCCGCGGATTATGTATGCACGAGCGACCCGCAGGAGGAACGGATGCGCTTCGAGGGGTTCGTGCGGATCACCAACCAGTCCGGCGAGGATTACGAGAACGCCCAGGTGCGGATGGTGGTGGGCACCATCAACCTGGTGGAAAAGGTGCGCGAGCTGGCCCAGCGGGGCCTGATCGCCGACGCGGACCGGGAGGCGTACGAACGCGGACGCCGGCCGATTTCTCAAATGGTGGACGCGGCGCGAAGGGACCTGTCCATGGAGCTCAAGGCGGGGATGGCCGTCGCGGAATCGGCGGCCGCGCCGAAGGAGATCGTCAAGCAAGGGCTGTCCGAGTACTTCCTGTTCACGGTGGAGGGCACGGAAACGATTCGCCACACGTGGTCGAAGCGAATGCGGCTGTTCCAGGGGCTTCAGGTACCGTTCCGTATCCAGTATCGCTTTCGGCCACAGGAGTACGGGCCGCAGATGGTGCGCATGTTCCTGCTTCGCAACGATCGGGAGTCGGACCTGGGGACCACGCCGCTGCCGGACGGCATCGTCCGGCTGTATCGCGACAACGGCCGCGACGGGCTGTCGATGCTGGTCCAGCAGGGCATCCGCTACGTGCCCATTGGGCAGGAGATCGAGCTGAACCTGGGGGTGGATCCGGAGGTGATCCACGAGTGGGTCAAGCTGGGAAGCCGGCGGGACAACTTCTGGTTTCGCCGGCACGACGTTGAAGTGTACTACAGCCCTCAGCAGGGTCACCAGGTGGAAATCCGTGATACGGTGGCCGGCTGGGATGAACACCAGTCTTGGGTGGAGCGCATTCGGAACTACCGTGACAAGCCGGTGGACGTGGAGATTCGCCGGCGGTTCGAGGGTGACGTGCTGTTTTGCAGCGGGCTCGCGCCGACTCTATATGACTACCAGAGCCCGCAGTTTGCCGCGACCGTCGAGCGCGGCCAGAAGTGCGACCTGGCCTACGACCTAACCTTCCGCCAGGGCCGCAACCAGAAGCAGAACCGGGTGACGCTGGAAGAGCGGTGAGGCAGCTACGGTCGGCCTCGCCCGCGGCCGACCCCCGGGGCGGGTATGCGGGTGCTGGCCAATCACGCAGATCGCCGATACCGTGTGCTTGCCCGAAGGAGACCGGCTGGAAAGCCGGTCCCACAGAGCAGACCGGCTGGAAAGCCGGTTTCACAAACGAAGCTGGTCCCACACCAGAGGCCGGTTCCACAGGTACCCGTTGTGCGTGGCGGGACTTCGCGAGGCCGTTCACGTGTCCGACTCACCCGTGCAGAGGTTCTATCGGCTTCACGCGTGCGTGTACGATGCGACGCGGTGGATCGTGCTGCACGGGCGGCGGCAGGCGGTGGAACAGCTTCGGCTGCGGCCGGACAGCCGGGTGCTGGAAGTCGGCTGCGGCACGGGTCTGAACTTTCGCCACATTCTGGAACACCTCGATCCCGCCTGTGGCCGGCTGGTGGGGCTCGATTTCTCACCGCACATGCTGGTCCGGGCCCGGCGGCGGGTGGCCACCCAAAAATGGTCCCACGTCGAGCTCAGGGAAGGCGATGCCACGCGCCTGCGGCTGGATGAACCGTTTGACGCGGTCCTGTTTGCCTACAGCCTCAGCATGATCGCGGATTGGCGGGCGGCGCTGGAAACTGCGCGGGACCATTTGCAGCAGGGTGGCCGGATTGTGGTGCTGGACTTCTCCACGTTTGACGGCTGGGGGCCGGCGGCGGCGATCGCCCGCGCGTGGCTTGGCCTCCACCACGTCCGGCCGGATCGGTCCCACGTGGACGCGATCCGAGGGGCGTTTGCGGACGTGGAGGTCCGGCATTTTCTGCGGAAGTACTGCTTCATCGCGGCCGGCACGAAGGCGCGCACGCAAGGCGCAGCAACCGATGCGGGGGCGTCTGTGTGATCGCGGAGTCAGGCGGGGGTCGCCGGCTTTGTCGAGTCGCCGGCGGTGTTGGAGTCTGTGGTGACGGTTTCGGCGTCCTTGACTCCAAGCGTGTGAATGGCAAGGGAGTGTTCGAGGGCCCGGGCCATCCGCTCCGCGAACTGGTCACCGCTGATCTTGCGAAGCCGTTCGACGCATCGCTTGAGTTCTTCGAGTCTGAATTCCGGGTCGGTCATGGCCATATAGCCTCCCGACCGTATATCGAGAGCTGCGTCGACTCGGGTTGAGCTTCATCCGTATTCCGCCCCGTTCCGCACGTGGGTGCCGGATTCCACCTGCTGATACCGCCAAGGTTATCGGTCGTTCCCGGTCGGACGAAAGCGGGTGGGGAGGGGGCAGTCGTTCATCGCGAGATCCAGCCGGTTTCCCGGTCACGCGGTGCAGAAGCCGTCGCCGGGTTGCCTGGAGGATCCCCGGCGGCCTTGTTGATTCGAGCAGCGAACGGGCGAACCCGTCACCGGGCCCGGCGACGAAGAGCGCCCAGGGCCCCTAGGGCCAGCAGGGCCAGCGCGGTCGGTTCGGGCACGTCGGCGATGATCTGCGTGACCCGGAAGTCAGCCGCCTGGCCGGGATCGAACTGGATCTCGACCTCATGCAGGTCGGCCAGGTTCAGGCTTCCGATTCCGCTGAACGCGGCGAACGGAAAGACCAGCGACTGGGGCGTGGCCGTCGTAATCGTTTGCAGGAGTGCCGCGGCATTGTCTGCACCGTCCTCCAGCGAGACGGTTACGTCCATGGGGCCGCCCAGGCCGAGGTCGACCAGCGAGAAGTCGATCTGGATGAACAGCGCACCCGACAGGTCACCGATGAATTGATCGTCGTTGTAGTATCGCACGCCGGCGGTCCCATCCGCCCCCACGGAGCTTTCATAGTTCAGAATGCTCGCCGTGGGGAACGAGGAGAGCTGGACGTTGTCGAGGCCCTCGATTTGTATGCCTCCTGCCGGTACGGCGACGCTCCCGTATCTCATCCCCCCCAAAACGTTGGCCACCGGCTGCTGGACGGTCCCGGTGGTGCTATTCGCGTACACGGCCACCGAAAACCCGCCCTGCGAGAAGTCGTCAATGATCGTCGCGGCGTTCGCCATCCCGCACGTCGCAACATACAGAACGACCGCACCTAGCAATACCCCTCTGCCTCCCATGAGTTCCTTCTCCCTTCTTCCCACGGCAACGCTTACCGCCCCCCCGGGGCCCATATGCCCTCCGGGGCAGGGTGGAGCGCATGCCTGCGTTCGATCCTGCGTACACGCTGCGGCACGCGGAAAGCGCACTCACTGCGTCCGTACGAAACCGAGCATCGCGGAAATTATGAGGAAGGACTCGTCTCTCTCCCCCAATTCCCGCTCCCCCGACACCGCCTCCCAAGCGGGCCGGGTACCCACGATGAGTATTATCGCACATGGTGTGCTTGCGAATCAAGGATTCCCTTCGTGGGAAAGTGGTTCGCACCTAACTCATTGTAGCGAAACGTATTACGCCGCCCCGTGTCATGGGCCCACCCTGGCACCGGCCCCTCCACCTTTTTGTTCAGGCGGGATTCCTGGGTTATGATCCCCCGTTCGAAGTGCAGACGTGCAACGGGTTTATTGCCCGGCGCCCCAGCCGGGCAGGGTATCTGCGGCAAGGGAATCGCGAACATGGCGGGACCGGAATCGGGTAACTCAGATGCAGGCGCGGCGCCGCGCCGCCTGAACTTCATCGAGCAGATCGTCGAAGACGATTTGCGCAGCGGCAAGTGGAAGGGCCGCGTGCATACGCGTTTTCCTCCAGAGCCGAACGGGTACCTCCACATCGGGCACGCCAAGAGCATCACGCTGAACTACGGCTTGGCCGAGCAGTATGGAGGCAAGTTCAACCTGCGCTTTGACGACACGAACCCGGTCAAGGAAGAGGAGGAGTACGTCCAGTCGATCATCGCGGATGCGCGCTGGCTGGGGGCGGACTGGGAAGACCGACTGCTATACGGCAGCGACTACTTCGGCCAGATGTACGAATGGGCGGTGGAGCTGGTCCGCAAGGGCAAGGCGTACGTCTGCGACCTGACGGCCGAGGAAACGCGGCAATACCGTGGCACGCTGACCGAGCCGGGCCGTGAGAGTCCGTACCGCAATCGCAGCGTGGAGGAAAACCTGGACCTGTTCGATCGCATGCGCAAGGGCGAGTTTCCCGACGGCTCCCGCACGCTGCGGGCGAAGATCGACATGGCCAGCGCCAATCTGAATCTGCGGGACCCGGTGATGTACCGCATTCTGCACGCCCACCATCATCGTCAGGGCGACGCCTGGTGCATCTATCCGATGTACGACTGGGCCCACGGGCTGGAGGACTCGATCGAGGGAATCACGCACTCCATCTGCACGCTGGAGTTCGAAAACCACCGGCCGCTGTACGACTGGTTCATCGACGCGATCAACGAAGGCCGCACGGAGGACGGCAGCGGGCCGTGGGGCCGGCGCATCTGTCACCCGCAGCAGATCGAGTTTGCCCGGCTCATCCTGACCCATACCGTGATGAGCAAGCGGAAGCTGCTGGAGCTGGTGCGGGAGCGGCACGTCCGCGGGTGGGACGACCCGCGCATGCCCACGGTGTCGGGCATGAGACGGCGCGGCTACACGCCGGAGGCCATCCGGGCGTTTGCGAAGATGATCGGCGTGGCCAAGTTCAACAGTACGGTGGACGTGGGCAAGCTGGAATACTGCGTGCGCGAAGACCTGAACCGGCGGGCGAACCGGGTGATGGGCGTGCTGCGCCCGCTGAAGGTGGTGATCGAGAACTACCCGGAGGGGCAGGTCGAGGAGCTGGACGCCGTCAACAACCCGGAGGACGCCGCGGCCGGCAGTCGGAAGGTGCCTTTCTCGCGAGAGCTGTACATCGAGCAGGATGATTTTCGGGAGGACCCGCCGAAGAAATTCTTCCGGCTGGCCCCCGGCCGGGAGGTTCGGCTGCGCTATGCATACTTCATCACCTGCCGGACCGTCGTGAAGGATTCTGTGGGCAACGTGACGGAGCTGCGCTGCACCTATGACCCGGCCACGCGCGGCGGCGACGCGCCGGACGGCCGGAAGGTGAAGGCCACCCTGCACTGGGTCTCGGCGGCGCGCGCGGTGGACGCGGAAGTGCGGCTTTATGACCACTTGTTCACTGCGGAGGACCCGAGCGACGTGCCGGAGGGTCGGGACTGGAAGGAGCTTCTCAACCCGAAGTCGGAGACCGTGTTGACCGGGTGCAAGGTGGAACCGAGCCTGGACGGGTTAGCGCCCGGCTCACGCTTTCAGTTCGAGCGGCAGGGGTATTTCTGTGTGGATTCCGACTCGCAGGCCGGCCGGCTCGTGTTCAATCGGACAGTGACGCTCAAGGACACGTGGGCGAAGATCGAGCAGCGGCAAAAGGCGTAGTGGCGGCGAGCCTCTCCGCGCCATGGAGATGCGCGAGGGCAAACGTGGAAGGCAGGATGATGGTGCACGTGAACGACCTCAACATCGATTCGCTCGAACCCCGGGCGGTGTGGGAGTTTTTTGCCGGGCTGGCCGGCGTGCCCCGGCCATCCAAGAAGGAAGGCCGAGTTCGGGAGCATGTGCGGTCCGTGGCGCAACAACGGGGCCTGACCGTCCGCGAGGATGCGGCGGGCAACCTTCTGATCGAAGTTCCGGCCAGTGCGGGTTGCGAATCCGCGCCGGTGGTGGTGCTGCAGGGCCACCTGGACATGGTGTGCGAGAAGAACGCAGGGACGGCGCACGACTTCGACAACGAACCGATCCGGCTGGTACTGGATCGGGACGCGGAGTCGAATGAGGCGATTGTCCGCGCGGACGGGACCACGCTGGGTGCGGACAACGGCATCGGCGTGGCCCTGGCGTTCGCGGCGGCCACCTCGCTGGAGGTGACGCACGGCCCGTTGGAGATTCTATGCACGGTGGATGAAGAGGCGGGGATGACCGGGGCCAAGGCCCTGTCGCCCGGCTTCTTCCGGGCCAAGACGCTTCTGAACCTGGATTCAGAGGAGGATGACGTCATTTACATCGGCTGCGCCGGCGGGTGTGATTCCAAGCTGAGCTGGTCGTTTGCCGCGTCGCCGGTGCCTGCGGATGCGGAATGGGTGCGCGTGTCGGTGGCGGGGCTTCGGGGCGGTCACTCCGGCGGCGACATCCATCTGAACCGCGCGAGCGCCGTTCGTCTGCTCGCCCGCGTGCTGAACGAGTGCCGCGGGATTCGATTGGCGGGCATTCGCGGCGGAAGCCTGCGCAACGCCATCGCACGCGAGGCGGAAGCGGTGGTCGCCGGGCCGGCCGGCATCGCCGAGACCCTCGCGTCGGCCGCCGCCCGCGTTCAGGAGGAGACCGTGCGGGAAGGCGGCGAGGCACGGTGCGCAGTTCGGGCCGATCGGTCCGCCGCGGAGTCTCCCGCGGCTGCTCTCGCACAGGGCGACACGCAGCGGCTGCTGAGTGCCCTGGTGGCCCTGCCCCACGGCGTTCTGGCCCTTGTTCCGGATATGCCGGGGCTGGTGCTGGCCTCCAACAACGTGGGAACGGTTGCCTCTCAACCCGGAGGGGCGGACGGGTCTCTGGAAGTGAACGTCGGCTGTCTGTCCCGCAGCTCCTCGCTTGCCCATGTGCAGCGTGTGGTCCGTCAGATCGCCGCGGTCGGGCGATTGGCGGGTGCGGACGTTTCGTCCGGCAACGCGTATCCCGGCTGGCAGCCGAATGTGAACTCGCCGTTGCTGGCGTTGTGCCGGAAGGTCTACGAGGACCAGTTCGGCTCTGCTCCGCGCGTGACGGCCATCCACGCGGGTCTGGAATGCGGCATCATCGGCGATCGGATGGGCGGCGGTCTGGACATGGTTTCCATCGGACCGCGCATTCGGGGCGCGCACAGCCCGGACGAGCGGGTGTACGTGGATTCCGTGCGGAAGTCGTGGCAGTTTCTGACGGCCATTCTCGCCACGCTGGCGGGCCACGGCCCGCTCTCGCTGTGAGCCGGGGGCGGCCGGGCGCCGGCGGCGTCTATTTGCGCAGGCGGTCGATGGAAATCTCGTTGGGGCAGGACCGGCGGGCCTCATAATCGCTGATGTTGGCCAGCGTGGTCCGGGTGATCTCGTCCAGCGCATCACGCGTGAAGAACCCCTGGTGCCCGGTAATCACCACGTTGGAGAACGTGGTGAGGCGCGCAAACACGTCGTCCTGGATGACCTGGTCGGACAGGTCTTCGAAGAACAGGTCCGCCTCCTCTTCGTACACGTCCAGGCCCAGGTAGCCGATCCGGCCGGATTTCAGGCCGTCGATGACGGCGCGGGTGTCGATGAGGGCGCCGCGGCTGGTGTTAATCAGCATCACGCCCGGCTTCATCCGGGCGATGGACTCGTCATTGACCAGGTGCCGGGTGGCCGGCAGCAGGGGGCAGTGCAGGGATACGATGTCCGACTCGGCAAAGAGTTGATGCAGGTCGGCATACCGGACGCCGAGTGCGACACAGTCGGGGTTCTCGGCTATGTCATACGCGAGCAGGCGGCATCCGAAGCCGTTCAGGATGCGGGCCGCTTCAAATCCGATCCGCCCGGTGCCCACGATGCCGGCCGTCCGGCCGTGCATGTCGAACCCCATCAGTCCGTCGAGGGCGAAGTTGCCTTCTCGCACGCGGGCGGCGGCCCGGTGGATTTTGCGGTTCAAGGTCAGCATGAGGGCCACGGCGTGCTCGGCCACGGCGTGCGGCGAGTAGGTGGGCACGCGGACGACGGTGAGCTTGTGTCTGCCGGCGGCCGACAGATCGACGTTGTTGAAGCCCGCGCAGCGCAGGGCGATCAGGCGGGTGCCGCCGTCGGCCAACGTGCTCAGCACGCGGGCGTCCAGCACGTCGTTCACGAATGCGCAGATGGCGGGCAACCCGGCGGCCAGCCCGGCGGTCTCGGTTGTCAGACGCGATTCGAAAAAGGCGAGCTCATGCCCGAATGCCCCATTGGCTTCCTCGAAGAACGTCCGCGTGTACGGCTTTGTGCTGAAGACGCCCACTTTCATGGTTTTTGCCTCCCGTAGCGGCGATGAAAGCCTCCGGGCTCGCGTTTACGAATCGGCTGAACCTGACAGATGGTAGGCCGCCGCGGGTCGTAGGGCCAGTGGGTGGGTGTGATGACGCCTGATGCATCACCGACAGAAACACCGAAGCGCCCCGCATTGGAGGCAGGCTTCGGTTTTTCAGAATAAGACGCGAGCCCGTCACACGGCGGCTATTCCGCCAGCACTTCCTGGAACGATGCGAAATCCGCAAGGTCCACGTCGTCATCGATGTCAAAGTCGAACGCGTGGATACAGGTTGCCGGGGTGATGCCGGGAAGGGACGGAGCGGGTGTTGCGTTCGGCCCGGCCATGCAGTCTGCGAATATCCCGTAGTCCACCAGATCCACGTCGCCGTCAACATTCGCGTCGCCGAACAGGCGGACGGTCAGCCGGGCGGTCGCACTGACCAGCGAGCCGCAGGAATCCGTCAGCAGGACGTCGTACGTGCCGTTATCCGCCAACTGGGCGGCGTCAATGTGAAGTGTTGCAGTGTCCGTTCCTGCGAAGTGGGCGTCGTCCTGCAGCGGGGTCCCGTCTTTGTACCACCGGTAGGCCAGCGAGCCGGAGGTGGTTTCGGCGATGATCGTCAGGTACACGGGGTCTCCGACGGCGGTCAATACGTCCGTCGGCTGCGCCGTGATCTGAATGTCGGCCGAGCCGTACAAAACAGTGCCGGTGTTGCCGTTGAAGTGACCGGTGCCGCCGTCCACAGCAACCGTGAGGTTGCCGATCTGCCAATCGCACGAGTACAGGGCGATGCGGCCGCCCGCGCCGCCGCCGGCGCCTGCGTCTGTGTCGAAGACGCGGCCGTCTCCACCGGCGGCGGAGATCGTACCGCTGCCGGATACCGAGCTTGCGGCAACCCACACGCTGCCGCCGGAACCGCCGCCGCTGGCGGTGAAGTACGCGCCCGAGATGCCGTCATCTCCGTCCGCCAGGATTTCACCATCGACGCTGAGCGTTCCTCCGCAGAACAGCCGGACGACGCCGCCTCCGTGTCCGCCGGGCAGTTGGGTCGGGCTGTATCCCCAGCCGCCGCCGCTGCCCGGGCTGGCCGGCTCGTTGACGGAGCCGTAGATTCCGCCGCCGAGCGCCAGGTCGGATGAACCTCCGATTCCGCCGTGTCCGGCGCCGCCGCCGCGCCACTCACCGTATCCGGCACCGGGACCGGCGCTTGATCCGTGGCCGCAGCCGGACACGTCGATCAGGCCTCCGGTCTGGATCACGGCATCGGTCTGAATGTCGAGGTGTACGCCCGTGTATCCAACGGAGTGCGTGAGAATGCCGCCGGGGCCGACGTCCAGGCCGCCGATCGAGAGCGGATCGTCCGCCAGGCACCGGGCACCGTCAGACACGTGCAGAACGTAGGGGCCGGAGTCTGCCAGGGGTGTGTACGGCGTATCGGCGGCTCCCGTGCCGGCGATGATGAGGCTTCCCGTGGTGCCCTGCGGTTTGACGTGAATGGTGCCCGCCCCGCCGCATGGGTTGCCGGTGCTGTCGCCTCCGTGCGCCTCCAGCGTGCCGGAGAAAGTGTTGGTGTCACAGTGAATAGCGATCCGGCCGCCGGCACCGCCGCCGCCGTTGAGGTTGCCCCCGTTGCCCCCGTTTGCTGCAACCAGACCGTTTCCTGCGAAGGCGCCGGCCGTCACGTGGATGCTGCCGCCGGAGCCGCCGCCGCCCGCCGTGCCGTAGGCGCCGGGGATTCCATCTGCCGCGCTTGCCAGGATTTCGCCGTCCACCGTCAAGGTTCCATCGACGATCAGTCGGAGAATGCCCCCGCCGGCGCCGCCGGCTACCGAGCCTCCGGTTCCGCCTCCGCTACCCGCTTCGTCAGGCTCGAAGAGCGAGTCGTACGGACTGCCGCCCGGGACCGTTTCGCCGTTCTTGCCGGTGCCCCCGAAGCCGCCGTGGCCGGCGCCGCTGCCGGTCCATGCGTCATTGCCGGCCCCGGGACCGTTGCCCGGGGAGAAGCCCAGGTACGATACGTCGATCTGCCCACCGCTATCGATCATGGCGTTGCCGTGCACGATCACTTCCGTACGGGGGATACCGGCCGGGCTGGAGACCACGCCGCCGTTTTCGACCGTCAGGCCGCTGATGTCGGCTCCTGGCTCCGGGTAAAAGCGGGCCCCGTTGGCCACGACGAACTCGTACGCGGTCGGCCCACCGAGCGGCGTGAACGCTGCGTTTGCGTTCCCGCCGTTGTCGATGCGCACCTGCGGTGTTGCTGAACCGATCTGCCGGAAGACCGTGCCCGCGCCGCCGTTGCGGTAGTCCGCCGTTCCTCCTTTTGCCGAGATCGTTCCGGCGAAGCCGTCGGTGTTGCACTTCAGGGCGATTCGGCCGCCGCCTCCGCCGGCGCTGCTTCCGGCCGTGCCCAGGCTGTTGCCGCCGCCGGCTGACACTGTGCCGGGACCCACGATGGTGTCCGCCTCGACGTAGATGGCCCCTCCGGCCCCGCCGCCGCCGCCCCGGTTGTAGTAGCCCCTCAGGCCGTTCGTGCCGTTCGCATGAATATCGCCCTCCAGCGTCAGGGTCCCGGCGACTTGCAGCCGGACGGCGCCGCCGCCCGTTCCACCGATGGCGTTGACGATTCCGGCGCCGCCTCCACTGCCGAGATCGTATGGTGCGTGCATCAGGTCATTGGCCGGTCCGCCGGTGGCCGTGGAGGAATCGCCGCCGTTTCCGCCGTGGCCGCCTCCGCCGCTGCTGCCGTCCGAATCGCTGGAGCCGGCGCCGGGGCCGTGCGTGGCGGTGTAGCCGCGTCCGGTCACGTCGATCGCGCAGCCGCTGTTGAGGGTGAGGTCTGTTGCGATGGCCAGGTCCATCCAGTGCTGCCGGGTGCTGCTGTTGGCGGAATGGGTCAGCGTGCCCTCGTTTACCACCGTCATGCTGTTGAACGGATGGTAGCCGTTGATGGAGACGATGCATCCGTCGACCACCACGTCCTGTCCATCGTACGTTGCATCGCCGGCCGCAATGAGCGTGTCCGTGGTGAAGGTCGCCGCGTTCACCGCGGCCGTTCGCATGGCCAGACTGGCGCAGCCCACAATCAGAACAAGCCGTCCGATTGATCGCGGGGTCTCTCGGTTGGAAATCATTGCGTTCTCCTCCTCGTCGCCGTGAATCGGCCCGTGGTTGTGAATGGGACGTTCGCTTCTGCTCATGTGGAAGGACAACCGCGGTTCACCGCTCGCGGAGCGCCCCAATCTAAAAGCGCAACTGCGGCTTCCGCGCCACGGCCGCCGGGGTTGAGTCGCAACACGTTGGCCCGGCGGGAGTTATGTGATTCGCCTCGTGGTCCAGGATGCGCGGGTGGGGGCCGTCGCCGGGTCGCACGCCGCAGTGGCGGTAGTCAGCTCTCGGGGACGGCCGTCCATTCCCAGGAATCGGTCACGGCCGTACCCCGGATTCGCCCGACGGCGCGGATCGCGTTTCGGCCGGGTTGTAGCGAAACGTCGGGCCAGACGAAGGCGCAGTGGTCGCCACGTTTGGGGCCGAGGGACTTCTCGTTGACGAACAACTCGACTTCTTCGCAGTTGGAGTATACGCGGACGTTTGCGGACGCCTTCTTTCTCTCCTGGAATCGCCGGCTTGCGATGTACACCATCGGCTCGTCGGTCCAATTCGCCTTGTAGACGAAGAAGGCATCCTTGCGGGTCTGGCGGTCGTACGTGACCAGACCTTTGTCATTGCGGCCGGGCGTGTCGCCTTCGTTGCGGCCGTCGACGGCGAAGTCGAACATGTTCCAGATGAAGGTGCACCAGAGGTACGGCCGTTCCTCCATCGCCCGCCAATGCTGCTCATGGACCAGCGTCTGCCATTCTTCCGGGTGCCACGGGCCGTTGTGTTTCGGTTTGGCGGGCGGGTCTTCGTGGTGAAGGATGCTCGCCCCCGCGCCGTATTCGCTGATGCCGATGGGTTTGTCGGGATGGGCTTTGCGGATGCGGTCGATCCAGGGCCCGAAGCTCTCCGGCCCTCCAACGTACCAGCCGCTGTAGTGGTTGAGCGCGACCACGTCTGTTTGCCAGTTGGCCGGATGGTCGATCGGGTCGCAGCCGGCGCACGTGGTAAGGCGGGTGGCGTCTTCCGCCTTCGCGAGGTTGTGAAGATCGCGAATCAGCTCCGTGGGGTCCGGGCTGTCCTTCAGCCAGGGTGCGGTGATCTCATTGTGGACGCCCCAGAAGAGAATGGACGGGTGGTTGTAGTTCTGCCGGATGAGCTCGATAAGCTGCTGCCGGGCGTTGTCGCGGAACGCCTGTGACTCGTGGATGCGATTGACCAGGGGGATTTCCGCCCAGACCACCAGGCCGGCCTTGTCGCAGAGGGAATAGACGTAATCATCGTGCTGGTAGTGTGCCAGGCGAACGCCGGTGCAGCCGAGTTCCCGGATCAGGGCGAAATCCTCGTCGTGCTCGGCCTTGCCGACGGCCCAGCCCTTGTCGAGGCGGTCCTGGTGGCGGTTGACGCCGTGGAGTGCGTACGGCCGGCCGTTCAGGAAGAAGCCCTTGTCCGCGTCCACGCGGAAAGAGCGCAGGCCGAGCGGCTGGCAGACTTCGTCGAGGACTTGGGTTTCCGTCACGAGCCGCACGCGGACGGTGTAGAGGTACGGGTCTTTCACGCCGTTCCAGAGGTGTGGTTTGTCGATGGTCAGGCGCTGGGCGACGTCCAGCCCGCCCGGGCCGGAGAGTGCGATGTCTTCCGCGGCCTGGGCGACTTCCTTTCCGTCGGCGTCGTGGACGGTCGTGATGAGGCGCAGCGAGCGGGGGGTGCTCTCACTGTGCGAGAGGCGGGTGCGCACGTCGACATCGGCGCGGTCGTCGGTGACGCGGGTCTGCGTGATGAAGACGCCGGGCGAGGCGTGGTCCAGCGGGCTGATGCAGGTGGGGCCGGTGATCAGCAGCTCCACGCCGCGATAGAGCCCGCCGAAGAACGTGAAATCGGCCGACCAGGGCGGCAC
>CAZPHH010000031.1:0-10586 GCA_964586145.1 uncultured Phycisphaeraceae bacterium | reverse complement strand
GCGGTAATAGTCGTTCCCGCCATCCTGCCCATCCTTGGCATTCCACGTGTGCGGCAGAGTAACGGAATCCCACGCGCCGTCGTCGAACGCCGGCGACGCAGCATCCGCGGGGTCGGCCTTCTGGAATCGCCAGTCGTCGTTCAGGTCATGGGTCTGGCGGGCAAGAGGGGTGGACCCAGGTGTCGTTTGCCCCGAGGCAGCAACGACCACCGCACTAAAGGTCAGGCCAAGGATCAGGGATTGCATGGCGATGGGCTCCGGGACTGAGTTTGGTCGTTCGGCCAATGCTGTGACAATCGCGTATTGAATGCGCTGGATGGCCTGACTGCAAGCGTCTGGGTCAGCTTGCGGCGCGGACGGCGGTGGACGCCTGTGGGCCGGATGGTCGGGCGCAGCAGAGGGTTTCTCGCGGCAGGTCGGGGTCGGGCACGTTTTCGATGGCCCAGTGGATCTGCTCGCGCGTTTGCACGTCGATCAGCGGGATGCGGGCGGGCTCCAGGCCGGTGGCTTTCACAATGGGGCCGCGTTTCAATCGCCAGGCCCACGCGAACATCCGCGGGATGGTCAGCACGAGGCCGATCTGCCCGATGATCTGGAACATGAACCGCTTGCCCGGGATGGAGCTCTTGCGGAACAGCCCGAAGAAGGCGCGCACGGTGTTCCAGGGGTTGTAGAACCAGAAGTACGTCCAGAGCAGGTTGAGCTGCTTGCTCCAGGGGCGCGGGTGTTTGGAGGCCGTCACGTGGTTGCCGTCGAAATACGCCTGGGGCAGCGGTTCACCGCCGACGGTCCGGAACATGGTGCCGTCTCGGAACGCGGGTTCCAGGCTTTTGCTGCCGAGGGCCGGGCCGATGTAGGTGCATTGGTACGACACGGCGCCCGCATCGCGGACGAACCGGGCCTGGTTCAACAACCCGGACAGCGTGCCGCGCGGCGAGCGCAGGGGCTGGTCATCGCTGTGGATCATCATCACGTGCGGCTGAATGCCCAGATCGCACAGGGAGCGGAAGGTTTCCTTCGTTTTCTGGGCGTTCTGGCCTTTCTTGACGAGTTCGCCGGTGATGTCTTCGATGCCGAACCAGATGCCGCGCAGGCCGCCCTTGCGGCAGGCGGGCAGGATGTCCTGGTTTTTCGAGACGTCAAACTGGGTGGCCTCGGTGTAGAAGCGAATCTGCGCGGACAGCGGCTTGCCGTTGCTCTCGGTGGACGCGACGGCCTCCATCAGCTCCAGCACGGTTTCGCGATTGTTGAAGAAATTGTCGTCGGTGCCGAAGAACTGGCAGATGCCGAAGCTCTCGAGAATGTGCTTCATCTCGGCGGCCATGCGGGCGCCGCTCTTGTGCCGCCAGGTCCGCTGGTTCACCGCGGGGATGGGGCAGTAGGGGCAGGCGAACCGGCATCCCTGGGTGACGATCAGGGACGCGATGGACGAGTGCTTGCCCACGGTTTCGGGCGGCAGTGGATGCGGCCTCAGGCCCGTGTCGCGGTGGGGCGGTTCCAGCAGGCGATACCCCGCATCCGGCATGGGCAGCTCATCGAGGTCGCGCAGCAGCCGCTGGACGCCCGTGCTGACCGCAACCGGCCGCCCGGGCCGGGAGTCCGGTGAGAGATACACCAGCCCGGGGATGTCCCGGAGCGATCCGTTCGTGCAAGCGCGATCGTACGCGGCCCGTGGTGATTCGGCCGGGTCCCACTCCCGCAGCACGTGCTCCAGCAGATCCAGCAGGACGAACGCCTCGCCGGTCACCACGCAGTCCGCACCAATGCCGGGTTGCGGGCCCAAATCGAAGTAATCGGTCGGTTCGTAGATGGCCTTGGGGCCGCCGGCCACGATCCACGGGCGGGCCTCCCCCATGCGGTGGGCGTCCCGGATGTGTTCGTACGACGGCTCGGCGTGGACCTGCATGGCCGACACCAGCAGGATGTCCAGCGGCCGGCCGTCCAGGACGGCCTCGCTGGGCCGGAAGTGGGGCGTCCATTGCTGGAGCACGACCCGCAGGTGCCGGAACCCGGCGGCGTGCAGGGTGTCGGCCAGCGTCCGCACCGAGCACGGCGCCATCCGCTTGTCCGCATACCAGTACGGGAGCATCCGGGTCCGGAAGTCGAATGCGTTTACGATCCCGATGCGAAGGTCGTGGGCGTCGGTGCGGCCGCGCAGCCGCTCCAGCGTCTGCCGAAACTGACCATCAGGCAGGTATACGTCATCGCGATCCCGTCGCGGGAGTTCCATGGCACTCTTTCTGCGGCCCCGCGGGTTTTGCCGCGGATGGCTCAGGGGTCTGCCCGGCCCATCCTGTATTCCGGCCCCGATCCTGTTCGAGTCCGTGTCCGCCGCGCCGGACGTCGGCTCGGGCTACCGCGATCATTCCCATTGCCCGACGGGGCGAAGAGGCGCTCGGGACAAGGAGTGATCCAGGGTTTTTGGGTCTGCGGGCATGGTAGCCGCGGTTGGGGCGGCTGCCAAGGATGGCCTGCCTGCGGTTGCGACGATCTGCCGGTGTGTGTCGGTTCCGCGTCGCAGTACTGGCAAAGGGGATATGGAGGGTCTATGCGGTTCGCGCCCCGGGTGCGGTCGACCGTGGCCGGGCGTGGCTGGATACCGTTGGCGGGTAAGAAGTTGCGTGAACGAGTCAAGAACCTTCCCCAGGTTCACCCGATACTGGCATTGCCTGCCCCGAAATTGCTATAAGGCATTGTTCCGGGATGTCCGCCGGGTTCCCCGCGCGGCCGACGGCTGATGCAGGTCTGCGCCTCGGTCCGGGTCCGGCATTCCCGTCGTTACCAAGGCGCAGTTGCGTAGGCATACGATGCCCGATTCAAAGGGAGCCTGACAACGATGTTCGGATACAGAAGGACGGCGAGGCACCTGTGGGGTGCGGCGTTTGGAGTGGCGATGCTGGGGCTGTTGATTCCGGCGGCCGGGCGGGCGGCGGACGATCCGTCCGAGATCGAGGCGGCGCCGGGCAGGCCGCCGGCGGCAAAGCCGGCGGAGAAGGGCGGCACGGCGGAGGAGAAGCCGGAGTTCCCTCCCTTTGAGGAGGTCAGCAAAGACCATGAACTGGTCGCGAGGGACGCCTTCCTCCCCCTGTACTACAACAAGAAGAAGGACCACCTGCTGGCGGTGATCCCGAAGGATCGGATCGGGCAGAACTTCCTGCTGGCGACGAGCATTTCGGGGGGGCCGCGATTCACCGGCTTCCAGTTCGGCCACCGGCTGGTGCAGTGGCAGGAGCGCGACCGCAAGCTCGTGCTTCTGGAGCCGGAGCTGCGGTACAAGATGGGCGAGGACAAGAGTGTGGGCGAGGTGATCCGCCGCACCTACACGGATCGCATCGTGTTGGCCGTGCCCATTGTGAGCAAGAGGGACGGTGATCCGGTCATCGACCTGGACGGCATTTTCAAGAACGACTTCGGGGGCGTCGCGGCGGCCCTGGGCGGGTCGATGAACGCCGAGTTGAGCCAGTGGGCGAAGTACAAGGCGTTTCCCAAAAACGTGGAGCTGGGGGTCGACGCGGCCATCATGCAGGGCAAATCGGGCAGCCGGACCCTGCTGCACTACAGCATCTCGGAAATGCCGGAGACGGACTACCAGCCGCGCGAGGCGGACAACCGAATCGGGTACTTCCTGACTGCGGTGATGGACTGGACGCGCGATCATAAGGATCCCACGCTGTTCCACCGCTACATCCACCGCTGGCACCTGCGGAAGGAGGACCCCAAGGCGGAGCTGTCGGACGTGAAGCCGGAGGACCAGATCGTCTTCTACATCGAGAAGACGGTGCCGGAGGCGTTCCGTCCGTACGTCCGGGAGGGCATTTTGGAATGGAACAAGGCGTTCGAGAAAGCGGGGCTGCGCAACGCAATCGCCGTGATGCAGCAGACGGATACCGTCCACGCGGATAAGGACCCGGAGGACGTGCGGTACAACTTCTTCCGCTGGATCGTGACGGGCCGGGCGTTTGCGGCGGGTCCGTCGCGGGCCAATCCGATTACCGGCCAGATTCTCGACGCGGACATCGTGTTTGACGATTCGTTCGTGCGGGCGCTGAAGAGGCAGTATGCCGCGATGTCGGCCAAGGGGCCGGCCACCGGCGAAGACGCGGCCCTGCAGTCGTTTCTCCAGCAATATCCCCAGTGGGACCTGCCGGCGGAGCGGGAGCGGCTGGCCCGGCCGGGACTGGCCGCGTTGGACCAGCCGGGCGACGCGGCAGCGGAGCCCCTGATGCTGCCGGGTTTCGATTCGCAGCACGTCTGCACGTACGCCCAGGGCGTGACGCACGAGCTCTGCTTTGCGAACGCCGTTCTGGCGGCGGCGGGCGGCGGGGAACTCAGCGAGGAGTTCATTGGGCAGGCGCTCAAGCTGGTGGTGATCCACGAGGTGGGGCACACGCTGGGGCTGCGGCACAATTTCAAGGCCAGCAGTTGGCTGGACCTGGAGACCATTTTGGCCAACAAGGACCCGAACCAGCCGACCTGCGCTTCGGTGATGGATTACATCTCTCCCCTGTTTGCGACGGAGCCGGAGGCTCAGGCGCGATTCCAGAGCACGACGCTGGGGCCGTACGACTACTGGGCCATCGAGTATGGATACCGGGTGCCGGCCGAGGGGGAGACGGAGGAGGACATCCTCCGCAAAATCGCGCAGCGCTCGGCGGAGAAGGGCCTCGATTACGCCACGGATGAAGACACCAGCTACGTCGGCCCGGACCCGCTGGTGAACCGGCACGACCACGGCAGCGACCCCGTGGCCTACGCGAAGCATCGCATGGAGATGGTCCGGAAGCTTCGTGCGTCCATCGACGAATGGTCAGTCAAGGACGGCGAGAGCTACAACGAGCTTCGCCGGGCGTTTGACATGCTTCTGTTTGAATACGGGCAGTGCGCTCGCTACGCCGTTCGCTTCGTCGGCGGGCAGTACGTGAACCGCCATCACAAGGGCGATCCGGGCGCCCGGCCGCCCTTTGAGGTGGTGCCTGCGGCCAAGCAGCGGGAGGCCCTGGCCTTCATCGTGGAGAACCTGTTCTCGGTGGAGGCGTTCCGGTTTGACCCGGCACTGCTGGCCAAGCTGGCCCCGGGGCGCTGGCGTCACTGGGAGTCCGACGCGTTTGACGCGTGGCAGGAGTACCCGCTGCACGATCGCATCCTGACCGTTCAGTACTGGCCGTTGTTCCACCTGCTGAACCCGTTCACCCTTACGCGAATGTACGACGCGGAGCTGCAGGTCCCCGCGGACCAGGAGATGCTGACGATCCCGCAGATGGTCGGCCTGGTGACGGACGCCATCTGGTCGGAACTGGAAAACGTGGATGGAACGAAGACCTGGACGGATCGCGATCCGTTTATCCCCAGTGTGCGGCGGAACCTGCAGCGCCGGTACCAGGAGATGCTGGTCCAGGTGGTGCTGCGCCGCGGCGGTCCGCTGCCCGCCGACGTGACGGCCGTCATGCGAGCCACGCTGGCCGACCTGTCGGACCGCATGGGCACGGTCCTGCAGGAGAACGGAACGCGGCTGGACGCCTTTTCACGGGCGCACCTGGAAGACGCGAAGGCCCGGATCGACAAGGCCCTGGACGCGGACTTCCGGCTGTAATCCCGACGGATTCTCGATCGAAGGAGTGGACCGAACATGCGCAGCATGAGACTGGCCATGACGTGGTGGGCGCTGATGGTGGTGGGGATCGCCTGGCCGTTGTGGGCCGACGAAAAGCAGAAGGAAGAGAAGCCGGACTACCCCAAGTTCGAGGACGTGACCAAGGACATGGACGTCCGGACCGGCTTCTTCACTCTTTATCATGACGAGGACAAGGACAAGCTGCTGGCGGCCGTGCCCAAGGCGATGCTGAAGAAGCACTTCCTGCTGGCCAGCACGGTTTCGGGCGGCCCGGCCTTTACGGGCTTCCAGTGGGATGACGGCGTGGTCTACTGGGACCGGCTGGACAAGCAGCTTGTGCTGATGGTGGCGGACCCGCGCTATCGCAAGCCCAAGGGCCTCGCCGTGGAGGACGTGGTCCAGCGCACCTACACGGACGCCATCGTTCAATCGGTCAAAGTGGTGACGGAAACCAAGCAGGGTGACCCGGTGATCGACCTGGCCGACCTGTTCAAGGGCGACTTCGCCGGGCTGGCCCGCGTGTATGGGCGGCGGGTCGACTCCGGCCTGAGTCGCTGGAGTCAGGTCAAGGCCTTCGAGAGCAACGTGGAGCTGACCGTCGACGTGGCCCTGATGGGCGACTCCGGCGACGGCATCCAGGCCCGCGTTCACTACAGCCTTTCCCGCCTGCCCGAGAAGAGCAACTACCAGCCGCGAGAGGCGGACAAACGGATCGGCTACTTCCTGACGGCGATCAAGGACTGGTCGGCCCCCCATGACGCGAAGACCCTGTTCAAGCGGTACGTGAATCGCTGGCACCTGGAGAAGGTGGACCCCAAGGCCGACGTGTCCGACGTGAAGCCCGAGACGCAGATCACGTTCTATCTCGAAAAAACCATTCCGCCGCAGTTCCGGCCCTACGTTCGGGAAGGTGTGCTCGAGTGGAACAAGGCCTTTGAGAAAGCGGGCCTGCGCAACGCGATCCAGGTGATCCAGCAGACCGACACCGTCCACGCCGAGAAGGACCCCGAGGACGTACGGTACAACTTCATCCGGTGGATCGTCAGCGGGCAGCCGTTCGCGATGGGTCCGTCGCGGGTGAATCCGTTCACCGGGCAGATCCTGGACGCGGACATCATCATCGACGACTCAATGCTGCGTGCGTGGATCCAGTACGATTACGACGTGTTCGGGCCCAAGGCGATCCTGCCGTTCACGGATTACCAGTTCGAGGCGCTGTGGAACGGGCAACCGGCCTGCTCCGGCGGCTGTGCGGGCGGACTGGACGCAATTGCCCACGCCGCGTCTCCGGTGGACCGCGTGGCGTTCGGACTGCAGCGGCCGGAAGGTCCGATTGAACCCTACCGGTTCCTTCGGGAGCACTTCGGGCATTCGTGCGAGCACGCGCGGGGCGCCGTTCGGCAACTGGCGATGGCGTCGGCCCTCGCCCAGGCCGAGGGGCTGGGCGAACTGCCGATAGAATTCATCGGCCAGGCCCTGAAAGAGACCGTCATGCACGAGGTCGGCCACACGCTGGGTCTGCGGCACAACTTCAAGGCCAGCGCCTGGAAGCCGCTCGCCGAAATCCGGGCCAGCCGCTCCAGGGACGAGCCCATCACCGCCTCCGTGATGGACTACAACCCGTACAACTTCGCGGCGGTCAAGGACGGGCAGGGCGTGTTCGCCACGCCGACGCTTGGGCCGTACGACTACTGGGCCATCGCGTACGGCTACCAGCAGCCGGGCGCCGCGTTCAAGAACGAAGAGGAGATGCTCAAGGCCATCACGTCGCGCGTGGCCGAGCCGGGCCTGGACTATGCCACGGACGAAGACACCGGCATGTTGGAGCCGGACCCGCTTGCCATTCCCTGGGACAACGGCGACGACCCGGTGGCGTTTGCCCGGCTCCAGGTGGAGACGTACCAGCGGCTGCTGGCGGAGTCGCCGGACTGGGCCGTGAAGGACGGCGAGAACTACTCGCGCCTGCGTCGCGTGGTGGGGATGCTGCTGAATCACTACGCGTACGGCATCTACGTGTCCGGCCGGACGGTCGGCGGCATGTACGTGCATCGGGACCACAAGGGTGACCCGAACGCCCGGCCGCCGCTGGTTCTGGTGCCCGCCGAGAAGCAGCGGGAGGCGGTGCGGTTCATGGCGGGGACCGTGTTGTCTCCGTCGGCGTTCGCGTTTGAGCCGGAGCTGTTGAACCACATGGGGCCGGGTCGGTGGCGGCACTGGGAGTCGGATGATTTCGACGCCTCGCAGGAGTTCCGCCTCCACGACCGCGTCCGACGGCTTGGGGCGCTGGCCTTCACCGTGATGCTCAACCCGATCACGCTCACGCGGGTGCATGACGGGCAGATGATGGCCGGTGCGCAGGATGACGTGTTCACCGTGCCGGAACTGCTGACCGCGCTGACGGACGCCGTGTGGGCGGAGCTGAAGGAGCCGGGCGGCGCCGGTCCGTGGACGGACCGCCGGCCGCGGATCAGCAGCTTCCGCCGTGACCTGCAGCGGGAGTACGTGGAGCGGCTGATCAACATGGCGCTGCATTCGCCCGGTGCCCTGTATCCGGCCGACTGCGTGGCGGTCGCCCGGATGACCGTCGAGGACATGGGCAGCCGCGTAAGCGGCGTGCTGGAGTCCGAAGGCCCGCAGTTGGACGCCTACACCCGCGCGCACCTGGAAGCCTGCAAGCAGCGGATCGACAAAGCCCTGGCAGCGAAATACGAGTTGCCGTGAGTTATCGGGCACCGGGCTGCTTGGCTCTGTTGCCGAGCCGGCCTTGGGCCGCAACCGCAACGCAACCCGCCACCGACGATTGCATCCGTCTGTCCGCAAGCGGGTTCTGACGATCAGCAGGGAGCACGCGCTAGGCTTAACCAGTTTGCGCCCGAGGGGTTTGGGCAACCACCTCGCGTGGCCGCCGCGGGAAAGATTCATCCGTTCCGCGATTGCCCCGTGGCCTGCAAACCACTTCACAATGGCTCAACGCGATGGGGCAGATCTGGAAGGCTGTTTCATTCCGAAGGATTGGAGGAAAGAGTTGGCGCGATGGGGGACGGGGCTGTACGATGTACAGACTTCTCCCGGTTTCGTCGCAGACAAAGCCAGAGGGGGAAGGTCCGATTGAGATCTTCTTCTCAAGAGGGGAGAAGCATGAACAGGTCTTACCGCTTGAGGTTGCTGGTCGTGCCGGCGCTGCTGCCCATTGCGATGATGGCCGGTCCGGCCTGGGGCCAACCCGTGGTTTACGTGGACGCAGCGGCCACCGGTGCGGGTGACGGCACGAGCTGGGCCAATGCGTTCACGAGCGTGCGGGCGGGTCTGAACGCAGCCGCCAGCGGCGCGCAGGTCTGGGTTGCGTCCGGCACGTACGTCGAGCGCCCGACGCTGAAGAAGGGCGTGGCGCTCTACGGCGGTTTTGCCGGCACTGAGGATCCGGCCACGTTCGACCTGGCCGACCGGGACTTTGCGGTCAACGAGACGATCCTCGACGGCAACCAGGGCGGCAGCGTGGTCACAGCGCCTACGGGGGCAACCGAAACCACCCGGATCGACGGCTTCACGATCCGCAACGGACACGCTGAACGCGGCGGCGGAATCTACTGCAGTGATTCCTCCTCCCCCACGATCGCCAACAACACGATCACGGGAAACTCCGCTTCCTCCCGCGGCGGCGGGATCTACTGCTACTCCTCCTCCTACTCCTCCTCCCCGACGATCGCCAACAACACGATCACGGGAAACTCCGCTCTCTCCTACGGCGGCGGGATCTGCTGCCAGTATTACTGCTCCCCGACGATCGCCAACAACACGATCACGGGAAACTCCGGTTCCTCCTGCGGCGGCGGGATCTACTGCGAGGGCGGCTCCCCGACGATCGCCAACAACACGATCACGGGAAACGGTGCCTACTCCGGCGGCGGGATCTACTGCAGTGATTCCTCCTCCCCGACGATCGCCAACACGATCGTCGCCTTCAATTCGTCCGGTGTCTACCGCAGCGGCGGCACGCCGATCCTGCGATATAACTGCGTGTTCGGCAACACGGCCTACAATTATTCCGGCGTGACCGATCCGACCGGGACCGACGGCAACATTTCCGCCGATCCCAAGCTGGTCAGTGTCGCCTACGGCAACGTCCACATCCAGCCGGACTCCCCTTGCCGGGATGCGGGCGACGACGCGGTGGTTCAGCCGGGCTGGCTGGATATGGACGGTGAAGCACGGATACAGGGTAGTCACGTGGACATCGGCGCGGACGAATCCGACGGCACCGCCTGGCCTGAAGGCCCGTATGCGATCGTGCGCGTCCGCCCCGGGGGCGACGACGCGAACGACGGCTCGTCCTGGGCCCTGGCCAAGCGGACGGTACAGGCGGGCGTCGATGCCGCGTCGGCCGTGGGCGGCGAGGTCTGGGTGGAAACGGGGACCTACCTGGAACGGATCACCTTGTTGCCGTACGCCTACGTCTACGGCGGCTTCGCGGGCACGGAGACGCAGTTGTCTGAGCGCGACTGGGTCGCCAACGTGACGATGCTGGACGGTCAGGGCGGCGGCAGCGTGGTCACGGTCGGAGCGGGCCAGAAGGTCAGCACGATCGACGGCTTCACCATTCGTAATGGCATCGGCAATGGCGGCGGGATCTACTGCCATTACGGCTCCCCGACGATCGCCAACAACACGATCACGGGAAACTCCGCTGGCCACGGCGGCGGGATCTACTGCTACTCCTCCTCCCCGACGATCGCCAACAACACGATCACGGGAAACTCCGCGGACTACGGCGGCGGGATCTACTGCTGTGGCTCTTCCCCGACGATTGCCAACAACACGATCACGGGAAACTCCGCTTCCTCCCGGGGCGGCGGGATCTACTGCGATTACGCCTCCCCCACGATCGCCAACAACACGATCACGGGCAACTCCGCGGACTACGGCGGCGGGATCTACTGCCATTACGGCTCCCCGACGATCGCCAACAACACGATCA
>CAZPHH010000030.1:0-49263 GCA_964586145.1 uncultured Phycisphaeraceae bacterium | reverse complement strand
TGACCCCAGGGGGACTCGAACCCCCGTTGCCGGCGTGAAAAGCCGGTGTCCTAGACCACTAGACGATGGGGCCGGGGCCGGACGGGGCACCCCCAGAAGCGTGCCCAAACGGGGCCGAAACGGCCCGAACCGACCGGACCCTGGAGTATTGTCGACGGGGCGGCCGCCGTCAACGGCCACAGCACGCCCCGGAGGCCCGAAGGCCCGAAAACGCCCCCACGGTGCGATCGGGCGGCCTCGCAGACCGCGCTTGACCCGGGTGTAACACTTCCGTACTCTCTGGGAATGCGTACCTGTCGCGTTCCAGTGCATATTCGCGGGAATTCGGCGCCCGACCACCTCAGCCGCGGCGCCCAACTCACCTGATTCGTGCACAACGGCGAACGCACATTAGCAGCGATAACTCTCGCACAGGGACTACTTTACGATTCGCTCCGGCCGGATGCTCGCATCGGTCCGGAGGGACGCAGCCCAGCCGACAGGAGGCCCAGAGTTCCATGACCACGCAGGCACGAACACGAATGATCATCATGGGCGCCGCCGGACGCGATTTCCATGATTTCAACGTCTACTGGAAGCACGACCCCAGCGTGGAGGTCGTGGCGTTCACGGCCACCCAAATCCCCGACATCGACGGGCGCGTGTACCCGGCCGAACTGAGTGGACCCCGGTACCCCGAGGGCATTCCCATCCACGCAGAGGCGGATCTCGAACAGCTCATTGCCGAGCACGGCGTTCGCCTCGTCACGCTGGCCTATTCCGACCTGCCGCACGAGGTGGTGATGAACCAGGCCTGCCGCGTGCAGGCGGCCGGGGCCGACTTCCGCCTGCTCGCCCCCGCCGTCACCATGCTGAAATCGAGCAAGCCGGTCATCGCCATTTGTGCCACCCGCACCGGGTGCGGCAAGAGCCAGACCACCCGCCGCATCGCCGCCATTCTGAAGGAGATGGGCAAGACGGTGGCGGCCGTCCGGCACCCGATGCCCTACGGCGACCTCACGAAGCAGGTGTGCCAGCGGTTCGCGCGGCTGGAGGACCTGGACGAACACCACTGCACCATCGAAGAGCGGGAGGAGTACGAGCCGCACATCCAGCACGGCATTCTGGTCTTCGCCGGCGTCGACTATGAGCAGATTCTCGCCGCGGCCGAGAAGGAGGCCGACGTCATTCTCTGGGACGGCGGCAACAACGATACGCCGTTCTTCCGGCCCGATCTGTACATTGTGGTGACCGATCCGCACCGGGCGGGGCACGAGGTCCGGTACTACCCCGGGGAGACCAACGTTCGCATGGCGGACATCGTGGTCATCAACAAGGTAGACACCGCCGAAGAGGCGGACATTCGCACCGTGGAACAGAACGTCCGTCGGATCAACCCGCGCGCGACCATTCTCGAAGCGAACTCGCCCTGCACGGCGGACAACCCCGATCTCATCCGAGGCAAAGCGGTGCTGGTCATCGAGGACGGCCCGACGCTGACCCACGGCGAGATGCGCTACGGGGCCGGCCACGTGGTGGCCCGGCGCTACGGGGCGGCGAAGATCGTCGATCCGCGCCCATACGCCCAGGGCTCCATCCGGGAGGTGTTCAACAAGTACAACCACCTGACCGACATCCTGCCCGCTATGGGCTACGGTAAGCAGCAGATGGCGGACATGGAGGCCACGGTGGCGGCCGTTCCCTGCGACAGCGTGCTGATCGGCACGCCCATCGATCTGGGACGGATTCTATCCATCCGGCAGCCGCATACCCGGGTGCTGTATGAGCTGGAGGAGCACGATCGCACGATTCTGCCCGATGCGGTCCGCAAGGTTGTCCGGTAGAATACCGCGTTTGAACCGGGCTGCCCCCTGGAGAGAGCGGCCTGCCAGCGAGAAGGATGACAGACATGGACTCCAAGCAGCACAGTGAACTGATCGACCGGTACAGCGCGCGCAACTACGCTCCCCTGCCCGTGGTGATCGCCAGGGGCGAGGGCGTCTGGGTGGAAGACGTGGACGGGCATCGCTACCTGGACATGCTCAGCGGGTACTCCTCGCTGAACTTCGGGCACAGCCATCCCCGCATTCTCGAGGCCTTCATCGAACAGGCCCGCAAGCTGACCATGACGTCGCGGGCGTTTCAGAACGACCAATTCGGTCCGTTCTGCAGGGAAATCACCGAGTTCTGCGGGCAGGACATGGTGCTGCCCATGAACACCGGGGCCGAGGCCGTCGAGACGGCCATCAAGACCGCCCGCAAATGGGGCTACAAGGTCAAGGGGGTCGAGCCGGACCAGGCGGAGATCCTCTGCTGCGAGAACAATTTCCACGGCCGGACGGTCACCATCATCTCCTTCTCGCGTGACCCGCAGTTCAAGGACGGGTTCGGCCCGTTCACGCCGGGCTTCAAGGTGATCCCGTTCGCAGATCCGAAGGCGCTGGAGGCGGCCGTCACGAAGAACACCGTGGCGCTGCTGGTCGAGCCCATCCAGGCCGAGGGCGGCATCCTGGTGCCGCCGGCCGGGGCGCTCAAGCAATGCTACGACATCTGCCGCAGGAACAACGTGCTGTTCATGGCGGACGAAATCCAGACCGGCCTGGCCCGCACCGGCCGCATGTTCGCCATCGAGCACGAGGGCATCCAGCCGGACGTGCTGATCCTGGGCAAGGCCCTCGGCGGCGGCGTGTACCCGGTGTCGGCGGTGCTGGCGTCGAAGGAGATCCTCGGCGTGTTCAACCCCGGCGACCACGGCAGCACGTTCGGCGGCAACCCGCTGGCCTGCGCCGTGGCCCGCACCACTCTGAAGGTGCTCACGGACGAGAACCTGCCGCAGCGGGCGGCGGAGCTGGGCGAGGCGTTCCTCGCCCGGCTGCGGACCATCGGCGGCAACAAGATCAAGGAAGTGCGAGGCCGGGGCCTGCTCATCGGCATCGAGCTGCACGAATCGGCGGGCGTCGCCAAGAAGTACTGCAAGGAGCTCAAGGAGCACGGGATGCTCTGCAAGGACACCATCGAGCAGGTGCTCCGCATCGCCCCGCCGCTGGTCATCTCGCAGAAGGAGCTGGACTGGTCCTTCGAGCGGCTGGCCAAGGTCCTCGGCTGAGCCGCGCCCGGCCCGCGAGGCGCGTTTCTGCCCCGGCAACCTGGGAATCCACGACGAGACCGGCGTACGCGCCGGTCTCTTTTTGTCCTACAATGACGAGCATGACCGATACGCTCGATCAGAAGTTCACCCGCATGCAGGACGTTCTCCGCTCGCTGGAGCGCGTGGCCGTTGCGTTCTCCGCGGGCGTGGATTCCACCTTTGTGCTGAAGGTCGCCGTCGACACACTCGGTCCCCGGAATGTCGTCGCCGTCACCGGCCGGAGCGACAGCCTGGCCCAGGACGAGCTGGACGCCACGATCGACCTGGCCCGGCAGTTCGGAGTCGAGCACGTGCTCGTGGACACGCACGAGCTGGCCAACCCGAACTACGCCGCCAACCCGGCCAACCGCTGCTTCTACTGCAAATCCATGCTCTATGAGCGGATGGGTCCGATTCGGAGCGAACGCGGTATCGCCCACGCCGTCAACGGCACGAATGCCGACGACTACGGGGACTACCGCCCGGGCCTGGAGGCGGCCGAGCAGTTCGGAGTCCGCGCCCCCGCCGCGGAGGCCGGCCTGACCAAGCAGGACATCCGCGAGTTGTCCGCCCGCCTGGGCCTGCCCACGTTCGACAAGCCGGCCATGCCGTGCCTGGCCAGCCGAATCCCGTACGGCGAGGCCGTCACGCCGGAGAAACTCCGCATGATCGAACAGGGCGAGGCCTACCTTCGCAAACAGCTCGGCCTGACGGACTGCCGCGTCCGCCATCACGGCGTCCTGGCCCGCATCGAGGTGCCGGCCGACGCGATCGAGCGCCTGGCCTCGGCGGACGTGCGAACCGCGCTGGATGCGCACTTCCGCAGCATCGGCTATCAGTACGTGGCCCTGGATCTGCGCGGCTTTCGCAGCGGCGCCCTGAACGAGGTGATCCAGATCAAAACGCCGGCCGGCTCGCCGCCCGCGCCAGCACGATAAACCCGTTGGCCCACAGTCCGCAGCCGAACGCCGGCCTGGCCGGTCCGTTGCGGCGCTCATTCAGCGACACCCACTCCACGATCTCGAATCCGCCCGCCGCCAACAGCCCCCGCAGCTCGGCCCGGGTGAACACGTGAATGTACATGTTCCGGATGCCGCGATAGCTGGGAATGCACTTGTCGCCCCGTTCGCTCCGGCCCGCCAGCGTGCGAACGGCGTTGCCGACCAGAAACGCCAGCCCCTCCGCGCGGTACAGGTTGTGCCAGAGGTTATGCACATGGACGGCCAGCAAACCGTCGGGCTTCAACAGCCGGCGCCAGGCCCGCACCGCCTTCAGCCGATTTCCCCGCCCGGCGATCAACCCGAGCGTGCTGAACATGCAGATCGCGTAATCCGCCCAGCCGGCCGGCAGGCCACGTTCGACTTTGACAAGGTCCGCCTCGATCAGCCGCGCCCGCAGCCCGGCCCGAGACAGCTTTTCTCCCGCAACGGCCAGCATGGACCGGGAGAGGTCCACTCCGATCACGTCAAACCCGGCCCGGGCAAACTGCAGCGTGTGCCGGCCGCTGCCGCAGCCCAGGTCGATGAGCCGACCGGGGCGGGGCATCCAGGACGCCAGCAGCCGCGCGTCATAGTCGAACAGGTCGGATCTCGCGAAGTACTCATCGTACTCACGGGCAATGGCGTCCGATTCGAGGTACTCGCGAGTGGACGGCTGGATGGCCTCGATCGGCCTGGGCACGGGACAGTTCCTCCGAACGGCCTTTGGCGTACCTGAAAAACGCTCCTGGAACGTCTGCCGGCGGGTTTTGACCACTCCCACTGGACGAATTACAATTATGTAGCCGAAAAGAAGTTGCGAACAAGGCCCGCGGTCGTTCGGCTGGTGCCGTGCCCTGTTGGCCCCCGGGGGAGAAGCGAAGAGGACTGACTCTCATGCTGTCTACCATGCTGACCGTTCCCGTCGGCTCCCATCCCGTGGTGGCCGTCCTGTTTGGCATGCCTGGCTGGGCGGAGGTTCTGATCATTGCCTTCGTGGGGCTGCTGCTGTTCGGGCGTCGGCTGCCCGAGGTCGGCCGGTCGCTCGGTCGCAGCATCGTGGAGTTCAAGAAGGGCGTCCGCGAAGCCCGCGACGAGATCGAATCCTCGACCAGCACCGATGACGATCGCCCCCGCAATCTTCCGCCGCGCCAGCCATCGCAGACCGTCGAGACCCCCCCCACCCGCGACCGGGCCGAGAAGCCCGTTCGAAATGCACAGGAATGAGAGTCTGAGGATGCCATGTCCGTAGGCTTCCGCCTCGGACACGATGAGCGACGTAGCAGCGCACGAAGAAGCAGTCATCGTGCGAGCCAAGGAAGTCGCTCGAGAGAACGGGTACAACATAGCGGACTACGCGTACCGGGCGTCACGTGCGGACCAGGGTTGGTTCGTTGTCTTCAAGCACAAGACGCCGGGTCTGACGCTGGGTGGAGACACTCTCTTCACGGTACGCGTGGACGATGATGGTACGCCCCAAGTCTTTCGAGGCGGGTAGCCCAATCGATCGCCCCGGGACGGAATGTTGTTCTGACACGACCGACGGAGGAGGCATCGGCCAACGGTAAGGATGCCGGCGCGCCGAAGACCGGCTGGAAAGCCGGTCCCACACAGAGGGCCGGTCCCACACAGAAAGCCGGTCCCACACAGAAAGCCGGTTTCACACAGAAGGCCGGTCCCACGGCGGAGGTGGCAGCATACGGAACGCGGCGCCGCGGGAGGTTCTTCGCCGCAGCGCCGCGATTGGATTCGGGATGGACGTACGCCGGCTACGTTGCGTCGCTCACGCCGCCGCCGGCGCCGACGGGCTCGCCCACGTCGGTGTCGACCACGCCTTCGAAGACGAGCACGGGCAGCGCGTCGTCGTTCTCCGGCTGCTTGACCGTGACCACCACGCGGTTCTTGCCCTCGAAGTGGCCGCGCAGCATCGACTCGGACAAGGCGTCCTCCACGTATTGCTCGATCGCCCGCCGCAGCGGCCGGGCGCCGAACTTCTCGTCCGTGCCCCGCTCGATGAGGAAGTCCTTCGCTTCTTCGCCGATGTCGAGCTTGAGTCCCTTCTCGGCCAGGCGCTTGGCCAGCTTGGCCACCTCCAGGTCGACGATCTGGGTCAGGTCCTCGTGGACCAGCTTGTGGAAGACCACGACCTCATCCACGCGGTTGAGGAACTCGGGCCGGAAGTGGGATTCCAACTCGCCCTTGAGCGTCTCCTTCATCTTCTCGTACGTGACGTTCTCGTCGCGCTTCTGGAAGCCGAAGGCGCCCTCGTGCGTGATCTTGTGGGCCCCCACGTTGCTGGTCATGATCATGATGGTGTTTTTGAAATCCACGTGCCGGCCGAAGGAGTCGGTCAGGCGGCCCTCCTCCATGATCTGCAGCAGCATGTTGAAGACGTCCGGGTGGGCCTTCTCCACCTCGTCCAGCAGCACCACTGAGTACGGCCGGCGGCGGATGCGCTCGGTGAGTTGGCCGCCCTCTTCGTAGCCCACGTACCCGGGCGGCGCCCCGATGAGCCGGGAGACGTTGTGCTTCTCCATGTACTCGGACATGTCCAGCACCAGCAGGGCGTCCTCGTCGCCGAACATGAACTCGGCCAGGCACTTGGCCAGATACGTTTTTCCCACGCCGGACGGCCCGACAAAGATGAAGCTGCCCATGGGGCGGTTCGGGTCCTTCAACCCGCTGCGGGAGCGGCGCACGGCCCGGGCCACCGCGGAGACCGCTTCGTGCTGCGAGACGATCCGCTCGTGCAGGCGGTCTTCCAGTCGGAGCAGGCGTTCGGCCTCGTCCTTGTCCATGCGGTGCAGGGGGATGCCGGTCATCTTGCTGACCACCTCGCCGATCACTTCGGGATCGACGATGCCGTCGGCCTCTTCGCAGCGCTCCCGCCACTCGCGCTTCATCTCCTGCTTCTTGATCTTCAGCGATTCGGCCTGGTCGCGAAGCTGGGCGGCCCGCTCGTAGTCGGCGTTGCGGACGGCCTCGTCCTTCTCGGCCGTCAGCCGCTCCACGTCCTTCTCCAACTGGCTCAGATTCGACGGCTTGGTCATCGTGCGCAGGCGGACGCGCGCTCCCGCCTCGTCAATCACGTCGATGGCCTTGTCGGGCTGCACGCGGCCGGAGATGTAGCGGTCGGACAGTTCGACGGCCTGGGCCAGGGCGTCGTCGGTGATGCGCACGCGATGGTGCGCTTCGTACCGATCCCGCAGGCCCTTGAGGATGTCGACGGTTTCCCTGGAGCTGGGCGGGTCCACCAGGACCTGCTGGAAGCGGCGATCCAGCGCCCCGTCCTTCTCGATGTACTTGCGATACTCGTCCAGCGTGGTGGCCCCGATGCACTGGATTTCCCCGCGGCTGAGGGCGGGCTTGAGCACGTTGGAGGCGTCAATCGCCCCTTCCGCCCCGCCGGCCCCGACCAGCGTGTGCAGCTCGTCGATGAACAGAATGACGTTCCGGGCCCGGCGGACCTCGTTCATCACCGCCTTGATTCGCTCTTCGAACTGCCCGCGGTACTTCGTGCCGGCCACCATCATGGCCAGGTCCAGCACCACGATCCGCCGGTCGGCCAGCAGCTCGGGCACGTCGTTCTGAACGATCTTCTGGGCCAGGCCCTCCACGATGGCCGTCTTGCCGACGCCGGCCTCGCCCAGCAGCACCGGGTTGTTCTTCTGCCGACGGCAGAGAATCTGGATGATGCGTTCGATCTCGTTCATCCGTCCGATGACCGGATCGAGCTTGCCCTCGCGGGCCAGTTCCGTCAGGTCGCGGCCGAAGGAGTCCAGGGCAGGGGTGCGGCTCTTGCCGCGCTTGCCCTCCGGGGCCGACGGCATGGCGGAGGGGTTTTCTTCCGTTTCCGCGCCGGCCCCGAGCAGGTTGAGCACTTCCTCGCGGACTTCTTCGAGCTTCAGGCCGAGGTTCATGAGCACCTGGGCGGCCACGCCGTCCTGCTCGCGGAGGAGACCGAGCAACAGGTGCTCGGTGCCGACGTAGTTGTGGTTGAGTTGCCGAGCTTCCTCGATGGCGTATTCGATGACCTTCTTGGCGCGGGGGGTCTGGGGCAGCTTGCCCATGGTGACCATGTCGGGCCCGCTCTTGACGAGCTTCTCGACTTCCAGGCGCACCTTGCGGAGGTCGACCTCGAGGTTCTTGAGCACGTTGGCCCCGACGCCGGAGCCCTCTTTGACCAGCCCCAGCAGAATGTGTTCAGTGCCGATGTACTCGTGGTTGAATCGCTGGGCCTCCTGGTTGGCCAGCGCCATGACCTTGCGAGCACGATCGGTGAATCGTTCAAACATGCCCGATTTCCTCCGTTAGCCGACCTTGCCGGTCGACGGCGTTGGTTGCCTGCTGCGGGACCGAGCCGACGGGGCCGCGACACCATCGACGACGCCACCCCGACCACTGGGATGCACCTCCTACGGTGGCACCAGGGTGGCAGACGGAGGCCCGCTCCGATCGAACTGTCACGATTGGATACCCACGCACAGCAGCCGCACCGGATTGTAGCCCTGGCCTATCGGACCATCAAGGAGGCCACCACCCGAGGGCGATGGCCTCGTTTGCTGACTCTATCGGCAGTTTGGAGGGGCCGCATTGACCCCAAGAACGTGTGATTGCAGCGTTTGCGCCCCCCGGGCAAGGTGGTGCGTGCGCGGGGACGGCGCGGGCAAGGCGCGGTTTGCTTGCCTATTGCGGAGGGGGGCAGTATGCTGCTCGCCCGCAGGAAATGTGGAAAACGGTCGGAGGCGGCGCGGTGCTGGGGCAGGTCCGTTCGGATCCGCTGCGGCCGAGCCCCGGTTTCCGGCAAGCCGATGCCCGGGTGGCGGAATTGGCAGACGCGCATGGTTGAGGGCCATGTGCCCGAAAGGGCGTGCTGGTTCGACTCCAGTCCCGGGCAGTGGAAATGGGTCTGCGTGTGCTCCCGGAGTCGCGGTTGGCGGGCGGGTCCGGGAGGCTGCGTGGATCGCCTCGGAACCCTGTCGTGTTGTTCCCACCCCGTCGATCGTCAGTCCAGCGCGTCGTGAATCCCTCCTCGGTCTGCCGGGGGGGCGTGGTCCTGGCGGTTGTCCTGGCGTCGGGTCTGGGGTGTGTGTCACCAGGCCCTCGGGATTGGGACCCGACGGCGCAGGCGGATCGCCTGCGGTCCAGCTATCCGGACTTGTCGTCGGGGCGGTTTGCGGTCATTGCCGACTTCGAGCGAGAGAACCACACCGAGTTGTTCCGGCTGACCGCACCGTCGCGACAGGGCCGCCTTCGCGTCGATGCGGGTCGCGGCTGGGAACCGACAGGATCGCGCGGGCTGACCGTCGGATTGGGGGGTCCGGACGACGTTCTGGTGGCCAGCAATGCGAACGTCACGCATTGGTACCTCAAACGCGACTGGCGCGAGTATGACCTGCTGATCATGCACGTCCACGCCCCGCCGGGCGGCTTCGAACTCGAAGTTGGGATCGCAGCGGAAAGCGACGGGCGGCACGGTGTCGTTCAGGCCCTGCTGCCTTTGCGGTCGGGCTGGAACCTGGTGCGGCTGGATCTCGGGGAAGTGGCCGAACACCTGCCGCTGGACGACATCACCGAGATCCGCTGGTCGGCACCCTCGGCGACCGAGCCGGTGGAGTGGGTGCTGGACGACGTCATTCTCGCGAACAACACGGCGGACCTGTTCGGTCGTAGCGACGGACCGGATGGCGAGATGTTCGTCCGCCGACGGGGTCGGCGGTGGTCGGTCGGTGCGGCCGGTCGGTTTGAGCTGGGGTTCGGGGGTGGGCAGATCCTCCAATGGCACGATCTGGCCACCGATCCGAACCGGCTGAACAACCTGGTGGCGAACACGATTCTCGGGCCCAGCCCCGTGGTGATGCCCGCGGACGAGTTCAGCCCGGGGTCGGAGTCCGCGGGGGATTTCGTCGAGCTTGGCGAGACCGTGGTGGCTCGCCAGCGGGTGTCTGAGGTTTCGCCGGTTCGGGTGGTGGTGGAGACGGAGTGGCGTTTCGCGCCGCGGGGCGCTTCTGAGACTGCGGCGGACGGCCCGTTCCAACGCTGGACGTACACGATCTACCCGAGCGGAAGCGTGTACTGTCATGTGCATTGCACGACGGCCAGCGGGGACTGGCGGCCGGACGACATCGGCCTGGCGGTATCGCGGGCTGACCGGGGCAATCTGGAGTTCTTCAGTCACCCGCCCGCTCAGCTTCGGGACGAGGGTCGGCTGCGGCACGTATCCTTTGCCGGCATCCGCCCGTCGGATGTGACCGGTGCCAGCCTGTTGTTCACCATGCACGATGCGCGACGGGCCCCGCAACTGGATTTCTTCCAGGAGCCGGAGGCGGGGCGGGCGACGGTGGTGGCTTCGGGCGGCCGTGTTCACTACGACGCGGACGAGTGGTCGGCCTTGCTGTGCGTCTGGCCGCCGGAGACGGGAACGGGGTTGCACCCGGCGAATCGTTCGTTGGACTACTCCTTTCCGACCGAGCGGATCACGATCGGGACCGGCCGGCGGATCCTGGACGACACCGGGGACGCGAATGCGGACGGTTTCAACGAGCAGCGAGGTTGCCACGTGCTGGCTGCGGAGAGTCGGCGTGTGAGTGTCGAACTGAACGGCAGCGAGCTGCCATTGTACTCCCCTGCGTTCGTGATCCGCGAGACGGCCGGGTTGACCGGCTGGGTATACCTCGATTCAGACGCCCTGGAGGTGACGGGGCGGGACGCAAACGGCGATCTGCTGTTCCAGATTCCGCAGACGGTGACGGGCCGTTTGCGTGTCGACGTTTATCTGAGCGACGGTACCGCCGGCACAGCGCCACCCACGCTTGACACTCCCCCCTGACCGCGGTATAGTGAGGTGTTACGGTAACGTCTTTGTCCTTGGCTGGTAAGGACTTAGATGAGCCGTGCGAGTGCAGCCGGAGGTCCTCGTGGCAACCCCGAAGAAGGCCAAAACCAAGCCCGGGTCCACGCGGAAGGCCGCATCGGGCTCCACGTCCGGCAAGTCGCCGGGGAAGCCTGCGGGCAAGGGAAAATCCGCACCGAAAGTGAAGGTCCAGGCGAAGCCGGACAAGAAGTCGGGCAAGCCGGCCGCCCGGGGCAATCCGGCGCCGCGAACCGGCACCCGCCCGACCGGGGCGAACGTCGCCAAGACCGCCAAGCCGGCGGTGCGCTCGTCCGGATCGCCGAATGACGGACATTCGCGGAAGGCCAAGTCCAAACCTCGAACATCGCCGCTTTCCCGGGCCCTGGTGGCCGCCCACGGCGAGGGCTTCACCGTGGTGGAGGACGGGCGCAAGCTGCCCAAGACGAAGCTCAGCCGCAAGGAACTGAGGGAATTCAGAGAGCTGTTGCTGGCAAAGCGGCGTGAGTTGGTCGGGAACGTGGGCAATTTGACGGATGAGGCTCTTGGCCGGAATCGGCGGGACGCCTCCGGCGACCTGTCGGCCATGCCCATCCATATGGCCGACCTGGGCTCTGACAACTGGGAGCAGGAGTTCACACTCGGACTGATCGACAACGAGCGGAAGCTTCTGCGAGAGATCGACGAGGCCCTGGCTCGGATCGAGGACGGCACCTACGGCGTCTGCCTGGCCACGCACACGCCCATCACTCCGGAGCGGCTTCGGGCCAAGCCCTGGGCGAAGTACTGCATCGAGTACGCCCGGGCGAGGGAGAGCGGTCGGGTGCAGTAGCCCCGAATGGCATATCGGAAAGGCCTGGACCTGCACGAGATCGATGGCGCCAGACCCCAAACTCCATTCGGACCGACGAACGGCCTCGCAAGCCGGACCGTTCCACCTGCCCGCCGACAGTGCCGTCCGCTTCTGGAAGCCCCATCTGCTGCTGTGGAGCCTGGCCTTCGTGGTGCTGGCGCTGGACCTGTGGAGCAAGGCGTGGGCGATGGGTGCGCTCCCGGTGGCGGACCCGGACCCGCCCACGCTTCTGTTCGGACGGATTTCGCTGCAGCGGTCGCTGAACGCGGGGGCGTTGTTCGGGCTGGGGCAGGGGATGTCCGCGTTGTTCATCGCGGCCTCGTTGCTGGCCCTTCTGTTTGTGCTGTACCTGTTCGCCAGCAGCTCTCGGCGCCAGTGGGTGATGCACGTGGCGCTGGGCTTCATTCTGGCGGGGGCCCTGGGCAACCTGTACGACCGCACCTGGTGCACGGCCGACGTCGTCACGTTCCGGCAATCGCGTGCTCAGGAAATTGCAGCGGTGGTCGGGGACCGGAACGCAGACCCCGTGCTGCTGCGGCCCTGGGGGACCGAAGCCGACCCCGTCGAAACCCCCCAGAGCGAAATCCTCTCCATCCGCACCCAGGGCGTGGTGCGTGACTTCCTTCGGTTTGAGCCCGTTTTCGGCATCGACTTCTGGCGCTGGGTCTTCAACGTGGCCGACGTGGCCCTGACGATCGGCGTGGCCGCCCTGCTTCTTCAATTCTGGTCCGATCGCAAGTCCGCTGCCGCACGCCCCGACACCGTTGTAGACCAGGCGTGACGGCACAAGCGAAGGCTCGTGTTGACGTGTCGACGCTCTGTCGCCGGAATGATACACTGACGCGGTGCATGCGGCCGGGTCGGCGGCAGGGCCGTGAAGTCGGGACTTGTGATGACATCCGACGGCAACACGTCAAAGGTTGAGTCGGGCGATCCCCCTGCGGCGGGGAGAGCGCGCCGGTGGGCCTTCCGTCTGGCGACGCTCGGACTGGCGATGGTCGTGGGGCTGGGTGTCGCGGAGGGACTGCTGTGGGCGTTGGCCCCCGTCGGGGGGCAGGCGTACATGGAGTGGATACCGGACGGCCACGTGCGCGGCCGGGGTCGTCCTCGGCAGACGTTCGATTCCCACACCGGGTGCGACGCCCGGATCAACCGGCTCGGGTTTCGGGGGCCCGACTACGAATGGGCCCCGGCCCCGGGTACGTTGCGGGTGCTGACGCTCGGTGGGTCCTCAACATTCGGCGTCGAGACGGTGGAGGAAGGATCCACGTGGCCGGCGCAGTTGGAGGCCCGGCTCGCCGCCTCGCTGGAGGCGCCCGTCGAGGTGGTCAACCTGGCCCTGCCGGGTTTCACCTCGTTTGACTCGAAAATCAACTATCTGTACCTCGGCCGCGCCTATCATCCGCACTTGGTCGTCTGTTACCACACCTGGAACGACATCAAGCGATTTCGTCTGCTGGGTCGCTCGCCGTTCCTGCCCGCCGGCACCGTTCGCGACAAGCCGTGGTGGGAGAGGGTTCTGCGAAGGACGCAGTTGGGGCGCCGCGCGGGCCGCGCGTACGCGGCCCGACAGGCGGAGATCGTCGAGGACGTCTACACGTCTCTCGAGCGTGAGGGGGCCGGCGCCGCGCAGCCCGCGTCGGCGACGGCCCTGACCTGGTCGCGCCGGAACTTTGAGGACATCGTGTCCTTTGCGCAGCACGACGATGTGTTGCCGGTGCTCGTAACGCAGGCCACCATCGCCGTTCCCGAGAACGCCGATCGCAAGGAATACCGGTTGAAACTGCGTTGTGAGCTCGCCGGCATGACGTTTCCCGTCATCTGCGCGACGTGGCTGCAGATGAACGCTGTGCTGCAAGACGTAGCCGAACGCACCGGGGCCGTATTCGTCGATGCCTATGCGGCGGTGCCGCACGATCTGGAGCATCTCCGCGACCAGGTCCATCTGACCGACGAGGGACGGGCCCGAGTGGCCGAGGTGATCGCCGAAACGCTGTTGGCCGACTCGCGCTTCCGGGAGGTGGCGAAGCGGGTGCAGAATCCGGCCCCGCACGAGACGCCGCGGCATGCACTCGCCCCGTTTCCCATTTTCTTCCTTTCGCCGTGAACGATGCCAGGAACCGCGGCTCTGCGGCAAACCGCGGATATCGATGCGGGGATGCCGGCTCATCTCGGCCGTCCGCAGAACCTCCACCCGCTGGACGCCGCCACGGGCGCGTATCGACGGGCGCGGGACATTGCGTGTCCGACACCATCCCGCGTGCCCGGATGCGCGACCGCGCACGAGTCAGTGTTCGCCGCCGCCGGCCCGTCCCGTTCGCCGACGGGACCGCTTGCGCGGTGAGCTCAGATCGGGCGAGCGGATTGCACGCGCGACCCGTCCATTCCGAGGGGCGAGACGCCGTTGCCCTGGTTTCTGCCGATCGAGCGCGGTAGCGTAGTTCCCGCCCAACGGGCACAGCGGGTCGGCCCTGTGGGGCCGACGCCAATCACGCGGCGACCCGGGACACCCCCATCACAAAGGGACAGACAATGCAGGAACAGGAGTGGACACCGGCCATCGGGCTGAGAAGAGCGCTGGGACATCTGGTGATTCGATCCGCCGTTGCGCTGGCGATCTGGACCGGACTGGTCTGGCTGGCCGTCCCGGCCCTCAACTTCCTCGTGGCCCATTGGGCCGTCATGGGCGTCACCGGGTTGATCCTGGCGGCCCCGGGGACGGCCATCGGCTACGCACTCTGGCGCAAGCTTCCAGACCTTGCCGGCATGTCCGGATTCCCGGTCGCGGGCATGGCGCTGCTCTTCGGCGCCGTGGTTGTGATTGTCGGGGTGGTTGTCGCGCATGCGATCCGCCCGCTGGAAGACTGGCAGTACATGTTCACGATGTTCGGAACGATGACGTGGCTGTCGGCGTGGATCATCCGGTCGGCGCTGGTGGACGAATAGGCCGGACGGGGAACCGTGCCGGTGGAACGACAAAACCCCGTGGGGGGTGAACGCGTTGCCGGCGGTCCGGGGGCGCGGCCGGGCGTTTGCGCTGCGCCGGCTGGTCAAACGCCCCGCACCGGCTACGATCATCCATCATGACGCCCGATTCGCAGCCCGGACTTTTCGATGTCGACCCGGAGCCTGGACGGGTACACCGTTCGAAGGGCGTGGCGGTCCGGGAAATCCGGTGCAAGAGCCTTCTGAACCGTTGCGGCATCGGTGACTATTCGTTCAATTGCTACGTCGGGTGCCGGCACGGGTGCCGGTACTGCTACGCCCGCTTCATGCAGCGATTCCACCCCCATGCGGAAGAATGGGGGCAGTTTGTGGACGTCAGGATCAACGCCGTGGACGTGCTGCGCCGGCAGCTTCGCCGACTTCAGCCCGGCGACGTGTTCACCTGCAGCGCCTGCGACGGGTGGCAGCCGGTGGAGGCGGAGTACAGACTCACGCGGGAATGCTGTCGACTTCTCCTGCAAGCCGGTTTCCGTCTCAACGTGCTCACCAAGAGCCGACTGGTCCTGCAAGACCTGGACGTCTTCGTCGGCCAGGACGTCTGCGTCGGGGTCACGATCACAACACCGGACGAATCGTGGGCTCGAGTTTGGGAACCTCTTGCGTCATCCGTATCGGATCGGTGGGAGATCCTGCGGCAGGCCAGGGCGGCGGGTTTGAGGACCGCCGTGATGTTCGGTCCGCTTCTTCCGGAGATCAGCGACACGGACGAGGCGCTGGCCGGCCTGTTTGCCCGGGCCGCGGAAGTGGGCGTGGCTCGGATTTGGACCGACGGGCTGAACGCCCGGCCCCGCGTCTGGCCCGCGTTGCAGGACGCGCTTCGGAACCACTGCCCCGACCTGTACGAGCATTATCGCCGCCTGCTGTTTGATCCGAGCGTCCGCCGCCGGTACCAGCGCCACCTCCGCGAGCGCATCCACCATGCCGCACAGAGCGCCGGCCTGTCGGACCGGCTGCACTGAACGACAACCGGGACGGAAGACGGGCCGACCCGCGAGTCAGCGCATGCTCGGAAATCCTTCGTTCGCCGGATCCTTCTCGTGCAAAACGACGAGCGATGCGATCATGGAGTTCTGGACCGAGATAGGAATCTCGGTCCAGCAATGCCGGCGGGAACGCCGGCCCCACGAGCGAAATGGGCAGCGTCGCCGGCTACGGCCGGCGCCAGCCCCTTCGTGCCTGCGTGCCTTCGTCCCTCCGTGCCTTCTTCAATTAATGTCGTATTCCTTGAGCTTGCGGTACAGGGTCCGCGCGCCGATGCGCAGCATCTTGGCGGCCTTTTCCCGGTTGCCGCCGGTGAGCTTGAGCGTGTTGAGGATGTGCAGCTTCTCCACGTCGGCCATGCTCAGGCCGGCCAGGCCGGGGATGCCCACGGGCACGATCTCCGTGCTGCCGCGGACGGGGTCGGGCAGGTCGGACATTTCGAGGATCGGCTTCTCCGCCTCCAGCACCATCAATTCCACCACGTTGCGCAGCTCGCGCACGTTGCCCGGCCAGCTATACTGCGTCAACTTGCGCATGACTTCCGGCGCCGCCCCCTCCACCTCGGTGCCGTTTTCCTGGTTGGCTTTTTTGAGGAAGTACTGGACCAGCAGCGGGATGTCCTCGCGTCGTTCCCGCAACGGGGGCAGCCGGATGGCCCCCTGCGCGTGCAGCCGGTAGAGCAGGTCCTCGCGGAACCTGCCCTCCTTCACCATGTCCCCCAGATCGCGATGAGTGGCCGCCACGAAGCGCACGTCCACGAAACGCGGCTCGTTGCTGCCGACGGGGAGCACTTCGCCGGTCTCGAGGGTGCGCAGCAGCTTGGCCTGCATGCGCGGCGGCATGTCGCCGATCTCGTCGAGGAACAGGGTCCCGCCGTCGGCGGCCTCCAGCAGGCCCTTGCGGTCGCTGAGGGCCCCGGTGAACGATCCTTTCACGTGTCCGAACAGCTCGCTCTCCAGCAGGGTCTCGCTGAGGGCGGCGCAGTTGATGATTTTGAAGGGCCTGCCGCGTCGCGGCGAGTTGTTGTGAATGGCGTGCGCGACCAGTTCCTTGCCGGTGCCCGTCTCGCCGATGATCAGGATCACCGCCTTGCTGGCGGCCAGCTTCCGCACCCGCTTGACCGACTTGGCCAGCACCGGGCTGTTGCCCAGGATGCCCTCGAAGCTGAACGCCTGCTCGACCTGTTCTTCCAGTTGACGTTTGTCGCGCGAGGTGATCGCCTGGCGGGCCGCCCGCTGGACCTTCTCCCGAATCTGCTCGATGTCGACCGGCAGGATGACGTAATCGTACGCGCGATACTGGCTGTCGCGGCTGAGCGCTTCACGAGCGATCTGCTCACTGCCGTGGGCCGTGATGAGAATGACCTCGGTGTCGGGCGAAATTTCCTTGGCGGCCCGGAGAACGTCCAGGCCGTTCAGGTCGTCGCCGAGGCGGTACCCGGTCAGCACCACGTCCGGCGGGCGCTGCCGGATGCTGTCGATGGCCTCCTGGCCGCCGGACACCACGCGACAGGCGTGGCCGGCGCGTTGCAGGCCCTCGGCGAGGGTATCACCGCGGGCCTCCTCGGCTTCCACAATCAACACAAACGCGCGTTCATCCATGGTTGACCGGTGTGTCACTCCTTGCGTCCGCGACGGGTCCCCGCCGGGCTGAGACTCATTGTGAGGGCGCCGCCGCATTTTGCAACGCTGCGGCCGCACCGTCGCAGGCTCCGGATTAACGTCCGGTAGAATAACCACTTATGGGTGTTGCCGCCACCGAATCGCCCTGGCGGCGGGAAATGCGGGCGATCCGCGGGACGGATGCCGTCCGCATCTGCAAATCCAGGCTTGACGTTGCATTCACGAGGTCGATTCTCGTATGATGCAAACAGGGACGGCCACGCCCGCAACGGGTGTGGTGCCGGCGTTTGGGATGGGTTCGGCAACTGCAGCGTTCCGCTCGCCCACGCCCCGTCGTGTTATCAGACCTGCGGATTCGGGATTCGCGCCCGGAAGGTGCCGCGCGGCCGAGAAGCGGCGCGATCCGGAGTCCGGAGGCTCCCACCGGCGGAACGGACCCGCCGATCGGGTGGACAGCCCAAGAAGGAGGCAAGGACAATGCAGAAGGGTACTTTTCTCGCGATGGCCTTGGCTGTGTCGGCGCTGGCCGGCACACTCGTGACGGCACAGGAGAACACCCCGATCGATCCGGCGCCGGCCGACGCCCGCGCGCTGGAGAAGATGCAGGAGGCGCTCCCGGCCGCTCGCGTGCATCGTGAAGGGGGGCGAATCAGCCGGATCTACGGCCAGCCGCTCTCGTTCGGAGCCACGCCGGAGGCGTCGGCCGACGCCTTCGTGGCCCGTCATGCCGATGTGCTCGGGGTTACGCAGGAGGAACTGGCCCCGGTCGTCGGGCTGCGCGGCGAGCGGTCCGTGCAGCCGGTCATGTACGACCGGCAGACCGACACCTACAAGTTCACGCTCGTTCAGTACCAGCAGCATCGGGACGGGATCCCGGTTTTCCGCGCGGACCTGCGGCTGCTGGTCCGGAATGAGGCGGACTACCCGATGGCGCTGGCCGCGGCCGGCGTGAAGGGCCTGGACGACTTCCGGCCAGACCTGACGAAGGCGGAGTTTCGGACGGAGCAGGCGGAGGCCGCCTTCGGCACGCGTGCCCGTTTCGATGCGCTGGGCCGTGAGCTGCCGTCCGTTCCGGGCGGGGCGATTACCACTTCGGAGCCGGAGCTGGTGATCTGGGCGGGCACGGAGAAGCAGGAGAAGCCGCGTCTGGCCTTCACCTTCACGGCTCAGAATGACCGGACGGACGCCGGCTATGAGGCGTGGCGGTTCGTGACCGATGCGGAAACCGGGAAGGTGCTCTATCAGGAAGACCTGATCCGCTTCATCGACGTCGGCGGGAACGTCCTGGGCATGGCGACCGAAGGGGCGAAAAGCGCCGAGTGCAACCCGGAGGTTCTGATGCCTTATCCATGGGCGCGGGTTGACATTCAGGGCGGGGCCAGCACGTATGCCGACGGCAACGGCGATTTCACCATTTCCAATGCGGGCAGTTCCGCGGTCACGGTACGGTCGTACGTCGACGGGCTGTACTTCACGGTGGACAACCGGGCGGGCGCCGAGGAGACCCTGAGCCAGTCCGTCACACCGCCGGGGCCCGCCAACTTCATCCACAACCAGGCCAACAACAGCGAGTATGTCCGGGCCCAGGTGAACGCGTACGTGTCGGCGAACGCTGTGCGGGACTGGGTGCTGGCCCAGAATCCCTCGTTCCCCGGAATTCCTTCGGAGACCGGCTCGCCGATCGTGGTCAACCGTACGGACCTCTATTGCCCGGGCAACGCCTGGTCGAGCTCGTACGATGGCTCCATCAACTTCTGCCTCTCCGGCGGCGGGTATCCGAACACCGCCTGGCAGAGCGTGGTGAATCACGAGTACGGGCACCACGTGATCGACCAGACCCCCAGCGGCCAGGGCCAGTACGGCGAAGGCATGAGCGACTGCTTCAGCATGCTCCCCGTGGACGACCCGGTGCTGGGTTACGGCTTCTTCGGCGACTGCAACAGCGGCCTGCGGAACGCGGACAACACGATGCAGTACCCCTGCAACGACTCCAGCGTTCACTACTGCGGACAACTGCTCTCCGGCGCCGTGTGGAGCACGCGGAACGAACTGGTGGTGACGGAGCCGACGGACTACCTGGACATCCTGTCGAATCTGACGGTGAACTCGATTCTGTTGCACACCGGCACGATGATCACACCGCAGATCGCCATCGACTTCCTGACGCTGGACGACGACGACGCCAACCTCGACAACGGGACGCCGCATCACAGCGAAATCTGCGCCGGGTTCGGGGCGCACAATCTCAACTGCCCGGCCCTGCCCACCGGGCTGACTGTCTCGCCCGGCGCCGGCTTCGACGCCGAAGGCCCCCGCGGGGGTCCGTTCACTCCGGCCGGCATGAACTACACGGTCCAGAACCTCGGGCCGGGCGGCATCCACTACAGCGTGACCACGCCCGCAACGTGGCTGACCATTGCCAACGGGTCCGGCTTTCTGCCCTCGGCGGGCGACTCGGCAGTTGTCACCGTGACCATCCACGCCAGTGCGGCCGCCCTGCCGCAAAGTCCGCACACGGCCACGCTGAACTTCGTGAACACCACCGACCACGTGGGGGACACCACCCGGCCGGTCAATCTGACCGTGGGGATTCCGCAGGTCGTGTACGAGTGGAACATGGACACCAACCCCGGCTGGACCACCGAAGGTCAGTGGGCGTGGGGTCAGCCGACGGGTGGCGGCGGGCAGTACGGCGGTCCGGACCCCACCGGCGGGCACACCGGCTTGAACGTGTATGGATATAACCTGAACGGCGATTACGCGAACTATCTTTCGGAGAGGCACCTGACCAGCACGGCCATTGATTGTACCGGGCTCGCGGCGGTGAAGCTGCGGTTCTGGCGTTGGCTGGGCGTGGAACGCAATACGTACGACCACGCGTACGTCCGGGTGAGCAACAACGGGACGAGCTGGACGACCATCTGGGAGAACCCGGATACGGATATCGCGGACACCTCGTGGGTACTGCAGGAATTTGACATTTCGGCCCTGGCCGACAACCAGCCGACGGTTTACCTGCGCTGGACGATGGGCACGACCGATGTCGGCTGGACGTACTGCGGCTGGAACATCGACGACGTGACGATCAGCGCCCTGCTGGAAGGGGGCGACGGCGACATGGACGAGGACGGCGACGTGGACCTGGCCGACTTCGCCGCCTTCCAGGAGTGCTTCGAAAGCGATCCGGTGAGTGCCGCGTGCGCCGCGGGCGACCTGAACGCCGACAATGCGGTGAACCTGGCCGACGTGCCGGCCTTCCTGGCCGTCCTGGAGACCTCCGGCCCGCAGTAAACGCATCGGCCGTCACCCCAGATCCCTTGAACCGCCGCCCGGTCGTCCGCGACCGGGCGGCGGTTCCTCTTTCGTACGGCCCCCCGGCGCGCGGGCCGACCACCGCGCGTCCGCTCTCGGTTCTTCCATCTGCGTTTCCCGATGGGCTATTTCGCGACGACGTCTGGAAACCGCCATTCGCCGTCCTGGTACTTGTAGGACACGTGCGGATCGCGAATCGCATCCTCCCGGCCGTACCCGTTCCAGTAGCGGTTGTCGACGTAGACTTTCTGCGGGGTGAGCGTTTCCACGTGGCCGTCCGCGAAGCAGAGGTTTGAGCCGCCGAGGTGGCGGGTGGAGATATACGTGCGGTATCTGAGCCATGCGTACGGTTCGGGTGTCCCGCCGCTGAGGGTGTGAACGGCGTATGTCGGGATGTAGGTCGGGTCCAGCGTGTAGCCGTGATTGCCGAACATGTCCACGTCGTTCACGCCGTTGACGTGGTCTTTCTTCCAGCCGGTGCCGTCCGTGTCGCCGAAGGCGATGGTCAGCGACGGCGAGCGGACCCACTGCACGGGGAAGTTCTCCCACGGCGGGGTCTGGCTCACGTCGTTCTCGCGGGCGCTGCCGAGGTATTTGTAGTTGTAGCCGTAGGAGTTGTTCCGCCCGACCTCCCAACTCGGCACGGACGGGCAGCTCTGCACCTTGTATCCGTCCAGAAGGTTCGCCATCGCGTTGAACCAGCGGATGCGGGTGTCCGCGGCGTCGTTCAGCCGCCACTGGTGTGCAGGAAAGACGTTGTACTCGTTCTGGTACAGCGTCATTCCCACGCCGAGCTGCCGCACGTTCGCCCCGCATTGGACCGACCGCGCCTGCCACCGCGCCCGCTTGAGCCCCGGCAGCAGAATCGACACGAGCAGGGCGATGATGGAAACCACGACCAGCAGCTCGATGAGGGTGAAGGCGGAACGCGAGGGACGAAGGGACGGAGGGACGAAGGGACGAAGGGCGAGGCAAGGCTGTGGGCCGTGGGTCGCCACGGGTCCCGGCGCGCCGGGATGGCGAGCTGTGGGCTGTCGGACGAAGGCATCGCGCCCATCGCGGCGTGAAAGTCTGCGCGGGGCGTAGGGACTCTGAATGTTTGCACGGCGATGGGAGTCGAAAGAAAGGGTCATGGGTCTGTGTCCCGGAAAACGCCGCTTTAGACCCTCAGGATCTGCAACCCGGCGCGTTCTGCAGGCAAACTGGGCGGCTCCCGCCCCCGTGTCCCTTCCGACCGCCGGCCGCGGGGCGGCGCCCGACCGGCGCGCAACGACGATCTAACCCTCGTTGATTCCGCGCCGGGCCGATCTTACAGGGCCAATTCGGGTCGCGCAACTGCCTGCAGGGTCAGGCTGGGAAACGGGTCTGTCCCCACGCGGAGAGCCGGTCCACAGTGAGCGGAGAAAGCTACCCTGATCACTTGCGGGCGATTGCCGAACTGGGTTACAGTGATACAGCAAGAATGCCGGCGGCGATTTAGCTGTGGCAACGGTTCTTCTGCGTCACTGCCCGCGGCGCTGACGCGCAGGTGGGGTTTCCGGTATCATGGATTCGCAGCTTGTCCGCAGGATGGGACCGCCGGTGGCCGTTCAAGCGGATGAGCACGCGGCTGGACCCTCGGGGAGGTGGGCGTTCCGGGGAGCCGTCGTACGGATTGTCGCCCTCGTCCGGGGGCCACCGCGTTGCGGTTCTGTAGTCTGAGCATTCACAAGGAGAGCAATATGAGTACCCGTCGAGTGGTCTGGTCCCTGGGGATCGCGCTGTGTGTGGCTGGATTGGCCTGGGCGGACAACACCGAACAGGTGGCCGACTACAAGGCCCAGGCGGAGACGCTGCTGGCCAAGGCAGACTTCGACGGGGCGCTGGAGGCATACGGCAAGGCCGCCAAGGCGGACACGGGGAACACCGAGTGCCGCGAGGCGTACGCGGTGCTGCGGCGCGTCATTAAGATGCGTGAGGCCGTGGCGAAGGAAACCAACCCGGAGCGGCTGGCGGCCGTGAGCTCGGCCCTTCGCGCATTCTATTACGAGCGCGAGGTCTACAGTGAAGCCCTCGCGCTCGACCAGAAGACCTTCGAACGGGAGAAGTCGGCCGACTCGGCGGCCGCACTTGCCCAGAGCCAGTTGCAGATGGGGCAGACCGCGGAGGCGGAAGCCACCATCGCACAAATCGCCGCGGACCAGATGACCCCCGATCTGCTGCTTCTGAAGGCGATCGCCGTGGCTCGTCAGGGGCGGACCGACGAAGCCAAGGCTGTGCTGGCCGATTTCAAAGCGCCGGAGAACTCCTCGCCCGCTCTCTTCTACAACCTGGCCTGTGCTCATGCGCAGGCAGGGGATGCCGAAGCGGCCCTGAAGTGGCTGGTCCAGGCGTTTGAGAACATCCCACCCAGTCGGCTGGACATGTTCAAGAGCCGGGCGTCCGCCGACAAGGACCTCGCGTCGCTGACGGACAACCCCGGGTTCGCCCTCGCCCTCAAGACCGAATCGAAGGTCAAGGAATCCAGTTGCAGCGGCGGGACGAGCTGCGGAAGCTGCCCGAGCCGGACCAAGTGCGGCAGCGGGACTTCCACTGCGTCGGGCGGGGACAAGAAGTAGTCCGAGAAAACCGGATTGGCGTTGGACGGGGCGATGGTGCCCGCCAGAGGTGCATCCCCCGTCCGGCATTATGAGCGAAGGCCGTCGGACCGGGTTTCCCCGGGTTTTGGATTCCATGAAACGAAAAAGACGGTTGGTGCAGTTCGCCTTCGTGGCGTTGACCCTGATCGCTGTCTTCGTGGTCAAGGGGAACGCGGAGTTGTTCTGCCCCTTCGGCGGCGTGGAGGCGATCTACACCTACATCCACGAAGGGAACATGCTCTGCTCGCTGGGCGTGTCGAACTTCTACGTGCTGGGCGCCGTGCTGCTGACGGCGCTGCTGCTCCGTCGCGCGTTCTGCGGGTACGCCTGCCCGATCGGCGCCATTTCGGAGTGGCTGCAGGCCGGCATGAAGCGAGTCGGCGTCCGGCCGGTTCGCGTGCCGTACAAGCTGGATCGCGGGCTGGCCCTGCTGAAATACGTCGTGCTGGTGATCATCCTGTACTTCACGTGGTCGGCGTCGGAACTGGAATTTCGCCGGGCGGACCCGTGCTATGCGCTGATCAGCCGGCACGGGGAGGACATCACCTACTGGGCGTACGTCGTTGCCGGGTCGATCGTACTTTTTTCGCTGTTCATCGTGATGCCGTTCTGTCGCTGGTTCTGCCCGCTGGCGGCGGTGATGCACCCGCTGTCCCGGTTCGGGCTGACGCGCGTGCAGCGACACGGCGACGCATGCATTGACTGCGGACTGTGCGCGAAGGTGTGCCCGACGGGCATCAAGGTGGACGAGGTCAAACAGGTGACGGCGGCCCGGTGCCTGTCGTGCCTGAACTGCGTCGAGGTCTGCCCGCAAGAGAAGAAGGGCGCTCTGACGTGGGGACCCCCCAAGTCGTTCGGTGGGTCGTGGTCGCAGGCCGCCCTCATTGGGATTCTGCTGCTCTCGCTGGCCGCCGCGGTCGGGGCCGCGTACGCCTTTCCGCTGCCGTCGTTTCGAGCGGTGGCGGAAGGTCGCGGCGACGAACCGGCCGAGACCGCATCCCTCGAACTGAGAGTGGACGACCTGACCTGCCGGGGCCGGGCGTCGCTGTTCGTCTATTTCGTCGAGCGGGACGACGAGTTCGAGGTCCCCGGTTACATCTTCGTGGAGGCTTGGCCGGGACCGGGACACGTGCCCGTGCGGATCACCTATGATCCGTCACAGACGGACGAGGAGGCCATTCGGGAAGCCATTACCGAACCGTATTTCGACGGCGAAATCTGGCGTCCCTCCCCCTTCTCGATCGAGGGTTACGATCCGCTGGGGCTGGACGGGGACTAGGAGCCAGATTCCACGGAAGGCTGGACGACTCCGACCCGAATCCGGGCTGCCAACCGGCCTGCCCATCCACGGCGTAGCAACTACGACACATATTCAGGAATACGGCCATTGGGAACGACGAATTTGCCGCCCATTGTCTCGTTTAGGCAACAAGTTTGTCCCTCCAACAGAACTTAGTTCCGCAGGGGATTCCGGTCTGGGGTCGTTAAAGGGAATAGCATGAGACCGACTGGCGAGTCCAACATTTACGGCTTTCTCCGTCGTGTTTGCGGCGGGGGAGCGTGTCCCGCGGGGGACAGGACCGCATCGGCGCAAGAATAACCTCTTGAAGAGTAAGGAGAATGGATCATGAGGAAGGGTCTGTTTGTTTTCGGGCTGGTGTTGGTGTTTGCGGTCGCGGTGTCGGCAGTGCAGGCTGGCCCGGGCTGCGGAGCGAAGGCCGCGTGCGGGGCGAAGAAGGTTGGCTGCGAAGACGCAGGCAAGGCCGTCATGGCCAAGCTGGTCAAGGGCCTTCCGAGTCTGACCTACAAGGTCGGCGACTTCACGACGCATTGCGGTGTGCAGGCGGCGCAGAAGGCAGAGGAGACGGGCAGCCTGATCGTGTACGCGGTCGGCGAGGAAACCTTCGAGACCGAGGAGGCCGCGTCGGCCCGTGTGGCGGAGCGACTGGAGACCGAGGTGGCCAAACTGGCGAGCGTCCGCTACGTCGCCGGGGAGGATTGCTTCGCTTGTCCTGTCCAGGCGTCCAAGGCAGCGAACGGTGAGCCGTTGAAGTACACGGTGGCCGGCTACACCTTCGAGACGCAGGAGCAGGCGGACAAGGCGGCCGAGGTGGTGTCGGCGGCACTAGCGAAGTTGGCGGAAGGCAAGGAGTCCGGCCAGGCCGGTTGCCCGGCGTCGTGTACCGCGAAGAAGGCCGATGGCGGCTGCGCGTCCACGTGCGGCAAGGCCCAGACCGCGTCCGCGGAGGGCAAGCCAGGCTGTGCACCGGGCTGTGCTGGCCAGGCCCAGACCGCCTCGAGCGAAGGCAAGGCCGGCTGCCCGGCGTCGTGTGCCGCGAAGAAGGCCGACGGCGGCTGCGCGTCTACGTGCGGCAAGGCCCAGACGGCGTCCGCGGAAGGCAAGCCGGGCTGCGCGCCGAGCTGTGCCGGCCAGGCCCAGACCGCCTCGGCGAAGGGCGGCTGCGTCTCCTCGGAAGCCTGCAAGGACAAGCCGGTGAAGTGCTGCGCGCCAGAGCGGATCGCGACGGCGATGCAGAAGATTGAGACCATTGTGAAGGCGGCGGCGACGGTCGCGTCGTAGGCGACGCGTCCGCATGGCATCGACGCGAAGTGGAACAAGGGGGTCGGATCGTCCGAAGACGATCCGACCCCCGCTTCCGTTGGGTCGATCCCCCCTCCCGCCATCGGGCTCCCCTGCGTTGCCGACGCGCCCGGCGCGCCATAAGGGGGAGATCAGAGCAGATTCGCCGCTAGTTCGGCCAGTTCGCTGCGTTCGCCCTTGCGAAGCTCCACGTGGGCGGCGATGGGCTGCGGGCGGAATCGCTCCACCAGGGCGTTGAAGCCGTTGCTGGCGGAATCGACGTAGGGGTTGTCGATCTGGTACGGGTCGCCGGTCATGATCACCTTGGATGCGTAGCCCACGCGGGTGATGACCGTCTTGACCTCCAGCGGCGAGAGGTTCTGGGCCTCGTCCACCACGATGAAGCGGTTGCTGATGCTCCGGCCGCGGATGTAGGACAGGGGCTGGATCTCAATCACGCCGCTCTTGAGCAGTGCCTTCAGGTCCGTCTTACGGCGGATGCCCTTGGCCGTATCGAATAAGAACTCGATGGTGTCGACGATCGGCCGCATCCACGGGGCCATCTTGTTCTCGATGTCGCCGGGCAGGAACCCGATCTCCTTGCCGACGGCCACGGTGGGCCTGGCGACCACGACGCCGCGCCACCGGCGTCGCACCAGCACCTGGTGCAGGGCGGCGGCGATGGCCAGCAGCGTTTTGCCGGTGCCGGCCTTGCCCATGATGGTGACCAGCTTGACGTCGTCGTCGAGCAGAGCGTCGAGGGCGTAGAACTGCTCCTTGTTGCGGGGCAGGATGCCGCAGACGCCCTCTTCAAAGCGGTCGAGCGCCTTGAGCCGCGGCTCCGTGCCCAGCCGCCGGGCCAGCACGGTGCCTTTGGGGCCGTCAGCGGGCCTGACCAGAGCGTATTGGTTGGGGCTCAGGTCCGTCCCGTCCGGCAGCGGAAGGCTTTTCTGGCTGCGCAGCCGTTCCACGTCCGCGGCCGCCAGCTCGAGTTCCGTGTGGCCGGTGTAGAGGTCGGACAGGAAGACCCGGTCCGATTCGTAATCCTGTGCCCGCAGGCCCATGGCATCCGCGCGGATGCGCAGGTTGATGTCCTTCGTCACGATGATGACCGGAAGCTGCGGTTGCTGCCGCTGGATATCCCGTGCGATGCGGAGAATGTGGTTGTCGGCCTTCTCGCTGCTGGCGCTGAGCGGGTCGTTCGGGTCGCAGAGGACGCGCAGCTCGATGCCGTTGTCCAAATGGACGCCTTCCGCCAGGCTCGAGCCGTTGCGCAGGCTGTCCAGCAGGCGGGAGACCTGGCGCGCATTCTGGCCGCGTTCGCTCTGCTCGTGTTTGAAGCGGTCCACCTCCCGGATGACGTCGATGGGAATGATGACCTGGTTGTCCTCGAAACGCATGAGGGACGCCGGGTCGTGCAGCAGAACATTGGTATCCAGAACGTACACCTTGCGCATAGACGGAACAGTATAGCGAACGCGCAAGTGCCGAAAAAGGCCGGTCCCCGGAACCTGCGGCCGGCTTCAGCCGGCCAGCCAGTGCCCCCGGCTTTGAGCCGGGGGAAAACAGCCCACCCCCATCCCGTCTCTCTCCCCTCTCTCTTGTAGCCGGCTTCCAGCCGGCTTTTGCACGTGAACTGCAGGGCTCGTCCACGGTACATCACAATGCCTCGTAGGCGGTGCGGCGGTCGCGCCGCCGTGCAAGCTCGCCGGCATAGCGACGACCGAGCGTGTCGGCGTGCGCCCGGGCCCAATCGGTAAGCCGGGTGGAGCCGGCGGGCGGAGAATCCGTACAAAGCAGGCCGGCCATCAGACCGGCGATCTCCTCGCGCGTGATCACGACGTCGCCGACGAGCCGGCCCAGCACCCGCGCGAACGCGAGCCCCAGGGTCGGTGGGACGGAAAGAACCGGACGCCGTTTGCCGATGATCCGCCCGATCTGTTCCACCAGCTCACGGTAGGTGAACGTCTCCGGGCCGATCGCGTCGATGACCCGGTTCTCCCGCACGCGCCCTTCGCGAACGGCGAGATCAGCCAGGTCGTCCACATCGATCGGCTGCAGGCGGTACCGGCCGTCGCCGAACACGCCGAACAGGGGAAACCGCCGCAGCATCCAGGCGATGTTGTTGATCAGAATGTCCTCCCGGCCAAACAGCACGGTGGGACGCAGGATGGCGTACGACAGGCCGGACTCGATGAGCGCCCGTTCCAGGATGGCCTTGCCGCGGAAGTACTCCAGGGGCGAGTCTTCCGAGGGGTTGGTGATGCTGACGTGCACCACGCGGCGGACGCCGGCGGCCCTGGCCGCCTCGAAGAGTTTCACCGTGTTTTCCACGGCCACCGCGTGCTGGAATTCGCGGGTGTTGAATCGCACCCAGTAGGTGTTGTACAGCACGGCGGCGCCTCGGAGGGTCTCCGTGAGCCGGGCGGGGTCATCGAAACAAAGCGGGAAGGCGGCGATCCGGTTGGCGAACGGATTCGCCCGCTGCGGCGAGTTGGTGAGCGTGTGGACCTCCTCCCCCGCATCCAGCAGCCGGCGCGCGATGTACCGCCCCGAATACCCGAACGCCCCGGTGACAACGTGGGGGCCTCTGGAGGTCATGTGCAGCGCACTCGCTTGTCAGGGTCGATCCTGAGGACTCTTGGTATCACCTCGATGCGTCTTCAGAAACTCGTACAGCGCGTCGTAGCAGCGGGCCAGTTCCGGGCGGGTGGCCATTTCGTGGACGGCGCGCAGGCCCTGGTAGCAGGATACGGGAGTCTGTCGCCAGCCCGGGTGCTCCGTCGATACGACTTCCAGGTACTCCAGCCAGCGCTGGCGCATGGCCTCGTCCTTCACCAGGGCCTCGTCACACTCCAGCTCCACGCCGGCCCCCACGGATGCCGCGTTGCGGACGATCCTCACCAGGTCCTCCCGCTGCTTCTTCCATCGCGCGAAGAAGTAGTTCGGTTGGATCATCAAATAATCCACCCGCGCCTCCGCGGGAGCGGCCATCAGGTCCCGCACGACGGGCAGCCGGTCCTGGCCGTAGGGGCTGTAGGGAATCCAGGAGAGCGTGAGCGGCCGACCGTCCACATTCAGCGAGTGTATGAAGCGGGCCGTGTCCTGGATGAGGGTGACGTCCGTGCGGAGTGCTTCATCCGGCACGTCCTCCGCCGTGCGCAGGTTGGCGTGCCCCTCGTTGAACCAGTAGAAGCCGAGCAGCCGCAGGTGGCCGAAGCGGGCGGCTTGCCAGCGCTGCAGGGCCTCGCGGATGTACCACCGCACGGCCTGCCGGCGGCCCTCGTCGTCCCGACGGAAATCCCACTTCGGCCCGTCCGGCGAGTCGGACCAGTTCGCGATCCGCACGTCCGGGTAGGGCAGCGTCAGCACGACGTTCACTCGCACCGGCCGGCCGAGCTCGCGTTCCAGACTGGCGGCGGCCGTCTCCAGCGCGTTCAGTTGCAGGTTCGGAGCGAACAGCCGGTCCATGCACTCGCGCCAGTCGGTTTCCGAGGTGGGCTCATGCCTGGCCGAGGTCTCAAACAGGCGCCCGCGCGAACTCGTGCGATACATCCACAGCACGGTGTCAAATAACGTGTCCACCGGCCTCTGCTTCTCCGTGCCCCGATCCACGTGGTAGGCCAGGTAATGGCGGAGCCGGTCCGCCAGCCAGTCTCGCGGGCCGTTTGCGTCAAAGCCGTAGTACAGCAGCACCATTTGCGGTTGTTCCGCAGGCGCCGCGGACTCGGCACTTTGGGGGGGCTGTGCAGACGGCGCCCGATCGGGTGCCGCACCGTTTGACACTGAGACCATTGCGAAGACACCAATCAACATTCTTCCCATGGCTGCACCTCCTCCACGGTTCCGACGCGGGTCATACGCTGCACCGGCCGGCGATCCCCGATCCGGTCGCTCCCTGCGAACGAATATGTTGCAGTCGCCCGCGCAATGCAAGGCTGCAACGCCGGCGGGCCCAGTCTGCCGGATCGGGACGACGGAAGATAAAGCAGCGGCCTGTCTCTCCGACAGGCCGCTCCACGCGCCCATGCGCAATTCGCACTCCTCGCGGGCCAGAACCCGCAACAGGCCGATCCGCCGTCAGAAGGCGAATGTGGCGCCGGTCCCAAAGCCGTAGGCAAAAAGGCCAATCAGAAGGAACAGCCAGTACATCGTTTCTGCCTCCTTGTCCAAGTGAATGCGCCGTGAACGAGCACCCGGTACGCGCCGGAACGACAGGCAATACGCCGCGATTATAGGGCGTCTGCGATGGCTGTATACCCCTCTGCGGGGATTTTCGCGGATCGCGGCCCGGATGCCCGGCCGGCTGGACGCGTCAACGCCGGGCGGCCAACGCGTCATCGGCGCCGGCGGGAACGGCGAGTGAAACGCAGCGTCAGAAGCAGACTCACGGCCATCGGCAGCGTCGGAGCGACGCCGGCCCCGCAGGCGACGGAGCGGTTGCCTCCGCCGGACCGGGCCGGGCCCACGGGGCCGCCGTCGTCCGGATCGTCGTCAATGGTGATGAACGGCTGGTCGCAGTCGGGTCGGCCGTCGCCGTCCAGATCGGCATCGGGCGTGCCGCAGCCACAGGCGCCGGGGTCGATTTTGTTCGGATCGTCCGGACATCCGTCCAGACAGTCGGGCGTGCCGTCTCCATCGCGGTCCGTGTCGGCTGTGCCGCAGCCGCAGAGGCCGGGGGCGGTCTTGTCCGGATCGTCGGGACACCCGTCGCACGCGTCGCCCCAGCCGTCGCCGTCGGCGTCGGCCTGATTCGGATTGTACACGTTCGGGCAGTTGTCCTCGTCGTCGGGGACCCCGTCGCCGTCTGCGTCCGGCGGTTCATCGATGTCAGGATCCACCCCGGCTTTGCGGATCGGCATGCCGGCGTCCGCCAGGATGGCGAGTTCCAGATCGCTAATCCCCAAACGCACACCGGCATCGGCAAACGGGTACATCAGCGCGCCGGGGCCGCTCTGAATGTCCGTGTGCGGCCACGAGCCGGGCGACGTGGCGTCCGACAGTGGCACGACCCGTCCGAAGGTCTCCACGGCCTGCGGGCCGGTGAAGGCGGCCGACGCACCAGACGCCACGACGTGCTGATCGTACGACGTGAGCCAATCGGCCAGCCCGGCGTAGTAGTCATCAGAGCACGCGAAGCCCAGGATGTGCCCCAGTTCGTGCAGCGCGGTGTCGAACGCGTCGTATCGATTGGCCGGCGGATCGGCCGGGTAGCCCCAGAACATCATGTCGATCGAACCGGTGGCGACGATGATTTCTCCGTCGGGCGCGAACCCGTTCGGATCGCCGCGCCCGGCAATCTCCCAGATCGGGCCGATTTGGTAGACGTCGTACCCGTTGAACGTCTGGCCCGTCTCGACGGCGACCAGTGCCCGGGAGGCCATGAGGTAGTCGCCGGACTCAAACCCCACTCGCAGTTCGATGGTTGCCCGCCCGTCCAGGTGCTGCGCCCATTCCGCGGCGGCGGCCTCGATGACATTCCGCACGTCGTTGTGATAGGCGGCGTACGCGCCGCCCGGGTCGTCGATGGTCACAGTGAACATCACGCCACCGGCCAGTTGGGCCGGTTCCACAACGGAATCGGGCGGGGCCGGCAGGTCGGCCTGGCGGACGCGCTGCGGCCGAAGGGGCGCACTGGCGAGCGCGGACGACGTCAACAGAGTCGGTAGCAGGCCAAGAGCGGCAAACCGGATGAGGGAGCGCATGAGAGTCTCCGAACCGGGCGGCGTGCGGGCGCGGAGCCGCCGAGCATCAGGGTCATTGCGGCGGCGGCGGAGAGGGCCGGGCCTGCTGTGCGAACGCGGCGGCGTTGCGGGCTTCGGTCTGGGCCTCGTCTGCAGCGTTCGCCGCGTCGTCGGCACACTGGCGTACGCGTTCCAGCGTCTTGCGTATGTCATCCCGAAGATTGTGGGCGTCCTGGCGATGGCTTTGCGTCTGCTCGCGGGCCCTGGCCACTTCCTGCTGCATGGCCCGGACCTCCTTGAGCATTTGGCCGGCCTCCGCGTGGATGCGCTGCGACTCGTTTCGGAACGCCTGGGCCTCGTGCATCGCCTGTTTGGCCTGCGTCCAGAGCTGCAGCACCTCGCCGGAGAGGAAGCGGGCAAGCTGTCCCACGCCGCGCTCGATGTCGTCGACGGCAGCCGCGGGAACGGTTTTCGTGGAGAGTTCCTCCGCGGCAGCGAGTGCCGCGAACGGGAGAGACGACGCCGGCGCCGCACATTCCGCGACGCGAGGGGGCGGCGCGGGTCCCGCCGGCCCGGCGGTCTCTGCGGGCGGGCGCCCGGCTGCGTCGGGAGACGCCGGCGCGTGGGCGCTCTCCGGGACCACCGGAGGCGCCGCCGGGGTGTCATGCATTGGCACCTGGGACACGGCGCCGGCATCCGGCGGCGGCGCTTCGGGCGTCTTCGCGGGCGACGCCGGCGCGGCATCCGTCGCCACGGGCGGCGGGGCGGATTCGTCCGTTGCCGGCGGAGTGCCAAGGTCGTTCGCGAGTGCGGCCACGCCCTCTTCCACGCCGATCAGCGCGTCTTCGGGAACGGCCTCCGCCTCCAGGTCCACGCCGGCCGTCGGGGCGGCGGCGAGGATTGCGTCACTCGCCCCCGCCTGCACCTGAGCCGCCACTTCGTCCAGGTGCGACTCCACCTCGTCGATCGCGGCTTCCACGGTCTCGGCCACGTCGGTGCATTGCGCAGGCTGCGGGCGCGGTTCGCCGCGAGCGATCTGCTCGAGCTGTTCCGGGCCGGTCACGGGTAAGGCTTCCGGTTCGGGCGGAATGACGGCGTCAACCTCCTCCAGGGCCTGGGCGAGGAAGTGGTCGATGTCCTCGTTCAGATCGCCGACGGGCTGCTGGTCTGCCTCCTCGATCGCGGCGGCAAACGCCTCGATGTCCACCGGCGCATTCTCTCCGTCGACATCGGCCGGGGCCTGCAGAGCGCTCGCTTCCTCCAACGCGTGGTTCAGCACCCCCTGAATCTCGTCATTGGCATCGTGGACAACCTGCTGGTCTGCCTGCTCCACCGCGGCCGCCAGCGCGTCCAGGTTGACGTCCGGTTGCTTCGGATCCGGCCCTCCGGGGTCTGCCTGCTGAAGCGCTTCGCTCAACAACTCGGCAACCTCTTCGTTCGTGTCGGTGACATCCAGTTGGTCGGCCTCTTCCACCGCGGCAATGAAAGCGTCGACGTCCACGGCCTCCTCGTTCGCGTCGACGGGCACCGTCGGCGACGGCACGCTTGCGCCGGAGTCCGTGTTCTTCTCCTCCATGCCATCGAGCTCGGCCAGCGCATCATCGAGGAATTGATCCACCTCGTCGTTCGTGTCGTTGACCTTAAGTTTGTCGGCCTCCTCCACGGCGGCCTTCAGGACGGCCTCCACGTTGTCGTCGGCCGCCGCTCGGGCGGACGAGCCGATGGCGTCGTCGATGTCCTTGCCCACGGCCTCGAGATCGGACGGTTGCGAATCGGACGCGTTTGTGCTCATCGTGTTGCGTTCCTCTTGAGGAGTCAGCCGGTTCGCCGGTTCGGGTCCTGCGGCGGGGGCCACGCCCGCGTCGGTGGGCAACTCAAGGTCCTGCGGCGCCACTTGCGATCGGCGCAGATAGGCGTCCGCCATCGCGGCGGCGTCCGGCCTCGCGGATTCCCGGATGCACGTCGCCACGTCGTTGCGGAACTTCCCCGCCTCCGACCCGATGACCGGCTCCGACATCTCCCGGCAGACGCCGGGAGACTCGCGGTCGATCCGCGCAATGGCGGATTCCACGAGGGGGTTCATTGCGTCCTGCAGAATGGTCAGCAGTTCCCGGACGTCGCCGTTGCCGGTCTCGGCGGCAATCGCCTGCAGAGCGTCGACCACCGGTCGATCGGCCCCGCGGCCGCACTGGCGGATCAGCTCCAGCTCGGTCCGCAGGCGGACCAGTTCCGGGCGGTCGTCGACGCGCACCTCCTCCACCCCACCGTTGCGGACAATCTTGAAGGCCAGGGGAAACGTCGACATCAGGCCGATCCGGGCACGGCGTCACGGAGCGGGCGTACGACCCGATCCGGCCGCCGTGCGGCGGTACGATCCGCGGCGCAGAGGGAGCGCCCTGCGCAGCTTCCTATTCGTCGGATGCGCACGGGAGCCACTTCCGTTAATGCGAGGGCCGCAGAGCAGGTTTGCCCGCGCTCCACAGGGGCGGCGCCGGCGCGGAACACCCGTCCGCGACGGTCACGAAGCGTCCGGTAATCCGGCCGCCCTATGGCCCCCTGAGCCGGAATGCACTAAGCTTGCGAACCGGTGCAGGTTCGGGGCGGTCGGCGGACAGGGTGTCACGCGATATGTCCGGTAACCCGGGGTCGGATGTTCGGGCTCCCATGAGCAAGGTGAACGCGATCATTCGCCCGCTGGCATCGTTACGCCTGGCGGCCGTCCTGCTCATGATGCTGCTGGTCTCGATGGCGTACGCCACGATGTACGAGCAGCGACACGGCCTGGAGCACACGCTCTTCGCCATCTACGAGCATCCCTGGTTCCAGCTCATCCTGGGCCTCCTCGCCATGAACACCCTGCTGGCCCTCGTCGTGCGCTGGCCGTTCGACCGGCGGCAGATCGGTTTCGTCATCACCCACGGGGCCGTGCTGGTCATCCTGGGCGGGGCGGTGGTGACCGGCGTGTATGGGGAACGGGGCCACGTGACCCTGCGCGAGGGGGAGACCCGCTCGGTCTTCCATTCCCAGCGTCTGGTGCTGACTGCCCGGAACCACGCCACCGGCGAAAAGCAGGCCGTGGCCGTGAACCTGTCGTCCGACCGGCCGGTGGACGCGCCGAGAGTCTCGCCGCTGACGCTGGGGGAGATGAGCGTTCGCGTCCGGCGATACCTGCCCGACGCCGTTTCTGTCCGTCGCATGCTCAACGACAATCCGCAGCCCAGCCTGGCCGTGCGGGTGTCGATCCGAGACGAGAACCACGAAACGTCCGGCTGGGTGTTCCACGGCACGCCGGCGCGTGCCGAGCCGATCCGCGTGGACGTGCGGCCTCTGCCGGCCGACGCGTCCCTAAAGGAGAGCGTTGTCGCTGCGGCACAGTCCGTCGATCCCCGGGCGTTTGCGGCGGTCATTCTTGCTTGGCCGGACGGGGCGATGCACGTGGTGTTCTCGCCCTCGGCCGGTGAGCCGACGGGGGTGCCGGTCGTCGTTGGAGGGCCGGTGCCCACGCCGTGGGGTTCCATCACGCTGACGGTGCTGGAGCGGCTGGACTACGCCCGCACGGTCGACGCGCTGGAGGCCCGCATTCCTCCGGGTGACCCACCTCGGCCGGCGCTGGAGCTGGAGATTTCGCAGGGTGAGGCCCGTCTGGAACTGGGCCTGGGCAGGGGCATCCGTCGCACGGTGCAACTGGGCGAGGACTTCTATGACCTGGAATACGGGCCGGAGGAACGGCCACTCGGATTTGAATTGACCCTGGATGAATTCCGCGTCCGGACGTACCCCGGCATCATGGCCCCGCGCTCGTATGAGAGTGACGTCCGCATCCGCGACGCGCAGACCGGGCAGATGCTGGGCGGCCGGGTGAGCATGAACGCGCCCCTTTCCTACGGCGGGTACGACCTGTTCCAGACCAGCTATCGAATCGACCGCAGCGGGACCTACAGCACGCTCTCCGTGGTGCATGACCCGGGGATGTGGATCGTCTTCGCCGGGTATGGGCTGGCCATCCTGGGCATGATCGTGGTGTTGATCACCCGGATCACGGTGTATCGCAAGGGTCGGTCCCTGATGATGGAGCGGCCTGCGGAATGAGACGCCGAATGACTATTCTGGGTCTGGCGGGCGCGACAACTCTGCTGGTTGCCGCGGATACCGTGGCCCAGGATCCGCTTTCGTCCTTCTCTCCGCTGGATTTGTCCGCCATTCGGGCGATGGGTGTGCAGTCGGACGGACGCTGGCCGCCGCTGGATACGGTGGCCCGCGATGCGGTCGAGCAGGTCACTGGCGCCATGGACTACCGCGGGCACGATCCTGTCGCCCTGCTGCTGGCCTGGACGTTCGACCCGGAGCCTTGGTTTGACGCTCCCCTCTTCACCATCGACAACGCCGAGCTGCGCCGTTTGCTCGAGCTGTCGCCGGACCGAGAGAGCTTCTCCTATCGGGACCTGGTCAGCAGCCATCGCTTCATGGAGCTGATGAGCGGGCTGCGCGGCAAGTCGGGCAAGGCAATGGACCCGCTCGATCGAAAGGTCGCCGACATCGGCAACCGGCTCGGTCTGCTGAGCGACGCCTTCACGGGAGAGCTCATCCGGCCGGTCCCCCATCCGAGCGATCCGAACGGCGTCTGGCAACCCGCCGGCAGCGGGCCCATCGGGCGTCAGAGAGGCGGGCCAGTCGAAGCCGAATGGAACGCAGTCGGCGAGGCTCTTCGCGCAGGGGACGCCGCCCAGTTTGACCAGGCCGTGGCGGCGTTTCTGCAGAAGCGGGACGGCCTGCCCGCTGCCTCTCGGCCCGACCCCGGTGACCTTGCCCTGGAGGTGCGGCTCAACCGGCTTCGGCCGTACTACGTCGCGTTCTGGCTGATGCTGGTCGCCACGGTACTGGCCATTCCGAACCTGTTTATTCGCGCGGGCCGGCCGCGGCGGGTCCTCAGCGTCCTTACCTTCGTGACGCTGCTGGTCGGGTTCGCGTTCGTCACGTGGGGCATCGGCGCGCGCTGGCATTTGGCCGGGCGCATTCCGGCCGCCAACATGTACGAATCGATGCTGTTTCTGGCCTGGGGCGTGGGGGCGTTTGACCTGATCGCCATTCTGGTCCTTCGGCAGCCGATCGTGTCGTTCAAGTCCGCCCTGGTGGCGACGGGCGCGCTGGCCCTGGTGAACTTCGTCGGGCTGGACTGGACCATCCGTCCCGTGATGCCGGCCCTGCTGGACACGGCCTGGATGGCCATTCACGTGCCCATCATCATGGTGTCGTACTCGGTGCTGTTTGATGCGTTCGTCATCGCGCATATCCAGTTGATTGTGCTGGCAGCCGCACCGCGGCACCGAAAGCGGATCCAATCCGTCGACCAGTTGCACTACTGGTTCCTGAATATCGGCGCGCTGCTGCTGTTTGCCGGAATCACCACGGGCAGCATGTGGGGGGCGTATGCCTGGGGCCGCTACTGGGGCTGGGACCCGAAGGAGGTGTGGTCGCTCATCGCGTACGTCGCTTATCTGGCCATTCTGCACGTCCGGGCCGACCGCGACCGGATGCCCGCCTGGCTCAAGATCGGGTGTGTGCTGCTGGTGGGCGCCATGTTCCTCAAGCTGATTACGCTTTTCGCCCCGATGGCCCCGTGGCAGTGGGTCGTGATGTTTCTTGCGGCTGTGGGCCTGTTTATCTTCGTGATCGGCCGGGGCGACCCGTTGACCACCGCCGTCAAAAGCATCCTGGGCGCCTGGCTGATCGGCATGACGTACGTCGGGGTGAACTACGTTTTGGGCACCGGGCTGCACTCGTACGGCTTCGGGACCGCCGAGACCATCGTGACCCTCGCCATGTGGGTCGGCGGCGTCGACCTGGCGTTCATCGCCGTCTGCACGGCCCTCCACCTCTGGCGCAGCGGCCGGACTGATCTGCGCGGGCCAACGCGAGCATGACGGAAGAACACGCCTCTCGCGCAATAGGCCCGCAATCACGGAGGCCATCGCGGCGCGCGGACGCTCCTCTCAACTTTCAGTCCGCAGATCCCCCGTTCCTGCGCTACGCGGTGATCTTGTCGATGTGGACGCGGAGGTAACGCTGGCGGTGGCCGGTCTTGCGGCGGTAGTTCTTGCGCCGGCGGAATTTGATGATGTCGAGCTTCTCGCCCTTGACCTCGCCGGCGATGGAGGCGGTGACCTTGGCCCCCGGGATGTACGGCTGGCCGATCCGGGTGTTCTGCCCGTCGCTGATCAGCAGGACGTTCCCGAACTCCAGCATCTGCTGGCCCTCGGCCAACTCGTGGAGATGAACCTCCAGCGTGTCGCCTTCCTGCACCTTGTACTGATGGGCACCGTCCTCAATGATCGCGTACACGGCAAACCTCTCCCGGTCCGGGGCCCGTCACGGGCCGCGGAACTGACTTCCTGCGGGTCAAACGAGCCTTGCAGTATCGGGAAAGCCGCCCGTTGCGTCAAGGGGACCGCCGATCCGACAGGGTCGGTGGTCGCGGCTTCGACGTCACGGAAATGGGTGGCCGCGACGTTCCGCCTCCCCGTCCCCTCGGGCTGCGTGCCGTAACCCTCTGCCTCACAATAGGTAACGAACAAAAGAACCCGGAGTTGGCCTTACGCGGGCTCGTCCTGCCCGATCAGAAAGATGCGGTTCTTGCCCGCGCGCTTGGCGGCAAGAAAGGCCCCGTCCGCCCAGCGAATGAGCTCGTCCGCACGGTCGGCGTGCCAGTGGAACCTGGCCAGGACGAGATAACGTGTCAGGATGGGACGAGATAACGTGTCAGGATGAATTCTGTGATGTAATCGCAGACGTTCCGGGTACCCCATTTAGCGAAGGTCGGGGTCGGCCCGGACGGATCGAACGTGGGGCAGGCTTCGACACTCCGCGTCAGACGGCAAGAAGACATTTTTTGGACATCGGCCTCCCCTGCATATGCCGCTTTCTTCCGCGGAACTGTCAGGACCTCCCCGGTTCCTGCGAGACCGCCATGACCTGTTTGCACATGCTCCGGCGACTCCGGCGGAACCACCAACGGCTCGCCATCGCGCCGCGGCGACATGGCCCCCAGTACAAGAACGCTGAAGTTCTCCGCGAGGGACTTACGACGCTCGATCCCATGGCTTCCAGGCTCGCTGTCTGCGCTTCCCAACTCGGGTTACCCCGACGCCACGCAACACTCGCTTTCCCGACGTACGTCGGGGCCAGGCTCTCCCTGGGTGGGCTTGGTCCACAGGGTCTCATCGAAGGGTCTCAGTGCTTCAGCACATTCGCATTTTCCTCAGGTTGCGCGGCGCGACCCCGTTTTGCACGTTCTGCAAACGCATAGGCTGCACTCACCCACGCAATCCAAGCCCGGAACTCCGGCGACTTCGGCCCCCGGATCGGGACGACGGCAAAAAGGGAGCGGCCCGTCTCTCCGACAGACCGCTCCATGCGCCCATGCGCAAGTCAGACTCCTCGCAGGTCAGAGTTTCCAGGAAGCCGACCCGCTGTCACAGGACCATGCCCCCGCCGAAGAGCAGTCCCAGAACCGCCAGTAGAATAATCCAGAACTCCATCGTTTCTCTCCTTTGCGAAATGAATGCGCCATGAAAAACCAACCGGCACGCGCCGGAACGACAGGCAATCAACGGGTATTATATGGCCTTCGCCGTAGCTGTACATAGGATCTCTGGGATTCTCATCCAGAACAAGACAACGTGTCAGGAGTTTGTTTGTGATGCAATCGCAGACGTTCCGGGTGCCGCATTAAGGGGAGGTCGGCGGTCGGAACAGCCGGAATGTGAGGCTCCCTTCGACTCGCCTCGCAAGACTGCAAGAAAATCATCCTGACACAGTTGGACATCCTGCAAGAAAATCATCCTGACACAGTTGGACATCTGACCCATTTGGACATCCTTCCTTTGTGCCAATGATATGGAACGTCATGGGTCTCCTCACCTGACCTCACGGGTGCATCTTTCACGGAACCCACCATGGGCGAATCCGGCGGTAAAACAAGCGCGGAACGAGGAATGGAGCGAAAACGACGTCACGCATTCAGGAAGCTGAAATCTCCTGACCGCCGAAGAAGATAGAGATGAAATCCTTCCGACGGCAGAGACTTGTCACCAGGCCGCTATTCCGTATGCCGCAGGACCAGGGACCCCGGGATCCCTCAATCGCTGCCCTTGCGTTTCTGCTTCTTTCGGCCGGACCTACGCAGGCTCGTCCTGCCCGATCAGGAAGATGCGGTTCTTGCCGGCTCGCTTGGCGGTGAGAAGGGCTTCGTCGGCCCGGCGAATGAGTTCGTCCGCGCTGTCGGCGTGCCACGGGAACGTGGCCAGGCCGCCGCTGACGGTGAGACGGTCGCGGGACTTCGGACCCAGCATGGGAAATTCCTGGGCGGCCAGCGCATCCGTGCAGCGCTGAAGCACCGCCAGGGCGTCGGTGGGGTGCCGGCTGCCCGTCACTCGCGGCTGCTCGGCATCCCAGAACACCACGGCAAACTCGTCCCCGCCGTAGCGGGCCACCAGGTCGTGCTCCCGCGTGTGCCGGCGGAACAGGCTGCCCGTCAGACGGAGCACCTCGTCGCCCACCTCGTGGCCGTGGCGGTCGTTGTAGGATTTGAAATCGTCAATGTCGAAGATGAGCAGGGTGACCCGCGACTGCTCCGCCCTGGCCCGCTGGATCATCTCGTCGAGAAACCGCAGCAGGTACCGACGGTTCGGCAGGCCGGTGACCTCGTCCGTCAGGGCGAGCGTTCGCCAGTTGCGATGCCGCGAGGCCGCCTCCACCACGTGCCCGATCAGCGTGGCATAGTGACGGAGCTTCTGGGCGTCGGCGTTCGTGTATGGCTGACCCGGCCGCGGCCCGAGCCCCACCCGGCCGCGCGGCCGCCCACCGGCCTCGATCGACTCGACCAGCACCAGCTTGCCCGGGTCGGCGCCGACCGGCTCCGTCAAGCCGTCAAGCGTCACGCAGACGTTCTGCGAGCCCAGGGCCAGCCGCACAAGGTCGGCCACTCGCACGAGCACGTGCGACGGGCCGGCTTCCAGGTGGGCCAGCAATTCGCCCAATTGTTGAAGCTCCTCCATGCTCGCCGCCGGCGTGAGGGACGCCCCGGCGGAGGACCAGTCCGCCTCCGACCGCACGCCCACCGCACGATCCAGGTCGTGCGGCATCACCGGATACAGAATATAGTCGTCCGCACCGGCGCGCAGGAGTTGCCGCGTGCGCGGCTCAAACTCCGGCGGGCAGCAGAGCACGACGCGGGTCCCCGCGCCGGCCGCCTCCCGCAGCGCCATGACCGCCTGATCCAGCCGGGTCGAGCTTCGATCCACAAACCCCAGCACGATCCGGGCCGGATGCCGACCCAGATCGCAGATGCCGGCCAGGTAGCTGGAGGCGGTGGCCACGTCCCAGTCCGGGTACCGGCGGCGCACGGTCTCCAGGAGCCGTCCGCCGTCCGCCACCACCAGAATGCGGTCACGGGCCGGGTTGGCCATCGGCGGCAGCGATCCCAGCCGGTGGGAAGGCTCGAATGTGGGTTGCCGGCTCATCGCTTGGCCTTCCCCTTGGGCGGATTGGGCGGCGCCCCCTCGGCGTCGCTGCCCATCAGGGCGTTCAACTCGTCGGTCGTCAGCAGCGGAGGTTCAGTTTCGGGCTCGGGCTCGTCCGGTGCGGAGGCGACGGAAATTCGCGGCAGGCCGGCGGGTGCGGCCTTTGCACGGGCGGGCGGCATCCGCTGGGGCGATTCCTCATATGTTCGCCACGGCACACGGGCCGCGGACCCCTTGCCGGCGGACGCGCGCTGCGGCTTGGCGCGACCGTCGGCCGGCGCCGCTTCGTCCGTGACAAGGGCATCGTCCCCATCCGGTTCGGGGGGCGGCTGCGACTGAACGGCTTCTTCGGCCGCCTCGGGTTCGTCATCGAAATCGGCGCGGGCGGTGGGTTCGACCGAGTCGGCCTCGGCGTCTGCATCCAACAGACGTTGCAGCCGCTCTTCCAGCGAATGGTCGATGACTCCCCCGTTGGCCTCGGGGGGAGGCTCCTCCTGCCGCGCGGGAGGAGAGGGTTCCGGGGGGACGCTCCACGCGTCCGCCGACCCGGCTCGCCAGCAGAGCGATCGGACCAGTTCCTCGGCATTCACCGCCGCCCGCGCTCCCCGTATTAACGCGGCATCGACCAGCGGCGAGCCGCCGGCCGCGGCCGTTCGTGAGAATACGTACACGGGCACGCGCCAGTGGTAGCGGGCGGCCAGATCGAAGAACTCCATCTCACCGGCGTCCAGCGTGGCCACGTCCACGACGACGGCATCGTACGTCCGGCGTCGGTCGGCCAGACGGGCCATGGCGTGGTACACGTCGGCGACGGATTCCACCTCCGCCCCCGCGTCACAGGCCGCCATGACCATGGGATCGCCGGTATTATCGGGCCTTGCCACAATGCAGAGAGCGCGGGAAGCCCGATTGTCCACGTTTGGATTCACTGATTCCTCGTCCTGCGCCACGGGACCCCAATTGTCCCGCCTTTCCCATTATACCGCAAAACCGGCCCGGTTGCACGGGATAACGGGCGAGGATCGGTGAAAGGGCACGGCCATTCGCGGCGGCTCGACCGCCAACGCCTCATCCCGTGACGGGGCGATGGGCCTTCGAGACTTCTGGTTGCCGTGTCAATCCGGATACGTCATGTCGCCCTGAATGCCCGGTTGTGCCCATACCCGGAGGCGGCCTGCTCAGTCCGTGGAATCGGTTGGAGGGTGATTCGTCTTGATGTACTCCCATGCCTCGTCCGCCGATGGGCTCAGACCGGTGAATGAAACCGTGATGGGCGGGTATCCCAACAGGGTGTTCGCCGAGGCAAAGAAACGGTTCAATGCAGACGCACGAGATACGTGTTTTTCTGAGTCGCGAGCTTCAATGCAAATGAACTTTGCAGGGCCCATCCGGCGGAGTTCGATCGCTGCGATCTCATCCCATCTGATCACGCCGATCCCGCTACGACGATCCTCAATTCCTTCATCGTTGATGATGATCCTCGTTGTTGGTCGCAGCAGGTCGCGAAGGCACACGCAAAAGCCGATGCCGAAGAAAACCAGCCCGAGCCAACCTGCTGCGATTGCGATCGGCCCGCGGTCCGAAAGAACACAGATTCCGCTGGCCCCCAGCATGACCAATGAGGCGACCAGCAACCCAACGTGCTTCGTCCGGTCTATCCTGCATTCCATCTGTGGATTCCTCAACACCAGTCCTCGCATTCTACTCGTTCACCGGTGAAAGACGCTACGTAGGAACTCATCGCCCAATGGGTGTCCGCCCAATATTGCCCATTGTTCACACGTCGCATCCGGCCCGGTCGTGTACTGATTTACGTCAGGCTCGCTGGGGATGCAATGGTTGGTGAAGGTCGGCTGACTGCGTTCACGACGGAGGATGCTGGAGAAGGCCGGGTTCCGACGGCTCGAAGCCGGGGGCACTGACCGGCCGGCTCAAGCCGGCCCCGGGAACCGGAAGACGGGCCTCCGCCACTCTGCGATCTCGTCCCTGTCGCAAGGCAATCACCCCGTTCCACAAAGGCGCGATTACTTCGCATCCAACGCAGATTTCCACGCTCGCACGGGCGCCCCGCCTTCCTCCCACAGCCTACAGCCTCGCCCGACCCTCCGCCCTGCGGACCCCAATCAACCATCCCCTGCCCCCATAAGTGGACGGTCGCTGCTCGCCGCGCGCGCTGCGAACGCCTGGCATGTTCTGCTCGCGTGGGTGTGAGTCCGCTCAACCCCTGGAGGTGCGAAGATGAAACGATGCCTTGTTCTTGTGGGTGCTTTGCTGACGGCCGCCGTGGCCGGCTGCGGCGGCGATGCTCGCGTGGAGCTTTCCGCGGCGACGGCCATCCAGCAGTTGACGGCCGGATTGGCCGTGGCACTGGATGAGTATCACGCGGAGGTCGTCTCGGCGGACGACCGGCGGGAGGACGCGGTGGTGGATGCATTCATCACACGCATCCGGGCCGACCATGCGGATCCCGCCGCGACGGATCAGCACGTGGAAGCTTTCCGCGCCGCACTCGACCGCGTACGCGCCGATCGGGCGGTGGAGTGGCGGCGATATCACCGCACGCGTGACATGCTCGAAACCCTCGACGAAATCCGCGACGGCCTTCAGCAACTCGCCATCGACAGCCTCACTCTTTCCGACGAACTGCGACGATACCTGCACGACATGCTGACCCGCCCGTCCATCACGGGCCCAACCGCTCCGCAAACGGAGGACAAACGATGAGCACCGCGACCGAATCCCTGGACCGGCTGATCGAACAACTCACTGCCCGGGCGTCCGCCGCGGCACCCGGCGCCGGCCGAGGCGACGCGATCGACGAAGTCTTGAGCAGCCCGCCGCGACAATCCGACGTGCCCGACCTGCACCAGCACCCGGTCGTGCGGCAGTTCCGCCAGGACCTCATCGACGGCTTCATCCGCGTGGACACCGCCCGGCAACTGCTGGACCTGGTGAGCCTTGTCGTGAGCGCCCTGGCGGTGCGATGACCGATCGGGACACCGCGGGCGCCCGCTCACCTGCATCGGCGTACGAGCGGCAAACGACTGCATTTCCCATGTGAATTTGGACTCATGAACCTCGATTCCCCAACAAACAAACGACGGACCACGTTCAGCAGCCTGGTGCCCGAGTCCACCCGGCGTGAACTGGCGGAACGCCTGCTGTGTGAACGCGATTCGGCCGCCCGGACCGCGTTGTTTGACGACTATCAGCTCGATCGCAGGTACGGAGTCTCTCGCATGCAGTTTCGCCGCTTCTCCAACCGGTTTCCGTGTTCGCTGGAAGCGGTCCCGGTCGCGTCTCCGCCGGCGATCGCCGAAGCCGACGGACCGGCCGCTCCGCCCGCCCCGTCCATCGCGCCTTCATTGGCCGACGGCTATCGCGCCTGGCTGACGCGGGCCGGCGCGGTCCTCGCGCAGCAGGCCGAGCGCCTTTCCGACGACAATCCGGAGGCGTGGGAGCATGGGGCGCGAGCGGCCCTGGTCGCCCGGGTCGTGGCCGTGCTGGCGGGCGACCGGACCGGCCCCTCCATGCACGAGGTTCTCACCGCCTCTCGCATCCTGCTGGAACAGAGGTCTGCCCCCGCGAACCCCGAACCGGCCGGCCGCAAGGCGTCCGGTCCTGCGAAGAACGCGCGCTGCCAGTCCGAAGACGCGGAGATCACCCTGGACGTGATGCACAAGGCTGTGCGTGATCTCTACGGCGGCGACATCCAGAACGCTCAGCCCTTCCGCGGCCCCGTGGCGCCGCGCGAAGGGTCCTGTACCGCTGCGCGTGCTCCCTCCTCCGCCGACGCCCCCTGAGCGACACGGATCGGCCGTTCGTCTGGTGCGGGGGCGCGGCTACTGCGCGCGGGCTTTCTCGCCGTCCAGGGCGGCGGTGGCCGGTGCGGACGACATCTTGTCTATGTATTGCGCGATGGCCGGATAGTCCTCCTGGATCAGGCGCACCCGCATCAGGAGGAGGGCCGCTTCCAACTGCGGATCGACCTTGGCGTGCTTGTTGGGGTCGGGTTCGTCCGGTTCCTCCTCGACCGGCCGGGTGGTGGTTGGGTCGGCCTCATCCGCGCCCTCGGCCGGCCGGGTGGTGGGTGTTTTCGGCTCGCCGGCGTCCTTGCGGGGGAGAACGAGATCGATCTCGCCGGTTTCTTCGTCTTCGTCGTCGTTGATTTTGCCGCGGGGGCCGATGATGTCGGCGTCGCGGCGGATGTCCAGGACCTTGCGGATTTCCTTGGGCACGAGGGCCACGGCCACGTCCGGCTCCACGCCCCATTCCGTGCAGCCGTCGACTTTGTGGAGCGACCGGCCGCTGGGCAGGTAGTAATGGGCCGTGGTGAGTTTCAGGTGGGCGTCGGTGCGAAGGAGCTGGATGAGGTTCTGCACGCTGAACTTGCCGAAGGTCCGCTGGCCGATGACCACGCCGCGATGATGGTCGCGAATGGCCCCGGACACGATCTCCGAGGCGCTGGCGCTGTACTCGTTTACCAGAACGATCAGCGGGAGGTCCTGGAACGGGCCGTCGCCGCGGGTGTCAATCTCCCAGGGCCGGCTGCGCAGGCCGCGGGTGCTGACGATCCGCTGTTTCCGGCCCAGAAACAGCTCGGCCATCTCCACGGCGGATTGGAGCAGCCCGCCGGGGTTGAAGCGCAGGTCCACGATCAGCCCGCGGAGGTTGTGCTGCTCCTTCAGCTCGGTGATGATCGTCCTGAGCTCCTCGACGGTGTTTTCCTGAAAGTTGGTGATGCGCACGAAGCCGATGCCCAGCTCCGCGTCGAGCATGAAGTTCCACTTCTGCTCATCCGTCTTCTTGCGGACGTCGCCCTTGACGGACTGGATGACGACCTTGCGCCGTTCGAGCCTCATTTCGATGTTGCGGTCTGTGCTCGGCCGGTACAGCGTGAGCGTGACGTGCGTGCGTTCGGGCCCGGTGATCATCTCGACCGCCTTGCTCAGTGAGATGTTCATTTCGCACAGCGACTTGCCGTCCACGTGCGTGATCACGTCGTCCGCCTGGACCCCCGCCGCGTACGCGGGCGAGTCTTCGATCGGCGAGACGACGACGATGTCGTTGCACTCCGTCTGGGGGTTGTACTTCTGCCGGATGGAGATTCCCACGCCGATGAAGTTGCCCTGGGTGTGCTTGCGGAACTCCTTGTAATCGGCCGGCCAGATCACGGAGGTGAACTCGTCCAGCTCGCTGAAGGCCCCCTCCGCAAACTCGCTGATGAGGAGGGCGTCGGGCAACTGCACGGTCTGGGCGTTGATCTTCAGCATGCGCGTGAAGTGGAAGACCGCCTCTCCCCGGTCCAGCGTCTCGGCCGTGCGCACCTGGAGAAGCCGGACCTTCAGCCGCTCCGTGAACTCCTGTCGGCGGGCGTCGTCCCGGACGTACTCAAACAACTCGCGCAGGGCGGGGGAGTCCGCCAGCAGCAGCACGTGCCGGAGCCCCGCTTCCGTCAGGGCCCGGAAGTCCGCATCGACCACGTACTTCTGGTCAATCCGCCAGAGGGCCTCCGTGATCATCTGCACTTCGATGCCTTCGAGCGATTCCTCCCACCGGCTGTCTTTCTTGTACAGCTCTTCCAGGCGGGCGTGCGTCAGACACTCGTGGCGGAGGTCCTTCAACGGCGTGTCCTGTTCGAAAATCTCGCTCAGTTCATAGTAGATGGCGTGCGCGTCGAGCCACTCCTTCGCCTCGCGATGCTCGGCGGCCCGTTCCTCCGCGTCCTTTCGGAGGCGGATCAGCCAGGGCTCCTTCCGGAACGCATCCTCATCCTCCGCGTTGCGGAACGCCCGCAGCGCGTATTCCAGGGCCCGGTCGATCCGGCCCTTCTCGTGCCATCGGTTGGCGCGAGAGACGTACGTCTCGAAATCCTCGCGCGACAGCGCCGACCGGCTCGCCTCCAGCTCGGACCACGCCCGGAACCACCCGACAAGCTTGCGGACCGGGGCCTGAACGGTCTCCGGAACCGCGCCGGCCGAAATGCGCTCCGCCAGCACGCTGCTCTGGTCCAGAAGCTGGATCGCGTCACGCCACGACGGGTCCAGCCCGACCGGAGCGGATCCGTCCGGTTCGGTCCCGGAGGCGGCCCAGGACGCGACCGGGGTGAGCAGGACGGTGATGACGAAGGCAACGAGTATTCGCCGACGGCGAAGATCGAACATGACTACTCCTCGGCTGCGTCGGAAAACGGGCCCCGACACGCACTCATGAGACTGCCGGATCACACTCCGGGCTACCGTACTATCTATACGCCGTGAGGCGTCTCCGCGGTGCAGCCGGCACCCGGATCACCAGACGCGCCGACCCCCCGCCATTATAGGACCGGCCGGGGCGGACCGTCTAACCGGGGTCGGACGCATTACCCGGACGTTACGCCGCCCCTATAACACTCGGTCAGCGGCACGACAGGCTTGATTTGCCCAACGGAATTCCGCCGACGTCCCGGGGGCCCGACTCCAGGCGCCGAGAGCCGTGTCGATACCCATGCTTCTGGAATGTCGAAAATTGTCGACGGGGCACGCACCCACTCCTCACGCGGGCGAACCCCCCGTCCCGCGCTTCCGGCCGGTGGTTGGGCTTCCCTTCCAGACCGGACGGCGATTGGCCGGGCGGGCGGAACGCGGTACGCTGTCCGATCATGAACCATGTCGATGCAACGGCAGAAGCGGTGGACCGGCGGATCATGGCGGCCGTTCGCCAGGTCTGGGGTTTTGACCGGCTGCGGCCGATGCAGGAACAGGCCATCCGGGCCGGGCTGGAGGGTCGGGACTCGCTCGTCGTGCTGCCCACGGGCGGGGGCAAGTCGCTGTGCTACCAGATCCCGCCGTTGCTGGCGGGCCGGACGGACGTGGTCGTATCTCCCCTCATCTCCCTGATGAAAGACCAGGTGGACGGGCTGCAAGCATGCGGATACCCGGCCGCGGCGTTATACAGCGGCCTGTCGTCCGAGCAGCGGCGGGAGATGGAAACGGGCCTGGTGCGGGGTCAATACCGACTGATCTTCGTCGCCCCGGAGCGGCTGCTCACGCCGCCGTTTCTGCGGCTTCTCGACCAAGTGAAGGTCCACGCGTTCGCCATCGACGAGGCGCACTGCATCAGCCACTGGGGCCACGACTTCCGGCCGGAATATCGCCAGCTCGCCACGCTGAAGGAACGGTTTCCCGGGACCAGCATCCATGCCTATACGGCCACCGCCACCGAGCGGGTCCGCCGGGACATCCTCGCCCAGTTGCGCCTGGAGAACGCGGCGGTGTGGGTGGGAACGTTCGACCGTCCGAACCTGGTGTATCGGGTTGTACCGCGGGTGGACGCCCACGAGCAGACGGCGGCGGTGCTGCGTCGCCATGCGGGCAGCGCGGTGATCGTGTACTGCCTGAGCCGCAAGGACACAGAGGCGATGGCGGCCTGGCTGCGGCGCAACGGAGTGAAGGCGGAGGCATATCACGCCGGATTAAGCCCGGACACGCGTCGCCGGATTCAGGATGCTTTTGCGGCGGAATCGCTGAACGTGGTGGTGGCCACCGTGGCGTTCGGCATGGGTATTGATCGGAGCAACGTGCGCTGCGTCGTGCATGCGAACATGCCGAAATCGGTGGAGCACTACCAGCAGGAGACGGGCCGGGCCGGTCGCGACGGGCTGGCGGCCGAGTGTGTCCTGCTGTACTCGGCGGCCGACGCGCAACGATGGGACTCCCTGATTTCCAAGAGCGCTGCGGAGGCGAAGGCGGCCGAGGAGGTCGTGGAGGCGGCCCGTCGGCTGCTGCGGAAGATGCAGCGGTTCGCCAACGCCGCGGTCTGCCGGCATCGGGCGCTCGCGGAGTACTTCGGCCAGGCGTACGAGCGGGAGAACTGCGGCGCGTGCGACATCTGTCTGGACGAGGCGGAGGGGGTGGAGGACGGCACGGTTGTCGCGCAGAAGATTCTGTCGTGCGTGGCGCGGGTGCAGGAGCGGTTCGGGGTGGGCCACGTGGTGGACGTGCTGCTGGGCGGCGATACGGAAATGACGCGGCGGCACCGGCACGGGCAGCTCAGCACGTACGGATTGCTGAAGGACATGCCGCGCAAGACCGTGATGAATCTGGTCTACCAGTTGCTGGACCAGGGTCTGCTGCAGCGGAGCGACGGCGAGTGGCCGGTGATCCAGTTGAATGCG
>CAZPHH010000029.1:0-51316 GCA_964586145.1 uncultured Phycisphaeraceae bacterium | reverse complement strand
CGCTACAACGAACGCTACGGCCTCACCGGTCAGCCGAGCGCATCCGACGAGCAATTCAAGCAGTGGCGGCGGGACCAGGTGACCGCGGTCGTGCGCAGGGTGCATGGGCACATTCAGAAGAGCAAGCCCTGGGTCAAGCATTCCGGCTCGTTCGTGACCTGGAATCCATCGCCGACGGCCTCGACCCGCGCGGCGTTCATGGAGACCCGGCCGTACGACGACGTCTATTCGGATTGGGATCGCTGGGTGGAGGAGGGCCTCGTGGACATGGCCATCCCCATGACCTACTACCGAGAGCACCAACACCCGGACGACTACGTGCGGTGGATGAACTTTGAGAAGGACCGCAAGTTCAACCGGCACATGATCGTGGGGCCGGGCATCTACCTGAACTCGCTGCCCAACGCGATTCTGCACCTGCAGAAGACGCGCGAACTGTCGCCGGCCGGCAACGTTGCCGAGGGGTTCTGCGGCTACTCCTATCGATCGCCCTATCGCATCAGTTCCGACCCGCTGGTCTACGGCACGTGGGACGACTTCGCCCCGTCGCTGAGAGACGAGGTGACACCGACCTGGGCGGACATCCCGGACATGCCGTGGAAGAGCGCCCCGACGTTGGGGCACATCATGGGCACCGTTACGCACCTGGACGGCACCTGGGCGGACCATGCGACCGTGAGCATCACCGGACCGACCGACCGCAGCATGTATGTGGACGGCACCGGCTTCTATGCATTCATTGACCTGCCGACGGGCCTGTACACCCTCACGGCCAGCAAGGCCGGCCATCCGGACGCTGTGACGACGGCGAATGTCCAGATCGGCGAGGTGACAGGCAACATGTATGAGCGGAATCTGGTTCTCGGCTGGGTTGCCCCATCACCCGACTTCGACGGCGATGGCGACGTGGACCTGGCGGACTTCGCCTTGTTCGCCGCGTGCTTCCACGACCCGGAGGACCTGCCGCCAACCAACTGCACCGTGGATGCGGATTTGAACAATGACGGTGTCGTAGACTGGGAAGATTTCGTGGTCTTTGAGCAAGCCCTGGCGGCCGGCGGCCCCGGGGCATAGCTCGCGCCGGGCGTTCACGCCGCGCTGATTGCTGCCGTCGCCCCGCTCGCCGACCCGGTCAAGACGTCTGTGGGGTGTCGGCGACGATTACGCCGGCGCCTGTCCAGAACCTCGTCCCGCGGGTAGGCTTCGGCACCTCCCGAACTCCGGGCGGGACCCGGGCGGGAACACGGTTGGATCGGCGGGCAGCAACGTGACTGACGCATTCTTGCGGCATCAAGGGGAAGTGTATGCGCTGGCCACGGCGGTTGTCTGGGCGTTTGCGCTGGTGCTGTTCAAGCGGAGCGGGGAGACGGTGCCGCCGCTGGCGCTGAACCTGTTCAAGAACGTGTTGAGCCTGACGCTGCTGACGGTCTGCCTGCTGGTCCTGGGGGAAGGGCCCGGGACGCTCGCGGCGTTCCACCGGCACGATCTGTATACACTGGTGCTCAGCGGGGTGATCGGAATTGCGCTGGCGGACACGGCGTTCTTCGCCGCCCTGAACCGCATCGGGGTGGGCATCCTGTCGATTGTGGACTGCCTCTACAGTCCGTTCGCCGCCCTCTTCGCGTGGCTCCTCATCGCGGAGCGCCTCGCCCTGCCGCACTACATCGGAGGGGCGCTGATCCTTGGCGGCGTCCTTCTGTCCTCCAAACACCCCCCGCCGCCGGGCCGAACACGACGGGAACTCATCACGGGGATTCTGCTCGGCGCGTTGGCCATCGGGATGATGGCGTTCTCCGTCGTGCTTGCCAAGCCGGTGCTGGAAGCCCAGGACTTTCCGCTGATCTGGGCCGCCGCCATCCGCCTGGGCGCCGGCACGGCCGCCCTGCTGCTGCTGGGGGCCGCATCGCCGAACCGGAAGGCCGTCGCGGGCGTATTCCGACCCTCCCCCACGTGGCGATTCACGGTTCCCGCGTCGGTTCTGGGCTCGTTCCTCTCGTATATTCTGTGGATCGCGGGTTTCAAATACGCCGCGGCGACCACCGCGGCCATTCTCAACCAGACGGCGGTGATCTTCGCGATCATCCTGGCGACGATTCTGCTGCACGAGCCGTTCAGCCGGCGTAAAGGCGTGGCCGTCGGTCTGGCCATTACGGGAATTCTGGTGGTCACGTTTGGCCGGCAGATTTTCGGCAAACTGTCGGGGATGGGGTGAACCGCACGGGCAACGGGGTCACATCGAGAGGTGCTCCTCCAGTACGGCCTTGGCGGCCGCCAGGTCCTCCTCGGGGCGTTGCGAATCGGTGCGGCGCAGGATTTGCGGGCCGGAATACCCCGCGGCCGACAGTGTCATCAGATACCGCAGCCAGTTCACCTGCCCCTGCCCCAAGGCCACCTCGCGGCCGCCCCGATCCGGGCTGCCCATCAGGCCGTCGCGTGCGTGCGAGAGAATCACCCGGTCGGCCAGCAACTCCGCGGCCGCCTGCGGATCGTAGCCTTCCATCACCAGCGCGCCGGGATCCGCGCACACGCGAATTGACGGGCAGTCCAGCGTATCCACCAGCCCGCGGATCAACTCCGGCGAGTTGCATGCCGACGTGACCGCGAAGACCGTCCCGATCGTGTCCGCCCGCTCTCCGACGGCCCGCAAGGCCGCCAGCACGGCCTCCTGCCGGTCCGCGGCATCCCTGGCGAGCCGACCCACGCAGCCGGTGACCACCGGCACGCCCAGCTCCCGGGCCAGGGCCAGAACATCCACGGTCGCACTGATGCAGGCATCCACACGAGCCGGATCGGCAAATGCGGTCGCTCCAAAGTCCGCATCCAACGCCGCCAGGTGGAGTCCCAGGTCTCGGACGTATCGCACCAGGTGACGGCGGCCGGAGGGCGAGAGGTTCCGCGGCGCCAGGTCGCCCTCCAAGGTCCGCAGCTCCACGCTGCCGAAGCCCAGCCGGGCGGCGCGCTGCAACCCCGACTTCGGATCGGTCCGGAAATCATGCACGTGAACGCCGAGAGACGGTTTGGGCATGGGGCCTCCTCAACCCATCAGGTGCTCTCGTGACAGATCGGGGACTTCCGCGCGGGAGAGCAACGCCCGAAAGCAGACCTCCCGATTCTCCGCCGTATTGCGAAGCTGCCAGACGCGGTGCCACGCGCGGGTCTCGCGATCGACCAGCGTCAGAACGACGCTCGGACCGGTCACGTCGACCAGGGCATCGTACTCCCGAAGCTGCACGGTGGATACGTCCGGCCGGCTCCGCCAGACCCGGTAGTTCAGCACCTCGGCCACACCCGGGGCAAACCGAAAGTACGTGCGCCAGCCGAGCAGCGCCAGCAGGTGAGTACCCAAATAGGCGACGACGATCGTCGCCGCAACCACAAAGTTGACGCTGGCCAGATGGCCGTACGAACCGCGGTGAATGGCCGTACCCAGATCCGCCAGCACCGCCGCCGTCAGCACGAGCACGATCGGGACCATCCACCACCCGCCGGCCACGCTGACCGGAACGATGCACGGCGTGAACCCCGCCTCCGGCCGATCCGGGACCCGCGGCGGTTCGTCGCGATCGCGATAATGAACGTACACTCGTCGCGTGGAGGAGAGATGCGGACGAATACAGGCGTCCGTCTCTTCCACCCAGGGTGGCATTCGGCCGGGGCCGTAGAGCTCCCGACGCAGGTGCGTACACCGATGCAGCCGGCAGGCCGCCTCCGTCCAGGCATTCTGCTCCATGCGCGGCTCGAGGGCCGACTCGTCAAACCGCAGTACACGCCCCACGCGCAGCCAGCCGGGCAACGACCGCAGCACCAGATAGAGCAGCCCCGCGGACGCGAGGGAAAGATACCGCACCGCCAATTGGGAGGCGGTCGGCGTCATGGGCACAACGGTGGGCCACGGCCAGAGTTCCAGCCCGTGGCGCAGGGTCCATACCACGGCCACACCCATGCCGACGGCCAGCAGCACGCCGGCGATCACCGCAGCCCTCACGCTGGTCCGCGGGCCGGCCGGCCGGGGCACCCACCACACGTCCGCGTCGCCGATCCGGTCGATGCGCAGACCCGGATCGGGCGTGGGCGTGTGGTTTCGCCCGTGTTCCGCCGGCTCGCCTCCGGCTCTTGTGTGAAGGTCGTCGGAGAAGGATTGGGCCTGGCTCACTCTTCGGCGTCGCACGGGATATGGTATGCGTCGTCAAACGCCTCCCGGAAATCGAAGACGTTCCGGAAGTCGTCGATCGAGTCATGCGGCTGCTTCTGCATGTATCCGTTCTCGACCATGGCAAACACGATCCGGCCGAAGTCAAGCGTTTCGCGGACGTTCCAGCGGTGGAGCACGATCCGGGCGAGCCGGCCCCAGCGGTCGAGGGCATATTCACGCACGGCCCAACTCAGTTCCACGCCGCTGACGTGTCGATTGAGCGTGTCGATGCCGCCGGCCGCCTCGATGGCCCGGGCGAACTGCGGGCTCAGGCTTCCACACTCGTAGGCCTCCACGAGTTCGTGCAGATCGATGCTTTTCTGGTCCAACAGCTCGTACAGAGCGATCTGCTGCGGCGTGGACGGACCGTGAATCTTCTCCACCGCGAAGTTGAGCGCTTCCCGGACGAAATGGAAGGCGTCCTCCGGATACCGACCGGCGTCCGCCACGACCTGGGCAAACGGTTTGACCGGCTTTCTGACCATCTTTTCGCGAGCCCCGCGTGTCGTCGCTTCCCCTGCCGATTCTATCCCATGGCGCCGTCCGTCAAGCCCCAATCGTGCGGCTCATTCGCCGCCCGGCGGCCCCTGGGAGGCGGTACCGCCCGGCTCCGCCCCCCCCTGGCCGCGGGGTTTGCGCCGGCGGGGTCGCCGCCGGCGACGTTTCTTCGGGCTTGCCGGCGCTGCCTCGTCGACGCCTTCCGCCGGAGGTTCCGCGGCAGCGGCACGAGGCGGCGGCGGTGGCTTTCCGGCATCGGGCCGTGTCGAGTCGGCAGGAGGTCGCTCGGCCCGCGGACGGCGTCGCTGCGAACGCCGGCCCGACCTGTCGGACTCCTGTCGGCGAGCGCGTTCCGCCGCAGCGGCAGCAGCGGCCTCCGCGCGGGCCGTCGCCTCGGCCCTGGCGGCCGCCGCAGCTTCGGGATCGAGAATTCCTTCCACCGGCACGGTGGCCATGCCGCCGTCGTCCTTGGCAATCTGCACGATCTGCGTCAGCACCTGGCGAGCCACGACTACACCCTCGCCCTCCACGGTACACACGCGGGCGCCCATGCGCGGCACGGAATGGTCCAGCTCTTCATACGTCGTGTGTTCGTACCGCAGACAGCACTTGAGCCGGCCGCACCGGCCCGACACCTTGGACGGGTCCAGTGTGGCCTTTTGCAGCTTGGCCATCTTCATGGTGACCGGCTTGAGCGTCTTGAGATACTGCCGGCAGCAGCAATGCTGCCCGCAGGTCTCGTAGTCGGCCACCAGGCGCGCCTCGTCGCGGGCCCCGACCTGCCGCATCTCGATCCGCGTCTGGTACTCGTGAGCCAGGTCGCGGACGAGGGCGCGAAAATCCACACGCCCTTCCGACATGAAGTAGAAGATGATGCGCTCGCCCCCGAGGAGGTGCTCGCATTCGACAAGCTTCATCGGCAGCTCATGCCTGGCAACCAGCTCCCGGCAGAACGCAACCTTCGCAGCGGCACCCGCCCGAATATGCACGGCCTCCGCCAGATCATCGCTCGTGGCCACACGCAACACGCGTCCGGACCGCCGCTGATAGGTGTCCGCGCCGCTGGCCGCCACGTAACGCTCCACCTGTTCGGGCTCAACAGGCTGACCGAACCGACAGCCATCCGCCAGAACGGCCTCACCGAGCTCAATCCCCCGATCCGTCTGGACGACCACGGCGCTGCCGCACGAGAGCTTCAAATCCGCCGGCGCCGTGAACTCCCCGAGCTGTCGCATGTACCCGAAGCGCACGCCCACCGTGCTCCGCTCCTTGCGAGGCGGGGGCGCGGGCGCGGACGTATCCGGTCCGGCGGCTTCGGTATTGTCGGGACTGGGAAGCTCCCGACCTTCCTCGTTCATAGACGGCTTTCCAGTGATACGAACCCGGTGGCCGCGCACCGTCACGAGAACCACCCACCGTGGTCAGGTGTTCCGGCGTACGGGTGCGGCGGCGGACGCTTCCGGATATCCAACCGTCCGGTGTCGTCGCACGTCAACCCGGTTGGCCACGACGCATTTTACAGAACGTGACGCAGGGTTGCCAACACCCCGTGTGAATTGCAGCCTACCCTGCATATGCGTCCGGCCTGGACAGGTCGTCAGGTCACCCCGTCGGCACGTCCTGCGAACGGCACGCTAGCCCAGGACCCGATCCAGCAACGCCGCCAGCTCCTTCTTGGCACGGAGGCCGACGATGCGTTCCTGGATCTCGCCGCCCTTGTACAGCAGGAGCGTCGGGATCGCGCTGACCTCGCACTGGCTGCCCAAGCCCTGGTTCTCGTCCACGTTCACCTTGCCGACCACTGCGCGGCCCTTGTACTCCGTCGCCAACTCGTCGATGGCCGGCCCGATCGCCTTGCAGGGGCCGCACCACTCTGCCCAGAAGTCCACCAGCACCGGCTGGTCCGACTGAAGAACCACCTGCTCGAAGTTCGATTCCGTGATCGTAACCGTATCGGCACCCGCCATGGCGTTTTCTCAACTCCTTGCTATGTAATGACTTCCACGAGATCCTCTGGACCCGAACCACGGCCGATTCTAGGGCCTCCCCGAGGTCGGGTCAACCGGCCGCGGCGACCGCAACCGCCAGCCGTTCCGCCTTTGGACGCGATTTCCAGCGGCGGTGGATCCAGAGGTACTGCTCCGGCCACTTTCGCACGAAAGTCTCGATGGCCGTCGTGTACTCCTGCGTGATCCAACGCAGCGGGTCGGCCTGGTCCTGCCACTCGTGCGGGTGGATGATCCGCTGCACGCCCACCTCGTAGAAGAACCGATCCCCCACCCGCCGGGCGTAGCCGACGAGGATCGGTACCTCCATGGCCATGGCCAGCAGCCCGATGGATTTGTACGCGGAGGCCTGGACTCCGAAGAAGTCGACGAACATGCCCTTGCTGCCGGCGTTCTGGTCGGCGATGAAGCCCAGGGCCGCCCCCCCGCGAATGATCTCTTCCGCCTGGGCCGTGGCGCCCTTCTTGTTGATGAGCCGCAGTCCGCGCCGCTGACGAGTCCGCACAACGAACCGATTCAGGTAGTCATTGTCCAGCGGCCGCATGATGGCCACGATGTCGAACCCGTAGGTGGCCAGCAGGTATCCGGCCAGTTCCCAGCTTCCGAAGTGGGCGGTCAGCAGAAGTGCCCCCTTGCCGCGGAGCAGGACCTGCAGCGCCTCCTCGATGCCGACGGGGCGGACGTACTTCGGCCAGGTCCACTCGTCGATCAGCCGGGGGGCGAAGGCCATTTCGACCGCCATCATTGCCAGATGCTGCATGGAGCGCAATGCGATGCGGTCAACCTCTGCCTGGGAAAGGGTCCCCCCGTACGCCAGGCGCAGATGATCCTTCGCCCGCCGATAGTGACGGGGCATCACTACAGGCCAGATGCGGCCCAGAATGCGAGCCGTCCGCAGGTTCCACTCCACCGGAAACATGTGGAGCACCGTGTTGACCACTCGCAAACCGGCGTATTGCATCCAGTGCAGGAGATGAGCGGGGGCTATGGTCCGGCCAACACCATCCACGAGTTGTCGAATCAGACCCATCCGCAGCATTGTAGCCGGACGGGCGCAGCCACGCACGGCCGGGGGGAGCCGTTACGTCAGCAGATCGAGGTAGCTTCCGGGCTGAACCTGTGAATGAAGCTCCATGCGTTCGTCATAGAGCGTTTCTTCCTCTGGCAGCGGCATCTCGTAGGGCCAGGTGAGGTCGAGGGGCTTGGCGGGCTTTGCGTCCCGCGGCGCGGACAGGTCAATCGGATACACCGGCGGAAGAACGAAGCTGTACACCGAGCGACACGGCGAGAACCAGTAGCCGCCGCAGAACTGCCAGCGACCGCCGAGAAGCGGTTGCAGGCCTCCCCAGCAGGAAACGCGTTGCGAAAACCACGGCCCCCATGGCGTGATCCAGACAGGACGCGGCGGCGTGTGGATCGGTTGGATTTCCATATCTCTCCCCCCACAGGCCGCAGTGAGCGCACTGCGGTCCAGACCCCAACGGTGCATCCCGCGCACCCAGCCGTCGAGGGGACGGGGATTGGCCCGAAATAGGTACAACATCTGTAATCACAGGGAGTTACACGCGATGGCCCCATAACCGCATCCGGGGCTGCCGAACCTGTTGTTCCGGAACGATGCCCGCACGCAACGTTCGGCCCCCACATCATCCACGTCCGCACGTCCCTTCGTCCCTTCGTCCCTCCGTCCCTTCGTCCCTCCGTCCCTCCGTCCCTCCATTCCCCCACCACCGCCTTTCCTCTGCTGCGAGGCGATGCGATGATGCCCGGGCCATGGGCGATTTCACCCTCGCGGAACTCGATTACGACCTCCCGGAACACCTGGTCGCGCAGGCACCGGCCGATCGGCGCGATGAGTCGCGCCTGCTGATCGTGAACCGGCAGTCGGGCCAGCTTGCAGACATGCCCTTCACCGCCCTGCCCCGCCTCCTCCGAGCGGAAGACGTGCTCGTCTTGAATGACACCCGCGTGGTACCGGCCCGGCTGGTGCTGCACCGTGCCACGGGCGGTCGGTTCGAGGGGTTGTTCTTGCGAGAGCTTTCCGCCGGCCGGTGGGAGATCATGCTAAAAGGCCGGGGGCGCATTCGCCCCGGGGAACAACTCACGATGGGCGATCCAGCCGCCGGCGCGGCATCGCCGGTGATCCGGCTCGAAAGCGCCCAGGGAAACGGCGTGTGGCAGGTGGCCGTCGAGCCATCGGAGCCGGCCGAGAATCTGTTGGCTCAGTTCGGCCACCCTCCGCTGCCGCCGTATATCCACCGGCTTGTCGAAGGTGACGCCCGCGAGGCAACGGATCGCGACCGCTACCAGACGGTGTACGCCCGCGCGCCCGGGGCCGTGGCGGCGCCGACGGCGGGCCTGCACTTCACGCAGGCGGTTCTGGAGGAGATTGCCCGCATGGGCGTGGCCACAGCCCGCGTCACGTTGCACGTGGGCGTGGGCACGTTTGCGCCGATCAAGGCGGCCTGCCTGGCGGATCACGAAATGCACTCGGAGTGGTACGACCTGCCCGAAGCCGCCGCCGCGCTCATTGCCGACCGGCGCCGAGCGGGCGGCCGGGTGGTGGCCGTGGGGACCACGAGCGTGCGTGTGCTCGAATCGTGCGCGGAGGCGGACGGAACGCTGCGTTCCGGCCAGGGCTGGACGCGTCTGTTCTGCTATCCGCCCTACCGCTTCCGGTGTGTGGATGCGATGCTGACGAACTTTCACCTGCCCCGCAGCACGCTGCTGGCCCTGGTGATGGCGTTCGCCGGAATCGAGACCACCCGCACCGCCTACGCGCACGCCATTCGCGAGCAGTATCGCTTCTTCAGCTACGGCGACGCGATGTTTATCTGCTGATCAGCGCAGAATCTGTGACATTCGCTCCAGCACTTTGAGAAGCGCCTGGGTCCCTTCGCGGCCTTCGCCGGCGGCCTGGTTGGCGTGGAACAGTTGGGAGACGAGGGCCGTTCCGGGGAGCGTCAGGCGGTGGCCGGAGGCCTGTTCCAGCACGAGCCGCAGGTCTTTCTGCTGCAAGTCCACCATGAAGGCGGGGGCGAAGTCCCGAACCCGCATCTTTTCGCCCAGGTTCGCCAGCGCCCAGGAGCCCGCGGCCCCGGCGGTGGTCGCCTGGAGCACCTTCGACAAATCCAGCCCGGCCTTTTCCGCCAGGACGAACGCCTCGCACACCCCCAGCAAGTTCAGGCCGCACATGATCTGGTTGCAGAGCTTGGTCAGTTGGCCGTAGCCGTTCGGGCCGCAGTGTACGATGTTCTTGCCCATCGCCTCGAACAGCGGCCGGACGCGTTCGAACGCCTCGGCCGGCCCGCCGCACATGATGGACAGCATGCCGTTCTCCGCGCCGACCTTGCCGCCGCTGACGGGCGCGTCCAGGTACGCAGCCCCCCGCTCTTCTACGACTTTCGCAATCTCCTGCGTGACGACGGGGGAGATCGTCGACATGTCCACCGCCACGGTGCCGCGGGCCAGCGCCTCGCACACGCCGCCTTCGCCCAGATAGACGCTCTGCACGTCCGGCGTGTCGGAGACGATCGTAATGACCGCGTCCGCGTCTCGTGCGGCCGCCGCGGGTGAATCGACCAGCGCGGCCCCCTGGGCGGCGAGCGGCTCGGCCCGGGAGCGCGTCCGGTTGTACGCCCGGACCTCAAATCCGGCCTTGAGCAGGTGCCCCGCCATGGGCAGGCCCATGATCCCCGTTCCGATGAACCCTACGCGTCGAATCATTGTATTTCCGCCTTCCTGCGCCGCGCCGCCCGAGCGGGCGGAGCCGACTCTCGGACGCGGCTTCTGTTGCTCCGCCGGCCCAAACGCTCTTCCTTTGCGGATCCCGATACCATCCGCCGCGCCCGGCGGGGCTTGCCCTCCGCCGCGGGTGGCCGGCGCAGCGCGGCCCCGGCGTTGTCGACCAGGGCCATCGCAACCGGGTGCCTGGCCCGGCGCTCCACGCCAATCGCAAAGAGCCGCTGCCGCGCCCCCGCCATCGGGCCAACCACGGCCAGGCTCTGCCGAGACGTCATCATCTCCTCGGCCGCGACCATCGAAACGGCAAAAAAGCCCGCGCCCGTGCGCCCTGCGGCGGTCATCAGCGCCGCGTCCTCGAACTCGGCGACGATCCGCGGACGCACGCCCACCGACTCAAACCACTCATCCAGGGTGCGACGGATGGACGCATTGGCCGTGGGCAGCAGCGCCGGAGCGCCGTCCAGCGAACGGGGAAAACCTCGGCGTAGCTCCCGGGCCAGGGCAGGGGTCGCGCAAATCGTGATCCCGCACTCCCCGAGCAGTTGACTGAACGCGCGAACCTTGATCGACGGATCGGCCGGCGCGTCGGAGAGCACCAGATCGAGGTCATGCACGGCAAGCTGGGGCAGCAACTGCGTCTGCGTGCCCTCGATGCACACCAGGCGGATCGCCTGCGGCAACCGGAAGACCGGCTCCAACACGCGGGCAACCAGCCGCTTGGGCAGCACGTCATCGACACCCAGACGAAACCGCAGCGACGTCTCCAGCGTCCGGCCCTTGACGACGTCCATGAACTCGTCGCCCAGCGCGAAGATCTCGTCCGCGTACCGGGCGGCCATGCGGCCGAACTCGGTCAGGGCCAGGCTTCGCCCCACCCGCTTGAACAGCGCCTCGCCCAGCGCGCCCTCCAGCTCCCGCAACTGGGCCGAAATCGTCGCGGGGGAGAGAAGCAGCTTGCGGCAGGCCGCGGCGATGCTGCCCTCGCGGGCGACGGTCCGGAAGTAGAACAGGTGGTGGTAGTTCAGCCAGTCCATGCGTCCAGTGTACTTCGGATTATACGAACGATCAATGCGATATTATCTGGCTTGCTAACGATGGGAAAGGAGCCTATGAATGAGCCGAGTCCGGTACGCAGGGTACCACCGGAAGTCCGGAACCCCCGGCTCTTGTCGCCGGCCCGCCCGCGAGGGAGCGGAAACAAGCCGGTGCCTGCCCGGAGGGAGGCGTCGGCCCGCCCACGCTTGGTGGCGGGCCGGCGCCTTTGGCCGTGGCGTCGCCGCGAGGGCCGGCCAGACATCACCCGACGGGTCGGCGAGAGCCCGCCCGGCTGTCTTGAAGGAGTCCGACTGTGAACGATGGGACCGCGACAAACCGCGGGATGCGCGAATCGGATCGGCCGCTGCCGGATGGGCCTCGCGGCGTAACGCTCGTTGACGTCACGACCGGGCGGGCCACCGTCTTCCCCCACCCCTTGGCGCGCTCGGCGACCGGTTCCGCCTGGTCGCTGCTCCGCGCGATCTGCCGCTTGAATCCGAACATCATGCCGGCCACACGGCCTCCCGAGGGAGCGGCGGGAGACGCGGCCCGCACCTGAGGAACTCTGGAAATGGGTGCGACCATGACCGGGCGCAGGATCCACATCACACAGCAGGACGCTATCCGGCTCCGGGAATGGCTGCGCGTCGCCGGACGCCGTCACGAGAAGGACCGCGAGAACCTGGCGGTCTTGCGCGACGAACTGGACGCCGCGCAGGTGATCCAGCCCGACGAGGTCCCCCCGGATGTGGTGACCCTGCATTCGCGGGTGCGGCTCGTGGACTCGGACACGGATCAGGAGACGTGTTACACGTTGGTCTTCCCTGAGGCTGCCGTGGCCTCACGGGAACGCATCTCGGTGCTCGCGCCGCTGGGCGCTGCGATCCTCGGCTGCCGGACGGGCGAAGAGATCCGTTTTCGGGTCCCCGCCGGCTGGCGCACGGTGCGCATCGCCGAGGTGCTCTACCAGCCGGAGGCCGCCGGAGATTTTGACCTGTAGCCGGCCGCAGGGTCCGTCTGCCCGTCGGTGCCCGGCCGCATCCCCGGGCCTTCCGCGTCGCCGCGGGCGCGGGGGTGAACCGAACGCGTTCCCCGTCGGGGGCGTGCCGTCGGCCGGGAGAATCGCTCAGGGGTGGGGAGCCGTCGCCTGGAGGATGGGGGCGGTGGTGGGGTTTCGGCCGATCAGGTGAGCGATGTGGTAGTTGAGGATGTCGAAGGCGGCGGCCTGGGACGCAGGCTCCCCGGCCTGGCCCCGAAGGACGGATAGACAGCCGAGCAGCAGCTCCCGCTTCTCGACGTGGGCCGGCTCGCAGTCGCGGCAGAGCAACCCGCCTTCAAACGAGGAGAAGTGGACGGGCTCGTCAGGGTCCGGGACGCGGCCGCAGGCCAGGCAGGCGGCGAAGTCCGGGAGCGAGCCGATCTCGTCGAGCAGTTCGCGTTGGAAGTCCACAAGCCGATCGAATGCTTGGTTCGCCTGGCATAGGCCGTCCAGCAAGCCCACCAGGGCGGCAAAGACTCGCGGGTGGGGGTCCCAGTCCTCGGTGAGGGCGGCCGTCACTTCCGCGGCGTACTCGGCGGCGTGCAGCCGTGCGAGTCGCTGCCGCAGGCCGGTCATGGATCGAGTCTGCTTCCACTCGGTGACGGTGGCGAGCTCAGCCCGTCCGCCCGGGCGGGCGGAGACGACGACATGCCCGAGCTCGAGCAGATCAATCCCCACGGCAAATCGCGATCGGGTGCCTCGCTTGACGCCCTTGGCGATGGCCCGCACCTTGCCGTGCTCGCGGGTCAGGAAGACGAGCACCTGGGAGGTTTCCGAGTAATCCAGTCGTCGCAGGGCGATTGCCTCATCCTGGGTCAGGGCCATGCGGCCATGGTACGCGGGCGGGCGTCGGCGTCCACCGAGGGGCCGGGGCCGGGTCGCTGACGAATGAAGCGGGCGGCAGTGGAGCTTTTGCATGGTGCGTATCACACGGAGCTTGCCCCACCACCGCCCGCGGGCTCGATCGTGGCTTCCCACGGTGGTTACGGAGTCAATGCGTCGATGCCTCGCTCAAGTACCAGGTCCCGGTCGCTGGTGTAGCTCTTGTCTGTGCCCTGGCCGGGTGAAATTGCATACCCGGCCGTGGGGGAGACGCCCACGTCTTCGATTTTCGTGGTCTGGTCCGCCCGGTACGCCTCCCAGCTCGGGATGTAGTACGTGATGCCGTTATCCAGGGAAAACGGCTGGGGCGATCCGGAGCTGCCGCGGGTGGTATCGCCGATGAGGATGATGGCGTTGGGGTTCTCGAGCATCATCAGGACGAACCACTCGGCCGAGCTCATGTTTGTCTCGCCGATCAGGCAGACGGCCGGGCCGGTGAACACATGGTCCTGGGCCGGCTCGAGGCTGTGCTCCACCCAGTCGCCGAAGTCCGCGTGATCGGGGCCCGGGTTGCGCAGGCGGTGGTAGCCGTAAACGTAGGCGGTCTGGGTCAGGTAGCCGGCCAGTGCCTTGGCGATCAGTTCGTTGCCGCCGTTGTTGCGGCGCACGTCGATGACCATTCCGGCGGCGCCGGCATACGTGGAGAACACGCCGTTCAGGTGGCTGGTGCGCAGCCCGTCCCACTCGCTGTCGGAAAAGGTGTCGATCGCGATATAGGCGAGGTTGTTCTCCAGCCAGCTGTGGAAGAATGGAAAGGCTTCCACCTGGCTGAGCTCCTGGGGGAAGTACGACGGGGTGTTGTCGTTGGGGAAGTTCTGCTCGGCTGTACGCATGTACGGGGCGGTGGCGTTGCCCTGGGCGTCCTCGATCCAGATATGTAGGTCCCGCAACTCAGCCAGAAGGTCGGACAGGCGGGCCAGGAACGCGCTTTCCGTCATGGCAATGTTGAACTCATCGGCGTATTCATCCCGCAGGGCGTCCCAGTCCACCCCCTTGGTGGCAAAATGGGAGTAGTTCCGATCGAAATCCGTCCAGACCTGGTCAAACCAGGCCTGGACCTGGGCCGCGGTGTAATCCGCGTCGTCGCCGCCGCCGCCCCCGCCGCCGCCGCCGTCCGAATTGTCGTTTTCGTTGTCGTTCAGGTTGTCGTTTTCGTTGTCGTTGTCGGCGTTGTCATTGACGTTGTCGTCGTCGCCCCCGTCGAGGTCGTCGTCGCCGAGCATCACGTCGAGCAGAAACTCGGTAATCAGATCGATTTCCTCTTCGGTGAGGTCGCCGAACTCGCCGCCGGGGTGGGGTTTTTCACCGAGCAGCGTGTCGATGATGTCGTCGATCGTGCTGTTCGCGAAGTTGTTGGACGTGCTGGTATGGCAGGCCGTGCATCCCCCGGCCGAGAACGCCGCGAAGCCGGGCGACGGCCCGCCCGAGTTGTCGTTGTTGTCGTTGACTACGGCGTTATCGTTGTTGTCGTTGACCACAGCGTTGTCATTGTTGTTGGTGGCGCCACCGCCCCCGCCTCCACTACCGCCACCGGATGCCGCACAACCGGTCCATCCCAGCAGCCCTGCCGTGAGCAATACAAGCCCCCACCGATGCATTGTTCGATGCATAGCCAGTCCTCCACCAAGTTCCTGTGCAAGCGCGTCCGGATTCCCGCCTTCCTTCAGCGTGGAATCGGCGGGCCGCGCTTCTGGACAATCCTGAACGGACACTTCGCCGTTTATCGGCACCCCCGGCCGGGTGCCTTCCGCGCCGGTCCATCCGGGGGGCCCAGGGAAGACCGGCTGGAAAGCCGGTCCCACAGAAGATCCGCGCCCGTCCCCCCGGGGACCCCGGACACTCAAATCCCCCGGCTGCGCAGATGAAACGTTTCGCGGAGTCTCCCGGACAAGTCATCCTGCAGGGCCTGCATCCGGGCGTAGACCGCGGTGGCCTCGGGGACGGGTTCGCAGCGGGTGGTCGGATCCAGCCGGACCCAGCGATCCGTTACGTCCTCGATGCGGGCGGCCGCATCCTGCTCGCGTCGGACGGCCCAGCATGCCTGGGCGGCTGCCCCGAGAGCCGCGCCTTCGGGCTCGGTCGTGCAGACCACGGGCGCGGCGAATGCGTCCGCGACGATCTGCCGCCAGAGCGGGCTGTTGGAGCCGCCGCCGGTCAGGCGAATCTCTTTGGGGTTGATCCCGAGTTCTCGCATCCGCCGAAGCCCGTAGTTCATCCCGAGAACCGCCCCTTCCATCGCGGCTCGGCAGAAGTGAGCGGGGGTGTGCGTTGTGCGGTTGGCACCGAACCAGACGCCGGTGCCGTCAGGAACATTCGGGCACCGCTCGCCCGAGAAATACGGAAGCAAAAGCAGCCCGTCACAGCCGGGCTTTATTTTTGTCGCCAAATTGTTCAGCCCTACTGTATCGACACCAAAAAGATCCTTGGTCAGTTCGGTGGCGATGGTCACGTTCATGGTGCAGAGCAGGGGGAGCCATTGGCCTGTGGAGTCGCAGAAGGCGGCGATTTCGCCCCTTTCATCGACGACGGGGCGATCGCTGCACGCGAAGATGGTCCCGGACGTGCCAAGGCTGGCGGTCACCACGCCGGGGGAGACGTTCCCGGTGCCGATGGCTGCCATCATGTTGTCACCGCCGCCGGCGGACACGAGCACGCCGGGTTGCAGGCCGAGCGTCTGCGCGGCGGCCGGCGTGAGTCGGCCGCAGGGCAGGGCGGAGTCGCGAAGCGGAGGCAGTTTGCCGTCGAGGTCTGCATCGATGGTCTGAAGGATCTCGGCGGACCAGCGGCGCTGCCGCACGTCCATGAGGGCGGTCCCCGACGCATCGCCCCATTCCATGACTTGCTCGCCAGTAAGCCAGAAATTCAGAAAATCGTGAGGCAGTAGAACCGTATGGAGGCGGCGGAAGTGGTCCGGCTCGTTCTGTTTGAGCCAGAGGATTTTGGATGCGGTGAAGCCGGGGAGCACCAGATTGCCCAGGAGTCGGAAACACTCCTGGGGTCCGCCTACGGCCTCCATGATAAGATCGCATTGGGCGGCCGTGGAGGTGTCACACCAGAGTTTGGCGGGTCGGATGGGGCGGCCCTCCCGGTCCAGCGGGACGAACCCATGCTGCTGCCCGGAGACCCCGATGCCACGGACGGCAGCGGGGTCAATCCCGGCGTTCCGGATCGCAGCGCGAACGGTGCCAACCATTGCTTCCACCCAGGTTTGCGGATGTTGTTCACAGTGCCCGGAGGGGAGGCCTGGGATGAGGTCGTAGGGGATGGCACTACGTCCGGCGACCGCGCCGGTGTCGGCCGCGACGACGAGGGCCTTGGTGGATTGGGTCCCGCTGTCGATACCGAGGTAGTAGTCAGGCATCTGGATTCCTCTGGCCGAATCGGGGCGGGCGCATCAGGCCTCCTCGATCCGGATCGCTTCAATCGCCGCCGTCGCCTGGGCGATGACCTCGTCCACGTCGGTGGCGGCGCTGAGTTGACCGGTCTCTCGATACGGCGCGAACACGGGAGACTCCGGGAAGCCGAACAAGATGACGCGTTTGCCGTGTTTGAGGGCGAGTGCCACTTCCGATGCTGTTCCCGTCCCACCGAGCATGGCCACGACGACCGTGCTCGACAGGACGTTGACGAGGTTTCGGGCATCGCCGATTCCGGTCACGATGGCGATGTCAAGGTCGGGCGTGGCGTTGTTCGTATTTTGATCGGGCAGGATGCCGATGGTCATTCCGCCGGCGTTCCGGGCCCCGCGGGCGGAGGCCGCCATGACGCCGCAGTTGCGTCCGCCGTTCAGGAGAAGCCAGCCACGGGCCGCAATGGCCTGGCCCAGGCGCTCGGCCCGTTCCTCCACGTCTGGGGGCACTCGGCTGCCGCCCATGACTCCAACGATCGGTTTGCGCATGCGAAGGCTCACGGGGCACCTATCGTGTGCGGGCGCTGGTTAACAGGATGATCCAATCGGGGGAGTGATGCAAGGGCGTGGTTTCGCGCCTTGAAGCCCTGCTTTTCGGTGTTACAATATCAGGGTTCCCGGCACCCAGCCCTGCCGTGGTTTCCGGTGGGGCACCGGGAGGGGACCGGGCCGACCGAACCCCGGATTGGCCTGTTTGATCCAAGCCCACGAAACGCGGACGGTAACGCATCGATCCGGGGGGTCGATCTCCCGCACGCCGCAGAACAGAGAGTGAACCACGTGGACGAGCCAGCATTGAACGAAACGGCCGCCGAGCAACCCAGCGCAGACGGTGCCCCGCAGATTCCGGACGAGCCGGTGGAGATATCGGCGGTGGAGCCCGACGAGGGTCCCGGGGCTCGCAACGGTTCCAAGCGGATCGACAAGTTCTTCAAGACGGTCAACAAGATGAGGGCCTCGGACCTTCACCTGAAGGCGGAGTCGCGGGCCCGGCTGCGGGTGGGCGGGCACATCAAGTCGATCAAGGGGGGGCCGCTGTCCAACGACGAGATCGAGACCATGATCTACGAGATCATGACGCCGGAGCAGATTGAGTTCTACAAGCGGAAGGGGTCGACGGACTTCGCGTACCAGTTTGGTGATTCGGCGCGGTTCCGCATCAATGTGTTCCGACAGCGCGGTAAGACATCGCTGGCCGCCCGTCGGATTCCGTCTGAGATTCTGGACTACGACGCGCTGCATCTGCCGAAGTCTCTCGCCAGCATTGCGGACCTCCGCCAGGGTCTGGTGCTGGTTTCGGGCATCACGGGCAGCGGGAAGAGCACGACGATCGCCGCAATGATCGAGCAGATCAACCAAACTCGCGCGTGCCACATCGTGACGGTGGAAGACCCGATCGAGTTCATGTACACGGACAAGAAGGCGTTCATCAACCAGCGGGAGATCGGACTGGACGTGGAGAACTTCCACGACGCTTTGAAATACCTGATGCGTGAGGACCCCGACGTGGTCCTGATCGGGGAAATGCGCGACGAGGAAACTTTTGCAGCCGCACTTCAGGCCGCGGAGTCGGGTCACCTGGTTTTCGGGACGGTGCATGCGTCGGGCACGTCGAGCACGATCACGCGTGTACTGGAGTTGTTTCCGGAGGACGCCCGGGACCTGGTGCGCAGTTCGCTGGTGTTCAACCTACAGGCGATCATCTGTCTGAAACTGCTGCCGGGCTTGCGGGCGGACGTGCCGCGGTTGCCGGCCGTGGAGATCATGATCGCCAACAGCACGGTGCGGAAGCTGATTTCGGAGAAGCGTGACAACGACATTCTGGGGGTGATCCGGAATTCGTACAACGAGGGGATGATCGACTTCGGCGAGTACCTGCGCAAGCTGGTCGTGGAGGAGTACATCTCGTCCAAGACCGCCTACTCGGTCGCCCCGAACCCGGATGAGTTGCGGATGCGGCTCAAAGGGATTAGCGTTTCGGGTGGTGGCATCATCGGGTGAGAGCGGATAGGCTGTGCCGCACCGGGTCGGCCCGACCGGCGGGAGCGGGTGTGCCCGGACGGGTCCGGAGCGGTCGGCCCGCGGAATCGTTTCTGGAATCGTGCGAGCCGAGTAGGGAACAATGCAAAACAGCGTGGCTTTGCTGGCCGATTTTACATCGATCCACCCCGGTTACTTCAACTACGCCAAGATCGCCGCCGTGCTCGTGCTGTTCGTGCTGTGGTGCTGCCTGTGCCAGTGGGTGGACCGTGACACGGACGTGGTGAAGACCAAGCGTGAGCAGTGGAACCTGCTTGTGCTGGCGGGCGGGATCGCCGGGTTGCTGGTCTGTCTGCTGCCACCGTGGGTCGGGGCGAGCTTTTTCATCGGGTTGTCATTCTGGGTCGTGTTGGCGGGTGCGTCGGCCCTGGCGTACGTCTTCCACCGAAACGGCCGGGTCGTGCCGGATGCGCGCGTCCTGACCTGGAATCACCTGCGGGGGGTTTTGTCGCGGGCGAAGGGGGACAAAGCGGCCGCCAAGTCGGACAAGGGGCTGCGGATCCGACTGGCGGATTTCGAGGGCAAGGCGGTTCATCCGCCGGAGGACCCGCAGGAACGTCAATCGTTCGATGCGGTGCAGGATTTCGTATTTGACGTGTTGTGGCGCCGCTCGAGCATTGCGGACGTGCTGGTCACGCCGGAGCGGACGCGGGTGTTTTACAAGATCGACGGGGTGGTGGCCGAACAGGGCCAACAAACGGGTTCGCCTGACCACGGGGAGCGGCTGCTGCGGTATCTCAAGCGTCTGGCCGGGCTGAATCCGGAGGAGCGGCGTCGGCCGCAGAAGGGCCGGGTGAAGGCGGGTCTGCTGGGTGACGTGGACCTGGGGTTCGTCGAGGTTCAGACGTCGGGTTCGACGCAGGGCGAGCGGCTGCGGCTTCGGGTGCAGACCAGCGCGGAACTGCGTCGGCTGGGGGACCTGGGGCTGGCGCCTCCGCGGCAGGAGATCGTGAAGGAGCTGATCCAGGCGCCGAGCGGGATCGTGCTGTTCAGCGGGCCCGCGGAGTCCGGCATTACGACAACGCAGTACGCGGTGGTGCGGGAGCACGACGCCTTCATGCAGAACATCTACACGCTGGAGCGACGGCCGCTGCTGGACATCGACAACATCACGCAGCACACGTACAAGGGGGAGGGCGACGAGGGTGTGAGTTACGCCCGGATGCTGCAGACGGTCCTCCGCCGCGAGCCGGACATCGTGATGGTGGGTGAATGCACGGACCGCGACAGCGCGCAGATCCTGGCGAACGCGGGGGACGAGAAGAAGCTGTACGTGGGCATGGAGGCCCGCAGCGCCATCGAAGCTCTGGCCCGGTTCATGGCCATGGTGGAGGACAACAAGCTGGTGGCCCAGGTCATCGTGGGTTCCGTAAGCCAGCGGCTGGTGCGGAAGCTGTGTCCGGCGTGCCGCGTGGGGTATCGGCCGGACCCGGCGAAGCTGCAGAAGCTGAACCTGCCCGTGGACAAGATCGAGACGTTCTACTCACCGCCCACGGAACCGGTGTTCGACAAGAAGGGCCGGGAGATCGTCTGCCAGACGTGTCAGGGCAGCGGGTACGTGGGCCGGACGGGAGTGTTCGAGGTCCTGAAGATCGACGAGAACATTCGGGCGATGATCGCGGACAACGCTCCGTTGAAGATGATCAAGGCGCAGTCGCGCAAGGCCCGGATGCACTACATGATGGAAGAGGGGCTGCTGAAAGTGATCGAGGGGATCACGAGCATGGACGAGATTCTGCGCGGCTTGCGGGACGAGCCGGGCAAGTAGCATCGGGAGCGAGCGTATGGCGGTTTCGCTGTTCCTCATCGCGTTGATCGGGGCCATTGCGTTCTATCAGTCCATTCACGGCCTGTTCAGCGCGATGATCATGTGCGTCATTACCGTGCTGAGCCTGGCGTTTGCCTTCGCGCTGCACGAATACGTGGCCCTGGAGTTTCTGATCCAGTGGAAGCCGGACTTCGCCCTTCCGCTGTCGCTCGCCATCTGCTTTGCGGTGCCGCTGATCGTGCTGCGCGTGGCCCTGGACGGCCTGTTGCGGCGCAGTTGCCTGCTGCCCAGCATCGTGGACCGCGCGGGCGGCGTGGCATTCGGGGTGATTACCGGGTTGTGCATCATGGGCGTGGTGGGGCTGGCCGTGCAGATGCTGCCGTTCGGGGAGCCGTTCCTCGGCTTCCGGCAGATCAACCCCAAGGACGAGAAGTTCGACCCGAAGGCGGAGCCGGACGGTCTGCTTTTGGGGCCGGACCGCTTTGCCGTGGGCGTGGCCTCGATGCTCTCGAACGGGGTCTTCAGCGGCGCCCGGGAGTGGCGGGTGGATCACCCGGACTACGTCAGGGAGGTGGGCTGGAACCAGACGGTCCCGCGCGACGTGCGCTGCCTGGCTCCCCGGACTGCGATCGACTTCGTCTCGATGGTCCGGGAGCATTACGTGTATCGGATCGCGTCGGGCACGGATCCCTCCGGGCGGCCGGTCCGTGAGCAGGCGGAGCCGGACCCGGATTTCGGCCACAAAAGCGGAAGAGAGCTCTGGGCGGTGAAGTTCAGGCCGAGCGGCGAGGCCCAGGACGAGGACGGCAGACACCGTTTTGCGCCGTATCAGATTCGTCTGGTCGGGCGGGGTCGGTTCGGGGCGATGGAACAGTACCACCCGATCGCGGTGCTGGACACCAAAAAGACCCAGCGATTTCTGGTCGCACGGCAGGAGCACACCCAGACGATCTGGGCGGCCGGCGAGCTGTACGCTCCTGCCACCGACGGCACGATATCCGTGGTGTTTGAGCTGCCCACCGTGGGATCGACGGGGAAAGGCCAGGCGTTTGAACCGGTGTTCCTGGAATACAAGATGGGGGCGCGGGCCGCGGTGAAGGTGACGTCGGACGCTCCGCCGCCGGTCGCGCCGGAAGAGACGGCGCCGCCGCCACCGTCCGATCGGGACGGCACCGGTCGGCCCCGTGCGGAGGGGCGCGGCCGGACACACGGGGCGGACGTGACGGGAGCGTCCTTCGGCAACGCGTTGCCTCACGCGGGCGTCCACTTCACGTCGGTGGCCGACACCGAAACGCGCGACGGCGAGCTGATCAGCGGACACATGATCAGCACGCTGGAGACATCCGGGGCGGGCGAGCCCCTGCACCGGCTGAAGGTCCCCGAGGGCAAGGCGCTTCTTCAGGTGGACGCGCTGAACCTGCGGGCCGGGAGCCTGTTGGGGCAGGCCAGGAGCTTCGCGGTCAAGACGGTGAGAAACTACCTGGTGACGGACGAATCGGGCGCGCCGTACAAGATCTGCGGGCAGATCGCGGTGGCCGACGTGGGAGGCCAGCGAGTGATGGAGGTGCAGTACTTCCCCGAGGTGATCGGCACGGTCGGCGGCGTCCGGGACTTCCAGCGGATCAAGGACTGGCACCTCAAAGGGGATTACGAGCTGTATTTCCTGTTCGTGGTCGAATCCGGACGGAAGATCACGCGATTCAGCACGACGGGCCAGCGAGGGGGCGAGGACATCAGCGACCTGAACCTCGTCGCACCGTAGCCGCGGCCGGAACCGAACCGGCCGAACCGGAAAACCATGGCGATTCAGTTTGCCTGTCCGGGCTGTCAGCAGCCCATCGAAGTCGATGATACCTGGGCGCAGCGGCAGGTGGCCTGTCCGTACTGCCGCCGCACAATCACCGCGCCGGCGGCATCGACGATCGAGCCCGGGGCACTCCATCAAGCCAGCCCTCTCCGTGAGGTCACGGCTTCCACGGCGTCCCCCGCCCCGCCGGGTTGGGCAACCGGGCCGTCGGAGGGTTCGACTGCGGGCCGGGGGGTCGCCACGGCGGCACTGGCGCTCGCTCTGGCGGCGCTGGCCCTGTGCGTTGCCTCCAAGATCTTGATCCGCACGCACCTTCCAGAGATCCAGCCGATGCTGGAGTCGGTGGAGCCGGGCACGGACATCCTCACGATGCAGAAGAAGTGGATCGAGCATTTCGAATCGCAAGGGGGGATTCCGGGCTGGATGATAGCCTTGCCGTGGATGCTGCTGGGGTCGTTCTGCCTTTGGTTGCCCGGCCTGATCTGTGCGATCCTGGGCGTTCGACATCCCGCCGGGCGAAACCGAGCCGTGGCCGCACTGGTTCTCTGCGCCATCGTCCCCGTACTGACGTGTTGCATTATGTGACGGCCCGGGGGAACGGTCATTTGTGGAGAGCGGATATGGCGTCCGCGTATGAAGCCCTGTTAGAGTTTGTGCGGGAGACCGGGCAGCTTGCCGCCATTCAGGAGTTGCTGGACTGGGACCAGCAGGTGTGCATGCCGCCCAAGGGCGTGCATGCGCGGGCGGAACAAGTGGGGCTGGTGGCGGGGCTGGTGCATGAGCGCCTGACGTCGCCGCGGATGGGGGACGCGCTGGCGGCCCTCACCGAACCGACCGGCGACCCGGTGGCCGACACAAACATTCGCGAGACCCGTCGAGCCTACGACCGGGCCGTGAAGGTGCCCGGAGACCTGGTTCGCGAGATCGCCCGGACGTCGGCACTGGCCCACGAAGCGTGGGCGCAGGCGCGGCGGGAGAGTGATTTCCCGACGTTCGCCCCGTTTCTGGAGCGGCTGGTCGATCTGCGCCGCCGCGTGGCGGAGTGCATCGGGTACGTCGTGGAGCCGTACGACGCACTGCTGGACGAGTATGAGCCGGGGATGAGTACGGCGCAGGTGGCAGAGCTGTTTGCGGCGCTGCGCCGCGGCCTGGTTCCGCTGGTGCAGGCGGTTGCCGGGGCGGCCCGGCGGCCGGATGCCTCCATTCTGACGCGGCACTACCCGATCGACGCGCAGCGAGAGCTGGTCCTGGAGATCAGCCGGGCGATGGGTTTCGATTTCGAGGCGGGCCGGATGGACGTGTCGACGCATCCGTTCACGTCGGGTTCGTGTCCGGGCGACGTTCGCCTGACCACCCGGTACGACGACCACTTTCTGCCGTCGGCCCTGTTCGGAGCGATGCACGAAGTTGGGCATGGTTTGTACCAGCAGGGGCTGCCGGCCGAGCACGTGTTCACGCCGATGGGTGCGTCAGTCTCGCTGGGCATTCACGAATCGCAGTCGCGGATGTGGGAAAACCTTGTGGGGCGGTCCGCCGCGTTCTGGCACTGCTGGTATGCGGACGTGCAGAGACGCTTTCCCGACGCCCTGGCAGACGTGGGGCGGGAGGCGTTTCTGGGGGCGGTCAACGCGGTGTCGCCTTCCTTCATTCGCGTGGAAGCGGACGAGGTGACGTACAATCTGCACATCATTCTCCGCTTTGAGCTGGAGCGTGAGATCGTCCAGGGCCGACTGGCGGTCGCCGACATTCCGCAGGCGTGGAATGCAAAGTTCACGGAGTTGCTCGGGGTCACGCCGCCGGATGACCGCCGCGGGTGCCTGCAGGACATTCATTGGTCGATGGGGGCGTTCGGGTACTTCCCGACGTACGCCCTGGGCAATCTGTACGCCGCCCAGTTCTTCTCGGCGGCCCGGCAGGCGATTCCGGACCTCGACGACCGGGTGGCCGGCGGGGACCTGCGGACGCTGCTGGACTGGCTGCGGGAGAACATTCACTGCCACGGGCAGCGCTATCGGGCCACAGAGCTGGTGGAGAAGGTCACCGGGCAGCCGTTGCGCGTGGGGCCTTTCCTGGACTACGTGCGCGGCAAGATGTCCCCGTTCTACGGGCTGCGCTGACGTGCGGAACGGTGGCAAAGCGAAGGCGCTCAGGTTGTGCGGCCGTAAGGGCTCTGGTCAAACGGACGGTCAAAGCGCTGTTCACCCAGCAGGGCCACAACCGGCGTCTTGGCCAGGATGCACAAGTCCAGCCAGAAGCCGCAATGCTCCACGTAGTACACGTCGTAGCGGATGCGTTCGGTCCAGTCGGCGCCCCGGCTCATGGAGTTGACCTGGGCCAGACCCGTGCAGCCGGGCCGCAGCAGCAATCGACGCCGCTGGACCTCGTCATAGGCCTGGGCCTGGCTGATCAGCCCCGGACGGGGCCCGACCAGGGACATGGTCCCGGTCAGCACGCTGAAGAGCTGAGGCAGCTCGTCAATCTTGGTGCGTCGGAGCAGGCGGCCCAGCGGCGTGATGCCCGGGTGGGCGAGGGTGATGGTTTCCTTCTCATCGTGCCGGTGTTCGGCGCACATGGTGCGGAATTTTCGGATGCGGAACGGCCGGCCGTGTCGGCCTGCGCGATCCTGCGTGAAGAACACCGGACCCCGGCTGGTGGTTTTCACCAGCAGGGCGGCGAGCAGGAGAAGCGGTGACAGCAAAACGATCAGCGTGAGGGCGACCCCCACGTCGAACACGCGCTTGCCGCCGCGTGCCCAGATGGTCCGTGAGACGTGCATCTACGCGAACCCGCCTTCCGTCCGGTCCTCGAACATCCGCACGTAGCTTTCGTAGCGTTCCGGGTGGATGCGTTCGTCTTCCACCGCCCGCTTGACGGCACAGCCGATTTCCGGAATGTGCGTGCAGTCGGGGAACTTGCAGTCGGGCACGAGCGGTACGAACTCGGCGAAGTATTGTTCCAGCTCGCCCCGCGGAATCATGGACACGTCAAAGGACCGAATGCCCGGCGTGTCCACCACGTAGGCGTCGATTTCCAACCGGATCAGCTCGGCCGTGGTCGTGGTGTGCCGGCCCTTGAGCGTCTCGTCGGAAATGCCGCCCACGCGCAGTCGCAGGCCGGGCTGAATCACGTTGAGCAGCGAGCTTTTGCCGACGCCGCTCTGCCCGGCCAGCACGGTGGAACGGGCGTGGAGCAACCGGCGCAGCTCGTCCACGCCCTCACCCGTCAGGGCGCTGCACGGAAGGACCGGGTATCCCAGTAACCCGTAGCGATGCGTGACGTCCCGCGCCCGGCCGTCCGCGTCCAGATCGATCTTGTTCATGCAGATGACGGGCGTCATGCCGCCGGCCAGGGCGGAGACGATGTAGCGATCGATGAGGTGCGGCTTCGGCGGCGGCAGGTCGGCGGAGCTGACGATGAGGACCTGGTCCACGTTGGCCGCGATGACCTGCACGCGGCGACCGGCCAATCGGCGCAGTTCACTCTGACGCGGCTCGACGACGACGACAACGCCCTCGGCCTGAACGCCGGGCCCGTCGGCCACCACGCGGAATCGCACGCGATCGCCCACCGTGACCGGGAACCGCTCGCCGATGGAGCGTGTGCGGAGGATGCGACGGACGGTACACGGCCAGAGCCGCTTGCCGTCGTCCACCTCGGCAAACTGCCCGCGCAGGGCCACGACCGTGCCGGGGATCAGGCCCTCCTGCGGCTCGTCGCTTTCGATGACGGTTCGCTTTCGCGAGAGATGTCCCTTGGCCACCACGCTTTCGCTGGCGCTGACCTCGATGTCGTCGCCGGCGCGGTGCTGGCGGGTCCAGTCCTTCGTTCGCGAGGGGCGGGACCGGTTCGAGCGGAACTGGACCCGGACCTTCCGCCCGGACTTCTTGCCCTTCTTCTCGTTCGCGTCGGCCATGCACGGTGCATTGTCCCGGACGGGTGGATCGGAAGTCAAGCGGCGGGCGCTTCGGGGTGCGGGTCGGGCGTGTGAGCGTCGGGGCCGGTGAATCGCCCGTGATGCGCGATCAGATGAACATGCGGTCGACAAAACCGGTGTCGATCTGCCCGCGGAGGAAATCCGGGTGGTCGAGGATCCGCAGGTACAAGGGGATCGTGGTTTTGGTGGGGCTGATCACGAACTCGGACAAACACCGGCGCATGGAGGCGATGGCCTCAAGCCGCGTCGCCCGGTGGACGATGAGCTTGCCAATCATGGAGTCGTATCGGGGCGAGATGCGGTAGCCCGCGTGCGCGTGGGTGTCGATCCGGACGCCCAATCCGCCCGGCGGCCGGAACACCTCGATGGTGCCGGCGCACGGGCGGAACTTGTTGTCCGGGTCCTCCGCGTTGATGCGTACCTCGATGGCGCAGCCGTTGCGGCGAATGGCCTTCTGGGTGAACGGCAGGGGCTCTCCGGCGGCGACGGTGATTTGGGCCCGGATGAGGTCGAGTCCGGTGATTTCCTCGGTGACGGGGTGCTCCACCTGGATGCGGGCGTTCATTTCCATGAAGTAGAAATGCCCCTTTTCGTCACCGATGAACTCGACGGTGCCGGCGTTGTGGTACTTGGCGGCCCGCACCAGCTTCGTCGCCCATTTGAAAAGGCTGGCCCGGGTCTTGTCGTCAATGCCGGGAGACGGCGTTTCCTCGATCAGTTTCTGATGCCGGCGTTGGGTCGTGCAGTCGCGCTCGAACAGGTGCAGCACCTTGCCGTGCGTGTCGCCGATGATCTGGACCTCCACGTGCCGCGGCTTGTCGATGAATTTCTCGATGTAGACGGCCGCATCGCCGAACGCCGCCTGGGCCTCCTGTCGCGCTTGGGTAAGGGCGTTGGACAGGTCACCCGCCTCGCGCACGACTCGCATGCCGCGGCCCCCGCCGCCGGCCGAGGCCTTCACGATGACGGGCAGGCCGATCTTCCGCATGAGCTTCCGGGCCGTTTCATCGTCCTCCACGGGGCCGTCGCTGCCCGGGACGATGGGCACCCGGGATTTCTTCGCGAGATCCCGGGCGGCCGATTTGTTCCCCAGCAGCCGCATGGCCTCCGAGGACGGTCCGATGAACTCGACGCGCGACGTCCGGCACTTGTCCGCGAATTGGGCGTTCTCGGCCAGGAAGCCGTAGCCCGGGTGGATGGCGTCGGCCCCGGCCAGCTCGGCGGCGGCGATGATGCGGTCGCTGCGGAGGTAGCTGTCGGACGGCGCAGCGGAGCCGATGCAGTACACGCGATCCGCCAGGTCCAGGTAGGCCGCGCCGCGGTCCTCCTCGGAGAAGACGCAGGCCGTCGGAACTCCCATCTCGCGGCAGGCCCGCAGGATGCGTAAGGCAATTTCCCCTCGATTGGCGACCAGTATTCGTTTGAACATTCGTTTGATTGCCGATTGGCCCTGCTTCACGGGCGGAAGCGGGCACACCCCGCACGCCCGCCGTGGCGCAGGCCGCGAACCCGCGTTCCTATCGCTTGCGGACCATGTACAGCGGCTGGCCGTAGTCCACGCCGTCTGCGTTGGAAACCAGGATCTTCTCGATGGTGCCCCGGACCTCCGCCTTGATTTCGTTGAACACCTTCATGGCTTCGACCATGCAGACCACGGTCTCTTCCGTCACTTCGGAGCCGACCGTGACGTACGGGGGTGAGTTCGGGTCCGGGGCCCCGTAGAACGTGCCCACCATGGGAGAGACGATGGGCGCCAGACTCTCGTCCGGTTTGGCCGGTGCGGCCTCCGCGGGAGCGGAAATCGGCGTCGCGACCGGGGCCGGCGCGACCGGCGTCAGGGCGGTCTGCACCAGGGTGTGCGAGCCGATTCGCTTGAGCTCGACGGCATCGTCGCCGCTGCGGACTGAGACTTCCGCGATGTCGTTTTCCGCCATCAGCCGGATCAATTCACGTATCTGCTCGAGGTCAAACAAAGTCAGTTCTCCAGAACGGAGGCGGGCGTTCAGCCCACCACGGCGGAATCGATATCCTTCGGAAAGCGGCTCAAAACGCGGCAGCCGGTCGGCGTGACCAGCACGTCATCCTCGATTCGCACACCGCCCGTTCCGGGGAGGTAGATGCCCGGTTCCACGGTGACTACCATGCCCGGCTCGAGCTTCTGATCCGACCGCCAACTGAGGGACGGGGCTTCGTGAACGTCGAGGCCCAGACCATGCCCCAACCCGTGCCCAAACTGCTTGCCGTACCCGGCGCCGGCGATGTGGTTCCGCGCCACCGCATCCACGTCGCACATGCGTTCGCCCGGCCGGACGGCCTGAATGGCTTTCTCCTGTGCTTCCAGGACGATCCCGTAGATCTTCCTGAATTTCGGCGGGATGGTACCCACGAACACCATGCGGGTCAAGTCGCTGCGGTAGAAGCCCACGGTGGCGCCCCAGTCGAACAGGATGGCGCTGCCCTTGCGCACCTTCCGCTTGCCCGGCACCGCGTGCGGCAGCGCTCCGTTGGCGCCCTCCGCCACGATGGAGGGAAACGCCGGCGAGGTGGAGCCCCGGCGGGCCATCTCGTACTCCAGCCGGGCGGCCAGCTCGATTTCGGTCTGGCCGATCCGGATGGACCGCCGCATGGCCCGGAAGGCCTCTTCGGCCACCCGGATCGCCCGGTCCATGACCTTCAGCTCGACCTTGTCCTTTCGCAGCCGCATCCCGTTCACCAGCGGCGGCGCGTTGACCAGCCGGGTGGGCCGGGCCGCTTTGCGAATGGCGGCGTGGTCGTTGAGGGTCAGATGGTCGCTCTGGATGGCCAAGCTGCGCAGGCGCAGTTTGCGGCACACCGAGCCGATCTCGGCCGGGAGCATGCCCTTGCGCAGGGTCACCTTGGCCCACGGGCATTCCTTGCGGATGGACTCCTCGAAGCGGCCGTCGCTGATGACCCACACCTGGTTTCGAGTGACCAGCAGTGCGGAATCCTCGCCGGAGAAGCCGGCCAGGTAAAAATGATCCGCCCGGTTGCTGAGCAGATACGCTGCGATCCGGTGCCGTGCCATGTGGGCCCGGCATTGCCTGATACGCTCTGCGATGACCGCCGAAGGTTTGCGAGCCGATTTCCTGGCCATTCCTGCCTCCTGACTGTGCCGTGAGACCCGCACGCGACGGCCGCCTCGGGCACCGTCCGCGCGTCCGATGCAACGTGTATCATCACCGCTCGGGCCGGGCGCGTCAAAGAAAACTCCGGCCCCCGCCGGCGTCAGGAATACGCGGCACCGAACCGGGCCTGGATCGCCGCCACGAGCTCCTTGAGCCGCTGGGCCTGGCTGCGGTGAGCCACCAACGTGGCGTCCCGGGTATGCACGATGATCAGGTCTTCGACACCCAGGGTTGCGATCAGGTGGTCGTCTTCACCGGCGGTGATCGTGCCCTTCGAATCCAGATGCAAAACCCGCGGGGCTGCCGGCACGTTGCCGTGTGCATCCGGTGCGATCACCGCTTCCAGGGCGGCCCAGGAACCCACATCGACCCAGGCGCAGTCCATTTCGACGACCAGCACGCGCGGTGCCCGCTCCAGCACGGCGTAGTCGATGGAGATTCTCGGGAGCGTGGGATAGACGCTTCTGAGCGCTTGGTCCCGCTGCGAACCCGACCAGGCCCGGGCGATGCGGGTCACGCCGGCCTCGCATTCCGGCAGGTGTTGCCGCAACTGCCCGAGAACCGTATCGGCCCGCCAGACGAACATGCCGCTGTTCCAGTAATACCGGCCGTCCAGAACGTAGCGAGCGGCCGTCTCCGCATCGGGCTTCTCCATGAAACGTGCGGCGGTGAACACACCGGGGCTGATCTCGTCGCCGCGCTGGACGTAGCCGTATCCGGTGTGGGGGCTGGTGGGCCGGATGCCGAAGGTGACCAGGGCGTCCGGCTGCCGCTCCACGGCGGCCAATCCGGCGCGGATCGTATCTTCGAAGCGATCCGGCGGCCCGATGATGTGATCCGCCGTGAAGACGCCCAGGACGGCCTCCGCATCCCGCTCGCGCAGGATCGCCGCCGACAGCCCGACCGCAGTGGCCGTGTCGCGCCCGCAGGGTTCTCCGAACAGGTTGTCCGGCAAGACCTCGGGCAGCTCCTCGGCCAAGAGGGGAAGGTGCTCGGCCCCGGTGATGACCGCGATCCGGTCAGCGGGGACCACTCGCACCACCCGCTCAAACGATTCTCGCAGCAGGCTCTTGCCGCCGAACAGGCGCAGCACTTGCTTGGGACGCGACGCCCGGCTTGCGGGCCACAGTCGCGTTCCGGCCCCGCCGGCCATGATGACTGCGTAGTGCATCGGGCATTCTCCCGGGTTGACCGCGTTCCATCGTCGTCCTGTCGGGCGGGTGCGTCAACCACGTCAGTCCACTTCGTGGAAATCCACGCGCTCGAGCTTCGCGTATTCCAGGATGAACGTCTTCTGCTCGCCCGTGGGGAAGCGGAGGCCGATGCGCGTCTGCTGGCCGCCGGGTGAAATCCACTGCACGCGGGCCAGTCCCATCGTGGGGTGGCGGACCAGCGTGCCGACGTCCCAGCGAGCCAGGTCTCGCGCCGGCCGGGGTCGTGCAGGTGCTTCGGGCTTCGCGTCCGTCGGCTCGTCCGTGCCGTCCAGCCAGTCCACCTCGTCCTGGGGCAGTTCGCTGAGAAAGACGGACTCCGTTCGCCGTTCCGTCCGGCCGTGCAGCGTGCGATATGTGGCGTGGGTGAGGGTGAGTTCCTCCATGGCCCGGGTCATGCCGACGAAGCAGAGGCGGCGTTCCTCCTCCTCGTCGTCCGAGTCATCGTTGCGCAGCATGGGCAGCAGTCCGTCCTCCAGGCCGATGATGTAGACCACGGGGAATTCCAGTCCCTTGGCCGCGTGAAGCGTCATGAGCGTGACGGAGCCGGACGCCGTATTCAGGGCGTCCACGTCGGACACGAGGCTGACGTGCTGGAGGAAGTCGAGGAGCGTGGCGTCCGGGTTCTCCTGCTCGAAGCCGGCGGCGGCGTTGAGGAGTTCTTCCGCGTTTTCCAGCCGTTCCGGATTGGCGGGCGCCTCGGCTCGCAGTGCGGCTCGCAGGCCGGACTGGCTGAGGGCGGCCTCCACAGCGGCTCGGGGCCGGTCGCCGGCCATGGAGGCCAGGTTGCGCAGCGTCTGTGCAAATGCGTCCAGGCGGGTAACGATCCGGCCGAGGTTGGGGACCTGTCCGGGGCTGCAGACCACGTCAAACAACCGCCGCCTGGAATGCACGGCATGTTGCTGCAGCCGTTTGATCGTGGTCGGCCCGATGCCCCGGGGCGGGGTGTTGATGATGCGGAGCAGGGAGGTTTCGTCGGCCGGGTTGACCATGACGCGGAGGTACGCCAGCGTATCCTTGATTTCGCGGCGGCTGTAGAACTCGACACCGCGGGCCACCTGGTAGGCGATGCCGGCGCGGAGCAGTTCCTCCTCGACCGACCGGCTCAGGGCGTTGATGCGATAGAATACGGCAATGTCGCGCAGCGGGCGGCCGTTTGTTCGGTGGGTGCGGATCTCGTCGGCCACAAACCGGGCTTCGGCCTTGCCGTCTTCCAGGCAGGCGACGCGGACGGCCCGGCCCTCAGGGTTCTCCGTCCAGAGGGCCTTCTCTTTCCGTTGGCGGTTGAACGTGATCAGTCGGCCCGCCGCCGAGAGCACGCGTTTCGAAGACCGGTAGTTCTGCTCCAGCCGGACCACGGTGGCGTCCGGGTAGTCTCGCTCGAAGTTGAGGATGTTTCGGATGTCCGCGCCGCGCCATCCGTAGATGGACTGGTCGGGATCGCCCGTCACGCACAGGTTTTGGTTCTGCCTGGTCAGCCACCGGGCGATTTCGTACTGGGCGCGGTTGGTGTCCTGGTATTCGTCGACCAGCAGGTGCGTGTAGCGGCCCTCCAGCTCCGCACGGAGCGATTCGTCCGTTCGCAGCAGCAGGGCCATCTTCACAAGGAGGTCGTCGAAATCGAGTCCCTGCTGTTCGCCCAGCAGGGTCTCGTACGCCCGGTAGATGCGGGCGAGCGTCTGACCAGACCACTCGGTGGCGTTGGCAGCAAATTCGTCGGCCGTCTGCAGTTCGTTCTTGGCGTGGCTGATGACGGCCTGGACGCGGGCGGGGGTCCAGTTGGTCGTGGACAGGTCGGCCCGCGCGACGGCCTCCTTCATGAGTTTTCGCTGGTCGTCCGTGTCGAAGATCGTGAAGTTCGGGGCCAGGCCCGCCGGCTTGTGGTGGATGCGAAGCAGCCTGGCGCAGAGGGAGTGGAAGGTGCAGACGGTCATGCCTCCGTCGACGCCGAGGGCCGCGATCCGTTCTTTCATCTCGTTGGCGGCCTTGTTGGTGAAGGTGATGGCCAGGACGTTGCGGGCCCGGGTCACGGTGGCGGCGAGGTGGGCCGCCCGTCGGGTGATCACACGGGTTTTGCCGCTGCCGGCGGCCGCGAGCACGCAGAGCGGACCGTCGGTGTGGCTGACGGCCTCTTGCTGGGGCCCGGTCAGGTTCTCGAGAAGCTTCTGAATGGACGATGCATGCGGTCGTACGGTCATGGCAGTGATATACGCGCCGCCGCCCGGGCCGTCCAGGCGCGGACCGGGGGCATTCGTCGTTCCGCGGCTCGTCGGTCCGATCCGTTGCGGACGGGCGCGTGGGCGGCTACATTTCTGCCCATGCGGATTCTTGGCCACGGCATCGACCTGGTGGAGTGCGGGCGAATCGCCGCCATGCAGGCGCGGCACGGCGATCGGTTTCTCCAGCGGATCCTGACGGCGTGGGAACAGTCGTACATCGCCCGGTTCCAGGACCCGACCCAGCGAATCGCGGGGCGGTTCGCGGCCAAGGAAGCGGTCCTGAAGATGATGGGCACGGGCTGGGTGGGCCGCATCGCCTGGACCGATATTGAGGTGTTCAACGACTCCGCCGGCGCTCCGGCCGTCCGCCTGTCCGGCGAATGCGCCCGCATTGCCGAGTCCCGGGGCATCACGCAGATTCTCCTTTCGATTACCCATACGCCCGCCTTTGCGGCTGCGTCTGCCGTCGGAACCGGGGACTGAGCCCCAGGCGGCGGTACGCGCAACCGGTCCTTCTCGGACCCACGGCCCCCCGCGTTATCCGGCCCCGGGTGGCGGCCGCTCGCGTTCCGGACGGTCTTTCCCCGGCAGCGCGGTCCGGGAATCGGGCCGGCCAGGGCGTCGGTGGAGGCGGTGTCACCACACTGTCACCATCAGTCGGCGCCGGGTGCGGAAAACGGACGTTGGCGGGCAGATGAAGGTCCGAGAGAGTCGCGTCCGGCGAGGCGTCAACGGCAATTTGCGGATTGCGGGCAGGCCCGGTTTGCGGGGTGGTTTTTATATCTTAGCGTTGGGTTGTCCACTGTTTCCCTTAACCCAATCGCCGCCAAGAAAGGAACCATCCATGGGTCTGACAGTCACAAACACAAACGCAATGAGCCTGCTCAACATCGTCAACTCCACCTCCGCGAAGCAATCCAACACCCTCACCCAGCTTTCTACCGGCTACAAGATCAACAGAGGCGCCGACAATCCGGCCGGGTTGATCGCCATGAAGTCGCTCGAGGCGGAGCTGACGGCGGTCACGGCTGCGATTGACAACAACGCGCGCTCGAACGCAATGCTGGCCGTGGCGGACAACTCGATCAACGAGATTTCCTCGCTGCTGGGCGAGATTGAGACCCTGGTGATGGCGTCGGCGAGCGACGCCGGACTGTCCGCGGGCGAGAAGGCCGCGAACCAGGCCCAGATCGACCAGGCCCTGGCATCCATCGACCGGATCGTGAACACGACGAACTTCAACGGCAAGCGACTGCTCGACGGATCGCAGGCCATCGCCCTGACCGACACCGTGGACCGTACGAAGATCGACAGTTTGCGCATCTATTCCCGTGGTACGCAGACGAGCGACACCCAGATCAACGTGGCCGTGAAGGTGGCCGCCGAGGTGGCCTCGACAGGCTCCTGGGGCAACTTCACGGGCAGCGACACATTGAACGGGAACATGAAGATCGAGATCACCGGTTCGCTGGGCACCAAGGTGATCGAGATCGCTTCGGGGTCGACGGCGAGCGAGGTCCAGGCCGCGGTCAACGCGGTGAAGATCCATACGGGCGTCTCGGCCTCCGTGGCCTCCGAGCAGCTTTCGCTGGCCTCGACGGGCTACGGCTCGAAGGAGTTCGTGGGCGTCAACGTGCTGGAAGGCGGCGCGACGGCCGGCGGCAACACGATCACGCATCACGCACGCTCGTACGGACAGGACGGCACGGTGCTGATCAACGGTCAGTCCGTCACGACGGACGGCCTGGACGTGTACTACAACTCCGCGGGCATCAGCTTCGGGTTCAGCATGGACGAGGACAACCTGAACCTGGCGAACGGCACCGGAACGGTAAGCTTCACCATCAGCCACAACAAGGGCGGCGCCACGTTCCAGCTCGGGACGGACGCGAGCACGCGGGCGACACTGGGCATCGACTCGCTGGCCACGCACATGCTGGGCGGCGGCGAGACGGGCGGTACGCTCGATCAGCTCAAGAGCGGCGGCACGTTCTCCCTGGAGAACGACACCGCCGGCGCCCTGAAGATCGTCAAGAAGGCGATGAACGACGCGGCCACCGCGCAGGGGCGGATCGGCGCGTTCCAGAAGTTCAACGTCCAGACGTCGATCAACACGTTGAACACGGCGAAGACCAGTCTGAGCGAGGCCAAGAGCGTCATCGGCGACACCGACTTCGCCGTGGCGACGGCCGAGCTCAACCGCCAGAGCGTGCTGCTCAACGCGGGTATCTCGCTGTTGGGTCTGGCGAACCAGCAGGCGTCTCAGATTCTGTCGCTGCTCGGATGACGTGCTTTCCGGAGTTCGGGAAAGCCGAGTGACAGTTCCTCGAACAGCACACTCGAACCCGCGGCGGGCCGAGGGCAACCCCTTCGGCCCGCCGTGCATTTTTTGACCCGCAGGCGGCGCGCCACCGCGTCCCGTCACGTCCGCCCCCCGATGGCCGCGACGGCCCTCAGTGGGCTGCATCCGGACACCCCCCTTGCGTGTATCAGGTCTGGGATGGCCGGGGTGCTTCTGCGCCGTACGCCCGGCCAGGCGGAAGACGGATAAAGGGGGTGGACAAAAGGCTTTGGGTAAAAGAAAATGGCCTCGGAGCAGCCTTTCGCGTCCCGGGTTCGGGATGCCTTGCGGCGCATGGGCGGTTGACCGGGGACCGGCGGGGGTAGCGAAGAGCCATATGCACCATCAAGTCCGGCTGGCACTGATCTGCGGCGTGCTGACCCTGGGTCCCTCGGCCCTGGGACAAGACGGGGTGCGACTGGAAGGGGAATTCTCCACGCTCCGAGCGATCATCCAGGCACCGGAACGCATCGTGGCGGTCGGCAAGCCGATCTGGATGGATTTCTCCATCGTGAACGACTCGGACCGACCCGTGACGCTGACGGCGCCCGGGGTCCGGCCGGATCGGCCTGGGCTGCTGGCCGGCCTGCCCTTGACCCACGTATTCAGCGGCCACGCCTTCGGTGGGCTGACGGTCGAATCTCTCGACGCCAAGCGGGTGTGGGACGTCCCCATGGACTACGAGCCCGAGGCGTCTGCCCCGCAGGTGCTGCTCGCCCCTCGCAGCAGTGTTGGCGTGCGGGTCGAAGTCACACGCTTCTACCCCCAACTGAGCACCGCCGGCCGATACCGGCTTCAGTGGAGGCCGTACGACGGATCGCTGACGTCCAACGCGGTTGTGCTCGAGGTGGCTCCGCGCAAGCAAGCCATCATCCAGACCGATCAGGGCGGCATGACGGTTCGGTTCTTCTACGACGAGGCCCCCGAGACCGTCGCCAATTTCGTTGAATTGGCCCGCAGCGGCTTCTACAACGGCCTGACCTTCCACCGGCTGCATCCGGGCATCTTCATCCAGGGGGGCGACCCGACCGGCGACGGCACGGGCATCCGCCCGGACGGAAAGAAGCTGATGGCGGAGTTGAGTGACCGTCCGCAGACGCGCGGGACCCTGAGCATGGCGACGCTCAGGGACGACCCGGATTCGGCAAGCTGCCAGTTCTTCATCTGCAACACGCGGATGAAGGACTGGGACGGCCGGTACACGATCTTCGGCCAGTTGGAGGGCGACGCGTCGTACGAGACCCTGGACAAGCTGATGGCCCTGCCCACCCTGGAGGACCACCAGCCCAAACGCCCGATCGTCATCCGAAGCATCCGAATCGTGAACGCCCCGCCCGAGGAACCGGTTGCGGAAGCGGGCATGCCCTGAGGGAAGCCGTCTCGCCCGGAGCGCGTGGCCGTTCGCAGTCCGGCGCCGGCCGGAAACCCCCTCATCAACCCCCTCTGTCACGACTCCGACCGAGTTTCCTGTCCGGGTCGCTTCGTCGGTCGGGTTGCCGCCGCCGCCGGCGCCTTGTAGAATCTTTGGGGCCCGCGGGGCACGGTCCGGCGGGCCGAGGCCGCCCGCGTGGCGTGCATTGACGGCCGGGTCCCATGCAGTGGATGCCGGAGACAACGGGTCAGGCTGGAGACAGAGCAGCCCACCTTCGTCGTTCAGGTGCCGTGGACAAACCTGGCCGTCAATGCCCGCCATGGGGCGGTCGCCGCTGCGCGGCGGCGCGGGCTGTAGGTCGGGGGGCGATGGACCGGCCGGGGCGACGGGTGGAGCACGCATGGCATACACGGTTCTGGCAAGGAAGTACCGCAGCCGGGGATTCGACGAGATTGTCGGACAGGATGCGGTGGCCGCCACGCTGAAGAACGCGGTGGCGTCGGGCCGGATTCACCACGGATACCTGTTCACGGGCACGCGCGGCGTGGGCAAGACCTCCATGGCCCGTATTCTGGCCAAGGCCCTCAACTGCCTGAAGGCCGATGCGCCCACCGACCAGCCGTGCTGCGAGTGCGAGGCCTGCCGACTCATCGCCGAGGGCGAAGACATCGACGTGGTCGAGATCGACGCGGCCAGCAACACGGGAGTGGACAACATCCGTGACCTGCGCAGCAACGCGGTATACCGGCCCGCCCGCTCGCGTTTCAAGGTCTACATCATCGACGAAGTCCACATGCTCAGCACGGGCGCGTTCAACGCCCTGCTCAAGACGCTGGAAGAGCCGCCGGCGCACGTGAAGTTCATTCTGGCCACCACGGAGGCGCATCGCGTTCCGGCCACGATCCAGAGCCGATGCCAGCGGTTCGATTTCCGCAGCATCCACGTGGACGCCATCTGCGGCCGCCTGCGGGAGATTCTGCGGGCCGAGTCGATCGAGGCGGACGACGCGGTGGTGCGGCGGGTCGCCCGGCTGGCGTCCGGGTCCATGCGGGACGCCCTGTCGCTGCTGGATCAGCTCATGGCGTTCGGCGGGGCGCGACTGTCGGCCGAGGTGATGGACGAGGTGCTGCCCGCTCCGCACGACGAGTTAATCTTCGAGACGGTGCGTTGCATCGCCGCCGGGGATGCGGCCGGGACGCTGGTCGGGGTGGACCGGTGCTTCGCCACGGGCCACACGGCCGAGCGGGTCTGCGACACGTTGATCGAACACCTGCGGACGCTGATGCTGCTTCGCGTCTGCGGGCCGCAGACCGAGTTGGTCGACGTGCCAGCCCAGGTTCGCGAGCAGCTCATCGAGCAGTCACGCGGGTTCGACGCGGCCACCTACGTGTACATGATCAGCCTCTGCGAGGAAGTGCGGCGGGCGGTCAAGAGCAGCCGGTCCGGCCGGGCCCTGCTCGACGCCGCGGTGGTCCGCCTGGCCCAGGCCCGAGACTTCTCGGACGTGCAGACGCTGCTGGATCACCTGGAGGGCGCCACCGGGGCGGCCGAGCCGCCCGCTGCAAAAAAAAAAGAGCCCCCCGCTGAGCGGCCGCTGAACGCCGGTCCCGGCCTCGTCGCATCCAGGCCGCCGAAACCCGGCCCGGCTGTTGTTCCACAAGCGGCCGTGCCGGAGGTTCGACCTGAGCCCGTGTCGGCCGCGCCGCAGGCCGTGGGGGTGGGCGTGCCCACGGTGGAGAAAGAGCGAGTAATGGCCAGCCCGCTGGTTCGGCGAGCGCTGACTCTGACGAACGGGTCGTTGGTGGGAGTTCGCCCGGCCCGCATGCCGATCGGGGAGACGGCAGGTGGGGATTCCGCGTCTCCGGAGGGAGTGGACGACGGGGTTGTCGAGAATTCGGAATCCCCGTCGGAGTGAGCGGCGGGCGGAGGCCAGCTTGGACGAGATCGGCCGGAACGGATCGGGTTTGCAGTCATGGGAGGTCAAGATGCTGGGCGGTTTGGGCAACATGATGGGCATGCTGAAGCAAGCGAAGGAATTCCAGGAGAAGCTCGCACAGATGCGGGCGGAGTTGGAATCCCGCCGGTACACCGCGGACGCCGGCGGCGGCGCGGTGACGGTGACCGTGGACGGCAAAGGCTCGGTGATCCGGGTGAAGATTGAGCCGTCGGCGACCGGCGACGTGGAACTGCTGGAGGATCTGGTGAAAGCGGCCGTCTGCGCGGCGGCCACCCAGGCGCAGAGCGCGATGCAGCAGGAAATGCAGCAACTCACCGGCGGGCTGAACATTCCGGGCCTGACGGACATGCTGGGCGGCCGATAAGTTCGCAGCAAAGGGTGACTGACGGCGGTGCGCTGACCATGAGTTCCGGCCGAATCGAATCTCTGGAGCGGCTCAAGGAGGAATTCCAGAAGCTCCCGGGCATCGGCCCGCGCAGCGCGGAACGGCTGGCGTTCCACGTGCTGCGTGCGACGCGGGAAGAGGCCTCGGCGCTGGCCGACGCGATTCTGGCGGTCAAGCGCAACGTGAGTCACTGCCGCATCTGCTTCAACCTCACGGAAACCGACCCGTGCTCCATTTGCCGGGATCCGCAGCGTGACGCGGGCGAAATCTGGGTGGTGGAGCAACCCCGGGACGTGGGGGCCCTGGAGGCCACGGGGTTGATTCGGGGCGTGTATCACGTTCTAATGGGGCACATCGCACCGCTGGAGGGCGTGGGGCCGGGCGATCTGACCATTGACGCCCTCGCCCGGCGCATCAAGTCGTCCGAGGTGCGTGAAGTGGTTCTGGCCACCAATCCGACGTTCGAAGGCGACGGGACAGCCCTGCACATTGAGAGTGTCCTGGCCGACACCGGCGTGAAACTCACCCGCCCGGCGCGCGGGCTGGCTGTCGGTTCGCAATTGGAGTACGCCACCGCGGCGATGCTCGAGTCTGCGATCCGCGGTCGGACCTCATTTCGCGAGCCGTCTGATCCCTCATAGCCATTTGCGGGACATTCGCCGCGCAAGCGGACTCGAAAGCGGTCCGCTGGGCGTTCTCGGCCCTCGAGTATGTGGTATAATAGCATATAGTGGGGACGGGCCGCGTGCCGATTGTACCGCCGGGCGGCAATCCCCGAGAAGGTCGCCCGGCGCGGTTCGACGAGACCGGTAAGCCAGGAGTGTCGGGTGTCTCAATCACTTTCCCAAGTGATGGGTCAGTACATGCGGATGGAGCAGCGGCTCACTCCGCAACTGATCCAGTCCATGGACATCCTTCAGCTCAACATCATGGCCCTGGAGAACCGGGTCGCCGAGGAGTTGGAGAAAAACATCGCCCTGGAACGGCACGACCTGGAGCAGGAAGCCCCCGTCAAGCGACGTGAGGAACCGGACGATCGCGGTGCGGCGGACACCTCCGAGGCGGCCAGCTTCAACCGCCTGGACGGATTCTCCCGCGAGTACGATCTGGACGCGGTGGACGCGCCCTACACGCCGCGCCGGGCCCCGGTGGACGGCGACCGCGATCCCAAGATGGAGGCCATGGCCAACACGGCCAGCCGACCGGCCGGGCTGGATGAGTATCTGCTCTCGCAGTGGCGCGTGCTCGAACTGGACGAGGAGACGCGACGGGCGGGGGAGGCGATCATCTACCACCTGGAGGAGGACGGATACCTGAAGATCCGGCTGGAGGAGGTGGCCGACTCGGTCCGACCTCCCCTGGCCCTGGATGTGATGGAGCGGGCGCTGGCGCTGGTGCAGCGTCTGGACCCGGTCGGCATCGCCGCACGCGACTACCAGGAGTGCCTTCTGCTGCAACTGGAGGCGATGCCCGGCGACAACCGAATCGAACGCGAGCTGATCCAGAACCACCTGGCGGACATTGAGAAGAACCGCTACCCCGCCATCGCCAAGGCCACCGGGTATTCCGTGGGGGAGATCCAGGAGGCCGTCAAGGCAATCACCTCCACGCTGGTGCTGCACCCGGGGTATCGGGTCGTGGATCGCGCGGTCCCGCGCATCCAGCCGGACGTGATGGTGGACTACTCCGAGCGGAACGGCGAGCTGGAGGTGCGGCTGGCCGACGGGAACAGCCCCCGGCTGCGCGTCTCCCGGAAATACGTCGACATGCTCAAGGCGAAGGAGAACGGCAAGGACGTCCGCGATTTCGTCCGCAAGCACGTGGAGGCGGCCAACGCCCTGATCGACGCGATTCGATACCGGCGTGGCCGGCTGCTGGCCGTGGCCGAGGCCATTGTCGAGCGGCAGCGTGACTTCTTCGAGGTCGGTCCGCAGGGCCTGAAGGTGCTGCGGATGAGCGAGCTGGCCGAGCGGCTGAGCTGCGACCCGTCCACCATCAGCCGGACGGTCGCAGAGAAGTACATGCAGACGCCGCGGGGCATCTACCCCATGCGATACTTCTTCACCGGCGGCACCGAGACGGAGGACGGGCAGACCACAAGCTGGGACAGCGTGAAGGTCCGGGTCTCGGAGATCGTGGAAAAAGAGGACGGCGCCGACCCGCTGAACGACGACCAGATCGCCGCGGCGCTCAAGGCCGAGGGCATCGAAATTTCCCGCCGCACGGTGGCCAAGTACCGCCAGCAACTCAACATCCCCCCCGCCCGCCAGCGCCGGAAATTCTGAGCCAAATCCCCCGGCGGGGTGGCCGTGGAGTTATCGCAGCCAGGCCGGCACACGGTTCCTCCATTGCGGGCTCCTGGCGGAAGCGTCCACAACGGCCTTCGCCTGGCGACCGGTGCTGTCCGGCGGGGTTGGTGTTGCCCGTCCTGCTCTCACCTACCCGGCGCGAGTGCGAAATGGCGACGGGGTCCAGCGTGAGCGGGTGTGCTCACTGGGCGAGAGCCATTTACGGGAGAGTCGCTGCGCGGGCTGCGCCCGCAACCCAAGCGACGGAGCGACGAGGACAAAGGACTTGCGCCGGTGCGGGCGTGAGAACTTGCGCGGGACGCGACGAATCCGACCTTTGCAGTGCAGAGTCCGGGCGTTGCTTTCGGCGGGCGGGGCGGTCAGCTCTTTCGGCGCACCACGAAGAATTCATAGGCGTAGTAGTCTGAGTGCCTGCGGTGCATCTCTGGCTCCTGGGCGAGCTTGTCGAGGACGGCGAGCGCGGCGCCGTCGTCCGCATATTTGCTGCGCAATTCCTTAATGCGAATCTCCATCGGGGTGTAAAAATCATCCCACCACGCCTCGTCCGGCAACGGGAAGTGCCCGATCCGCGAGAAGCCGCATCGCTCGATTGCCGCCAGGACGTCCGGAACGCGGCCCATCGTCGGATAGTCGAGGTCGAAGCTCTCCTTCACCTCGGGCGGCGGATCCTCCTTCCGCCAGACGGCTTCGGTGAAGGCGAGGTAGCCACCGGGACGCAACAGCCCGTGGCAGACGCGCAGGGCGTTCTCGATGCCGATGTTGTAGAGCGCCCCCTCGGACCAAACGAGGTCAAAGCTCCCGGGCGGCAACCCCGGGTCGGCCATGTCGGCGACCAGCGGCTGAATCCGATCGGCAAGCCCACGCACGGCGACCGTCGCACGCAGCCGCTCAATGCTTGGGGCATGGCTGTCCACGGCGACGAGGGTGCCTGAGGTCAGTTCGGCGAGATGGAGTGTCTGCCCGCCGACGCCGCACCCGAGGTCGAGCACCGCCGGCGCGGGCGGCAGATCGCGACAGAAGCCGAGCGCTTTCGCGGCGCAGGCGCGGCTGCCCGGCCCCTGCCGGGGAAGCGACTCATAAAGCTCGAAGAAGATCGGCCAAAAACGCGGCGGGAAATCGCTCACTTCATAACCCTCCGTCCGCGACAGGCCGCAGCCCAAGGAATATCTCGTGGCCGGTGTTGCTGGACGAGCTGTGCTCGAAGGGGACCGCACGCGGCTCAAAGCCGGCCTCCGCGATCCGCTCCAGCCAGGCGGCCCGCGGGAACAGCCCCATGATGTGCCGGTCATGGGCAACCTCAACCGCCCCGCTTTCGTCTCTCAACAGGTAGGCCATGTCGGTCACGTACACGTCGGTCCCGGGGCCGGGAGTCCACCGCCATTCGAGGTAGCGCAGGCCGCGCCCGCCGCCGTCGCGGCCGCCCGTCTCGGTGCCCGGCCGGAAGGTCTCCGAGACGAAATCCGGCTGGAACATCGCGACCCCGCCGGGGGCGGTGTGCGCGAATGCCGTGGCGATGGCTTTGGCAAGGTCCTCGCGCGAGGCCATGTAGCCGATCGCGTCATGGATGAGCACGCAGTCAAAGACACGGTCGAGCCGAATCGACCGCATGTCGCCCTGAACGTGCTCGCATTCGGGATTCAGGCGGCGGCTCAGGGCCAGCATGTCCGGCGCAATATCCACCAGCGTGCAGGCCAGCGTTGCCTTCAGGTGCGCGGCATTGTGCCCGCCCCCGCTACCCAGATCGAGCAGGGTTCGAGGCGGCCTTTTGCAGTGGGCCTCGAACAAACGCCGATAGAAGCCGGCCTCCTCGGCATAGTCGGCCACCGGCGTCAGCAGCGGATACCAGTCCGCCAGGTCACGATAGAGCCGGAGGGGCGGGTTGGGTGTTGTTTCGTGCTCCATCAGCGTCCACCGGGTCAGGGCTGCTTCTCGGGCGTTCGCTCCGGCAGTTCCGGCAATTCATCGGGCATGATCTCCACAACGCGACCGTCGCGCCACAGAACCAGCGGCTGATTGTGCCGTTTCGCCAGATCGGCCGCACGGCGAGCGGCGCGGATCATGGCGGTACGGCTGCCCTGCATCTCGGGATACTGGTTACGGCTTTGTTGAATCATGGATTCACCCCTTCGTCCAGCAGGACGGGCGGCCATTGGCTTGCGTCGAAAACCTGCCAGACATTGACGACGTTGCGGTACCGCTCGCGGAGATTCAGCAGGCCACGATCAAAGCGGCGACGAATGGCCGCTTCGGGGATACTGTGCCCACCCTGTGCCACGCGCTGGCGGACGCGCTGGACGGCAAGATCGGCCGACGGAAGTTGCAGAAAGATCATCTCGACCTGGTATTCGACCGCTTTCCATTCACGGATCATGCGCAGGTACGCACGACCGGCCAGGGTGGTCTCAATGGCGAAGTCCTGCCGTTTGGCCACGCGCTGCCGAACGTGCTCGAGCATCAGTCGCGACGCCTCGACCGCCGCCTGGTCGGGCTGAAACGGCGACAGCCCCTCGGCGATCAGATCGGCGTTGATGAACGTGGGGCACTCGCCCTCGGCCGGCAGGAACTCGCGGGCGAACGTGGTTTTGCCCGCGCCGTCGGGGCCGGCGATGATGATCGCCCGGGGTTCCGGATGGGTGTCCGCGTCGCTCATGCCAAGAGTTTCGCCATCCAACGGAATCGCTGCAACTCCGCGAACGCCGGCGCCCGGCGCTTTCCGGCCGACGTTGCCCACCGCCACCCGCTCTCGGCGGTGCGCGTTCGAGCGCCTGGCCCGAACTCGGCCCTGCCCGGCCTGCCGCCGTGAACAGGCGGGAAGCTCTGGCTGGGCTGCCGAGGGCGGCGGCATCTCCCATCTCCATCTGCGACAACGAGTTATGGGCGACGGGGATCCCGATCGGCTGACCGCCGGAAGCGGGTTGGCATCGTGCGTGATGCCGGCCTGCCCTCCCCAAGTAGCACTCGAATCCCGACTGCGGCGGAATCCTGCACCTCGACGCTGGGCATCGACCCGCCGACCCGGCGGCGAATCCGCGCGCGGTTGCGGCTGGCTTCAGGCGGCACGGGGGGGCCGTCCCTCTTCCTCTTCCTTCGACAACCCTCCCCTTACACGTGCAAACGAAAACCGCAATATGAGAGATGTCCCGTTTAGCCCGACTCAAGGCCGATTTCGGCGGACTCAGAGGAACTTACGGCGGGATGTTCGCTGGCGTGTCGGGGCATGGGATCGCCGGCGCCCTGTCGGTGTGGATCAGGCGTGCCAGAGCAGCAGCGACAATCGCGATGATCTCGCCACGGCGCCCCTCGGGCGCGACGTCGCTGGCGCGTGGTGACTTCCCTGTCGTCGGCATGCGGGCGCCGTCCCCTGATTGCCCAGGGAGTTCACCCGCTACATCTGCGTGAGTATCGAAACTGTCGCGGGCGTCCGGCCTCCGCAAGCAGTCTTCCCGCTCCATTGCGAGGCCGGAGCCGGCTGATTAGTATTTTAGCGGTTACTGATATGATGGACCCGACCGGCAGACTGGCAAGGTTCGCGCAGGCGCTGGCCGCGCCGACGCGGCTGCGCATTGTTGCGTTGCTCCGCGGCCGGGCGCTGTGCGTCAACGCGCTGGCCGGACAACTGGACGTCACGCAGGGGGCGGTGTCGCAGCATCTGCGCGTGTTGCGCGACGCCGGAATCGTCGTGAGCGAGAAGCGCGGCTACTTCGTGCACTATCGCCTGAACGAAGATGCACTGGCGGCGTGGCGGCAGGAAATGGAGAAGCTGCTGGATGTGAAGCAAGGACCCTGTCAGGGGGCAGGCACGAAATGTACGGGCAAGCGGCGGCGCGCGAAGGCGTCCCGGGACGTACGAACCTGAACAGCGGATGCTAGCGTGGCGTTGCTTGGGCTCCCAGGCACCCTCCAAGCACGACCACCGCGATTTGGACCGCACGATGGACGCAGGAGAAACACCATGTTCCTCGCGATGAACCATCATGGGCCTGCGGGAGGTGTGAGTGTAGTCGGCTGGCTAATCCTGGGCGGTATCGGGCTGGTCGTGTTGGCCGTCGCGGTCTTCGCACACTTCCGCGTCCGGCAGAGCGACGGCCTCTCCCGCAGCGAGCGGCGGCAACTCGATCCGGTGGCGGCGGAGATCCTGGCGATGCTACCGCAGACGGGGCGGCCGCTGGCGCAGTCTTAGGTCAGTGATCTCACTTCCGCAGAGGTCGAAGATGTCGCACGTGCCGCGGAAAGCCTGGAGGCACAAGGCCTCGTGCAACGCGCCTGGTCGTCCGAGCAGCAGACCTACCTGTTGAGCCCGGCTTAGAAATGGGAATGCGAAAGCCCAGCGATGCGAAATCACGAGACCCTTATCGAAGTGGACGGCGTCGCCAAGCGGTTCGGCGATGTTGTGGCCGTGGATTCCGTAGCCTTCACGGTTCACCGTGGCGAGTTGTTCGGCTTTCTCGGTCCCAACGGCGCCGGCAAGACCACGACCATCAACATGCTCACCGGCCTGGCCCGGCCGGACACGGGGGCGATCAACATCGCCGGGATCGACTGCACCCAGAACCCCCGCGGCGCGCAGCACATGATCGGCGTCGTGCCTGACGAGAGCAACCTGTATCCCGAGCTGTCGGGCTTTGAAAACCTGTGTTTCTGCGGATCGCTGTACGGCTTCCGCAAACGCGACCGCGAAGCCCGAGCCCGCGAACTGCTCGACCAGTTCGGTCTGGCCGATGCGGCCGGGCGCAAATTCGCCGGCTACTCCAAGGGGATGAAACGCAAGCTGACGATCGCGGCGGGCATCATCCACGGGCCGCCTATCCTGTTCCTGGATGAGCCAACGACCGGCATCGACGTGGCCAGCGCGCGGCAGATCCGCCAACGGATCGCGGACTTGAACGCCGGCGGAACGACGGTCTTCCTGACCACGCACTACATCGAGGAGGCCGAACGGCTCTGCCAACGCATTGCTTTCATCGTGAAAGGCCGAATCGTCCGCATCGACACAGTGGATGCGCTGATGCACGAGACAGACGGACGCCACGTCGTGCAGTTCTCTGTTTCCGACCCGGTTCCGACGGGCGGGAAGTCGGCCGCAGTGACGGTGAACGCCGCCGATCTGTGCGCTGCGATCACCGGCGCGTTCCCGCACCTTCAGTGCCGTGCCATCGCGGACACGGCCATCCGCGTCGAGTCGCCGGCGCCAGTGCGGGTCGGTCCGCTGGTCCGGCTGCTTGAGGATCGCGGAGCGGAAGTGGCGGAGGCCCGGAAGATCCGCCCCTCGCTGGAAGAGGTTTTCGTCCGCATCACGGGCATCGAGCCGGCCGCGATGAAGCTGGAAAAGGCGAAGATCGGGGGCGGTGCATGAACGCCTGGATCGCATTCTGGAACATCCTCGCCAAGGACGTGCGGTCGTACTACCTCAAGCCGCCGAACGTCAGTTGGGGGCTGATTTTTCCGCTGGCGTGGACGGGGATGTTCTTCATTCGTTCCGGCTCGGGCCTGGACAGTGTCGCCGGGCTGCTGCCGGGTGTGATTGCGGTGTCGGTCCTGTTCGGCACGACGAGCCTGCTGGCGGTCACTGTGACATTCGAGAAGAAGGGTCGCTCGTTCGAGCGGCTGCTGCTCGCGCCGATCCCGCTGGAATTGCTGATGCTGGCCAAGACCGCCGGGGCGATCCTCTTCGGCGTGGTCAATGCGTTCGTGCCCATCGTCCTGGCGGCCTTCCTAGTCGACTTGTCTGGCGTCGACTGGTGGACCTTGATCCCCGCGGTGGTGCTGATCGCAATCAGCTCGACGTTCCTGGGCCTGTTCATCGCCGTTTCGGTCAGCGAGGTGTTTGAGGCCCAGACGTTCTCGAATTTCTTCCGCTTTCCGATGCTGTTTCTGTGCGGGCTGTTCTTTCCGATCGAGCAGTTGCCGATCTGGCTGCGGCCGCTGTCCTACGTTCTGCCGTTGACCTACGGCGCCGATGCCCTGCACGGCGCGGTCCGCCACGCCACCACGATGCCGCTGCCCCTGAATTTTGCCCTGCTGGCGGCGTTCTGCGTAGTTCTGTTCGCCGTCAGCTTGCGGAATATCAAGAAGAAGTGGATCCTATAATCTGCCAGGCGGTGCAAGGCTCAACCGCACGGCGTACTATGGTATCAACCTGCTATGAATTACCAAGACCAATCACCCGCACGCTATCGCCGATCAACCTGGCGTCGCCGACTGTGGCGCTGGGCACAGCTTCTCGTCGTTCTCGGAGCCGCCGCGGGCGTCGGGTATTGGCTGTTCTTCAAGCCGACCCCGGTTCGGGAGCACGTCGTCGCTCGTGGCGAGATTGTCGCCGAGGTCATGGGCACCGGCACGTTGGAGGCGCGGCGCCAGGCGGTCATCAGCCCCAAGATTTCCGGGCTCATCACCAGCGTGCTCGTCGATCAGGGCGATCGCGTAGACGCGGGGCAGGAGCTTCTCCGGCTCGATGATGAAGACCTACGCCGACAGGTCGAGGTCTCCGAAAGCAACCTGGCCGCGGCGCGGGCCGGCGTCGATCGTCAAATCGCCGACCGGCAGCGATCCGAGGCCGTACTCGCCCAAGCCCGGATCGACTATCGCCGCGTGGAGGATCTCGTTGCGCGAAGCAGCGCATCCAGCTTCGAACTGGACAAGGCCACGGAAGCCCTGCGCGTGGCCGAGGCTGATCTCAGCCGGGCCGAGGCGGCGCTGATCGAGACTGAGAAGCAGGTGATCGCCGCCGAGAAGACGCTGGAGTACCACGTCGCCCGGCTGGGGGATACTGTCGTCACGGCCCCCTTCGACGGCCTGATCGTGCGGAGAGACCGCGACCCCGGCAGCATTGTGATGCCGGGTAGCTTGGTTCTGACGTTGATCGCAACGGACGAATTGTGGATCAGCGCCTGGGTAGACGAGACCGAGATGGATCGGCTGAGGCCCGGACAGCCGGCGCGGGTGGTCTTCCGCGCACAGCCGAACCAGTCCTACGTCGGCGAGGTCGCACGCCTGGGACGTGAGGCGGATCGCGAGACTCGCGAGTTCCTGGTGGACGTGTGGGTGCGCGAGCTGCCCGCCAACTGGGCAGTTGGGCAGCGCGCCGAAGCGTACATCGAGGTGGCACGCAAGCAGGATGTCACGCTCTTGCCGGCCCACCTGGTCAGCCGCCGCGATGGTCAGCCGGGAGCCTGGGTCGCGTCTGGCGGCAAGGCCCAGTGGCGTGCCATCACGCTCGGGTTGCGCGGCCACGAAGTCGTTGAGGTTGTCGACGGTCTCGCAGCCGGTGACGCGATTATTTTCGTTGCCGGCGCGAAGGCGACGCCGCTCGCTCCCGGAAAACGGGTGACGATCCGATGAACCTCGCGCTGCGTGACGTCCGTCATCATGCCGGCCGCTTCGCCCTGACGGCCTTTGGGCTGGGCGTGCTGCTCATGGTCGTCATGGGCATGGGCGGCATCTACCGTGGGCTGCTCGATGAAGGCACGCTCTTGATCGACCAGGTGGGCGCTGATATTTGGGTCGTGCAGCGCGACACGCGCGGCCCCTTCGCCGAACTTTCGCGCGTGCCGCGGAATCTGGTCGACCGCGTGGCCGCCATGCCCGGGGTGACGGGGGCGCGGGAGTTCGTCACTCACACAATCCAGCGCGAGCATGAGGGTCAGTTGCTGCGCATGGTCGTGGTGGGCTTGAGCTGGCCGACCGACAAAGGCGAACGGCTCCCGATCGTCGCGGGCCGCCCGCTGGCACAGAACCACTACGAGATGATTGCGGACCGCAAGCTGGGCCTGAAGCTCGGCACGAAACTCGAACTGGGCAAGGACAAATACACGATCGTTGGCCTGACGCGCGGCATGACAAGTTGGGGGGGCGATGCAGCCGTCTTTGTCACGGTGAATGATGCGCAGGCCATCCAGTTCGATCAGCCGGGCGAGGCGTTTCGTCTGGAACGCGCCGCGCGACGCTCACGGGGCGAGCAACAGGATTTTGGCCGCGCCCAGCCGCAACTGCTGGAGCGCGCCGCAGGCCCTGCGGCGAACATTCCGGCACTTGGGCCGCCCAATGTGAGCGCGGTGATTGCTCAACTCGAAGCGGGGGCAGATGCCGACGCGATTTGTGAGTTGATCTCCGCTTGGGGCGACGTCACGGCGATGACGCATGCTCGACAGCAGCATCTGATTCTCAGCGGGCCCGTCGAGCGTTCCGGCGCGCAGCTCGGCCTGTTCCGCACGCTGCTCACGATTGTGTCGGCGATCGTCATGGCCCTGATCCTGTACACGCTTACGCTGGACAAGCTGCACGACATCGCCATGCTGAAACTGATCGGCGCGCCCAACCGCGTGATCCTCGGGCTCATCATGCAGCAGGCCATCGTGCTGGGCATGCTCGGGTTCGGCGTGGCGTACGTGCTTGGCCGCCAGGTCTTTCCGCACTTCCCACGTCGCATCCTGCTGGTCGAACAGGATCTGATCAAGCTGGCGGGCGTCGTGCTAGTGATTTCCATCCTCGCCAGCGGGCTCGGCATCTGGCGAGCGCTGCGCGTTTCGCCGGGGGAGGTGCTCTCGCGATGAAATCACCCCGCCCCGATGCGCCGGCGGTCGAAGCGGACGCACTGACGAAGATCTACGGCTCGGGCAATACCGAAGTCGTCGCCATGCGCGCGGCGAGCCTTACGATCGCCTGCGGCGAAGTGGCCGCGTTGCTCGGCCCCAGCGGAGCGGGCAAGACGACGCTGCTGACGGTCGTGGGCTTGGTGACGCCGCCCACCCAGGGGCGCCTTTCGATCGCCGGCCAGCCGGTGCTCGACGGGCCGTACCCCCTGACCAACCTGCGGACGTTTCGTCGGCAGCGGTTGGGCTTCGTTTTCCAGCAGTCGAATCTCATCCCGTTTCTCACGGCGTGCGAGAACGTCCAGGTCGCGATGGAGCTTGACGGCTGGCCGCGCCGCGCCGCCCGCCGGCGGGCGATCGAGTTGCTCGACTATCTGGATGTCGCCGATCGTGCGGACTTCTACCCCACAACCCTGTCCGGCGGCCAGCAGCAGCGCGTCGCCGTAGCCCGGGCATTGGCAAACGAGCCCGCGGTTGTCCTCGCAGACGAACCGACCGCCGCCCTCGACAGTCACCGCGGTCGGCAGGTCATGGAGCTGTTCCGCAAGGTCGCCCACGACAACGGCGCCGGCGTGCTGGTCGTCACGCACGATCACCGCTCACTGGACGTCTTCGACACCCTATACGAGATGGAAGATGGCCTCGTGCAGCGGACGGAGCCTGCGCCAGCCGGCGCCGATACCTGAATGACCAGCATCGGCGGGACGGCTCATGCTGCCCCGTATCGAACAAGGTCCCATCCCTTCGCGTTCCGAACGCGTGAGTTAACCACGAGAGCCGCGGCGTGGTGAGGGTCTGAGAGTTGGCCCCGGTACGACGCCGAAATAGCCCCGTTCGGCGCCGAGCCCCTGTGTCGCCTCATCAAAACCGAGAGCGCGACCCGCGCTGGGCGAAATCGCCGTACCCCTTTGCCAGCAACGGGATATGAAAACGCCCGGCCAGTTGGCTGGTCGGGCGTTTCCGTTAACTGCAGCCGACGGCAACTTCCGTCGGATTGATTTTGGCTCCCCGAGTAGGACTCGAACCTACAACCTAGCGGTTAATCTCGACCTGTCGGGACTTGCTCTGCACGCTAAGCAGCTGTTCGCGAATCCACCGGGCGGATTTCATCGACTTGATTTGCCGTTCCCGGGCCATCGCGTCAGACCGGGTGGCGTGGGCCTCACACCAGACCAGGTGCCACGGTCCGTGCTTACCGGTGTATCGCCGGCCGCCCTCCGATGGAGCGTTATGCCGGGCAATACGCTGCTGCAGATCATCCGTATGACCGATGTAGAAGCGACCTTCCGCGTTCTCTAGCACGTACGTGTGGAACGTCAACCTCCCCGAGTAGGACTCAAACCTACAACCTAGCGGTTAATCCCGACCTGTCGGGACTCGCTCTGCACGCTAAGCAGCTGTTCGCGAATCCACCGGGCGGATTTCATCGACTTG
>CAZPHH010000028.1:49194-52617 GCA_964586145.1 uncultured Phycisphaeraceae bacterium | reverse complement strand
AGACCCTACGCCCGTACTTGACCCTCCTGCCCACCCCCGTACGCTAAACACGTACCCACCTTCAGGTGGGGGTGGCCTGGCTGCTCTTCAATCTCTCTCGTGTCCGAGCCGGCTTCCAGCCGGCTTCGAGGGCTCGCACGGAGAAGCCGGCTGAAGGCCGGCTCAGAGAGAAGAGAGAGAGAGGAGGGGCGATCAGGTTTCCCCCGGCTGAAGCCGGCCTAAGGGGGGATTGAAGGCAGCGGAGCGTTACGTCCGCTCCATGCTGCCGCGATCATCTGCGCAGAGTGCGAAGAGCTTGGACGCTTGCGGCGCAAGGGATATGCCGGGCTTGAGCGAAAACGCGAGAACAAAGCGGATCGTGGTGATCGGCGGCGGCATGTCCGGTCTGGCGGCGGCGCACAAGCTGATCGAGCGTCGGCAGGCCGATGGATCGCCGCTGGAGGTCCTGCTGCTGGAGGCGCAGGATCGGCTCGGCGGAAGCATCGAGACGACGCGGCGGGACGGGTTTCTGTTGGAGGGGGGGCCGGATGCCTTCATTACGCAGAAGCCGTGGGCGATGGCGGTGTGCCGCCGGATGGGCATTGCCGAGCAGGTGATGCCGACCAACGAGAAGTACCGGCGGGCGTTCATCGTGCGCAAGCGGAAGCTGCATCCGATTCCCGAGGGATTCATGATGCTCGCGCCGACGCGAATGTGGCCGTTCGCGTTCAGCGGGTTGTTTTCGTGGCGCGGCAAAATGCGGATGGGGCTGGACCTGGTGTTGCCGCGCGGTCCGAGCGAGGGCGACCAGAGCCTGGGCGATTTTGTGCGGCGCCGCCTGGGGCACGAGGCGCTGGAGCGGGCCGCCCAGCCGCTGGTGAGCGGGATCTACGCCTCGGACCCCGACCGGCTGAGCCTGCGGGCGACCATGCCGCGGTTCCTGGAGCTGGAGGCCAAGCACCGCAGCCTGATCCTCGGAATGCGGGCCGGCCAGAAGGCGCTGGGCGACAAGGCCCGCTCGGACAGCGGGGCGCGGTACAGCATCTTTGTGACCATGCGGGAGGGCATGGCGTCGCTGGTGGACGCGGTGGCGAGTCGGCTGCCTGCGGGATCCGTCCGGACGGGCTGTGGTGTCAAAGCACTGACACCGGATCCCGATGCCCGCGGCTGGCGGCTGGAGTTGGCGGGCGGGGAGCGGATGGCGGCGGATGGACTGGTGCTGGCGGCGCCGGCGTTCGCGCTTTCCGAGATGCTCAGAGAGGCGGCGCCCGAGCTGACCGCGCTGCTGGACGACGTGGAGTATGCCTCCACGCTGACCGTGAACCTGGCCTTCGAGCGGGAGGCGATCGCCCATCCGCTGAATGCGTTCGGGCTGGTGGTGCCGGCCGTCGAGAAGATGGCCATGATCGGGGCGTCGTTCTGTCACGTGAAGTTCCCCGGCCGGGCGCCGGAGCGAAAGGCGCTGATCCGCGCATTTGTCGGCGGCGCGTTGAACCCATGGGCATTCGCTCTCGATGATGCTGAGGTTGTCCGGCGAGTGCTGGCGGAGTTGGGCGATCTGATCGGCCTGCGCGGCCGGCCGTTGTTCACCACGATTCACCGCTGGCCGCGGGCGATGGCCCAGTATCCGGTGGGTCACCTGGACCGCGTGGCCCGGGTGGATGCGCTGCTGGAATCGCTGCCCCCCGTGGCGGTGGCGGGCAACGCCTTTGCGGGCGGCGGCGTGCCGGACTGCGTGCATCGTGGGGAAACGGCGGCGGAGCGGGTGCTGGACCGAATTGCGAATTGCGAATAGTGAATTGCGAAGGATTTCCCGCGATTGTGGATTCGTCAAACGCGTCGGGCGTTTTGCGGCTGAAGCGTATCGCGATGATCCGGCTCACGTTCACGACCGTGGGTTCACGTCGTGGGCGGCGGGTCGGCCTTACAGGTTCTTCAGCCTTTGTTCCTTGTCGTACGTCTGCAGGGCCTCGATGAGCTCGTCCAGCTCGCCCTGGGTGATGCGGTCCAGGTTGTAGAGGGTCAGGTTGATGCGGTGGTCGGTGCAGCGGTTCTGGGGAAAGTTGTAGGTGCGAACGCGCTGGGACCGGTCACCGCTGCCGATCATGGCCCGCCGGGTGCTGTCGCGGGCGGAGTTCCGCTGCTGCATTTCCGTCTCGTACAGGCGGGTCAGCAAAATGCGGCGGGCCTTGGCCCGGTTTTTGTGCTGGGACTTCTCGTCGCGCATGGACACCGCGATGCCGGTGGCCTTGTGAACCAGGCGGATGGCGGAGGAGACCTTGTTGACGTTCTGGCCGCCCGGCCCACCCGCCCGGGAGACGAACTCCTCCACGTCCGTTTCCCAGTTCACCTCGATGTTGATCTCGTCCGGCTCGGGCAGTACGGCCACCGTGGCCGCCGACGTGTGGATGCGGCCCTGCGCCTCCGTCTCCGGCACGCGCTGCACGCGGTGTCCGCCGCCTTCGTAGCCCAGGCATCGCCAGACGTTCGGCCCGCGGACGTTGAGGATCACTTCCTTCAGACCGCCCAGGTCGCCGCCGGACTGGTCCATCACCTCAACTTTGAACCCCTTCCGCTCGCAGTAGCGCAGGTACATCTCGTAGAGATCGCGGGCGAACAGAGCAGCCTCGTCGCCGCCGGTGCCCGCCCGGATTTCCAGGATGACGGAGGTGATGGCCGCATCGTCGTCGGTGACCAGCAGCTCCTTGAGCTCGTCGAGCATCCGGTCGTGCCGGGCCTGAAGGTCCTCGATCTCCGCCTCGGCCAGGTCGCGGAGCTCACGATCCTGCCCGGGGTCGGCCAGGATGGCCCGGACCTCCTCCAGGCCGTCGCGGACCTTTCGGAACGCCCGGTACGGGTCGGCCAGCCGGTCGAGCCGGCCGGTCTCCTTGGCCAGCGCGATGCTGCGGGTCGGGTTGGAGGCCACGACCGGGTCGGCCATCTGCTCGCGGAGCGCGTCGCGCCGGGCGGCGATTTCGTCGAGCTTGGCGATCAGCTTGTCGTCAACACTAGTGGACATGGGGCCTGTTGATTCTCGATTCTGACGGCTGCGCCACGGATCCCGCAGGGTGTGTGCAAAGAGAATCCACGCCCACACTTTCCGATGGATCGGAAACCACGGGCGTGGATGCTGAATCCGGGAACCGCGCTAAGCCTTCGCGGGGGCCTTCTTGCCCTTCTCGGGCTTCCTGAAGTACTCGCCGCCGAACTTCTTCTGGAACCGCTCCACCCGACCGGCCGTGTCCACGAACTTCTGCTGCCCGGTGAAGAACGGGTGGCAGGCGGAGCAGATTTCCACGTGAATTTCCGGAAGCGTGCTCCGCGTGGTGAACGTACTGCCGCAGCCGCAACGAACGGTGCAGTTCTGGTATTTGGGGTGGATCTTCTCTTTCATCGCGTCAATCCTGCGGGTTGTCCAGACCGGCTGGAAAGCCGGTCCCACAC
>CAZPHH010000028.1:0-49094 GCA_964586145.1 uncultured Phycisphaeraceae bacterium | reverse complement strand
AGGGACAGAGGGTCGTAGGCGTTGCCGACGGCGCCGGACCAGGTGGAGTACTCCTGGCGGGCGGCGTCGAAGCGGGTGAAGTTGACGGCCCAGATGCGGTTCAGCCGGGCTCCCTCGTCGAAAGCGGCCAGGGGGATTTGCACCTCGGCTTCCCAGCGGTCTCCATACCAGCGGACGGCCTGTCGAATGTCGGCGGCCCAGACCTCACGCGGGCCGGTGGGCGGGAAGGCGCCGATGCCGCGCTCCCAGACGGCCCCGGAAAGCTTGACCACGACGTGGTACAGATCGCCCGTGGACCGCGTGCCGGTGGAAAGGGGATCCAGGAGAATCTCCACGAGTTCCTCGCCCGTGGGCACCATGTCGTCGTAGTGAACGAGGTTGCTGCGGGCTTCGAGGTCCGGGTCCCCGGACGCCTCGCAGATGAATCCGAAATACAGGTGTTCCGCATCGCGAGCGACTCGGCAGCGGGTGGCGGCGGCGGGCCGGCCGGCGGGTTTTCCGTCTTCCGAGGGCCGCTCACCGGAGATCAGGACGAAATCCGCCGCCAGGTTTCCGGGTGTGATGGGCCAGTCAGACAGATCGCCGTCGATGTCGATGGGCCGGTCCAGCCGCGCCGCGGGCACATAGGCCATGCGGGAGTTGAGTCGAATCGTCTGGCGGTTGAGGTCGAACCGAATGGGCAGGTAGCGGACGCCGTCTTCATCCCACGTAACGGCTGCGGCCCGCGCGGTCAGGAGGACGCGGGCGGCGCTGCCGGGGTCGATGCGGGGCACATCCACGGCCGGCGGGTCCGCCACCCAGCCCAGCGGCAATTCCTCGAACGCCGCCCCGCCCGTCACCGGAAGGCGAGTGCGGTTCGACACGGTGACCTGGGCCTCAATGACGACGCCCTCCTCCGCTCGCCGGCCGGCCGGCCGGCATCGAACGCCGTCCACCTTCAGCTCGACGTTGCGGGTCTCGGCCATGAGTCGCTGCCAGCGAAGCGAGCCGCGGAACGGGGAGGTCGGTCTCTCCAGTGTCTGCAGCAACTCGTCGGCGAGGACCAGTCGGGCCAATCGCCACCATCGTTCGTCGTGGACCCAGGCGCCCGGCGCTCCATCTGCGAAGTGAACACCGCAGGCGGACGCGCCGGCCCGGGGAACCAGCGACTCCGCCAGGTTGATCGCCACGTGCGGTAGGTTCTGTTGTTCGAGGAGGCGGAGCAGGGCCACGTCCTGCATTCCACGACGCAATCGTTTGAGCCGCACGGAGGCCACGGGCGCCGACAGGCCGAACGGGGTCCCGGGATACAGCAGGAGGCTCGGATGCTCATCGATGCAGCGCTGCGGCGTGGGGTCGGCGGCGTTTGCCAGGGGGAGATTGGCCGGCCCCAGGTCGATCACCGGCACGCCCAAGCGGTAGCCCTGCCAGGGAACCACACGCGTGCAGACGGGCGGCGCGGTGATGTGCAACGAGCCGGAGAACGGGGGTCGATCGAGTTGGAACCACCAGGTCTGAGGCATGAGGGGTCCGGCGGGCTGCAGCGAAGGGTCGCAGAACTGCGCGGGCGGACACCAGATGTCCGTCTGCCGGGCGACGTCGCGGAAGGGGAAGCCTTGCCAGCCGTAGGCGTTCATATCCTGGGGAAACAGCCGGGCGAGCCGTCGCAGCCGCGGGTGGGCGTCCCGGATGAGCGGTCCGAAGTGCTCGATGGCGCGAAACCCCTCTGCGTCCGGCGTGCTCGCAAAGGGTATGGTGACGAACGCGCGATCCAGGGCGTTGAGCTTGTCAAAGTGCGTGGCGCATTCGTGCAGGTACCGCCGGACGATGGCGGCGTACGTCGGCGAGTCCAGCGGGCCGTACGAGGGCGGCGGGGGGAACGACGCATCGAACGGGATCGGCCAGACGGGGCTGGGCCGGCGGCGGTCATAGCGGGAGCCATCGAGAAAGCTCAGCACGACCCGATCGTAATCGGCCCAGTCCACGTTTACGGTTTGATCGATGTCGACTTTTGCCACGGGGAAGAGCCGGGGCAGCGTGGGGCTGAGGCGGTGTGATTCCAGCAGTCGCATGGCGGCGGCCAGGACGGACTCCAGTTCTCCCCGACGCGGGTTGTCCACGTAGATGCGATCGGGGGCATACGGTCGGCCATCCTGCTGGATGTGTTGTGCGAAGAGCGCCGTCTGATCCACCGCGGTCATGAGGACGAGCCCGGCGTCATCCGGCACGGCAAACGGCCAGACGGTCAGGCTGAGGCGAACGGTCTGGACGGTGCGGCCCTGCGATCGAACGGAAAGCGTGCCGTCGTAGGTGCCGGGCGGCGCGTCCGGGGGGAGTTGGACATCGACCCAGACGTGCAGGGGCGCGTCGGCGGCTACGTCGGCGGGCAGGCCGCCAACGGGGGCATCGGCCGGCACGACCACGTCGGGCACCACGGGCAGTCGATGGTCGGGCTCGAGCAGCCGAATATGCCAGCCCGGCCAGCGATCCACCTGCACGCTGTGCAGTCGGAAGAGGCGTGCGGCAACGGCGGGGATGCGGGCGTCGCCGGATTCGAGGTCGCTGAGGGTGACATCCACGGCAGGAACGGCGGCGCCGTCAGCCATCACGACCAGGTGCAGTCCGAGGGTTTCGTTGACGGCGCCGGCCAGGCTGATGCGGCGGGCGACCGGATCGTAGACGGTCGAGTCCACGTCGATTTCCTGCCGTGGCGAGCCGGGGTGGAAGTCGTCACCCGCCCAGATGGAGAGCGCAGGTGAGGTGACGTTCTGCATGCACCCGGCGATGGTCAGCAGCCCGAGACCCGCAAGGAGGGTCCCGAACCGATGCGCGATGCGAGGCTTGTGACAGTTGTGCGGCACCATGAAACTCCCGGACGGCGGGTTCTCCTCCTCGAACGCGGTCGTCGCGCCTTGCCCGGTATTGTGGTGCAGGCGTCTCGCCGGCACAAGGATTCCCGTCTGGACGTGAGGGAATGCCGGCACCGGAACACCGCCGCACAGGCGGCAGGGTTCTCTGTGTGCCTCTGCTTCGGAGCAGCGGTCCGCGCTCGATGTGCCGTTGGCGTTCCGCACATGTCGTGGGGACGTGCTTCTGCCGATGAGATGACCTCGAACCGTGAGCGTTTTCAATCGGACGCCCAGCAGCGCTGGTTCCAACCCGGGGAAGCCGCCCCCGATGTGAATCGGCCTCGACGAGCTCAGCATTCGGGATTACGCTTGAGCCTTGAAGGAAGAAGACGGACGGGGCCTGTCCCGCTTCGTGGCGAAGGGTCTGGGTGTGTCTGAGTTGACGGCTCAACCGGGGCGCTGTCGGTTCGTCAGAGGGTCAGAGTCAGGCTGTGTCGGATTGAATCCTCATGCACCGAAGTCTTTGGTGCGAACTGACTTGGTCGGGCAGGTCGTCGAGGGAGTGGCGTGATGGGTGCGACACGATATCACGAAGGCCGGTTTCCGCCTTCGCAGATCGAGTGGTCCAGATTGATCCCCCTGATTGGTCCGGCCAACGCCGCCGTCGCACGATATGAGGGGTTATTACACGGCATTCCCAATGTGAACGTACTGCTGTCACCACTGACCTCGCAGGAAGCAGTTCTTTCAAGCAAGATCGAGGGCACACAGGCGACACTCGGGGAAGTGCTGGAATTCGAAGCCGCCGAGGAGACTGCTGTTGGCGAGAAACGAGGCGATATTCAGGAGGTGCTGAACTATCGCAAGTCCATGAAGCACGCGGTGGCGGCGTTGAGAGACCTGCCCTTGTCGCAGCGGGTCATCCGGACTGCCCACAGCGTGCTGATGGCAGGCGTGCGGGGCGAGAACAGAACACCGGGCGAGTACCGACGGATCCAGAATTGGATCGGTCCGGCGGGTTGCCCAGTCGAGGCGGCGCGTTTCGTTCCGCCGGGCGCGGATCGGTTAGCAGAGCTGATGTCTGCATGGGAGAAGTACCTGCACGCTGAGGCGCCCGACAAGCTGGTGCAGTTGGCGGTTCTGCACGCCGAGTTTGAGGCGATCCATCCGTTCATGGATGGCAACGGCCGGATGGGGCGACTGCTCGTGCCTTTGTTCCTGGTCTACAAGGGGCTGCTGGGCAGCCCGGACTTCTACATCAGCGCCTATCTCGAAAGTCGACGCGAAGAGTACTATGAGCGTCTCCTGGCCGTCTCGCGTGATGGGGACTGGACCGGCTGGTGCGCGTTCTTCCTGCAAGCCCTGATCGCGCAGGCACGGGATAACGAGGCCAAAGCTCGCGCGATTCTGGACCTGTATCAGTCAAAGAAGGGCTGGATCACGGAGCAGACGCATTCGCAGTATGCGGTACGCGCCCTGGATTGGTTCTTCCATCGACCGATATTCAAGACTTCAGACTTCATGACCTCAGCCGACATACCAAGGCCAACCGCCAACCGGATCGTTCGCATCGTGCGCGACGCGGGGTTGCTGCTTGAGCTACGCCCCAGCAGCGGAAGACGGGCCGCGATCCTGGCGTTCACTGAGCTGTTGAACCTGGCAGAGGGAGGCTCGGTCTTTTGAATCGCGTGTGCGCGCGACAAGCCTCCTTGTGTATCACAAAAGGCAATTCGTGATACACAAGACGGCTTGCCATCAATGGATGAGACTCTACGCCAGGACCGTAGCAAGTCCTTTTATAACAATACTTTAAGAAGAAAACCGCGACCGCCTTCCAAGACCTCTTGTGTGGCGTGACCCGGGATACGGCTCTCTCGAACGGGGTTATCGGCCGTTCGCCTCCCCGTTGGTTCAAGCCGGCGGGGACGCCAGGCACGGTCGGATCAGTTTATGTAGCCGAGCGAGCGCAGGGCGTCCAGGGTGCGGGGGTCGGCGGTGGGGGCGACGTTGGGGCCGGGCAGGTCGCCCCAGTCCAGGTTGCGCGGGATGCCCGCCGGGTCCGGGTCGGCCTGGATGAAGGTCAGCAGGGTCTGGTAGAGCGGGTCGCTCTCGTCCACGGGTCGCGGGTCGAGTTCGCCCGGGTCGGCCAGCAGGTCGTAGGCGTGGGCTTCGCGGACGGGTCCGCTGCGGCCGATGCGGGCGGTGACCTTGCGATGATCGCGGATCGCGCAGCGCCAGAGGTTCCCGTTGTGGGAGTTGTCTCGCTGCATTCCGGCGTTGCCGCGCGCCTCGGCGAAGATCGGGCGGGCGGCCGGCGGGTTCAGCAGGGAGTGCCCGTCGAAGTTGCCGGGCACGGGCAGGCCCACGAGTTCCAGGATCGTCGGCGTGACGTCGACAAGCGAGACCGGCACAGGGACGCGCGCGGACGGCATGTTCTTGTAGCGGACGGCCAGCGGCACGCGGATGATCTGTTCGTAGACGTAAACTCCGTGCGCGAACCAGTGGTCGTGCTCCATCATCGCCTCGCCGTGGTCGGCGCAGAGGATGACCAGCGCGTCGTCGAAGTAGCCCATCTCGCGGTACGCGCGGAGCAGTCGGCCGGCCTCCCGGTCGGCGTAGGCAATCTCCTCGTCGTACCGGTCCACCAGCTCCAGGCCGTCGACCATGCCCTGTGGATGGATGCCGCCGCCCTTGCCGGTCATGTCGATCATCAGGGGTTTCTCGTGCGTGAAGTCGGCTGGTCGGTCGGCGGGCGGATCGTACGGCCCGTGGGGGTCGTTGTAGTGGATGTAGAGCAGGTGCGGGCGGCCGGGCGCGCACTTGTAGTGCAGCCAGTGGATGGCGGCGTCCGTGGTTTTTACGGCCGTGCGCTCGAAGATGTGTGTGCGGATGGACTCCGCCTCGTCGAGCCGGGCGTCGTAATAATCGAACCGGGAGGCGAGCCCGCTGGCGGCGTCGGACAGCACGGCGTTGGACACGACGGCGGCGGTCTGGTAGCCGGCGCGGCGAAGGTGGTCGGAGACCAGGATGGTGGTGTTGGGGAGCTTCTGGCAGAGCAGGCGGACGCCGTTGTTCTGCGGGTACTTTCCGCTGAGCATGGCCACCACGCTGGGGGTGGTGACGGCGGCGGGGGCGTAGGCGCGTTCAAAGACGGTCCCTTCGCCGAAAAAGCTCTGAAGCTGCGGGGTGGTGTCGCGGGCATAGCCGTAGAGGCTGGTGTGGTCCGGGCGCATGGCGTCGATGCAGAGGATGAGGATGTTCGGGCCGGCCACCACGGAGCCGGGCTGGGCGTAGAACTCCTCGATGGAATACGGGATGGCGACGCCGGCCCGGGGCCGGACGAAGAACGACCCCGTCAGCAGGACGGCGACGCCGGCGAGCAAGATCGGCCAGATGCTCCGGTTCTTCTGCCGTGCCGCGTGACGCCCCACGCTTGTCGGCAGGCGGTTCCCGATGACCTGCATGATGCAACCTCCGGATGGGCTCCGCGCCCTCGGCCGCCTGTCCCGCCGACCGCCGCACACGCGGAGCGACTCCACCTCCCTGTGTTTATCGGAAACGACGGGGCGTGAATTGACCTTCGCTGGCGCCGAAGTCCGCCGCGGCGGCCGTTTTATCGGACGATGGGACCGCGGGCAGTCGAGGCCGCCCGGCGTGGTTTACGCGGTGCAAACGAGGATGGCGAAAACGATGACGGGAAGCAGCAGACCCACCGTGAGCCGGAATGTGAGCAGCAGCAGACGCCAGAATCCCACGCCCGGCTCCCGGTCGAGATCTTCACCGCACAGCAGCGCTACGGAGGCACGCCCCTCTCGGATGGCTCGGGCCAGGGCCCGTCGACGGGCGATGCCCTGGGCATTGAACGCGGCCGCAATGGTCAAGAGCAGCAGAGTGATGAGGGCCAGCGGGAAGTCTTCCAGGACGGCAGCGGCCGGGGCAGCAACCCAGAAGAGGATCACCAGGCCCGCGCAGCGTGCGATTGCCGTTTTCCGGCTGATTGGTCGAGGCGGCTTCCTCTCGTATTCGATCAGCACGACGGGGTCAAACGGGTTGCCGCATTCCGGACAGCGGTTTTCCGGCAGGCCGGTGAGGTTGTAGCCGCAGGTCGGGCAGTAGAGCGTCGCCATCGTGTTGCCCTCCAATCCGCGATTGCCGCCTCAGAATTATAGAGCCACGCCCGAACACCGGGCCACATCCGACCCGTCTGATTTCGTCATTCGCCATTCGTCATTCGCAATTCGCAATTCCGCCCCACCCCCCCGCGCGGTACGCTGTGACCGTGGATGGATCGAAGCCGATCGAGGCGGCGAAGCTGTTCGTCGGCCCGTCCGGGTGGAGCTATCCGGACTGGGAGGGGATCGTCTATCCCAAGCCGGCGCCGCGGGGGTTCCACCCGCTGGCATACCTGGCGAACTTCTTTCCCGCCGTGGAGGTGAACACCAGCTTCTATCGGCCGCCGACCCCGCGCATGACGGCGGCGTGGGTGCAGCGGGTCGAGCGGATCGAGCGGTTCCTGTTTGCGTTCAAGCTGTTTCAGCGGTTCACGCACCACCGCACGCCGTATGGCCCGGACGAGGTGCAGGCGTTCCGCGAGGGGTTGCGGCCGGTAGTGGAGGCCGGCCGATTGGGTTGCGTGCTGGCGCAGTTTCCCTGGTCGTTCCGCTGCGACGCGGCGAGCCTGGACTGGCTGGCTCGCCTGGCCGGGGATTTTGCCGAGTACCCGCTGGTCGCGGAGGTGCGGCACGATTCGTGGGACCACGAAGAGGTGCGGGCGCGGTTCCGGCAGATGCACGTGGGCTGGTGCAACATCGACCAGCCGCGGCTGGCCCACTGCCTGGGCCCGACGTCGCACGTGACGGGCGACATCGCGTACGTCCGGCTGCACGGCCGGCGGCACGAGACGTGGTTTGCCGACGGTGTGCCGGCCTTCGAGCGATACAATTATCTCTATGCGCCGGAGGCGCTGCAGGAGTGGGCGGGCCGGGTCCGGGAGCTGAGTGAGCGAGCGTCCCGGGTGTTCGTGTTCACAAACAACCATTACGCCGGCCAAGGGCCGGCCAACGCGATCGAGCTTCGGATGCTGCTGGAAGGAGGCCCGGTGCCGGCGCCGGCCACTTTGCGGGAGCATTTCGCGGCCCTGGCCGGCGCGACCACCGTGCCCGGTGACGTAGGACATCCTCCCACCCTTTTTGACGCGTGACGACCGATAATCTCCCTGGATACTCCTTTGGCGGACCCGTCGCAACGACGGGAACCATCGCGAGGGCGCATCGTCATCTCGATCGTTTCGCCGGTTGCCCGTTGGCGGCGCACGCGGGGTCCCATAACCGGTGTCGGATCCGGGCGCGGCCCGGGATACGCAGGTGTCGGTGAGATTATCGGAACCTGGCGGTTTCGTCGCGCACGGTCTGCGCGTTGCGATGGCTTGCGGTCTGGTCCGGTCGCGGGGAACGATCGACGCGAATCATCGTCGATGTGGTTCGACAGGATCTTCGCGTCGGGGAGGTAAGCTTCGCTTCCGGCATGAGGTTATCCGCGCGGCAGACACGGCGGATGTTTCGTGGTGTCCAGCTCGCGGTGCGTTGAGCGCCCGCCCAATCGCGGTCAAGACGGTGCGCGATTCCTGCCGACAAAGCAGGGTCGTTTTTTGCGCGGGACAGGAGGTCCCGTCGTCTGCCGGAGGCTCAGGATGAGCAATCCTTTCTTCTCGACCCCCCTTCGCGAGCGCATCGCGGGCAAGTGGCAGATCCCCGCGTTCATTCTGGCGTTCGCGCTGTTGGTGGGCAGTCTCCTGCAGTTCAAGCCGCCGCGGGACCGCTTGCCGTATGACCGGGTGGTTCGCGAGCTGGACGCGCTGGTGGAGGGCGGCCTGTATGCGTCGGCGCTGGATCTGGGCGAGCGCCTGCTGGACCGGGCCCGTAAGGAAGAGCGCGGCTGGCAGGACACCGGGCCGGTGCATCTGCTGGTCGGTCGCGCCCGCTACCTTCAGGCGGAGCAGGAACGGCGTCGCACCGTCGCGATGGGCAAGCGGATTATCGAGGATCTGGACCGCGCCGCCCGCGAAGGCGTTACGCTGACGGCCGGCGACTACACCGCGGTCGCCCGGGCCTGTGAATGGATGGGGGATTTCGAAGCGGCGATCCGGCACTACGCGTCTGCGATCACTGCGGCCGCGCCGCCGGCGCTGGACCTGCGCCAGCGGGTGATCGAACTGCGCTGGCGCCAGGTGCCCACGCCCCGGCCGGATCTGCACGCGGTGCTGGACGGTTTCATCGCCGATGCCGGGAGCGATCCGTCGTTTCTGCGCTGGGGCGTCGAGCGCAAACTGCACCTGCTGCTGGAGGACGACCGGTTTGACGAGGCCCGGTCGCTGGTGGAGGGTCTGCGCGAGGCGTTTGAGCCCTCGGGCGAGCGGGAGGCGTTCGAGTACTTCCTCTGCCTGATTGATTATGAATCGGGCCGGTATGACGAGGCCGAAACCAACCTGCGGGCCCTGCGCAACCGGCTTCTCATACGGGAAGAGACCTATGCCCTGTCCGGCTGGCTGCTGGGGCGGGTCGTGCTGAACGACGGGTCCGTCCAGCGTCCGCAGGAGGCGCTTTCCTTCTTCCGCGACGTGATTCTCGCCAAGGTGTCGCTGCGCTGCACGGCGGCCAGTCACCTGGGCATGGCCGAGGCCCTGGCCGAGCTGCACCGCTGGGAGGAATCCCTGGAGCACTACCACCATACGGTGGAGTTTCTGCCGGAGGTGGAGTCGTCGCCGATGCTCGATCCGGAGCAGGTTCGCACGTCGATCACGGTGGCCGGCGAGCGGCTCGCGCGGGAGGGACAGTTTGCGCTGGCCCTGGGTTTCTTTGAACTGGCGTATTCGCTGGTGGACCCGGCGAAGATCGAGCAGTCGTCGTTGTACCTGCAGCGGCTGGGCGACGCCCGGGCGAACCTCGCCCGCGCGCTCACGCAGCAGGCGCGGGAGCCGGACGCGTCGGACGAGAGCGTTCGCCGGCGGGACGCCCTGCACGAGGAGGCCCGGCGACTGTTTCTGTCCGCGGGTGACGCCTACGTGCGCATGGCCAAAATCAACGCCCTGAACGAGACGCTCTCGTCGTGGGCGGCCTGGCGGGCGGCGGACCTGTTTGACGAGGGGGGCGACCGCATCCGGACGATTGAACTGCTTCGCGAGTTCGTGCGCGAGCGGCCCGAGGACCCGCTGGCCCCGCGGGCCTGGGTACGCCTGGGGCAGTCTTTGCATTCGCTGGGTGAGTTTGGGGAGGCGGTGGAGGCGTACCAGGCGTGCAATCGCCGGTTCCCGCGTTCGCCGGACGCCGCCCAGTCGCGAATACCGCTGGCCGACTGCTACATGCGGATGGGTCCGGAGTACGTGGAGCACGCGGAGAAGACCCTGCGGGGCATCCTGGAGGACGACGAGCTTTTCACGCCGGAGGCGCCGGAGTTCCGCACGGCCCTGTTCATGCTGGGCGACCTGCTGAATCGCGAGGGCCGCTACGAGGAAGCCATCACCGCGCTGGAGGAGGCCCTGGCCCGCTATCCCCGGAACGAACGGGCGGTGCGCGGGCTGTACCTGCTGGCCGACAGCTACCAGTTCAGCGCGCTGGCCCTCAAGGAAGACCTGAAGGACAACCGCCTGATCGGCGAGCGCGAACGGATGCGCAAGGAGATGCGGCGGCGGCTGGTGCGGGCGGCGGACCTGTTCGGCGAGCTGGTGGCCCGCTACGAGGCGCAGGGAGAGGACCGGCTGGACGACAAGAGCACGATGTACCTTCGCCACGCGCGGCTGGGGCAGGGAGACTGTCTCTACGAACTGCGCCGGTACGGTGAGGCGCTGAAAACCTTCGAGCGAGCGGCCTGGATCTACAAGGACACACCGTCGGCCCTGGCCGCGTACGTGCAGATCATCAATTGCCACGTCTTTCTGGGACAGTTGGAGGAGGCCAAGGCGGCGTTGCGCCGGGCGCAGTACCTGGTCCGAACGATCCCTCAAACGGCGTTCGAAGAGGGCGTTCTGCCGGAGTCGCGGGACGACTGGCAGCAGTATTTCGAATGGGTGGAAACATCCGGGCTTCTCAAACCGCCGCAGATGGCAGGCAGGTGACGGTATGACGCAGGACACGGGCACACCCTTGGGAACGGACCCCGACCCCGTCGGCACGGTTATGGCCCTGCTTCGTCGGCAGGTGGACCTCTACCGCCGGCTGGAGGGCCTGGCCGGTCGGCAGCGAAATCTCATCGCCGAGGCGGACCCGCAGCCGTTGCTGCAACTGCTGGCGGACCGGCAGAAGCTGACGGACGAGCTGTCCGTGAACTCCGGCGTGCTGGAGCCGTACCGCGCCCACTGGTCGGACGTGCGGGCCCGGTTCTCCGAGGACCAACGACAGTCGGCGGACGCGCTGCTCACGGAGGCGGGCGAACGCCTGGGCCGCATCCTTTCGGCCGACCGTCAGGACGCGCAGCTTCTGGCCGCCCGCAAGGCGCAGACCGCCTCCGCGCTGGAGGGGGTGCGGTGTGGACGGCAGATGTTGAACGCCTACGGCCGGCCATCGACAAACGCAGGACAGCACCTGAACAGGATGGACGAGGAATGACCCGGACGGCGGACCCGATCACCGAGCCTCACCAGCGCGAGCTCGGCGAGATCATCGAGGCCTACAACCTGGTGACGGAGCGGCTGGAACGCTCGCACGTGCGCCTGACGGAGGAAGTGGCGCGACTGCACCGCCAGCTCGAGGAGAAGAACCGGGAGCTGGCGTGCAAGGAGCGGCTGGCGGCCCTGGGCGAGATGGCCGCGGGGGTGGCGCACGAGGTTCGCAACCCGCTGGGGGCCATTCAGCTCTATGCGTCCATGCTGGACCAGGACTTGCGGGCCCTGCCGGAGGCGCAGCGACTCGTGCGGAAGATTGCGTCGGCCGTCACCTCGCTGGACGGAATCGTGAACGACATTCTGGCCTTCGCCGGGCACGGGCGCCTGGCCGTGCAGCCGGTGGCGCTGGCGAGGGTGATCGAGGAGGTGATGGCGCTGACCGCTCCGCAGCGGGCCGCGTTGCCCGGCACGATCCACGTAAGCGAGGCGGCGGCGGATGCGTTCGTTCGCGTGGACGAGCGAGAGGTCACGCGAGCCCTGGTGAACCTGGTGTTCAACGCGTTGGACGCGGCGGGACCGGGCGGTCGGGTGTGGCTGGACGCGGTGGATGCCGGCGAGGGGCAGGTGGGCATCGTGGTGGCCGACGACGGGCCGGGCGTTCCGGCCGAGCTGCGGCAGCGCATCTTCAATCCGTTCTTCACCACGAAGGACACGGGCACCGGGCTGGGCCTGTCCATCGTGCATCGGATCGCGGAGGCGCACGGGGGCCGGGTGGAAATCGGCGACCGCCCGGGTGGCGGCGCGGCGTTTACGATGGTGTTGCCGGCGGCGGCGCCGGTGTGGACTGAGCAAGAAAAGGAACAGGCATGAGCCGCATCTGTGTGGTGGATGACAAACCGCTGCTGCGAGACTCTCTGAAGGAGACGTTGGGCCGCGAAGACCACGCGGTGGAGACGTTCGAAAACCCGACGGAGGCCCTGGAGCCGGTCGTACGCGGCGAGTTCGACCTGGTGCTGAGCGACCTGAAGATGCCGCGGATGGACGGGGTGACGTTTCTGCGCACCCTGCGGGATCGGGGCTGCGAGACGCCGGTCATTCTCATGACGGCGTTCGGCAGCATCTCCAGCGCGGTGGAGGCCATGAAGCTCGGCGCGTTCGACTACATCCAAAAGCCGTTTGAGGCGGACGCCATCGTCGTGCAGGTGGAGCGGGCGCTGCAGCACGGTCGGCTGCGGAGCGAGAACGAGGCGCTGCGGGCCTCGCTGGACGACCTGCGCCGCCGGCGGGATATGGTGGGCGACAGCGAGGAGATGCTCGCCATCCGCCGGCAGATCGCCCGGGTGGCCCGCAGTGACGCCACCGTGCTCATCGTGGGCGAGTCGGGCACCGGCAAGGAACTGGTCGCGACGGCCGTTCACGCGCAGTCGGCGCGGGCGGACCGGCCGATGCTGTGCCTGAACTGCGCGGCCCTGTCCGGCAACCTGCTGGAGAGCGAGCTGTTCGGGCACGAGCGCGGCGCGTTCACCGGCGCGGACCGGCTTCGCAAGGGCCGGTTTGAGCTGGCCGACGGCGGAACGCTTCTATTGGATGAAATATCGGAAATGGCCCTGCCCCTGCAGGCCAAGCTCCTGCGCGTGCTCCAGGAGGGAGAATTTGAACGCGTGGGCAGCAGCGTGACCCGGCGGGCGAACGTACGGGTGATCGCCACCACAAATCGGGACCTGAACGACTGGGTGGCCCGCCACCGCTTCCGGGGCGACCTGTTCTACCGGCTCAACGTGCTGCCCGTACACCTGCCGCCGTTGCGGAGCCGCGGCTCGGACATCCGCCGGCTGGTCGACCACTTTTTGAAGGAGGCGGCGGCCCGGGACGGGCACAAGCCGCCGAAGATCAGCCCGGACGCGTACCACCTGCTGGAGGAGTACCGCTGGCCGGGAAACGTGCGTGAGCTGGAGAACCTCTGCCAGCGGGCCTCCGTGCTGGCGCCGGACGGGCTTTTGACGTGTGACGTGATTCGTGGCTGGCTGCAAGGACACGTCGAGTCGGCGTCGCCCTTGGGCGACCTGCAGCCCGGGCACATGCTCGAGGAGATGGAGCGGCGGTTGATCGAGAAGGTGCTGGCCGAGAACAACGGCCATCGCCAGCGCACGGCCCGGATGCTGGGGATGGGCGTGCGTACGCTGGGCATGAAACTCAAGCAGTGGCGGGAGGAGGCGGAGTCGGAACGGTCCGCGACCCGGCGTGCGGGGCTGGAGCCGGCCCTGTCGGCATGAGGGACGGGACCGCGCAGAACCGGCGCGGCCGCGCAAAAACCGCCGAACCGCCCGCGGGGCGAACCGGCCTCCCAGGTGCGGCAGGCGGCGCCCGGCCCGATGGTACGCCGGATGCTGCGGCGGAGGTCCAGGAGAATCGAGCGTGTTCTTTGAGAACCTGATCAACCGGGGCTCCCTGCCCGCTCTGGTGAGCACGGCGGCGTTCACCGAGGAGCGCCACCGCATGATCGCGGAGAACGTCGCGAACATCGGCGTGCCCGGCTACAAGACCCGCCAACTGGACGTGAAGGCCTTTCAGAGCGCGCTGGGCCGGGCCCTCGACCGGCGGGGGAGCGACCCCCGCAATCCGTTCGTCCTGGAGGGCAACCGGCAGGTACGTACGAACGAGCGGGGCGGGCTGGTGGTCACGCCGACCCAGCGGCCCGTGGAGAACCTGCTGTTTCACGACGGCACGAACCTGTCGATTGAGCGTCAGATGTCGGACCTGGCGGAGAACGCCATGATGCACGAGCTGACGAACACGCTGTTGCGGAAGAAATACGACGGGCTTCACAAGGCGATTCGCGGCCGGTCGTAGATCCTGAGGACCCCACAGGAGAAGTGGCGCGATGTACGGCACTCTGGACATCAGCACGTCGGCCCTGGTCGCCCAGCGGCGGCAACTGGACACCATCTCCGGCAACATCGCGAACATGCACGCGACGCGGGACGCGAACGGGCAGCCCAATCCGTACCGCCGCCGCGTGGCCCTGTTCGCCACCGGCGACCCGTCCCGGGGCCGGGGAGCGCCCGGCGTTCACGTCGCCCGCATCGTGAACGACCCGTCGCCGTGTCACCTGAAATTCGACCCCGACCATCCGGATGCGGTGATGGCCGGTCCGCAGAAGGGCTATGTCCGTCTTCCCAACGTGGACCTGAGCACGGAGATGGTCAACGCGCTGTTCGCCGTGCGGGCCTACGAGGCGAACGTGACGGTGATGGAAATTACGAAGTCGATGGCCGCGTCGGACCTGCGGCTGCTGGCGTAGGACGCGGCGTGCGGAGATGGATAGATGACCACACCCATCCAGGGTCTTGGCGGTTCGGTACCGATCCTTCCCGTGCCGCCGGCCGGGCCGACCCCGGCCGTCGGCGAGGCCGGCGGCAAGGGGTTCAAGCAGATTCTGATGGACAACCTCAACGAGGTGAACCGTCTGCAGCGGGAGGCGGACCAGAAGGTTCAGGCGTTGTACCGGGGCGACACGAACAACGTGGCGGAGGTCTTTGCCGCGGTGAACAAGGCCGGCGTGGCGTTCGATCTGCTGATGGAAATCCGCAACAAGATGGTGGAAGCGTACCAGGAAATCCAGCAGATGCGGGTGTAGTCGGGACGGTCGCGCGGCGCGCCGGTTGACCCACGGTGTCTCTTTCGGGGAGCGAGGGCGGTATGGAAACGATTCGTCGCTTGCTGGAACAGATCAGCGCCCAGCTCAAGCTGCTGAGCCTGTCGCAACGGGTGGCGATCGGACTTTGCGCGGTCATCGTGGCCGGCTCGCTGGCCTGGCTGGTGACCTGGTCGTCCGTCCCGGACCGCGTGCAGGTGCTTTCGCAGGACATGACGTATGATGAACTGGACAAGGCCGAGGACGCCCTGGCCCGGGCCAAGATCAGCTACGAGGTCCGCGGTGCCCGCGTGTACGTGCCGGTCGCGGACCGGGCCAACGCGATTCGGCTGCTCAACAAGGCGGAGGCCCTTCCCCAGGACACGCACATCGGGTTTCGCGAGCTCATCGAGGATGAGTCGCCCTTCCGACCTTCCGAGGAGAACGAGCGGCGGTTCCAGATTGCCCTGGGCAACGAGCTGGCCAAGGTCATCGCCTCCGGGGCCGACGTGGCCAGCGCCCGGGTGTTCATTCAGTCGGAGACCAAGCGTCATCTGACCGGGCCGGCCACGGTGCCGACGGCGTCGGTCTACGTGACGATGGCTCGCGGCAAGCAGGTCACGCAGGGCGACGCGGACGGGTTGGCCCGGCTCATTTCCGGAGCGGTGCCGGGCCTGGAGGCCCATCGGGTGGAGGTGATCGACGGCGTGACCCGGCGGCGGTATACGCCGCCGGACCCGGAGAACGCCTGGGCCACCGACATGCTCGAGCGGGTGGTCAAGACGGAGCAGCACCTGCTCAAGAAGATTCACGAGCACTTCACGTACATTCCCGGCATTCTGGCCGCGGTGACTGTGGACCTGGACCACTCCAAGAAGCACCAGCGGACAACCACGTATGACGACCCGCGGCCCGAATCGGAAGAATCCCGCAAGTTCTCCAGCCGCACGAACCAGGGTCCAGCGGAGCCGGGCACGAACCCGAACGTGGGCATCGGGCTCGGCGGCGCCGGCGCCGGCGAAGGCAGCGAGGAGACTGAGGACAAGACCAAGTTCTATCCAGGGGCCCCCACGGAGATCGTGGATTCCAACGTGATCCCCGGGGCCATCGTGCGCGCCACCGCGTCCATCAACGTGCCGCGCAGTTTCTTCGTCAGCATCTTCCGAAACCAGCCGGGGAACGCGGGCAAGGATCCGGCGGACGGGGAACCGGTTTTCGAGACCTTGAAGAAGAAGGAACTCGACCTCATCCGCGACGCCGTGAAGAACATCGTGCAGGCGAGCGGTGATGAGGACGTGCGGGTGGCCAGCTACTACGACTTCGACCCCGCCACGGGTGAGCTGGCCCGTATGGGCGGCGGTCTGGCGGGTCTGGCCGGGGCGGCGGAAGAGGGAGACTACGTTCAACTGGCCAGAAACTACGGTCCGGAGGTGGGACTGGCGGCCCTGGCCGTTTTCGCCCTGCTGGGGCTGATTCTGATGGTCCGCAAGAGCACTCGGATGGCGGCGGCCATTCCCTCGCCGACCTACTCCCCCATCGAGGACGAAGACCTGATGACCGGCCCGGACGGCGTGCTTCGCGTCGGAGGCGGTGTCATCGGCGATGCGGACATGCCGGAAGGCATGCTGCTGGGGCACGAAGTGGATGACGACACGTTGCGGTTCAAGCAGCTCGGCGAACAGGTGTCTCGGATGGTGGATGACGCGCCGCAGGTGGCGGCCGACCTTCTGAAGCGCTGGGTGGAACAGGAATAGGCGGCCCTGCGGGGTCCGTGCGGCGTCCGGCGAGGTCCGCCGGTGTCCGGAGAACGCGATCGTGGCCAAGAAAAAGAGCACCCCACCGACTGCCGACTCGGAAGAGAAGCTCGCCGGCCCGCTGAAGGCGGCCATTCTGCTTCTGGCCCTGGAGCCGGATTCGGCGGCGACGGTGCTCAAGCATCTCCACGAGGACATCGTGGAGGTGATCACCCGGGAGATTGCCTCGCTGGATCTGGTCGATCAGAAGCAGCGGGGCAAGGTGGTGGAGGAATTCTACCACATCGCCCTGGCCCGCAAGTATGCGGAAACCGGCGGTCTGGGATACGCCAAAGTCCTGCTGGAGAAGGCGCTGCCCCGCGATGATGCGGCTCGCATCCTCCAGCAGATCGAGCATCAGGTCTATCAGCAGCCGTTCGCGTTCCTTCAGAAAACCGACGGCGAGAACCTGCTCACGTTCATCCAGGACGAGCACCCGCAGACCATCGCGCTGATCGTCGCGCACCTGCCGCCGGCCAAGGCCAGCGAGATTCTGGTGGGCCTGCCCCAGGCCAAGCAGCTCGAGGTGGTCAGCCGCGTGGCCAACATGGACCAGACCAACCCGGAGATGATCAAGGAAGTGGAACGCGGCCTGGAAATGCGGCTACAGGGCCTCGTGTCCCAGACGTTTGAGAAAGCGGGCGGCGTGGAGGCCGTGGCGGAGATGCTCAACCTGGCCGACCGCTCCACGGAAAAGGGCATTCTGGAGGCGCTGGAAGCCGAAGACCCGGACCTGGTGGAGCAGATCCGGCGGCTGATGTTCGTGTTCGAGGACATCATGCTCATCAACGACAAGGGCGTGCAGGCCGTGCTCAAGGAGATTGACAACGATGAGCTGTCGCTGGCGCTGCGGACGGCCAACGCGGAGCTGAAGGAGAAGATCTTCAAGAACATGTCGGAGCGCGCGGCCCAGCTCATTCAGGAGGACATGGAATACATGGGGCCGGTGCGGCTCTCCGACGTGGAGGCGGCCCAGCAGCGGATCGTGGACGTCGTGCGTCGCCTGGAGGACGCCGGCGAGATCATCATCTCGGGCCGCGGCGGCGAAAAGGACCTGATCGTGTAGGACCGGGCGGCCGGCGGAACGCAAGACATGGGCACGGTGATCAAAGCAGGGCAGTCCGACGTGCAGGCGCTGCGGCGGCTGGAAACGATCGACCTGGCCGACCACGTGGTGGAGGCGGCGCGGATCGTCAACGCCGCACGACGCCGGGCGGAGCAGATGATGGCCCAGGCCACGTCCGCGGCCGAACGCATCCGGCAGAACGCGGAGGCGATCGGACACGCGTCCGGCTACGCCAAGGGCGAGGCGGAGGGTCGCCAGGCGGGGCACGCCCAGGCCCTGCAGGAGTCCACGGACCGGTACCGGAAGGAGCAGGCGCTTCTGCGCCAGGCCCTGCAGAACGTGGTGAACGAACTCGAGGACCGCAAGCGAGACCTGCTCATCGAGGCGGAGCACGACCTGCTGATGTTTGCCGTGCGCGTGGCGGAAAAGGTGACCCGCTGCGCCGTGCAGGTGCAGCCGGAGGCCGCCGCCGCCAATGTGCGCGAGGTCCTGCGGTTGATCGGAGCGAAGACGGACCTGCGGGTCCATCTGAATCCGTCGGACCTCGAGACCCTGCACCGCTTTGCCGAGGAGTACGCCCGCGAACTGGGGCAACCGGTGCATGTGCGCCTTATTGAGGAGCCCTCGATCACCCCCGGCGGCTGCCGGGTGCAGACGGACGAGACGGACGTGGACGCCACCATTGACACGCAGTTGGAACAGATCGTCCGGCTGATTCTGCCGGGATGGGAGTCGAGGTCGTTCGGTGTTTGAGCACGCCCTGCATCTTCTGGATCAATGCACGCCGATGACGGTCCGCGGCCGCGTGCGCGAGGTGATCGGGCTGACCGTGCTGGCGGAGGGGCTGCCGGCCCCGATCGGCGCGATCGCCCGCATTCAGCCGTACGGCGTGGCGCCCATCGACGCGCAGGTGGTGGGGTTCCGGGCCTCCAACACGGTGCTCATGCCGTTGCGGGAGCCGCGGGGCGTGTCGCCGGGCGACGCCGTCAGCAGCTCGGCGGCCATGCAGACGGTGCCGGTGGGCCGGCAGATGCTCGGCTGCGTGCTGGACGGCATGGGTCGCTGCATCGACGACGGCACGAATCGGGACTTCATCGTCGAGGCCCAGTACCCGGTCTACGCGCCGCCGCCCGCGGCCCTGGCCCGGCGGCCCATCGACCACGCGGTGGCCACCGGCGTGCGAGTGATTGACGCCCTGCACACGCTGGGCGGCGGGCAGCGGATGGGCGTGTTCGCGGGGACGGGTGTGGGCAAGAGCGTTCTGATGGGGATGATCGCCCGCAACACCGCCGCAGATGTCACAGTTGTGGCACTCGTCGGAGAGCGGGGCCGTGAGGTGGGTGACTTTCTTCGCAAGGACCTCGGCGAGGAAGGTCGCCGCCGCACGGTGCTCGTCGTCAGCACGTCCGACGAATCCCCCGTGCTGCGGGTCCGGGCGTGCTTCGTCGCCACGGCCGTGGCGGAGTACTTCCGCGATCAGGGCAGGCACGTGCTGCTGATGATGGACTCCGTGACGCGCATGGCCATGGCCCAGCGGGAGATCGGGCTGGCCGCGGGCGAGCCGCCGGCCACCAAGGGCTACACGCCCAGCGTGTTCGGCCTGCTGCCGAGGCTTCTGGAGCGGGCGGGCAACACGGCCCGCGGGTCGATCACCGGGCTGTACACGGTGCTGGTGGAAGGCGACGACATCAACGAGCCGGTCTCCGACGCGGTCCGGGGCATCCTGGACGGGCACGTGTGGCTCTCGCGGCGTCTGGCCAACCGCGGACAGTACCCGGCCGTCTCCGTGCTGGACAGCATCAGCCGGGTGATGGTGGACGTGGCGGACGCGGACCACCTGGCGGCGGCCCGCTCGATCCGGTCCGTGCTGGCGGTGTGGTCGGAGATCGAAGACCTGGTGAACATCGGCGCGTACGCGGAGGGTCACAATGTTGATTACGACGTGGCAGTGAAGATGAAGCCGCGGATTGACGAGTTCCTGGCCCAGGGGATTCGCGACAGGGCCGGGCTTGCGGACTCGCGGACGGGCCTGCTGACGCTGGCCGGCGAAATCGAGGCCGTGCGGACGAAGCTGGCCGGCAGGAGCGGTGTTTCCCGAACGGCGACGGCGGCCTGAGGACCACAAGGATGGCGAAGCGGTTCGTATTCCGACTGGAGGCGGTGCTCAAGGTCCGGCAGCGAAAGCTGGACGAGGCCCGGCGGGTGGTGGCCCAGAGGCTTCGCGGCATCACCCGCATTCGTGACCGGATCGCGGCCTGTCACGCCGGCATCGCCCAGGCCGTGGAGCAATCACGCGACGCCCAGAACCGGGGGGCGCCGGACGTGGAGATGCTGCGGCGTTTCCGCGTCTACATCGGCTCCATGCACCGGGCGATTGCCGAGGGAGACGCCGAGGTCGCCCGCGAGCGGGAAGTGCTGCGGATCGAACAGGAGGCGCTGATCCGCGCCAACCGGGACGTAAAGGCCCTGGAGAAGCTCCGGGAACGGCAGTGGGAGCGACATCAGCAGGAGACGACGCGCGCGGAGCGCCTGGAGAACGACGAGATTGCGCTGCAGAGGTTTCGATACAGCGGCGTGAGTGTGTAAACGGGGCCGCCTATGTTCCGAACCGCATTTACCATCGTAGCCGTGCTGGCCGTTCTGCACATCCTCGCTCTTCTCGGCGCGGGTGGCTACCTGGCGGCCACGGGCCGTCTGAAGGCGGACAACCTGCGGGCCGCCGCGAACGGGCTGCTCCACGGCTCGGGCGACGCCGACGACGAGGGTGCGGAGACGGATGCACCGGTGGAGGAAGCCTCGCGGTCGGAAGAGGCCATCGCCCGAGAGCAGGATCGCGAGGAGATGGAACGTCGGACCGCCCAGCGCAAAACGAGCGAGCTGTACCAGAAGCAGGTGGCGGTCGGACTGCTCATGCAACAGACGCTTGAGCAGATGCAGAAGCTGGAGGCGGATCGTCAGTTCTTCGAGCAGGAGACCCGGGATCGGGTCCGACGGGAGCAGGAAGAGGGGTTCCGGAAGCTGGTGCAGATGCTGGGTTCGGCCCGGCCGGACACGGCCAAGGACCTCCTGTTCCAGGGGTTCACCAGCGACGAGGCCGCCCGCATTCTCCTCCAGCTCAACGCCCGCAACGGAGTCAAGATCATCACGGCTGCCATGGGGGATCCCACCCTGCGGGGCAAGGCCCTGCAGGCGTTCAAGCTGATTCAGGAGACGGCCCCGGAGGGCAGCGACTGGTCCGCCGTAGCCAGGCCGACCGAGGACCCCGAATGAACGGAGCGATCTCGACAGACCTTCCGACCGCCCATCGCCCGCCCGCCCGGAAGTCGGGGGACGAAGCCGAGGTTTCCGCATCGGCGGAAGCCGGCTCGTCGCTGCCTGCGTTCGCCGAGGTGCTGGGCGCGACGCAGGCCCGGTTCGGCACGCGGATCGGTGCGATGGTGCAATCCATCGTGCCGGACGGGCGAGGCCTTCGCGAAACCAAGCCCGGCGCCACGGAGCAACGGCTCGACGCACAAGGGCAGGATGCCGAGCAGGCCCATCTCCGCAAGCGGGAGGCCCTGCGGGACGCGTCGAGTGAAGAGCCGGTTCGCACGAGGCCCCAGCAGACTTGCCACGAAGCGAAAAGCGAAACGGCTCGCGACCCCGCGAACGGGCAGAGCGGTTCCGGGCCGGCGGCGCCTGAGCGACGGACGGGGCCGGGATGTGTGTCGCCCGCGGGATCGGACGGAAGTCGATCGGCTGCTTCGCCGCCGATCCGGACGGCCGTGGAGGCCGTCTCGTCGAAATCGGCGGATCGGCCGGCGACTCTGACGCCGTCCGCCGCCGCGTCCTCGGCGAGTGCGCTTCCGTCCGTTGCTGAAACGGCGGCGTCGCAGTCCGGGATGGCCTCCGCACCCGCCGTGCCCGCGGACGGCGGCATTCTGGCGGAGCGGATCGGGGAGCTGCTCGGCGCCCGGCCGGCCGCCGAGAGTGGAGGTCGGGCCGGCAGTGTCAGCGCGGCGGAACCCGTCGGCACGGCGGAATCGGCCCGGAAGGAATCGTCCGGTTCGTCCCGGCCGGCGGACACCCCCAAGCCGCCGCCCGGCCGGTCGCACACCGCTCCCGAAGCGGCTGCCGGAAAACGCGGCGCCTTTGACCGGCTGGTTCGATCCGTCCGGACGCAGGTGGGACCGCGGGTGTCCACGGCCCGGTTGCAGCTCACGCCGCCGGAGCTCGGGCGCGTGCGCATCGACGTGCGGGTGGTGCAGGAGCGGATGGAGTTGTCCATCCGGGCGCAGACTCCCGAGGCTCGTGACGTGCTCACGTCTCGGCTGGCCGAGTTGCGGACGGCGTTGGCGGACCACGGGCTGACCCTGGATCGCTGCGACGTCACCCTGGCTCCCACGGGGGACGCCCTGTCCCGAGGCGATCGGCGGGAGGATTTCGGGCGGAGGGCGGGCCGGGACGTGGCGGCGGTGGCGGACACCCGTCCTCGTGCCGGGGACGGATCTTCGGAGGGCGAGGACACGGATTCGGCCTCTGCGGAGGCGGTGGAATGGGAAGGGCTCGGCGCCCCATCGGAGATGCGGCTGGACATTCGCGTGTGATCGCGTCGCCGCGGCCGATCGCCGCGGTTTGCGGCGATGCGGCACACGCACGGGCGGAGCCCCTGCGGCGTCAGTAAACCAGTAGGCAAGGAAGACTCAACGATGGAAACCACAGGCGTACAGGCCGGCCTTACGGCGTCCACGAGTGCCAAAAGGGGGTTCCAGGACCTCAGCGGCGAGGATTTCTTCAAGGTGCTCATCGCGCAGCTCGTGAACCAGGACCCGCTGGAACCCACCAGCAATGCGGAGTTGCTGTCCCAGATGGCCTCCATCCGGGAGATCGAGCTGAATACGTCCCTCACGACGTCCCTGAAGAACCTGACCGGCCAGCAGCAGTTCGGCTCGGCGTCGTCGCTCATCGGGCGGCTGGTAACCGGACCGGTCGGAGAGGACGGGTCGGCGATCAGCGGGAAGGTCGTATCGGTCCGGTTCGAGGCGGACGGCCGGGTCTTCGTGCAACTGGATTCGGGCCGGGAGTTGAACCTGGCGGACGTGGTGAACGTGGCGGACGCGGACCAGGTGACGAACGACCTGATCGGGTTGTTCGTCCAGGGTACGGACATGCGCGACCCCAGTGACGTCCGGAACGTGGAAGGCGTGGTGACGTCCGTTCAGACCAGTAGCGGGGAGCTGGTCCTGGAACTGGACTCGGGTGATTCCATTCGATTCAGCGATGTGACCGCCGTCCAACGCGCCGACGCCGTGACCGGCGCCACGTGGAAGCCTCTGCAGGCCCTGAAGGAGTTGCTGACATGGGATTGACGCAGGCCATGCTGACCGGCTTCACCGGGATCAAGAGCAATCAGGCCATGATGGACACGATCGGCGACAACGTCGCCAACGTGAACACCACGGCGTTCAAGAACCAACGCACGCTCTTCGAGACCCTCTACTACCAGACGATACGGGGCGGCACCGCGCCGAGCGACACGAGCGGCGGCACCAACCCCATGCAGACCGGCTACGGCTCCACCGTGGCCAGCATCCAGCGGAGCTTCAACCAGGGCAACATTCAGGACACCGGGGTGAAATCGGACCTCGCCATCGACGGGCGCGGGTTCTTCATCCTGGACGCCCCGAATGAGGACCGCGTGTTCACGCGCGACGGCTCCTTCCGGCTGGACGAAACACACACGCTTGTGACGGCCAACGGATCCCGCGTGCAGGGGTTCGCGGCGGATGCCGGCGGCGACATCATCCCCGGCGTGCTCTCCGACCTGATCATTCCGCTGGGAATGGTTCGGGAGGCGGTGGCCACCCGCGAAGTGGTGCTCGACGGCAACCTGGACGCCAATGCCACGCTGGCCGGCTCGGGGGCGGTGAGCATCTCCGATCCCCTGATGGTTGCCGGCGGGACGCCCGCCACCGCCGCCACCGCCCTGACCGCCCTGGTGGATGACGACGACAGCCCCTTGTTTGCCACGGGTGACGTCATCACCATTCGCGGAGCGCAAAAGGGCCAGATTGATCTGCCGGAGGCCCAGTTCGTGGTGGGCACCGACGGCACGACCCTGGGCGATTTCGCCGCGTTCCTGGAGGACGCCCTGGCCATCGACACCGATCCGGCGACGGGCGGCTCGCCCGGAGTGACGATCGCCGGGGGTCCGGAACCGGCCGCGGGCAGCCTGGTCATCACGTCGAACCTGGGCGAGCCCAACGCGATCACACTGGACGCGTCGGACATCCGTAACAGCACGTCCGGCGTGCTGCCGTTCAGCTTCGCGAACACGCCCGGGACCGGGCAGGGTGTGAGCACGGGCATGATCGTGTACGACTCGCTGGGCAACCCGGTGGAAGTGCGCATCCGGGCGGTCATGGAATCGCAGGACAGCACGGGCACCACCTGGCGCTTCTACGCGGAATCCCCGAACGACAGCGACGCCTCCGCGGTGCTGGGCAGCGGCACGATCACGTTTGACCAGAACGGCCAGTACGTGTCCGCGACCGGGACGACCCTCCGGATCGATCGGGCGGGCACCGGGGCCGTCAGTCCATTGCAGATCAATCTGGACTTCACGGCTCTGACCGGTCTGGCCCGGGGTACGTCGCAGCCGACACTGGTCATGAGCCGGCAGGACGGCTACCCGGCGGGCGAGCTGATTGACTACTCCATTGATGAGGACGGCGTCATCACCGGCACGTTCAGCAACGCCCAGACACGGGTGTTCGGGCAGTTCGCGGTGGCGACGTTCTCGAACCCGGAAGGGCTGGTGGCGCTCAGTCAGAACACGTTTGTGCCCGGTGCGAACTCGGGGGAACCGATGGTTACGGCGCCGAACGCACTGGGCGCCGGCAGCATCGAGTCCGGATCTCTGGAGTTGAGCAACGTGGAGCTGGCCCGGGAGTTTATCGGACTGGTGACGGCGGCGACAGGGTTCTCCGCGGCCAGCCGCGTGGTGCGATCGGCGGACGACATGCTGCAGGAGCTTCTGATGCTGGTCCGGTAATGTTGCGGGAGACGCGGTCGCTCGGACCGCGCGGAACCCTGTCGCCGGTCGTCCACCGGCGTGAGAACGGGTCCATGATACTACTGACGCGCCTGAACAAGCAGCCGGTGGTGGTGAACGCGGAGCTGATCAAGTTCATCGAGCGGACCCCGGACACGCTGATCACGCTGGTCAGCGGCGACCGTCTGATGGTGCTCGAATCGCTGGAGGACGTGGTGGACCGGGCCGTGGAATACGCCCGGCAGATTCGAGGGTTTCGCGTGATCTGAATCCGGAGTTGCCTAATACGGGACTTCGGGGCCGTCGATATCGATAGGAAGCGCTGCTGCGCGAGTTCGCAGGAAAGCGATAGAGCATGGACATCGCAACCATTATCGGGCTGGTCGGGGGCATGGGCCTCGTGGGCTGGGCCATTGCCTCCGGCGGGGAGGGCGGGGCGTTCGTGGACGCGCCGTCGATGGCGATCGTCGGGGGCGGGGGGCTGGCTTCGGTGCTGATCAGCTTTCCACTGGCCAACGTGCTGAGCACGCTCGGCGTGGTGAAGAAGGCGTTTCTCACGAAGGCGCGCGATCCGGCGGACCTGATCCGGGAACTGGTGGGCTACGCCGAAGTGGCTCGCCGGGACGGCATTCTCTCCCTGGAGAACATGACCAAGGACATCGACGACAATTTCATCGTGTCCGGCATACAGATGGCGGTCGACGGTACGGATCCGGAACTCATCGAGCAGATCATGACGAGCGAGCTGGAGGCCATCGCCGATCGGCATGAGACGGGCAAGGCCATTCTGGACGCCGCCGGCAAGTATCTGCCGGCGTTCGGCATGATCGGGACCCTCATCGGACTGATTCTCATGCTCGGCAGCATGGAAGACCCGTCGAAGATCGGCAGCGGCATGGCCACCGCCCTGCTGACCACGCTCTACGGGGCCATGGCCGCCAACATGATCGTGCTGCCCATGGCGGACAAACTGGGCCGGCGCAGCCAGGAGGAGCTGCTGCTCAAGACGATCGTCATCCGGGGGGTCATGGCGATTCAGGCGGGCGACAACCCGCGGGTGGTTGAACAGCGATTGACCACGTTCATCCCGCACAACAAGCGGAAGAAGGAAGACGAGGCGTCCGAACGGCGGGCCGCCTGATCGGACCCGGGGCATCGAGCCGTGGCAAGGAAGAAGAAAAAAGGACCGGAGGGGGCGCCCGACTGGCTGGTCACCTACGGCGACATGATGTCGCTGCTGCTCTGCTTCTTTGTCATTATCGTGTCCATGAGCGAGATCAAGAAGGAGGATCGCTTTCTGCAGGTGCTGGAGTCCATCCGGGCGGCCTTCGGATACGACAGCTCTCTGGGACAGCTTCCCACGAGCACGCCGGTCAAGAACAGCCTGATTCAGCAACTGGTGCAGATCATCCTGCCGCAGTATCGCAAGAACCAGGGCGACTCCGACGAGATCAGCATTCGGGCCAAGCAGGTGCGCGTGACCAACATCCGGGAGGGCACGCACATCGAAATCGGCGGCCGCATCTCGTTCGACCGGTTCAGCGCCGTGCTCAAGCCCGGTGCGGAGGCCCAGATCGCCCAACTGGCGGCAAAGATTGAAGGCTACAACACGATCATCGAGATCACCGGCCACGCCACGCGCGAGCCCCTGCCGCCCGACTCCATTTACGGAGACCCCTGGGCCCTGTCCTACGCCCGGGCCCGTGCGGTGGGCGACGCCCTTGAGATGCACGGCGTCCGGTCGGAGCGGCTCCGCCTCATTGCCGCGGGGGACGCGGCGCCGCTGGAAGCCCAGGCATACGACGAGGAGACCCTGGCGGCCAATCGCCGGGTCGAAATGGTGGTGACCGAGGCGCTGGTTCAGGAATACGGGGGCCGGCTTTACACCGGCGAACAACGGGAGTAGTCATCATGGCGGAACAGGAGATTGATGCCGGCGTCGGCCCTCCCAGCCGACGAGCCAAGCTGATTCCCTATGCGGTCGTGGCCGGTCTGATGCTGGCCGAGGGCGTGGGCATCTTCATTGCGATGAAGACACTGGGCAGCGATCCCGCCGCGACCGAAGCGCAGGCGCCCGGCGAGGGCATCGTGATCGACGGGCAGAGCGAGAACGCCCTGCCCGTGGAACACCCCGTCTGCAAGCTGGATGCCTTCAACAAGCTCACCGGAAAACTACTCCTGTACCACGTCGAGGTGGCCGCCACCATCGATCGGCAGCACGAGGAACGGTTCAAGAAGCTGCTGGAACTGCGGAAGTCCACCATCAGCGACCGGGTGACCACGGTCATCCGCAGCGCCGACCCCAAATTCCTGCAGGAGCCCGGGCTGGAGACGATCCGCCGGCAGATTAAATTCGAACTGGATAAAGTGCTGGGCGATGACAAGATCATCGTGGATCTTCTGATTCCCAGTCTCCTGCAGTCTTCCGGCTGATCTTTCGTTGCGGACCCGCCCCGGAGCGGGCCGATAAGCACGTATTCAGGTGGACCCCAGAGCATGGCTGATCCGGGTACGGACAAATCCCAGGACGCATCCGACATCAATCAGTCGGAGATCGATGCCCTGCTGGAAGCGGCTGGGATGGCCGATCCGGCGGGGGATTCGGCTCCGGCCGGCGAGGGAGGATTGAGCCAGGCGGACATTGACGCCGCCCTCCAGGCCGCCACCGAAGGTGCGCCCGCGGCCCCCGCAGCGGAGACTCGTGTGGACTCCGAAGGCCGTCCATTTGACGCGGCGGCGGCGGCGATGGCCGCTGCCATCGCGGAGGAACGAAGTGCCGGGGCCGCCGAGTCCGACGTTTCGCTCCAGAGCGTCGAATTGCCGGATTTCGGCTCGGATGACGGCGGCGCGACGACCGCGTTGCAGAGCATTGACCTGCTCAACGATGTTCGCCTGCGTGTGCGGATCGAACTGGGGCGGACCCGGATGTACGTGGAGGACGTCCTGCGGCTGGGGGAAGGGAGCGTCGTGGAGCTCGACAAGCTGGCCGGCGATCCGGTGGACGTGTTTGTGAACGATCGGCTGGTCGCCCGCGGCGAGGTCCTGGTGCTCAATGACAACTTCTGCGTCCGCGTCAGTGAGATCATCGCGGACGAGAACGAACGAATCGCGTATTAGCGTCAGCACAACTTCGTCGCGGTGGATAGCGCGATGCGCAGGGAACGAAGGAACATGGAGGTTCGATGGGCCGGCGCTTTGCTCGGCGCCCTGGCGTGGAGCGCGGTCGCGGCCTCGGCGGCGGAGCGTCGAGACGTGGAAACCACGACGCCGTCTTCCGCACGGGTCGTGCTGGCCCGGGTGGAACCGGCGGATCCGAATCCTCCCCCGTCGGACGAGGACGGTACGGGCGAGACCGCCTCGGATGCGGTCGCTGCGGACGAGGCGGCGGGGAGCGAGTCGGCTTCGGCCAACGCGCCGGACAGCGCAATCGCCCTGCCGCCGCGCAGGACGCCGGAGGGCGCCTCGGCCGAAGCCGACCGGCCCCTTCCTCTGAGCACGCGACACGTGCCGTGGTATCGGCACGGGATCGTGGCTCTTTCCGTGGTGCTGGGCGTCATCTTCGGCCTGCTCTGGCTTCTGCGGCGATACGTGCCGAGCGTGCGAAAGACGCCGTCGGGACCGTTGCGGGTGGTGGCCCGGACGGCCATCTCCCCGAAACAGAGCGTGGCCCTGCTGGAGGTCGGCCGTCGCTATGTACTGGTCGGGATCACCGCCGACCACCTGACGAACCTGGGGCACATTCAGGACCCCGATGAATCGTTCCACCTGCGGACGCAGGCGATGGAGCCACGTCCGGCGGGGCGGATGAACCGGTTCGACGAATTGCTCAGCCACGAAGCGGCCGAGTACGCGGAGGTGGAGGCGGCGGCCGCGCCGGCCGGACCGGCCAACCGGGAGCAGTTGCAGGACACGATGGGCCAGTTGCGCAACCTGCTGGGGCGTCTGCGCACCCTGCAGGATCCGCCGGCCGGGTAAAGGTATGAACGATCGAAGCGCGAAGGAGTCGCGCGTGCGTATGGAGCACGGATGCTCGCGAACCGGGTGCCGGTGTCTGCTGGCCGCCCTGATCCTGTTGTCGGTGTGCCTTCCGGCCCCGGCCCAGGCGCGGGCGCCGATTGACAATCCGCTGGGGATTCCGGACGCCCGGCAGATTCTGCCGACCGCGCGCGATGCGGAGGGCGTCAGCGCCACGCTCCAGATTCTGGTTCTGCTGACCGTCCTGACGCTCGTCCCGTCCGTGCTGATCCTGACGACGAGCTTCACCCGCATTCTGATCGTGCTGGCGCTGCTGCGTCAGGCCATGGGAACGGCGCAGTTGCCGCCGAGCCAGGTGATGCTGGGCCTGGCGCTCTTCATGACGGTGCTGATCATGGGCCCCACGCTCCAGGGGATCCACGCGGACGCCCTGACGCCGTATCTGAACAACGAGATATCGCAGGAGGCGGCCCTCGGCCGGGCCATGGGCCACCTGCGCGTCTTCATGTACCGGCAGATCGAGTCCGCGGAGAACTACGAGGACGTCTATCTGTTTCTGGAGTATCAGCGCGGCCGTCCCATCCCGCTGGATGAGAAGGTGACGCTGGACGAGGTGAGTTCCACGGTGCTGATTCCGGCCTTCGTGCTCAGCGAGCTGAAGGTGGCGTTCGTGATGGGGTTTCGCATCTACCTGCCGTTCCTGGTGATCGACATGGTGATTGCGTCCATCCTGATCTCGATGGGCATGATGATGCTGCCGCCGGTGCTGGTGTCGCTGCCGTTCAAGCTTCTGCTTTTCGTGCTGGCGGACGGATGGCACCTGGTGACCCAGACGCTGCTGATGAGTTTCGCCTGACGGGAGTGGTGCGGCGGGTCGTTTTGACGGAGTAGACCGACGATGGACATGGGCGTGGCACTGGACATGGGGCGGGGGGCGTTTTTTCTGGCCATCAAGACCTCGGCGCCGGTGCTTCTCGCCGGCATGCTGGTGGGTCTCATTCTTTCGCTGATCCAATCCGTGACGCAATTGCAGGAACAGACGCTGACCTTCGTGCCGAAGATTGTGACGATGGTGCTGGCGGCGTCGTACTTCATTCCCTGGATCGCCGTCCGAATGGTGGATTACGCCCAGCAGATGTTCGGCACGCTGCCCAAATTGTGACGACGAAGCGGTACGTTCGGAGGTGACCGGCCCCTCATGCCGTGGTCCTCGCTGACCATTCCGATGCTGCTGCCGGGCTACGTCCTGGTGCTGACCCGCCTGAGCGGGCTGGTGCTGGCGGCCCCCATGCTCAGCAGCGACCAGATTCCGCGGCGGCTGCGCGCGCTGTTCGCGGCGGCCATGGCGCTGGTGCTGTTTCCCGCGCTGCTGCCGACCATTCCGGCAAACCTGACTCTCCAGGCGGCGCTGCCGGGGCTGGCCGGCGAGCTGATGATCGGGGTGCTCATGGGGCTCGGCCTGCAACTGCTGTTCAACACGGCCCGGCTGGCCGGCATGGTGATGGGGCAGCAGGGCGGGCTTTCGCTGGCCCAGTCGTACGATCCGCTGAGCAACGACCAGACGACCGCCCTGGGACAGATCTACTACCTGGTGCTGTTCTTCGTGTTTCTCCTGGCGGGCGGGCACCGGGCCATGGTCCGCAGCCTGCTCGACTCGTTTCAGGTCGTGCCGCTGATGTCCTTCACGGCCGGCGAAGGCCACCTGGGCCTGTTGCTGGACCTGCTGCGCAGTTCGTACCTGACGGCCATGCGGCTGGCCGGTCCGTGTCTGATCGCCCTGCTCATGGCCACGTTGGCCATGGGTTTTCTCTCGAAGACGATGCCCCAGTTGAACATCCTGTCCGTGGGGTTCATGGTGCGTGTGTTGCTGGTGATGGGTGTCGCCGCGGTGTCGCTGGGGGCCTCCGGGTCCCTGATGGCGGACCATACGTACGACACGTTCGTGATCATTCGGAACGCTTTTTCCTTGCCGTGAGTTGATTGCGCATGCCGGACGATGCCGGTGACAGAACGGAAGCCCCCACCCCGCGACGGCGCTCGCAGGCCCGTCGGGAGGGGCGGATTCCCAGGAGCCGTGACCTGTCGGCGACGGTGTTGCTGCTGACGGGGCTGGTCATGCTGCAGTTGATGGGCGAGCGCATCTGGGGAATGCTGCTCCGGGTGGTGCGGGCCGGTCTGGACGGTGACCGGCTGCTCTCGAGCGACGCGCTTCCTTCATTCGCTGCGGGGGTCGCGCTGGAAGCGGGCAAGGCGATCTGGCCGTTCCTGCTCGCGTTGGTGGTGGCGGCGCTGGCGATCCTGTATGCCCAGGTCGGCTGGCTGATCACCGGCAAGAAGCTCAAGCCCGATCTGACGCACCTGAACCCGCTGTCCGGGCTCAAGAGCCTCTTCTCGATGAAGAAGATCGTGGACCTGGTCCTGAACATCGCCAAGCTGATCGCGGTGGGAGGCGTGGCCTGGCTGACCATCGCCGGCCATTCTGCGGAAATCGTCCACGCCATGCAGATGGGCTGCATCGCGCTGTACGTGCGGCTGGCGGACCTGCTGTTTCACCTCGGTTTGCGCCTGACGCTGGTCATGCTGATCCTGGCCCTGTTCGACTACGCCTACCAGCGCTACCGGCACGAAAGAGACCTCAAGATGACCAAACAGGAGGTCAAGGACGAACTGAAGAACATGGACGGCGACCCCAAAATCAAGCAGCGCCGCCGTCGGGTGCAGATGGAGCTGGCCATGCAGCGGCTGCGCGCCGCCGTGGCGAAGGCGGACGTGGTCGTGACCAACCCGGAGCACCTGGCCATTGCGCTGGAGTACGACGCCGAACGGATGAATGCGCCGGTGGTGGTCGCCAAGGGGGCGGACTATGCCGCCCTTCGCATCCGGCAACTGGCGGCGGCCGCGGGCGTTCCCATGGTGGAGCGGCGGGCCCTCGCCCGCGCCATGTATGACGTGGTTCGCGTGGGGCAGGAAATTCCGGAGCGGTTCTACCAGGCAATCGCGGAGATCCTGGCGTACGTGTACGAGGTGACGGGAAAGGGGCTGGGGCCACGGGCGGTCTCCGCGGCCTGACGGCGGATGTGTGGCCGTACCCCGGAACCGCGCAGAAGCGGGGTACGGGGCAGGGCACGGACGATTAAGGCATGGCAATGGCTCGGTCCAATCCACTGCGTTTGCTGCGATTGGCGGTATCGCATCGCAGCGCGTTGCTGCCCATGGCGGCCATGGCCCTCCTGCTGGTGATTCTGGTCCCGCTTCCGCCGTGGCTGATGGACATCCTGCTGTCCACCAACATCACCGTGGCGGCCATCATCCTGATGACGGTCATGTACATCGCCAGCCCCCTGGAGTTCTCCTCGTTCCCCTCCATGCTGCTGGGGGCGACGCTGTTCCGACTCGTGCTCAATATCGCCACGACGCGGCTCATTCTCTCCAACGCCACCCAGGGCACCGCCGCCGCGGGCAAGGTGATTGAGACGTTCGGCGACTTCGTGGCCGGCGGGCAGTTGATGATCGGCGTGATCCTCTTCGCAATCATCATCATCATCCAGTTCGTCGTGATTACGAAAGGCGCCACGCGCATCGCGGAAGTGGCCGCCCGCTTCACCCTGGACGGCATGCCCGGCAAGCAGATGGCCATCGACGCCGACCTGAACGCGGGCATCATCTCGGAGTCGGAGGCAAAGGCCCGCCGGGAGGAGATCACCCGGGAATCCGACTTCTACGGGGCCATGGACGGGGCGAGCAAGTTCGTCCGCGGCGACGCCGTCGCCGGACTGATCATCACGGTGGTGAACATCCTGGGCGGCATCTATGTCGGCCTCGTGGAGCTGAACCTGTCCTTCATGGACACGCTGGCCACGTTCACCAAGCTGACCATCGGAGACGGGCTTTCGTCCCAGATCCCGGCCCTGCTCGTGTCGGTGGCGGCGGCCATGCTGGTGACCCGATCGGCCTCCAAGACCAATCTGGGCGACGAGCTGCTGGGTCAGCTCACGTCGCACCCGGTGGCCCTGGCGCTGACCGCCGGGTTCCTGTTTCTGCTGATCGCCACGCCGATGCCCAAGGCGCCGCTGGCGGGGCTGGGTTTCGGATGCGCGTCCATCGCCTGGTTCCTGCGCCGGTCCAAGGTGGCGGCCGTCGCGGCCGAGGTCACGCGCAAGCGAACGGCGGCGCCCGCCCAGGAGCGGATTGAGAAGTATCTCAACGTCGACCCCATGGAGTTGGAGATCGGCTATGGGCTGATCGGGCTGGTGGACCGGAAGCAGGGCGGCGACCTGCTGGACCGCATTACGAACCTGCGCCGCCAGGTCGCGCAGGAGATGGGGATCGTCGTGCCGCCCATCCGCATTCGGGACAACGTGCAGCTTCAGCCCAACGAATACCGCATCAAGCTTAAGGGGATGGACGTGGCCCCGGGCGACCTGATGCCCGGGCACCTGCTCGCCATCGACTCCGGCACGGTGACGCAGAAGATCGGGGGCGTGGAGGCCCGCGAGCCGGCCTTCGGCCTGCCTGCCCTCTGGATCACCGACGGGCAGCGGCACGACGCAGAGCACCGCAACTACACCGTCGTCGAGCCCACGGCCGTTCTGGCCACCCACCTGACCGAGATCATCCGGCAGCACGCCGACGAGCTGCTGACGCGCCAGGAGGTCAACCGGCTGCTGGACACGCTTCGCGAGCGGTCGCCGAAACTGCTGGAAGAGCTGGTGCCCGCCGTGGTGAAACCCGGTGAGATTCAGAACGTGCTCCAGGCCCTGCTCCGGGAACGGGTGCCCGTCCGCGACCTGGAGACCATTCTGGAGACCCTGGGTGATTGGGTGGGCCGCACGCGGGACGTGGAGGTGCTGACGGAGTACGTGCGGAACTCGCTGGCGCGGACCCTCTGCCAGATGCATCGGGCGGCGGACGGGAAGCTCCACTGCGTCACTCTCGATCCGCAACTGGAGCACATGATCAACGCGGGGCTGGACCGCACCGACCGCGGCACCCTCATCACGATTCCGCCCGCCACGCAGGCCCGCATCGTCGACGCCGCGCGGCAGGCGGTGGAGCAGGCGCTGCCCGCGTGCCAGGGACAGACGCCGCTGATACTGTGTTCACCCCAGATCCGGGTCTGGGTGCGCCGGCTGATCGAGCCGACCCTGCCCCTGGTGTCCGTCTTGTCGTACAACGAAATCGTTCGCGGTGTCCAACTCGAATCACACGGAATGGTCGTAGTCCATGAGGGATCTTAGGACTTTTCAGGCCCGGACGATGGCGGAAGCCCTCGATCAGGTGAAACGCCGATTCGGCCGCGACGCGGTGATTCTGCACACGCGCAGCGTGCGCACCGGCGGCCTGCTCGGGTTCGGCGCCGAGCCGCTGGTGGAGATCACCGCCGCACCCGGCTCCTCCACTTTGGACTTGCACAAGGCCGTGCGCCCGGCTAGAGTGCCACCCGAGTCGGGGCGGCAGGCTGCAGGTCCGAAGGAGACGGCCGAACCCATGACCACTGCCGCAATGGTGTCACTGGAACAGACGGCGCCGCGGCTGCTGGAGGAGTTGTCCAGCCTCAAGGCGCTTGTCCATCGTCTGGCGTCCCGGGCGCGCCAGGCGGACGCCGGCTCTCTCCCCGAGGTCCTCGCGGACACGTTTGTCGAGTTGATTCAGCGCCAGGTGGGTGAGGACATTGCCGGACGCCTGGTCGAGCGCGTTCGTCACGAGCTGGGAGACAATGTGCACAGCCGCGCCGCCGTGTACGACCGCCTGGCCCGGTACGTCGAGTCCATGCTGCCGGTGGCCGGTCCCATTCAACTGGATTCGTCCCGCTCGCCCGCCGTCATCGCGCTGGTCGGCCCCACGGGCGTCGGCAAGACCACGACCATCGCCAAGCTGGCGGCAAACTTCAGCATGCGCGAGGGCCGCAAGGTCGGCCTGATCACCATAGACACGTATCGTATTGCCGCGGTGGAGCAGTTGCGCACGTTCGCGGACATTATCGGCGTGCCCCTGGAGGTGGTGGGCACGCCCGCGGAACTCGGCAAGGCCGTTCATCGCATGCGAAACTGCGATCTGGTGCTGATCGATACGGCCGGGCGCAGTCCGGCCGACACCGCACGACTCCAGGACCTCCGGGCGTTTCTCGATGAGGCGCGGCCCCACGAGGTGCATCTGGTGCTGGCCAGTACGTGCTCGCAGGGTGTGTTGCTGGACACGCTGGAGCGGTTCCGGCTTCTCGGGGTCAACCGCGTGATTTTCACGAAGCTCGACGAGGCGATCGGGTTCGGATCGATCCTCACCTGCCTGTCCCGGGCGGAGGCCCGGCTATCGTACGTCACCACCGGGCAGGACGTGCCGGATGACATCCAGGTGGGACGGAGCCGGACGCTGGCCCACCTCATTGTGAAGGGATCGCGGCTGGCCGCCGTCTGACGCGGCCCGGTCGTGATGCGGACGATGGATATGTTCGTGGATGGGACCCCACCGAGGCGTGCCGACCAGGCCACCCGGCTGCGCCGGCTGGTGCAGACGGCCGACGTCGGCGGCGCGGCGCGGTCCATCGCCGTCACCAGCGGCAAAGGGGGCGTGGGCAAGAGCAACATCGCGGTGAACCTGGCGGCCTGCCTCGCCGGGCGCGGGCTGCGGGTCACGCTCGTCGACTCGGACATCGGCCTGGCCAACGACGACGTGCTCCTGGGGCTGCGCTGCACGCACAATCTGTCGCACGTGCTTTCCGGGCACCGCGGCATGGAGGACATCGCGGTCGACGCCCCGGGCGGCTTTCGGTTTGTGCCCGGACTCTCCGGCGGCCAGCGGTCGATGGATCTGTCTGCGTCCCAGTGCCGCCAGTTGATCGGCCAGATGGCCGACCTGGAGGCGGGCAGTGACGTGGTCCTGGCGGATTGCGGGGCCGGCCTGTCCCGCAACGTGCTGGCATTCGCCATGGCCGTGGACGCGGTGCTGCTGGTGACCACGCCGGAGCCCACGGCGGTGGCCGATGCCTATGCCACCATCAAGCGGTTGTGGCGAGAGCAGTGCCGGGCCCGAATCCACCTGCTGGTCAATCTGGCGTCCAGCCGGGCGGAAGCCCGGGAGACGTTTCAGCGGATCGCCCAGGTGGCGGAAAAGTTCCTGAAATACCCTATTGCAGACGGAGGGTATCTGCTGCAAGATACGCATGTGGAGATGGCCGTTCGGACGCGGTGTCCGTTTGTGTTGCGGTATCCGCGTTGTCCGGCCAGTGCGTGTCTGGGAGCCGTGGCGGTGCGCATGGCGAAACGGACGACGCGGCCCGTGGCCGAAGGCGGGTGTTTCCGCCGCGTCGTGGGCCTGTTCGTTCCGTAGGCGCCGCCGGGTTTCGGATCGCGAGGTTCCGGCACGGATGCCGGGACCGGTCGTCAGAGGGACGACTCATGAGGACGGAGCCGTTGTGACCCTTCCTGAGAAGCGGGGGGTGCACTCGCACGTGGCGCGGTGGTTTGCGAGTGCTGGCGCCCAACGATTCCTTCCCACGTCCAGCTGATTCTCTGTGCCCGGTCTCCTTGGGGACCGGGAGGGTGCCAGGATGGTCGCGCGATACACCGGTGGCATTCTGGGCATGCTGGCCTTTGCCGTCAGCGTGCTGGCCGGCCTTTGGGTCGGCAACCCGGCGGCGATCATCCTGTCCCGGGCACTCTGGGCCCTGGTTCTGTTTTCCGTGGTCGGGTTGTCGCTGGGCGCCGTCGCTCAGTACGTGATCGATGACTACGCCCGACGACGGTACCAGGAGGTGGTCCCGGAGGCCGAGGAAGCGACCGACTCCGCGGTGGAAATCACGGCGGAGCCCATCGGCAACGCCAAGCCCACAAGTAGTCCGACCGAGGCCCGAACGACTCCAATGGGGACGTAGGCATCGACGGACGCGGACCCCAGCCGCCCCGCGAAGCCTCGTTTGGGCAGGGAAGCCCTGTCTGCTCCGCGCCGGTACATCTGCAGGCTGTCAGGAGAATGTGCCATGCGCACCCGCAAAGCCACGGCCCATCCCGACGTCGACCGGTGGTGGAAGGAATACAAACGGACGGGCGATCGCACACTGCGCAACCGCCTCATGGAGGTCTACCTGCCCGTCGTCAAGTACAATGCCGACCGCATCGGAGCCAAGCTCCCCGACGAGGTGGACGCGGACGATCTGGTGTCGGCCGGCATTTTCGGACTGGTGGACGCCATCGACTCCTACGACATGGACCGCGGGGTCAAGTTCGAGACCTATTGCACGCCGCGGATCCGGGGAGCCATCCTCGACGAGCTTCGGATGATGGACTGGGTGCCGCGGCTCGTGCGGAGCCGGGCCCACAAGCTCGAAAAGGTCACCCGTGCGCTCGAAACCGAGCTCGGCCGGCTCCCGTCCGACCAAGAGGTGGCCGAACGCCTGCAACTGCCCCGCAGCGAACTGGACAAGCTGCTTCGCGACGCCACGGCCGTCAGCCTGGTTTCGTTGTCGCGCAAGTTCTACGAAACCGACTCCAGCAAGGATGTCTGCGAGATCGACGTGCTGGAGGATCGCCGCGGACGCGACCCCATCCACGAAATCCAGCAACGCGACCTGCGCGACCTGGTCACCCGAGGACTCAACCGTGCCGAACGGCTCATCATGGTCCTGTACTACTACGAGGAAATGACCATGAAGGAAATCGGGGCCACGCTCGACCTGTCCGAAAGCCGCGTCAGCCAGATGCACTCGTCCATCATGAATCGCCTTAAAGCACAACTGCAAGTTGCAAAGCGCGAGTTGGTTCACTGAGTCCTTCTGACGCCACCGGCAGCACGGGTCCCCGCAGGGTTCCTGGACGCGGCCCCGTGGCCGCTATGCATCTCGTCCCTGATTCGATTGGCGCGGAATCTCCGTGTTTGCCGATGGTAACGGAGGCGGAGTCCCTTCTGCCCCGGCGGGGAAGATGAAGCGAGGCGTCGTCCCATGTCGGGAATACCATCGGACATTGCCGGATCGGCGCTGGGCGCCGGCTACCAGGCTCGAGAAGTCGCTCGGGTGCGCGACGCGGAGCGGGCGGGGGAAGTCTCCGGCGCCGTTCGGCAGACACGGGCGGTGGAGGAATCGGCGGAATCCGTCGATACCAGCGACGACGGCACGCAGGTCTACAGCGATTCCGAGGGCTCCGGCGGCATGGGCCGACAGCTTTCGGAAGAGGAGACGCAAGACCAGGCAGGCGGCACGGAGTCTGACGACTCCGCCGGGCCGAGCCCGGGCCACAGCCTGGACATTCAGGCCTGATTTCACGCGAACCACCCAGGCACTGGGAGAGAGAGTGCAAGAGAGCAGCCCGGCCGGTCATCCCGGCCGGGTTTGTTTTGGCGGTCCTCTCATTCCCGGCGCGGTAGAATGCACCCATGCGCTTCACCAAAATGCACGGGGCGGGCAACGACTACATCTACGTCAACGCGTTCGTGGAGACGGTGCCGGACGCCCCCACGCAGGCCCGGCGAATGGCGGACCGGCACACCGGCGTGGGCAGCGACGGGCTCATCCTGATCGCGCCGTCGGATGGCGCGCACGTCCGCATGGAGATGTACAACGCCGACGGATCGCGCGGGCGCATGTGCGGCAACGGGCTGCGGTGCGTGGTGAAATACGCCCACGACCACGGCCTGGCGCCCCGGCCCGACCGTCCCGACAAGTCGGTGGTCGAATCCGCATCGCGTGGACTGCTTCAGCACGTGGCCGGGGCCGGCCAGGTCAGCGAGCCGATCCTCGTGGAGACGGACGCCGGAATCCTCGCGGCAGTGGTGTGTATCGAGGGGCCGCTGGCCGGTCAGGTCTGTGCCGATGTGGGTGTCCCGGCATTGGACCCTGCTGCGATCCCCACGACGCTGCCCGCTGACCGGGTGATAGACGCCCCGTTGGACGTGGAGGGGCAGTCGCTTCGCGTGACGTGCGTCTCCACGGGCAGCGCGCACGTGGTGATCTTCGTCGACGACCTGGAAACGGTGGATTTGCATCGGATGGGCCCGTGTCTGGAACGGCACCCGGCGTTTCCGGACCGGATCAACGCGCACTTCGTGCAGGTGATCTCGCCGCACGAGGCGCGGGTGGTTCACTGGGAGCGGGGCAGCGGCCCGACCCGGGCCTGCGGCACCGGCGCATGTTCGGTCTGCGTGGCCGGCGTGCTGACGGGCCGACTGGATCGCGCGGTCACCGTCCGGATGCCGGGCGGCTGCCTCGACATCGACTGGGGCGCCGACGGGCATCTGTACATGACCGGCCCGGCCATCGAGGTCTTCTCCGGCGACTGGCCGGAGGTCGTCTCAACGTGAAGGTTTCGATCGGGACAGACTGACGCGGAAGGTGCTGCCCGCGTCCGGTTGGCTTTCGACGCCGACCGTGCCGTCGTAGAGCTGGGCGATCTTCCTGACGATGGAGAGGCCCAGGCCGCTGCCGAGGACGTGTCGGGTGGCCTCGTTCCGGATGCGGACGAAATCGTGGAAGAGCCGTGCCGCGTCTTCCGGGGCCAGGCCGATGCCGGTGTCGGCGACCTCGATGAGAATCCGGTCAGGCTCTCCCTGGAGCCGGACGTGTACGCTGCCGCCGTCGCGGTTGTACTTGACGGCGTTGGAGACCAGGTTGTTCAGGATGATCTCCAGCTCTCCGCGGTCGCCCGTCAGCAGCAATTCGCCCTCGGATTCCAGATGCACACTGATGTTGCGCTGGGCGGCGGCGGGCTGCATCGCTTCCACGCAGCCCCGGGCAATGTCTCCCAGATGCACCTCAGCGAGGTCGCGCTGCTTCTGGCCGGACTCGATGCGGGTCAGATCCAGCAGGTCGGCGATGAGTTTGCGCATGCCTTCGGCGCGGGCCATGCAGCGGTCGACGAACTCGTCATAGGCGGCGACATCCGGCCCCGCCTGATGGGCCTTGATCAGGTACAGGTAGTTCTCGATCGCGCCCAGGGGCGCCTTGAGCTCGTGTCCCAGCACGCGGATGAAGTCGAACCGCACCCGGCGCTTCTCCTCGGCCAGTTTGCGGGCCTGGCGCTGGGCGAGCAGGTGTGACGCGGTCTTTCGCAGCGTCTCCTTCAGCTCCTCCGGCGTGAAGGGCTTGGCGATGAAGTCAAACGCGCCGCACTTGGTCGCCCGCACCGCGGTCTCGATGGTGGCGAAAGCCGTGATCATGACCACCAGCATGTCCAGCGACTTGTCGCGCAACTGCTCCAGCACGTCGATGCCGGTGATGCCGCCCATCTTGTGGTCCAGCAACAGGATGTCGGGCGGGGCCGCGGCGATCTGCTCCAGGGCCGCTTCCCCGCTGTCCACCGCCTGCACCTCGAAGCGGATCTCGTCCTCCACCACGGGCAGGCGCAGCGTGAAGTGCCGAAGCGCCCGGGCGATGCCGTGCCGTATGCCCGCCTCGTCGTCCGCCACCAGCACGCGCAAGGGTCCCACGCCTATGCCTCCACGCCCAGCCGGCTCAGTTCGCGTTCCAGTTGCTCAAACCGCACCGGCTTGGCCAGCACCACGTCGGCCTTGATCCAGGCCCGCTCCTCCTTCGTGGAGGCGTCGAAGTCCAGACCCGTCTCACTCGTCACGGCGGTGACCAGGATGACCGGCACCGACGGATGGTGCTTCTTGAGAAAGTGACACATGATGAACCCGTCGTCGGGCTCGTTGATCATCAGGTCCACGACGGCCGCATCCGGGGTCAGTGTCTTCAACGCTTCGTGCGCCGCGGCCACGGACTCGACGGCCGTAACGTGATAGCCCGCCGACTCCAGTTGCAGCCGCATCGCGGTCAGGTAATCCACGTCGTCGTCCACCAGCAGAATGTTGTGTGCCATGTCAGGTTTCCTTCGGTTGCCGGTCGCAGAATGCCGTTCGTCCGGTTCCGGTCCGGGCGGCGTCCTGCTCAGGAGGCTGCGCCGGCGGTCTCCAGGCCGGCCTTGTCACGCTTCCGCGGCAGCGAGACGGTAAATGTTGTGCCGGTCGGGCCTGCGGCCGGGTCGGCGTTGCTCTGTAGTCGGATGTCTCCCTGGTGCATCTTCACGATTCCATAGATGACGGCCAGTCCCAGGCCCGTTCCTTCACCGGCCGGTTTGGTGGTGAAGAACGGCTCGAACACGCGTTTGCGGTTGGCCTGGGGGATGCCCACGCCGGTGTCGGCCACGGCAATATGCACGCGGTCGCCGTTTCCGCGGGTGCTCAGGGTGAGGGTGCCGCCGTCCGGCATGGCCGCCACCGCGTTGGAGACCAGGTTCGTCAGTACCTGGAGCACCTGGTCGCGATCGATGTCGGCGGAGGCGTCGCCGTCTTCGTGTTCCACCTGGAGGGTGACGTTCGCGGGGAGCGGTAGCAGTCGGGTGAACCCGTCCACCAGCTCGCGAAGGTTCGTCTGGCGGGCCTCCACCTTGTTCTTGCGGGCGAAGTGAAGCAGGCCGGCGACGATCTTCTTGCATCGGTCGGCCTCGCTGGCGATCAGGGTGAGGTCATCCCGCAGCTCGCTGTCGGCCGGCACCTCGTCCAGCAGCACGTGGGAGAGCATCAGCACGGTGCCGAGCGGGTTGTTCACCTCGTGGGCGATGCCTGCGGCAAGCTGCCCCATGCTGGCCAGCTTCTCCGACTGCATCAGGGCTTCCTGCGTGGAGGCGAGCTCCCGGTGCGATGTCGTGAGCTGGTCGTAGGCCGCCCGGAGCTGTTCGATCGTATAGGGCAGGCACATCTCAGATTCCGCCAGCCCCTTGTAGATGGCGATGGCGTGCTCGCGGCAGGTTTCGTAGCCGCAGGCCCCGCAGTTCAGTTCATCCTCCCGTGCTTTCTTGCCCATCCGCTCGAGGATGGCTCGGATGTCTTCCTCCGATGGCGGCGGGATGCGTTGGTCGTCCGCCGTGAACGTCCGGCTCAGGTCGATATCCTGGAAGGAGGCTACGTCCAGTTCCCAGGCGGTCAGGTCCAGCCGGTTCAGCCGCCACTGGGCGTAGCGGGCCACCTGGGCCCGCCGCCGGAAGAGCGGCGTGTCCTGCCCGATTCCCGGCCCCATGATGCAGCCGTCGCAGCAGAGCAGTTCCAGCAGGCGGATGTTCATCTCCCCCGACTCGAACTCCCGGATGGCCTGCACGAACTCGTCCTGGCCTTCGGCGGATACGACTTCGCAGCGGAGCAGGTCTTCGTCGATCTGCGCAGCCTGCAACAGTCCGCGCCGGACGGGCAACAGCGCGCCCAGCGCTCCATGCGGCGGATCGAAGTCACTCGGCGTGACGGCATCCGGGCGAATTCCCTTTCGAGCCAGCAGTTCACGCAGCTCGACGAACGTCATGCTGGCGTCCACGTCACGGCGGTCATTGGTGGTCGCGACCTCGCCCCTCTTGGCGATACAGGGACCGATGAACACGACCCGCAGATCATCCCCGTAGCGCCGGCGGAACGCCCGGGCCGCGGCGATCATCGGCGAGACGATCGGGGCCAGGGAATCCACCAGGTTCGGGTGATACCGCTCGACGAAGCCGACGATGGCCGGACAGGTCGTGGCGATGTACGGCTTGCCCGGGTTCTCACTCTGGCTCATGAGGATGCGGTACTGGTGCGCCACCAGGTCCGCCCCGAAGGACACCTCCCCCACCAGGGCAAAGCCCAGCGCTCGGACCATGCCGACGAGCGTCTCGTACTCCACGTCCGTGAACTCGGCCGGAAAACTGGGCGCCAGCACCGCCGCAGCCCGCACCCCGCGCGCCAGCCCGGCCTCGACCCGGTCCACGTCGCTGGCCACCCGCTTGGCGTGTTGGCTGCACACCCGCACGCACTGCCCGCAGCCGATGCACCGGTCGGGGATCACCTCCGCCTGCCGGTCGACGATGCGAATGGCCTTGGCCGGGCACTCGCGCACGCACGTGTAGCACACGCGGCAGCGCTCGCGAATGGTGGTGACCAGAGGTTCATTGTCTTTCGGCTTCATGCCACTCGCCTTGTCCCTCAGGGCACAACGTCCCGGACCGTGTAGTGCGTATGCAGCAGATGGTGGCTGCGCTCGCTCAGCGGCTCGCCCAGGAACTCCGCGTACAACCGCTGAATGCCCGGGTTCCCGTGCGACGTGCGAACGGGCTCGTCGCGGTCAATCTGGTACAACGCCTTCATGCGGGCCCGCACCGCCTCGAGATTCGTTCCGATGGGCTGCCCGCCGCCGGCGATGCAGCCGCCCGGACACGTCATCACCTCGATGAAGTGCAGATCCTGCCGGCCGGCCCGGACCTCGTCCAGCAGGGCCGACGCGTTGGCCAGCCCGCTGACCGCGGCCACGCCGTATTCCTGCCCGGCGATCTCCACCCGGGCCTGCTTGACGCTTTTGAGGCCGCGCAGTTTCTGAAGCTTCAATTCCGGAAGTTCCCGGCCGGTCAGCATGTGGTGGGCGGTCCGCAGGGCCGCCTCCATCACGCCGCCGCTGACGCCGAAGAGCTTCCCGGCCGTGCTCCGCTCGCCCAGCGGCGTGTCGGCGCTTTCGGGCCCCAGGTTCACCAGGTCCAGCCCGCGCAGCCGGATCATGCGCGCCAGCTCGCGGGTGGTCAGCACGGCGTCCACCGTCGGCAGCCCGTCCAGCGACATCTCGGGGCGGCTGGCCTCGAACTTCTTGGCCGTGCAGGGCATGACGGTCACGCTGAAGATGCGGCTTGGCTCAATCCCTTCCTTCTGCGCGAAGTAGCTCTTGATGATGGCGCCCAGCATCTGCTGCGGGCTCTTGCAGGTGGACAGGTTGGGCAGGAAGTCCGGAAAGTACTGCTCCACGAACTTGACCCAGCCGGGCGAGCAACTGGTCATCATCGGCAACCGGCCGCCGTTGCGGATGCGATGCACCAGCTCCGCCGCCTCTTCCATGATGGTCAGGTCCGCCGCGAAGGCCGTGTCAAACACCCGGTCAAAGCCCAGCCGCCGCAGGGCCGCCGTGAGCGTGCCGCAGACGTCGCGGCCCGGCTTCATCCCGAACTCCTCGGCCAGGGTCACCGATACGCTCGGCGCGTGCTGGATCACCACGAACCGGTCCGGGTCGCGCAGGGCGTCGCTCACTTCCTTCATGTGGCTTTGTTCGCGCAGGGCGCCGGTCGGGCACACGGTGATGCACTGGCCGCAGTTGATGCAGCTCGATACGTTCAGCCCCTGGTTGAAGGCGGTGGTGACCATGGTCCGGCTGCCGCGCTGGATGAAGTCAATGGCGGCCACGCCCTGGACTTCCTCGCAGAATCGCACGCACTTGCCACAGAGGATGCACTTGTCCGGGTCACGGATCAGGGCCGGATCGGACACGTCCAGGTGGTGGCGGGTCTGCTCACCCGCGTATCGCCGCTCCCGCACGCCCAGTTCCGCGGCCAGATCCTGGAGCTGGCACTGGTGGTTGCGGAAGCAGTAGAGGCAGTCATCCGGGTGGCTGGCCAGCAGCAGCTCCACGATGGTCTTGCGGGCCCGTACGGCACGGGGGGAATGCGTGCGCACCTTCATGCCGTCGGACACGGGAAACGCGCACGAAGGCACCAATCCGTTCATGCCTTCCACCTCCACCACGCAGAGGCGACAGGCCCCCGTGGGCGACAGGCCGGGCATGTGACAGAGCGTGGGCACCGTTACGCCTGCCCGCTTCAGCGCGTCCAGCACGGTCTCGCCGGGCTGGGCTTCCACGGGTCGATTGTTCACGTGTATCGTAATCATGGTCCGCTTCGTCGATCTCGAGACGGTTCGCCTCGTCTACTCCGCGATCACCGCGCCCAGGCGACATGCCTGCACGCACGATCCGCAGCCGATGCACTTCTCAGCCACGATGTAATGGGGGGTCTTTGCCGCGCCCACGATGGCGTCGGCCGGGCAGTGCCGGGCGCACATCGTGCATCCTGTGCATTCCTCCGTGTCAATCCGGTAGTGCAGAAGCTCCGTGCAGACGTGGGCCGGGCACCGCCGCTCGAAGATGTGGGCCTCGTACTCGTCCCGGAACCAGCGGAGCGTGCTGAGCACGGGGTTCGGGGCGGTCTGGCCCAGTCCGCACAGGCTCGTGTCGCGGATGACGTCGGCCAGACGCTCCATGTACATCACGCCCTTGAACCGGAGCAGGGCGTCGGCGCCCTTCTCCATTCGCCGGGACCGCGTGATCCGCTGGAGAATCTCCAGCATCCGTTTGGTGCCTTCCCGGCAGGGGATGCACTTGCCGCAGCTTTCCCGCTGGATGAAGTCCATGAAGAACTTCGCCACGTCCACCATGCACGTGTCTTCGTCCATCACGACCAGGCCACCGGAGCCCATCATGGCCCCGACAGACTTGAGCGACTCGTAGTCGATCTCGACGTCCAGGTGCTGGGTGGGAATGCAGCCGCCGGACGGGCCGCCGATCTGCACCGCCTTGTACGCCTTGCCGTTGGGAATGCCGCCGCCGATGGCGAACACGATGTCCCGCAGCTTCGTCCCCATCGCCACTTCCACCAGGCCCGTTCGGGCAATCTTGCCCGACAGGGCGAAGACCTTCGTGCCCCGGCTGGTGGGCGTGCCCACGGCCGAGAACCACTGCGGCCCGTTCGTCGCCAGCAGCGGAAGGTTCGCCAGGGTCTCCACGTTGTTGATGACGGTCGGCTTGCCGAACAACCCCTGCACCGCCGGGAACGGCGGACGCGGGCGCGGCATGCCTCGCCGGCCCTCAATGCTGTGGATCAGGGCCGTCTCCTCGCCGCAGACAAACGCACCGGCGCCCTGCTTGATGAGGACCTCCAGCGAAAACCCGCTGCCCAGGATGTCCGACCCCAGGAGGCCGTAACGCTTGGCCTGATCCAGCGCCTGAATCAGCCGCTCGATGGCCAGGGGATATTCCGCACGGATGTATACATATGCCTTGCTCGCGCCGATGCCGTACGCGGCGATGGCCAGACCCTCCACCAGCCGGTGGGGGTCCCCCTCGATCACCGCCCGGTCCATGAAGGCCCCGGGGTCGCCCTCGTCCGCGTTGCAGATGACGTACTTCTGGGCCGCTCCCGTGTTCAGCGCGAACTTCCACTTCCTGCCCGTCGGGAACCCGCCGCCGCCCCGGCCTCGAAGACCGCTCGCCTCCACCGCGTCGCACAGCTCGGCCGGCGTCTGCTCACGCAGGACTCTCGCCAGCGCCCGGTAGCCGCCCCGCGCGATGTACTCGTCGATCGAGGTCGGGTCGATCAGCCCGCAGTTGGCCAGCACCCAGCGCGTCTGAGGGGCGAAGAACGGGTGCTCGTCCAGATACGGCACCCCGGGCCAGGCGGGCAGCCCGTCCGTGCGGAACTGACCGAAGACGTGCTCTGCGGGTACCGAACCGGCCAACACCGCATCCAGCAGGATCGGTACGGGGTCGGCGGTGACGGCCTTGAAGCTGACCCGCGGTCGATCGGGCAACTGGATGTCCAGCAGCGGCTCGGCGGAGCAAAGACCGATACAGCCGACCTCCACCACGTCCGCATCCACCTTGCGATCGGCCAGATACGTCCGAACCGCCGCCAGCGTCTTGCCGGCCCCCGCGCCCAGGCCGCAGGTGCCCGCGCCAACGTAAATCGTCGGTCGAGTCACGCGGTCGCGGCGGAGGAGGGCGAGGGTGGATTCCAGGCCCACGTGCCCGGGCGCTGCCGCCCCGAGCAGATGATGAACGTCTTGCGGACCCAGCCGTACCGCGTCTGCGCGGGGTTCGGCCACGGACGGGCGGTTATTCGCTGCCGCCATTGTCGCCCCCCTTCTTCGCATAGCTCTTGATGATCTTGCGGATGCTGTCGGGCGTCACCCCGGCGTGAAACTCGCCGTTGATCGCGACCACGGGCGCCAGTCCGCAGGCCCCGATGCAGGCCACGACCTCCAGACTGAACATGCCGTCCCGCGAGGTCTGGCCCGGCTCGATCTTGAGCGTCTGCTTCAGCGCCTCAAGCACCTTGGCCGACCCCTTCACGTGGCAGGCCGTTCCGCGACACACCTGGCAATGCACCTTGCCCTTGGGCTGGAAGCGGAACTGGTTGTAGAACGTGGCCACGCCGTAGACCTTGCTGACGGGCAGCTTCAGGCGATTGCCGATTTGGATCATGGACTCCTGGGACAGATAGCCGCAGCGCTCCTGCACGGCCTGCAGAATCGGGATGAGATTCTCCCGTTTGGGCTGGGGATACTGTTCCAGAATGGATTGAATGTCGGGTTGAACCATCTACGAACTCCTGGCCGCGGCGCGCGCATCGCGCCGCGCGAAGAACGACACTTTTTCCAGCGATACGGTGATGTCGAGGTACTCCACGTAAACCTCCGGCGGCACACGCAACCGGACCGGGGCGAGATTCACCAATCCTCGGATGCCCGCACGAACCAGACGGTCCGCCACCTCCTGGGCGGCGTCGCCGGGCACGGTGAGGAAGGCCACTCGCACGGAGCGTTCCGCCAGCACCGACTCCAACTCGTCAAGCCCGTAGCACCGGCACCCATGCACCAGCCGGCCAACCTTCTCCGGGTCCACGTCAAAGGCGGCCACCACGGGCAGGTGATTCGCCTGCCCGGCAAAGTAGGCCAGAAACGCCTTGCCCAAACGCCCCACCCCCGCAAGCACCACTCCCTCGTCCTGGTGCGGGTTGAGCGTGTCATCGATCTTCGCGATCAGACCGGCCACCTCGTAGCCTTTGGCCGGGCTTCCCGTGTAGCCGATCGTCATCAGATCGCGCCGCACCTGCGCCGGCGTGACGCCTTCGACCCCCGCCAGTTCGTGCGAGTAGATCCGTACCTGCCCAGCGGCACGCAACGCCCGCAGCCGCCTGCGATACAGAATCACTCGTTCGACGGTCCGATCGGGGATCTTCATGGCTCGGGCCTCCCATCACCCGTGCTGCGACCCGTCCGCCTGACTGCGGGCCTCAGTGTGACTGGATGAAGTCCTGGTTTAATATCGGCTAAATCAAGCTGTGTATCCAATCACGCTGTGAATATATTCACAGTATGCCATCGAACCAAGAGCCTGTCAAGTGCGGCTGGCGGCAAAATTCCGGCCTGATTTCCCAGATTGCCACGCGCGCGGGCCTGAAAGCCCATCCGGCTGGGGCCGGAACGCCTTCTCCGATTCTCCACCCCCGGTCAAGTTCCCCCAGGTGACCGCTTCCAGAGGCCGGGGCCGGCGGATACGCTTCCCGGCTTCGACCGGCAGACAGGTCGCCCCAGTTGGCGCGGTGGGGAGGTGCGTGGTGCCTGCATCGTGGGACATTTATGTCGGCCCGGCAGCGGGGCTGTTCACGTCGGTCTTGTGGACCGGCACGTCGCTGCTTTTCACGGCGGCTGGTCGGCGGATCGGGCCGACCGTGGTCAACGCGTTCCGCATCGGGCTGGCGATCGTCATTCTCGCCCTGATCCATCGCCTTCGTTTCGGGATCTGGGTGCCGGAAGCCGTGGCGGGTCAGGTGTTCTACCTTGCACTCTCGGGCATCATCGGGTTGGCGATCGGTGACCAGGCCCTGTTCACCTCGTTTGTGGACATCGGCCCCAGACTGGCCATGCTGCTGCTGGGCACGGCGCCGATCTTCGCGGCGTGGTTCGGGTGGCTGGCACTGGGAGAGCGGCTGCACGGCATTGCCTGGATCGGCATGACATTGACGATCGTGGGGGTCGCCTGGGTGGTGTTGGAGCGGCCGGCGGACGCAACCGTCGCGCGAACCGGCCATCGGCTGCGGGGAGTCATTCTGGGAATCATTGCGGCCGCCTGCCAGGCGGGTGGGCTCCTGTTGAGCAAGCAGGGCATCGGGCACGGGTGGCTCCCTGCGGAGCAGCACCTCGATCCGCAGGCGGCGACACTGGGCCGAATGGTTTTCGCGGGCGTGGGCGTGCTGCCCATTCTGACGTTCCACGCCCTTCGTCAGCGCGCACGAAAGGCTGCCGGCTACCAGCCGCTGCGCATCGGCTCGCCGCGGGCAGGGTATTTGTTTGCCGCGTGCGGGGCCGTAATCGGTCCTTCGTTGGGGGTGTGGATGTCGCTGGTTGCGTCCGATCGCGCTCCTCTGGGCGTGGCGCAGACGCTTTGTTCGCTTCCGCCCGTCTTCATCCTTCCGTTCGCCGTGCTTGTTCATAAGGAAAAGGTCAGCCCCCGCGCCATCCTCGGCGCCTTGGTGGCCGTCGGCGGCACCGCCGTTCTCTTCCTTCACCCGCGTTAACCCAACTTTCGCAGACTTTCACAATTTTCGCCGTCGCGGCCGCGTTGGCGTG
>CAZPHH010000027.1:0-52995 GCA_964586145.1 uncultured Phycisphaeraceae bacterium | reverse complement strand
CTTCCGCGTTCTCTAGCACGTACGTGTGGAACGTCAACCTCCCCGAGTAGGACTCGAACCTACAACCTAGCGGTTAACAGCCGCTCGCTCTACCGATTGAGCTATCGGGGATCGTGTTTTTCGCATCCTCGATGACCCAACCTGGCGGTTAATTCCGGCGCGCCGGAACTCCATCAATTGAGCTATCGGGGATCCGCGTGGGCCGAGGCCCAAAGCATATGAGTCTATCGGCTGCCGGGGGGGCGTCAAGGCCCGGTCACAGCAGGAGTTCCGGCGTTCCGGCCCCTTCGGCGTCCCTGGGGCTTGGGCCGGAGCGATGAGGGAAGGCGCCCTCGCCCTCGGGGCCGCAGGCTCGGCGCCGTCCAGCGGGGACCTCATTCCGAAACACGCGCACGCTTCCGAAGCCGCCGGGCAGAGGCGGCCTGCGGCTTGGGGGGCCGGCCAGGAGGCCCGGATGGTCGCGGGCGTTCCCCGTGCTGGCCCGGATGGTCGGGAATCTCCCGGTGCCAGCCGGGATGGTCGGGGAGAATCCGGGCGCGGGCCCGGATGGTCGGGGACTCCGGGTGCCGGACGGCCGGGGGAACTCCGGGCGGCGGGCGGCCGGGGCAGACGATGGCGTTTGGATCGAGTAGACTGCCTCGCCGGAAGGGTCTCCTTCCGTCGTGGCCGTCGATTTCTGCCGCAGACCACAGTACACCGTGGTCATGAGACCCCTCCCGTTACGCGGACCCTTGCCCTTTCGCTTGATTCGGGACCGAGTGGACAGACGGTTTGGCCAAACGCCCATGAGCCCACTGCAGATCACCAGGACTGCACTTCGCTCCGCAACGGCGTGGATCGCTCGATCCTCTGCTGCGGATGTTGCCGGTAAAATCCACGTCGCGAACGAGGCGCGGATCGGAGACGCTTGCGCCGTGGCGATGTATCCAACGGAGGGAATGCCCGAATGATCCCCACGCAGTCCGTGGAAGGACCCGCTTGGCGCCGCTGTTGGCGGCCGGTCCTGGTAACGGCGATCCTCATCGCCGGCGTGCTCTGCACCGGGTGGCTGGCCGGCCGGGCCGACTACGACCTGCGTGAGGACCTGCTCAGGCAGGCGCGCCTGGTGGCGGGAGCCGTGAACCCGGACCGGGTCCGTACCCTCACCGGCACGGAGGCCGACCTGGAATCCCCCGAATACCTGCGGCTGAAGGAGCAGCTCGGCGCGGTCCGTGCGGCCAATCCGCAGTGCCGCTTCGTCTGCCTGATGGGCCGCAAGGCGGACGGGGTGGTGTTTTTCTTTGTGAACAGTGAACCGGTCGGCTCGGAGGGCGAGTCCCCTGCCGGACAGATCTACGAAGAGGCGCCGCAAGGCTATCGCCGCGTGTTCGATACCCGTGTGGCGGCGGTCAAAGGGCCGGTGTCCGACCGTTGGGGGACATGGGTCTCGGGGCTGGTCCCGCTGACCGACCCCCGAACCGGTAAGTTGCTGGCGGTACTGAGCGTGGAGATCGACGCTCGCGAGTGGAACTGGGACGTGGCCGTCCGGACTGCGTTGCCCGTTGGGCTGGTGCTGGCGCTTATCGCGATCGTTCTGGTCGGCTCATCGCTGCTGGTCCGGCGCGCCCGTGCCGAAGGGCCGTTGCCGGGCTGGTTCAGGCACCTGGAGCCCGTCCTGACGGTCGTGGTCGGCCTCGTCCTGACCCTGTTCGCCGCCTGGTTGGCCCAGGACCAGTCGATCCGGAATCAGGCTCGCTCGTTCCATCACCTGGCAGAGAGCCGGACCGCGGCGCTGGCGGAGATTCTCTGCGACCTTCAGGATGTGGAGCTCGAAGCGCTGGCGCGGTTCTACGAAGGCAGCGAACACGTGACGGAAGAGGAATTCCGGAACTTCACCGAGTATCTGGCCAGGAACCGGACCGTACAGGCCTGGGAGTGGGTCCGGGTCGTGCCCGCGTCGGAGAAGGAGCGGTTCGAGCAGGCGACCCGGACGGAAGGCATGGATGGTTTTGAGATCTGGCAGAACGACGCCGCCGGCAACCGCATTCCCGCCACGGGCCGGGAGATGTATTACCCGGTATCACGGGTCATGCCGGAGGAAGGCAATCGAAAGCTGCTTGGCTTCGATCTCGGCTCGGAGCCGGTCCGCCGCGCGGCGATTGAGGAGGCCCTGCGCACCGGCCTGATTACCGCCACCGAGCCGGTGACGCTGGTGCAGAGTACCGGCAGCCAAAAGGCGATTCTGGTCTTCCGGCCGGTGTTTGTTGACGAGCAACGGAAGGTTCCGCGGGGCTTGGCCGTGGCCGTGCTGGGTTTGGGCGACGCGCTGGCCGCGTCGGAGCCCGACGCCGTGGTGGCAGAGGAGTTGCTTCTCGCCCGCAACGGCCGGCCGCTCGAATCCCTGGTCTCCTCGTGGACGACGGAGGATCCGCCACCCGGGAAGCTGACGGCGTGGCGGCCCATCTTCGCGTATGGCAAGACTTTCATCGTGGCTGCCCATGCGGGGCCGGAATTCCTGCGCATGCATCCGGCACGGGCGGGCGTGCCCGCGGCGCTGGTCGGGCTGGTGCTCACCACGACCGTGGCCATCGTGCTCTCCCTGGTGCTGCGTCGGCGACAAGCGCTCGAGATGCTGGTGCGGGAGCGCACATCTGCCCTGCGCGCCAGCGAGGTGCATCTCTCGGCCACGCTGCGATCCATCGGCGACGGGGTGATCGCCTGCGGCCGGGACGGGCGGGTGACGAGCCTCAACCGCGCGGCTGAGCTGCTGACCGGCTGGGCGACCGCCGAGGCGGCGGGCCGGCCCTTGGAAGAGGTCTTTCGCATTGTCAACGCCCGGACGCGAGAGACGGCCGAAAACCCGATGTCGCGTGCGCTGCGCGAAGGGGAAAGCACGGACCTGGCCAACGCCACCGTACTCCTGGCCAGGGACGGGACGGAATACCAGATTGCCGACAGTTGCGCCCCCATCCGCGACGCGTCAGACGCCGTCATCGGCGCGGTGCTCGTCTTCCGCGACGTCACCGGGGAATACCGGCGGCGTGAGGAGTTGCGTCAGATCAAGGCGGCGGTGGATGCCGCCGGTGACGCGATCGGGATTGCGACGGCCGATGAGCGCCACTTCTATCAGAATGAAGCGTTTACGCGCCTGTTCGGCTACTCGCTGGAAGAGCTGGCGCATGATCGGCCGGACGTGTTGTACGTGAATGATGAGGACGTGGAGACCGTCTTCCGGACGATCACGTCGGGTGGGTCTTTTCAGGGTGAGGTCGAGATGGTTGCGAAGGACGGCCGACACCTTCTGATTCTGCTGCGAGCCGACAGCATCAAGGACGACGACGGGCGGATCAGCGGGCTCATCGGCGTCCATACCGACATCACCGAGCGCCGGCGAGCGGAGGAAGAGCGGGAGAAACTCCAGGCCCAGCTCGTCCAGGCCCAGAAGATCGAATCCGTCGGCCGGCTGGCCGGCGGTGTAGCCCACGACTTCAACAACATGCTCGGGGTCATTCTGGGCCACACGGAAATGGCCCTGGACCGGATCGGGCCGGACGAGGCCCTTCGCGCAAGCCTGGAGGAGATCCAACGGGCCGCCCAGCGCTCGGCGGACCTCACGCGCCAGCTTCTGGCCTTCGCCCGCAAGCAGACTGTGGCCCCCCGAGTGCTTGACCTCAACGAGACGGTGTCGGGCGTGCTGAAGATGCTCCGGCCGCTCATCGGGGAGGATATCGATGTGGTCTGGAGACCCGGGCAGGACGTGTGGCCGGTGCGGATGGACGCCGCCCAGCTCGACCAGATTCTGGCCAACCTGTGCGTGAACGCCCGGGACGCCATCGAAGGGGTGGGCACGATCACCATCGAAACGGCCAACGCTCTCTTCGACGAGGAGTTCTGCGCCCAACACGTGGACATCACCCCCGGCGATTACGTGCGGCTGGTCGTGAGCGACAACGGCTGCGGCATGGACGCCGAGACGCTCTCCCACGTCTTCGAGCCCTTCTTCACGACCAAGGAAGTAGGCAGGGGCACCGGTCTGGGCCTGGCCACCGTCTATGGCGCGGTCAGGCAGAACCAGGGGTTTGTCAGCATCTACAGCGAGCCGGGCCTGGGAACGACGGTTCAGATCTGCCTGCCGCGGTACGTGGCCGGAAGGACGGTCCCGCTCGAGCACGCCCCCGCCCGGGCGGCAGAGCGCGGCAGCGAAACCGTTTTGCTGGTGGAAGATGAACCGGCGATTCTCAAAATGACCACGATGGTACTGAGGAAGCTGGGGTACGCCGTGCTGACGGCCGGCACCCCGGGCGAGGCCATCCGCCTGGCCCGGGAGCATCTCGGCCCGATCGATGTGCTGATGACCGACGTGGTGATGCCCGAGATGAACGGCCGCGAGCTGGCCAGGAACCTGCTCTCCATTCACCCCGACATGGCTCGCCTGTTCATGTCGGGCTACACGGCCGACGTCATCGCGCATCACGGCGTGCTGGACGAGGGCGTGCATTTCATTCAGAAGCCGTTCTCGAAGACGGAACTGGCGGCAAAGCTGCGGGAGGCGCTGGGAAAAGAGTGAATCCGTGATGCCCGGCCAATGAGAATCGTGGAAGGGGACGTACGGGAACCTTTGCGTGGGTTTGCCCCCTGCATGGTCGACGCCGCCGGCAAGCACCAATGGCAAGCGCAGCAACCTGTTTTTTCACAATAGATTACGACAATCCGTCTTGTCGGTTGGCATCGGCTTCGCGGTAGCAGATTGAGCATCCGGCACGGACTGGGTCCGGGCGCGGGGGTCTTCCCGATCCCCCAGCGGATGGGACGCGATCCGCGGGGACTCCGCTGCGGTACCGAACGCGCCGACTGCTGTGGGCGAGGCGTCCGTCCGGCGTGCTTGTTTCTGATGCGTGGCGCGTCGGTTGAGGCACAACGCAGCGCCAGGCGTCTGCGTCCCTGACCCGACCTGGCCTCACGGGCGTCAACCCGATGGAGACGCAGCGGGGTCGGGTCGGACGCATCTTGGAGGGGTTGCCCGCACCGGGAAGCTTCGGCCTACCCAACCGGGTATGCGGCATGATATAATCGCCTTCGTGAGCTGGGACAGAATCGTCAGCCAAGCTCGCCAGCCTTTCACTTCCAAGAGCGCAGCGCAGGTACGCAGACATTGTTGGTGCGGGGGCGTCGCATGAGAGCGGACGAGGTGCAGGGGTTCGTCGACCGACACGTCGGTGAACGAGGCGGGTTGATTTCCATCCTGGAAGACGTGCAGGCCCGGTACAGCTACTTGCCGGCGGATGCCTTGCTCGCGGTGGCGGAAAAAACGGGCCGGTCCCTGACAGACGTGTATGGTGTGGCGACGTTCTACAAGTCGTTCAGCCTGAAGCCTCGCGGCAGGCACCTGTGTTCGGTGTGCGTCGGCACGGCTTGCCACGTGCGGCGGGCGCCGATGGTCGCCCGGGAGGTCGAGCGTCGGCTGGGGATTCACCCGGGGGAAACGACGGCGGATCGGGAGTTCACGCTCGAGACCGTCAACTGCCTTGGGGCGTGTGCCCTGGGGCCGATCGTGGTGATGGACGGCCACTACTTCTCGGCCGTCTCCACGGGCAAGGTGAAGGACATACTCGAGCGAACGCGGGCGGGGTTGGACCGGGTGGACGTGAAGACGGATCGTAGGATTTTCCCGGTGACGGTCAGTTGTTCGCGCTGCAATCACTCGCTGATGGATGCGGCGCACCTGATCGACGGAAGTCCTTCCATTCGGGTCACGGTGTCCTTCAAACGGCACCACGGTTGGCTGCGGCTGTCCTCGCTCTACGGCAGCTACACGCTGGAGTGCGAGTACGATATCCCCATGGACGCCGTGGTGGACTTCTTCTGCCCCCATTGTCACGCAGACCTCAAGAGCGCCACGGGGTGTCCGGAGTGCGGCGCGCCGATGGTCGCCATGATCGTGCGGGCCGGCGGCATCGTGCAGGTGTGCTCGCGTCGCGGCTGCAAGGGGCACATGCTGGACCTGAATGGCAGCGGATTCTGAGCACGCGGACGGGCGTATGCCCTCCAGGGAAGTCGGCCCGCGAGTCTCAGCGGCGGAATACACTCATGCAAAGACTGAAATCCATCGAGGACTTCCAGGCCCTGCAGGCACGGCTGTTCACGGATCGGGATCCGAGCATCTCGTCGATCGTCATTCCCGCGGGCACGTGCGGCCAGGCCAGCGGCGCCAACGACCTGATCCGGGCGACGAAGCGAGAGTTGCTGAGCCGGGGGCTCGCCGAGCGGATACGCCTGCGCATCACGGGCTGCCACGGCTTCTGTGAGGCGGAACCCTCCATCCTGGTCGAGCCGCGCGGCACGTTCTATCCGCGCGTCCCGGTCGATGCGATCCCCCGCATCGTGGAGGCGGTCGCCGACGATGCGGTGCTGGAGGACCTGCTGTTCGTCGATCCGCAAACCGGCGCCCCGATCGAGAGGCAGCAGGACGTGCCGTTCTTCCGCGGTCAGGTCCGGACGCTGCTGTCTCGAAACGAGAAGGTCGATCCGATCCGCATCAGCAACTACATCGAGAACGGCGGTTACGCGGCGCTCGTGCAGGTCCTCGAGCGGGGGGAGCCGAGTTGGGTGATCGCGCAGATCAAGGCTTCCGGCCTGCGGGGCCGGGGCGGCGCCGGTTTTCCCACGGGGGCGAAGTGGGAGATGCTGGCTCGGCAGGCTGACGGGCGCGGCAAGATCGTGGTGTGCAACGCGGATGAAGGGGATCCCGGCGCGTACATGGACCGGAGCGTCCTGGAGGGCAATCCGCACAGCATCATCGAGGGCATGCTCATCGGCGCGTGTGCAACCGGCGCCACCGAGGGCGTCCTCTACGTGCGCAACGAGTACCCGCTGGCCATCAAGCACCTGGTCATCGCGTTGCGGCAATGCGCCGACCTCGGCCTGCTCGGGGAGAGCGTTCTCGGCACGTCGTTTCGCTTCGACATGCGGCTTGTGCGAGGCGCGGGCGCCTTTGTGTGCGGGGAGGAAACGGCCCTCATGCGATCGATCGAAGGTCGCATGGGCGAGCCGCGGCAGCGCCCGCCGTTCCCCATGCAGAAGGGGATCGACGGCCGGCCCACGGTCATCAACAACGTGGAAACCTGGGCCAACGTCCCGGTCATTATCACCGAGGGCGCCGAGCGGTTTGCCCAGACCGGCACGGCCCAGAGCGGAGGGACCAAAATCTTCAGCCTGGTGGGCAAGATACGACACACCGGCCTGGTCGAGGTGCCGATGGGCGTCACGATCGAGAAGATTGCCTACGACATCGGGGGCGGCCCGCGCGACCGCGGCCGGATCAAGGCCGTTCAGACCGGCGGCCCCTCCGGCGGGTGCATACCGGCCCGCATGTTCAGCCTGCCCATCGACTATGACAGTCTGGCGCAAGCGGGCTCGATCATGGGCTCCGGCGGCATGATCGTCATGGACGAAAGCACCTGCATGGTGGACGTCGCCAGGTACTTCATGCGGTTCCTGAAGGACGAATCCTGCGGCAAGTGCTTCACGTGCCGAAAGGGCACGCAGCGGATGTACGAAATCCTGGACGACATCTCCAGCGGCCGGGGCGCCATGGCCCAGCTCGGCCTGTTGGAAGAGTTGGCGCAGGTCGTCAAAGACACGTCGATGTGCGGTCTGGGACAGTCCGCTCCGAACCCCGTTCTGAGCACGCTGCGGTACTTCCGCGAGGAGTACGAGGAACACATCCGGGACCACCGATGCCGCGCGATGGTGTGCAAGGAACTGGTGGGCGCGCCGTGCCAGACCGCCTGCCCGCTGGGGACGGAAGCCTGGCGCTACGTGGCCCACATCGCGCGAGGCGAATACGAGGACGCGTACCGGGTGATTCGCGAGGCCAACCCGTTCCCTTCGGTCTGCGCCCGGGTCTGCAGCCACCCGTGTGAGACGCACTGCCGAAGCGGGGAGGCCGGCAAGAAGCCGATCGCCATTCGGGCGCTGAAGCGGTTCATCACCGACCGGATTGACCCCTCCGCGTACCGGCCGCAAAGGAAGAACGGCGCCGGTGAGGATGCGGCGAAGATCGCGATCGTCGGCTCGGGTCCGGCCGGTCTCACCGCCGCCCACTATCTTTCGCTGTCCGGCTACCGGGTGACCATGTTCGAGGCGGACGATCGCCCCGGGGGAATGCTGGTCAGCGGCATTCCTTCGTATCGACTTCCCCGAGACGTCCTGCGGAAGGAGATCGAGTCGGTGATCGACGACCGTGTGACCTTGCGGTGCAGGGCCGCACTGGGCAAAGACATCACGATCGACGGGCTGTTCCAAGAGGGCTTTCGGGCGGTTTTCCTGGCGATGGGCGCACACAAAAGCCGCAAGCTGAACCTGGAAGGCGAGGATGTCGAAGGCGTATTCCCAGCCATTCAGTTTCTCAAAGCGTTTAACCTGAGCGGCCGGCAGTCGGCTCGCGGGCGGGTCGGCGTGATCGGGGGCGGCGACAGCGCGGTCGACGCGGCCGGCGTTGCCATTCGCCATCCCGAGGTTCAGGGCGTGACCATCTTCTATCGGCGGACCCGACAGGAGATGCCGGCCCAGGAGCGCGACGTGGAAGCGGTCCTGGAGGAAGGGGTCACGCTCGAAACGCTGACCACGCCGGTGCGCATTCTGACGGATCACGGCCGCCTGGCGGGAATCGAGTGTGTCCGGAACCGGCTCGGGGAGATCGACTCCAGCGGCCGGCGCAAGCCGGTCCCGATCCCGGGTTCGGAGCACGTCGTTCTGCTGGACACCTTGATCGTGACGATCGGGGACATCCCGGATATCGAGTACATGGCGTCGATGGGCATCGAGGTCACGGACTGGGGGACCATCCGCGTTGACGAGAAGACGCTGGCCACCAGTCGAGCCGGCGTATTCGCCGGCGGGGACGTGGTCAGCGGCCCCAACACGGTGGTGGAGGCGATCGCGGCCGGGAAGAAGGCGGCGGTGATGATCGAGCGGTGGGTGCGCGGCGAGGAACTCCGGCAGCCGGTGACGCCTCGCCTGCCGCGCGTGTACGTGCCGCCGCCGATCGACGCGGAGGAGGCCGTCGAGGGCGATCGCGTGACGGCGCCGACGGTCGCCGCCGACTCGCGCCGGCGCAGCTTCGAGGAGGTGGAGCTGTCATTCTCCGTCGAAGATGCCACCTGCGAGGCGCGACGGTGCCTGCGGTGCGACCTGGAGTTCACGGAGCCCCGCGAAGACGCACTGCCCTCTGCGGCGGCGGCGGGAGGAGCAGCATGGTAGAACTGAAGATCAACGGTCTGCACGTTTCCATGCCCGAGGGTTCCACGCTGCTGGAAGCCGCCCGCTTCCTCGGCTTCCCGATCCCGACGCTGTGTCACATGGACGGGCTCGAGCCCTATGGCGCGTGCCGACTGTGCGTGGTCGAGATCGGGCGCGAGCCGAAGGCCCGACTGGTGACGGCATGCACGTATCCGGTGCAGGAGGGGTTGGAGGTTCGGACGGCGTCCTCGCGCGTGGTTCGCGCCCGCGTGATGATTCTGGAGCTGCTGCTGGCCTCGTGCCCGCAGTCCCGGACGATTCAGGACCTGGCGGCGGCCCACAACGTACGGCAGCAGCGGTTCCGCCAGGAGCAGGAGGACTGCATCCTGTGCGGACGGTGCGTGCGGATGTGCAAGGAACAGATGATGGCGGGGGCCATCGGCTTCCGTGGGCGCGGCGAGGGGCGGAGCATCGGCACGCCGTTTGACCTGCGATCGGAACAATGCCGCCTGTGCGGCGGTTGCATCTACGTCTGCCCGGCTTGCCAGTTGCGCTGCACGTACATGGAGCCGGACAAGGCCATCTGCGGCGGCTGCGCCAACCTGAGTCCGCCGTGCATCGAGAAAGAACCCTTCGACGACATGATGTGTTACATGAAACCCTGTGTCGCCTGCGAGATTCCGAAAGAGTAGCCCACAACACCTGGCAATCGAGGAGAAGGCCGCAATGTCACTGACGTTCTCAAGGGTCAACTCGTCCGCCGCGACGCTGACGAAGAACCGTACGGAAGAGTCGATTTCGCCCAATTCCGGCATGTGCGTCACCTGCGTGGATGGCTGCATCGGCATGTGCGAGATCGGCAAGTCCGCCTATCGGGGCCACGAGGTCATCTACCCTCAGCCGTTCGGCGTGATCACGACGGCCGCGGAGAAGACCTACCCGCTGGACTACTCGCATTTCAACATCATGGGGACGGCGGTCGGGGCGTACGGCATCGACGCCGACAGTGACAAGGCCATCTTCCCCGCCGTGAACCTGGAAGTGTGCTTCGGGCACGACCGCGGCATCAAGTTCCGCTATCCGTGGCTGATCCCGGGAATCGGCTCGACCAACATCGCCAAGAACAACTGGGAGGGCCTGGCGATTGGGTCGGCCTTGGCCGGCACGGGGCTGACGATCGGCGAGAACGTGGTCGGCATGGATCCGGAATCCGTCATCAAGAACGGCCGGGTGGTCGACACGGTCGATCTGAAGCGCCGGGTCAGCCTGTACAAGGATCACCAGCGCGACGGCTACGGCGCGATCATCGTCCAGGCGAACGTCGAGGACACGCGCCTGGGCACTCAGGAATACGCCATCGAGCGACTGGGGGTCGAGTGCGTGGAGCTGAAGTGGGGCCAGGGCGCCAAGGACATCGGCGGCGAGGTCAAGGTCAACAACCTGAAAAAGGCGCAGACTCTGTACGAACGAGGGTACGTCGTCCTGCCGAACCCGACCGATCCGCACGTCATCAAGGCGTTTGAGCGGGGTGCGTTCAAGGAGTTTGAGCGGCACTCCCGCGTGGGCATGGTCAGCGAGGAGTCCTTCGCCAGGCGGGTCGAAGAGCTTCGCCAGGCCGGCGCGAAGTACGTGTTCCTCAAGACAGGCGCCTATCGACCGGCGGACCTGGCCAGGGCCATCCTGTTCGCCAGCAAGTACAAGCTCGATTTGCTGACCGTGGACGCGGCCGGCGGCGGCACGGGCATGAGCCCGTGGCGAATGATGAACGAGTGGGGCGTACCCCCGGTGGAACTGCACTCCCTGTTGCACGAGTACGCCATGCGGCTCACCGAGAAGCGTCACAAAGTGCCGGCGCTGGCCGTCGCGGGCGGATTCACATTTGAGGACCAGATCTTCAAGGGACTTGCGCTGGGTGCGCCGTTCGTGAAGCTGGTGGGCATGGCGCGATCGCCGATCGCGGCGGCCATGGTGGGCAAGACGATCGGCCGGGCAATCCACGAGGGGCAGTTGCCGGTTTACGTGGAGCGATTCGGCACCACGCTGGACGAGATTTTCGTGACGGCCGGCACGTTGCGGCGAGAGCTGGGGGACCAGGCGTTCGAGCGTCTTCCGGCCGGCGCCCTCGGGCTGTACACGTACTACGAACGGCTCGGCCAGGGACTGCGGCAGCTCATGTGCGGCAGCCGGAAGTTCGCGTTGGAGCACATTTCCCGTGACGACCTGGCGGCCCTGACTCGGGAGGCGTCGCAGGTCAGCGGCATTCCCTACATCACCGACGTCGATCGCGAGGAGGTGGAGCGGATTCTGCAGGGCTAGACGCCTTTTCTGAATTCCGGTGACCCTCTCGCAGACGGCCCGGTCGCGTGCCGGCTTCGGAGAACCACAGGCCGGCCGATGCAGGTGTGGTTCTTCTCGCATGCCTGCATCCGCGACGCCCGGCCGAGGGCGTCGCGCTCGGCCAGACTCGCGATGCACACTCCATGTTTCGGTCTTGACCTCGCGGGGCTCAGGGGAGTATCCTGCATTCATGCCGCGTGCGAGTTGCGTCCGGGCGCACGCCCTGCCAGGACAGCCCCGCGCAACAGACCGCGTGAGCGATCACCGGTAGTAACGGGCGATGTGGAGGGGCATCTCAGGTCGCCCGGCGACACACCCGGAGGCGTCCTGCGCACTTGGGATCGGCAAAGCCCCGCCGTCCGTTCCGGTCTTCATCAGGCGCCTCATGCCGGTCGTCGGAAGCCGCCACGCGGAGGACCCTTTCTTCCGCGGGCATGAGGGGAAGGAGCAACCATGTTCAGGCATCGGATTCACCGAGCCGCCGGGGCGGGTGTGGCGCTGCTGATTGGCGTTGCGCTGGCCGGCGGCACCGCCGTCGCCCAGGAATGCGAACTGACGTTCGAGAGTTTCTCCTCGTTTGGGGGGCCGGCCCACTTCAACAACGGAACGTATCGCGTTGAATGGTGCGTGAACGGCGCGCAGGTGTCCACCAGCGCGTTCTGCATGACCGGGAACGTGCTGCGCATGAACTCCTCGGCCCACGATCCGGTCGCCTGGCTGTACGTCGGAGACACGGGCTGCACGTCGGTCAAACTGCGGTTTGATTTCGGCTCGTTCGTGACCACGGGCACCGTGCTGAAGTACAAAACCTCTACGGACCTCAGCCTGGACTGCTCCGCAACGATCGGCGACTACGCCGGCAGCCTCGACCTGGCCGACGGCATCTGCCACACCGCGGAGCACGCCGTGAACCTCGGCCCGAACGACCGCTCCGTGTACTGGAAGTTCGACCACGGCCTTCCCAGCGCCAACGCGTTCTTCCTGGACAACGTGCATGTCCTTCTCCAGGGCTGCGATTGCGACGCGACGCCGCCGACCCACGACTGCTGCGAAACCGGCGGCCCCGGCTGTGACGATCCGGCCGTGCAGGCCTGTGTCTGCGCGATCGATCCGTTCTGCTGCACCACGGCGTGGGACGAACAGTGCGTCGCCGAAGTCGACAGCTTCGGCTGCGGCACGTGCGGCGGCGGCGGATGCGCGACGGAGTTCAGCGTGGGCTTCGGCAGCTTCTTCCAGTCCGGGTCCGTGTGCACCATCTGGCCGGCCCTGTTCGAGACGTGCGAGGGCTCGGGTCCGTGGATTTCGTCCGGCACGGCCTGCGGAGGCACGGGTGATTACGTTATGACCTTCGCGACCGGCTTTCCCTATTCGGCGGCGGTCACCCGCTGTCTCGACCTTTCCCTCACGCCGGCGGCATCGCTGCTGTTCTCCTACACGAAGTCCAGCGGGTTGGGACCGCGAATCGACATTAGCGTCGGCGGCGGTGCGTTCAGCACGATCTGGACCGCACCGTACGCCCCGCCCGGCGGCTGCGCGGCCCAGTGCCTCGATCTCGGCGCGTACGTCGGCGAGCCTGCCATCCGCTTGAAGTTCGTCTCCGGTTCGTCGTCGGCGAACGGCGCCGCATTTGACGACATCCTGCTCGTTCGCGGCAGCGGCTGTGCCACGTGTACCGACCCCTCGGTCGAAGCCGGCCCTGCCAAGGCGGTCTGCCCCGGCCAGAGCGTCCTCCTCTCCGGCAGCGCGAGCGGCGGCGCCGGCGGCGGATGCCCCGGCAGCTACGTCGTTTCCTGGTCCGGCCTGGGCATCGTGTCCGGCGGCGACACCTTTTCCCCCACCGTCGATGCCCCGGGCCAGTACTTCATCACGGCGGCCTGCGACACCTGCGTGTCGTATGACACCGTCACGGTCACGCTGGACGACTCGGCCCCGGTCGTTGACGCCGGACCGACGGTGAGTCTGCCGTGCGGCGGCGGAACTCTGCAACTGGCCGGCAGCGCGATCGGATGCACGGGCAACCTCAGCGTTTCCTGGACCGCCTCGGGCGGAGGCAGCATCGTCAGCGGCGCCGATACGCTCACGCCCGTCGTCGACGGCGCGGGCACGTACACGCTGCACGCATCGTGTGACGGCGGATGCCCGGCCGCGGACAGCATGGTGGTCATCGAGCGTCTCCCGGGCGATTTCGACGGCAACGGCAGCGTCGGCCTGCCGGACTTCGTCGAGTTCGCAGCCTGTCTGAGCGGTCCCGGCGGCGGCGCGCCGCCTTCGTGTGCGTGCGCCGATCTCGATGCGGACGACGACGTGGACCTGGTCGATCACGCCGCTTTCCAGAGCGCCTTCGGCGCGACCGCATGGCTGACCGGCGCCTGCTGCGACATGAACGGCGGCTGCACGGAAACGACGGCGAGCGACTGTCTCGCCGCGGGCGGCCACTACCACGGCGACGGCGATGCCTGCGCCCACGTGATCTGTCCGTACGGAGAATACCAAAACGAGGTGTCGCCAATCACCAACTTCTTTGGCGACGGCTCGACGCTCGCAGACGACCTGACGCTCGCCGGCATTGGGGCACGCGAGCTGACCTACTACGACCTGGCCGTCTACGGTGGAAGCGACGGAGGCGGGCCGTTCAGCGTCACGGCCGCGCTGTACACCGACTGCCCCGGGCACGGCGGCGCGGCGATCGCCGGTACGGGCGCCACCTTCAGCGACGTTCCCGACGACGGGTACGTGTACATCCTCAGCGCCGACCTTTCCGCCGCACCGATCACCATCCCCGACACCGTGTGGATGGTGGTTACGTTTTCGACGGCGCAGGCGGGCTGGATCCTCGCGGAGACCGCCGAAACCGGCTACACAGCCGACCTCTTCGGCTTCGACGACGCGCCGTGGACGTGTGCCGCCGCCTTCGGGGGCGAGTCCCCGCCCCACGCCGGTTTCTGGGCCAACCTGCGATGCGTTCCTCACGCCGAATCGCGATTCGTCACCGGCGCTCCGAACGTAAGCATCACACGCGGCGTACGGCTACGCGAGTAACGGCGGGCGCCTGCACAGCAGGCGGCATTCCCTCGGTCGCACCCCCTACCACGTCCGTTCGACGGTCTGCGGCTTCTGCGGGTCGGGGATCGGGATGCGGATGGACGGCGGCACGGTCTGGGTCCCCGGGCGCGACGCACCCTTGGCCGGTGCGGGCGCGGCGTCCGGAAGCTGGTTGAGGATCTGGCGGTCCTGGCGCCACCAGTGCTCGATCACCGAAGTGATGTCGCCCTCCGCCATCTCCGTGGACCACAGTTTGAAGAAGTCCACGTCGCCCGACCGCGGCAGCCGGCTGGGAAGCTGGATGAGCGTGCGCAGCGGCATCAGCACGCTGTCCCCCAGCACGAACCCCTCGCCGCGGCGGAGGATGGGCAGCATCTCGATCAGGCTCGAGAAATGGTCGCTGACCACCTTGGCCACGTACGCCTGGTCGTCCGGGTTGTTCAACCGCATGACGATCATGTTGTTGCACTGGGCCAGCACGGTCTCCGACAACTCCGACGGACGCTGGCTGATCACCGCGGCGGCCACGCCGTACTTGCGGCCTTCCTTGGCCACCCGCTCCACAGCGGTCTTGGCAAACGAATGCTCGCGCTCGATTCGCGGGATGTAGTTGTGGGCCTCCTCAAACACCAGCAGAATGGGGTGCCGCTGATGGGCCGGCGTCCAGAAGTTCAGATCAAACAGCAGCCGCGTCGTGACGGCCACGGTCACGTCCACGACGTCAAACGGGATACCCGACAGGTCGATGATGGTGAGGTTGCGGCGCGGCTCGATCCGTCCGCAGAGCACGCGAATCAGGTGCTCCATCACGTCGGACATTTTCCCTTCGGTGCTGTCGGCGGCCAGGGCGTCGCGGAAGTAGTTCGAATGGGCCGCGTGCTCGATGGGCCGGAGCAGAAACTCGTAGCGGCGGTCGCTGTACCGGGTGTCGATGGAATCGATCAGGCCGGCCAGCTTTCCGAAGTACAGCGGGTGCGGGGTTTCACCCTCCGGGTTGCCCTTGTTGAATTCGCAGCGCTGGCTGCGCATGAGCCGCCACTGCTCATCGGGCGGCATGGAGCGCAGGGCCAGCCGGTTGAACGCCAGGTTCTCGCTGTTCAGCACGTACCGGGCGTCGTTGAGGTTCTCCGCGTACGTTTTCAGGCGGTCCAGCGAGAAGAAGATGGGCGTGTCCAGCGTAAGTTCGCGATCCAGGCCGAGCTCAACGGCCGCATCGCGCTTGAAATCCATGATGGCGGCGCGCAGAAACGAGATCTGGCTGCTGACGTGCAACGGGTTGCAGCGATCCACCAGCAGCGTTTCCAGCTCCTCGTACTTCAGCAGCCAGTACGGCAGCACCAGGTCTTCAGTGCCCAGATAGGTGACGTTGGGATTCAGCCGGCCCTGCTCGTCGCTGAACGCCGCGCGGTACTCGCCGTGCATGTCGAACAGCACAACCTGGGACTCGGGGAGCTTGACTACCTCTTCCAGCACGCGGGTCGTGGTCACGCTTTTCCCCGCACCGGAATTGCCCAGGATGGCGCAGTGCTTGTTGAAGAACTCCGTGCCGAGGACCCGCACGTCGTAATCCGTGTTCATCGCGAACTTGCCCAGCATGAAGCTCTGCGCGTGCTTGCTGCCGGCCAGAAGCTGGTCGAAGCTGCCGAAAATCGCATCGAAATCCTTCTGGATGGCCACCCAGACGTCGTCGCCGATCACCGGGGACTCGTTCACGCCGCGGATGAACCGACCGTCTTTCACCTCGCCCAGAAGCTGCACGCGCATGACGCACTGCGGGGCGATGTCGGCCACCGTCAGCTCCTGCCGCCCCGACTGCGTGACGAACCCGACCAGGGTCCGGTCGTTCAGAGGCACGGTGACGTACGATCCGAGCTGCCCGACGCGAAAGGTCTTGCCCTCGTGCTCCAGCTCCAGATCATCGACGGTCAGCAGGACCTCAATCTGACCGCTTTCCACGCGGATGACGTTCCCGATTTTCAGCGGATTCATGCGGAGTTCCTCGCGGTTATCGGATGTCCTGAGGGCCTGACAGCCCCGTGGATATATCGTGAAGCGTTCGGCGGACGCCCAGTTAACAATCGGCCCCGCCGCGACGGGATATGAGCATCCGGCGCGCCACAAGGTGAAGCGCCCGCCCGGCTGTCGTTTTTCGGACCTGTGTGCTACGCTTGTAGTGACGGTTTGCAAAGAGCTGAGGCATCCCCGTGGAGTCTATGAAACGACAACCCGATCCCACCGCCCTGCCGCTGCCCATGAGCCGGGCGGAAATGGACGCCCGCGGTTGGGACGCGGTGGACGTGGTCTTCGTCACCGGCGACGCCTACGTTGACCACCCGAGCTTCGCCATGGCGCTGCTGGGCCGCGTGCTGGAGGCGGAGGGGTTTCGCGTGGCGATTCTGGCCCAACCGGACTGGCACTCGTGCGAGCCGTGGCGGCAGTTCGGCCGGCCGCAACTGTTCTTCGCCGTCAGCGCGGGGAACATGGACTCGATGATCAACCACTACACGGCCAATCGAAAGGTTCGCAACGACGACGCGTACTCGCCGGGCGGGCGGATCGGACTGCGGCCGGACCGGGCGACGCTGCCGTACTGCCACCGGGCGCGGGAGGCGTACAAGGGCGTGCCGATCGTCGCGGGCGGCGTAGAGGCGTCGTTGCGGCGGCTGGCCCACTACGACTACTGGAGCGACACGGTCCGCAAGTCGATCGTCATGGACTCCAAGGCGGACCTGGTCGTCTACGGCATGGGCGAAGACGCGATCGTGGAAATCGCGCGGCGGTTGGCCGGCGGGGAGCCTGTGCGTGATCTTCGGAACATGCGGGGCGTGGCGTACGCGCTGGGCCGCTCTGAGGCCGCACCTGCGGGGGCGGGCGTGGTGGAGTTGCCGTCGTACGAGCAGGTCCGGTCGGACAAGGGCGCCTTCGTGGAGGCCACACGGCGGTTCCACCTGGAGACGAACCCTCACAACGCGCGGATGCTGGTGCAGCGGCACGGCGACCAGGCGGTCGTGGTCACGCCGCCGCGCCTGCCCGTGACCACCGCCGACATGGACCGGTATTACGACCTCCCGTACACGCGCCGGCCGCATCCGTCCTACACCGAACCGATCCCCGCGCATGAGATGATCAAGGACTCGATCACGCTGATGCGGGGCTGCTTCGGCGGGTGTACGTTCTGTTCGATCACGGCCCACCAGGGGCGGATCATCCAGTCGCGGAGCCGAGAGTCAGTGCTTCGGGAGGTCCGCACCCTGACGGCAGACCCGGCCTTTTCCGGCGTCATCAGCGACCTCGGCGGGCCGACGGCCAACATGTACCGGATGTGCTGCAGCCGGCCGGAGGTTGAGAAGGTCTGCAAGCGCCTGTCGTGCGTACACCCGACAGTCTGCAAGCTACTGAACACGGACCACGGCCGGTTGATCCGGCTCATGCGCGAGGTCCGGCGGCAGAAAGGCGTCCGGAAGGTCTTTGTGGCCAGCGGCATCCGGATGGACCTGGCCGAGCGCTCGCCGGAATACGTGCGGGAACTGGCCGAGCATCACGTGGGCGGGCAACTCAGCGTGGCCCCGGAGCACGTGGACGAGCGAACGCTGGACGCGATGAAGAAGCCGGCGCACGAGACGTTCGAGCGATTTGCGGAGCGGTTCCGCAGGGAATCCGAGCGAGCGGGCAAGCCGCAGTACCTGGCGCCCTACTTCATCGCGTCGCACCCGGGCAGTGACCTGCGGGCCACCATCGAGCTGGCGGTCTACCTGAAGCGAGCCGGCTACAAGCCCGAGCAGATCCAGGACTTCATTCCGGCCCCCATGGACATCGCCACCTGCATGTATTACACGGGCGTGGACCCGGCAACGCACAAGCCGCTCCCCGTGGCCCGGCACCTGCGCGAGCGGAGGCTGCAACGGGCGCTCATCCAGTTCTTCAAGCCGGAGAATTACTTCCTGGTACGGGAAGCCCTTCTCCAGGCCGGTCGGGCCGACCTGATCGGCTACGGCCCCGACGCCCTGATCCCGCCCAAGCCCCCCGCCCATGCGACGAAGGGCAGTCAAAACCGCGTGCGTTCCCGTTCGCGCAACGCCGCCCCCAGGCCCCGCCACGCGCAGGGGAAACCCAGCCCCCCCGGCTACCGCCCCCACCGCAAGACCGGCCGCCGGCGAGAGCGAGGTTAGCGGTTACGATGGGGGGCCTGATCCCTTGTGAGCGCAGTCCATGCACGATACGCTGGTCACCGCTGCGGGAAGCACAAGGAGCGTCACTATGTCCCTCGCCGACTATCCGAAGCAGATGGCGTTGCAGGGCGGGCATTCGGTGCTGATCCGTCCGCTGGAAAAGGGAGATTTCGAGCGGTTGACGGCCCTGTTCCAGGGGATGTCGGCCGAAGACAAGATGTACCTGCGCCATAATGTGTCCGATCCGAACGTCATCCGCCAGTGGACCGAGAACATCGACCTGGAACACGTGATTCCGCTCGTGGCGTTGGCCGGCGATGCCATCGTCGCCCAGTCCACGCTGCACATCAGCACCCACGGCTGGATGCAGCACGTCGGGCACGTCCGGCTCGCCATCGCTGCAAGTCACCAGGGAATCGGGCTGGGCAGCCTGCTTGCCCGAGAGCTGGTCAGCCTGGCGGAGCACCGCGGACTGGAGAAACTCCAGGCCCACGTGATTGAAGGCAACGTGGGAGCGATCCGGATGTTTGAGCGGGTGGGGTTCGAGAAGGTCGCCGTGCTCAAGGATTTCGTCAAAGACCAAAATGGCCGGAACCAGAACCTGGTGATCATGGTAAACGACGTGTCCCGGCTCAGCCAGATCCTGGAGGACTGGGTCCAGGACGCGATGATCCCCGGCTTCCGCGGGGCGGGAGAGGCGTTCGGCTGATCCAACGGTGTCCGGGCACGGGTCAGGCGGCTGCGTCCGGACCGCGACGGAAAACATGAAGTCACGCTGGGGCAAGAGGTTACGCGGCGCCCCGCGCGTCTGCCCCGCAGCGGCCCTGTGGCAGAGGGTTCTGACAGAAGCGACCCCCGTCAGCGCTTTTCGGCATAGCGAAGCCGCCCCAGAACAGTAGAATGGCGCGCTTTCGCGTCACCATGAGTTGGCGCGGCACGCAGGTGAGCATTACCGGTTCGGAAAAGTGTCATGACTGAAGGAAGCGGCCATTCCGGCGAGAGCGGTGCGACGGCAGCCAAACCCCGCAAGACCCGGATCCCCGGCGTCGTGTCGATCGACGCAGAGCGATGCAAAGGGTGCGGGTTCTGCGTGTCCTTCTGCCCGCTGGGGGTCCTGCGCATGTCCGCGAGGTTCAACGCCAAGGGCTACCACTACCCCGAGGTCGCGGACGGTGACAAATGCACCGGCTGCGGTCTCTGCGGCATGTACTGTCCGGATTTCGCCATCTTCGGGGCCCGCAGTTCCGGCGTGATCCGTTCCGCTGCAAATGGCAAGGCGTCCGACGCGGAGTAAACGAGCGTGTCCAACAACGGCAAGGCGGAGCTGACCGGCGCCCTGTACATCGACGGAGACCACGCGGCGGCCGAGGGCGCCATCGCCGCCGGCTGCAATTTCGTGGCCGGCTACCCGATCACACCCTCCACGGAAATCGTGGAGCGGATTGCCGCCCGCTTTCCCGGCACCGGCGGCACTTTCATCCAGATGGAAGACGAGATCGCCTCCTCCATCGCCATCCAGGGCGCGGTCTGGGGCGGGGCCAAGGCCATGACGGTCAGTTCCGGCCCGGGCATCTCGCTCATGATGGAACACATCGGCCTGGCCGCGATGGCGGAAGTGCCGTGCGTGTTCGTGAACGTGCAGCGCGGCGGGCCGTCCACCGGGCTGCCCACGCTGCCGGCGCAGGCGGACATGATGCAGGCCCGCTGGGGTTCGCACGGCGACTACGAGATCATAGCGCTGTGTCCGAACAGCCCGCAGGAATGCTTCGACCTGATCATCCAGGCGTTCAACCTGTCCGAGCAGTATCGGGTGCCGGTCATGTTCATGATGGATGAAAGCATCGGGCACATGACCGAGCGCGTGGTCATTCCGCCCTACCGGGAGATCCCGATCGTCCCGAGAAAATTCACCGCCCGGCCCCCCGGGCAGTACAAGCCGTATGAACCGGAGGATGACACGCTGGTGCCGGCCCTGACGAAGGCCGGGCAGGGCCACAACGTCCACATCACCGGCCTGACCCACGACGAGCGCGGCTACCCGGTGATGAACGCCGTCGCACAGGACAAGCTCATCCGGCGGCTGGTCGGCAAGATTCGCAACAACGTCCACAGAATCATTGATGTCCGGGCCGACGGTCTGGAAGGCGCCGACGTGGTTGTGCTCAGCTACGGAATCACGTCGCGGGTCGCCATGCGGGCGGTGCGTATGGCCCGCGAGCGCGGCCTGAAGGTGGGCTGCCTGCGGTTGGTGATCGTCTGGCCGTTCCCGGAGCAGGTCATCCGCGAACTGGCAGAGCGGGTGAAGGTGATGATCATGCCCGAAATCAACATGGGGCAGATGGTGCTGGAGGTGGAACGATGCGCGGCGGGCCACTGCCGCGTGGTGTCCGTTCCCCACGCCGGCGGGACTGTACACGACCCCACGACGATATTCCACACCATCATGGAGGCGGCCGGATGACGACGACGAGTGCGGGGATGCAGAACCCCGTTGAACAGTACCTGCGCATGGACCGGATCCCCCACATCTGGTGCCCCGGATGCGGGATCGGCACGACGGTCAACTGCTTCGCCCGGGCCCTGGATGACTCCGGGCTGAACCTGCGAAACCTGGCCATCGTGTCCGGCATCGGCTGCACCGGCCGAGTCGCGGGGTATCTGAATTTCGATTCGTTCCACACCACGCACGGCCGGGCGCTGCCCTTCGCCACTGGGCTGAAGCTGGCGAATCCCGAGTTGAAGGTGGTGGTGTACAGCGGCGACGGCGATCTGATCGCCATCGGCGGCAATCACTTCATCCACGCGGCCCGGCGGAACCTGGACGTCACGGTCATCTGCGTGAACAACTTCAACTACGCGATGACGGGCGGGCAGGTCGCCCCGACCACGCCCCAGAACGCCGTGGGCACGACCGCCCCGCTGGGCGTGGTGGAGCGTCCGTTCAACCTGCCGTTCCTGGCGGACTCGTGCGGGGCGGTGTACGTGGCTCGCTGGACGGCGTTTCACGTGCGGCAGCTCAGCAAGGCGATGACCGAAGCGCTGCGGAAGGACGGTTTCAGCTTCATTGAGGTGATCGCACCGTGCCCGACGCTCTACGAGCGGCGTAACCGCCTGGGCACCAGCCTGGAGCGGATGGAGTGGTACCGCGACAACACCGTAATCAAGAACGGAGCCGACACGCGCGAGTGCGACATCACCTTCCAGGACCAGATCGTGTGCGGCAAGTTCGTGGACCGGGAACGGGAAAACCTGATCGAGGCCACCCGGGCGAAGCAGGAAGCGGCACGGACCCGTTGACGGCGGGCGGCCGGCGGGAACAGACGGCATGAGCACTACGGAAATCAAGGTTGGCGGACTGGGCGGCCAGGGCGTCATTCTCTGCGGAATGATCATCGGCCGCGGTGCATCCATCTACGGTACCCGACACGCCACGCTGACGCAGGCGTTCGGCCCGGAGGCCCGCGGCAGCGCGTGCAGCGCCCAGATCGTGGTCTCGGACGAGCCGGTGGAGTACCCGTACGTCACGCACCCGGACATCCTGGTCGTCATGTCTCAGGATGCCTACAACCAGTTCGCCCCGGGCATGGCGGACAACGCGATTCTGCTGTACGAGTCGGACCTGGTGGAGCCGCGGGACCTGCGGCCCGGGATCACGGCCTACGGCATCCCGTCGACACAAATAGCGGAGGAGCTGAAGCGGCGGATGGTGGCCAACATCGTCATGGTCGGGTTCTTCGGCGCCATCGTGGAGCTGGTGCCCCCGGACGCGCTGCGAAAATCCGTCGCCGACTCCGTGCCGCCCGGCACCGAGACCCTCAACCTCCAGGCGTTCGATCAGGGATTCGCCTACGGCCAGGAATGTCGAGCCGGCCGGTCCGGCACCGCGACCGCCCGCGCGTAGCGGGTCGGAAGCCCCCCTGCACCCCAACCCAGCGGGAGCAACCACCATGCTTCCATCGGTCACCGACGGGTTTGGTGCGGTCCAGCGCTCGAACCGTCGATTCGTCGCGATGTTCGTCGCGCTCGCCGTGATCTGCGCTGTGTTGCTCGTTTTCCGGTATCCCCTATGGGCCCGCTGGTGGGGATACCGGCTCGTGAACACGGCCGACTCCCAGGCTCGCCTGGGCTACGTGATGCGGCTGGCCGGTCTGGGGGAGGCGTCCGTGCCGGTCGGGGCGGGTCTGCTGTCGCGTGACGACCTGGAGTTGCGGAGTTTCGGCGTGTTTCTGCTGAGCCGCGTGAACACGCCGCTCAGCACACGTCATCTGCGCCGGGCCATTGACGACGCCGATGAAGACCTGCGCCGTATGGCCCTGCAGGAATACGCGCGACGCCCCGGGGCGGAGGTCGCCGCCGAACTGGTCCGCCGGCTGGACGATTCGCGTCCGGACGTGGTCGGATGGGCGGCCGTGGGCTTGGCCACGGACCACCTGGACGCGGGCCTGGAGCCGCTTGGCCGGGCCGCTCGTTCGCACCCTGAAGCCGGCGTCCGCGTCCAGGCCATCCAGGCCCTGGCCCTGACCAACCGCCGGGAACCGGTGGACGCGCTGATCGATTGCCTGGATGATATGGGCCGGTACACCGGCTGGACGGCCATCGACGCCTCCGCAGCCCGAGCGATCCGGGCGGCAAGCGGAAGGTCCGCGTCGTTCGGAGTGGATTTCCCGACGGACGCGCCAGATGCGCCGCCACAGTACATCGTGGGGCAGGAAGCAGACCGGGCGCTTCGCGCCTTGACCGGGGTGTCGTTTGACTATCAGGTCGACGATCCGGAGGTTCGACGAAACGCGATCGCGGCCTGGCGAGAGTGGCAGACGGCCACACCGCCACGCACAGAAGAAGCGCCGTAGCGTGATGCGGACGGGCCGCCGGGCCCGGGCGACAACACAGAAGTGACGGGAGCAAGACGCATGTTGCGAGGGATGATTGCCGGGACGGTTCTGCTGGTCGCGTTTTCGGGCTGCGTGGAACTGCAGCAGCTTATGATCCCCGATTCCGATCCGGACGCCCGGTTCCGCTACAACTTCGGCACGGACGACAGCACCAGCGAAGACGGAAACGACAACGTGAACGAGGATGACGAGGATACGGAGTCGGACATGGATTCCTTGATCGACGAAATCAACGCGGGCAACGTAGGCGACATCCCCGCAATCGCCTCGACCCTGCAGCAGGTGCAGACCAATTCCGGCCTGCGGTACTTCGACGTGCAGCCGGGGGTCGGCGGCATCCCACAGCAGAACTCGACCGTCACCGTCAACTACACCGGCTGGCTGGCCGAGGACGGCACGCAGTTTGACAGCAACAACCTGGCCCAGTTCAACCTGCAATCCGTGATCCCGGGCTGGACGGAGGGGCTCTCCACGATGCAGGTGGGTGGGACGCGCCGCCTGATCATCCCGCCGGACCTGGCGTATGGCTCACGCGGCTCCCCCCCCAAGATCCCGGCCGACGCTTGGCTGGTGTTCGACGTGGAACTGCTGGAATTCGATTGATCGAGCGTCCCCACGGGGCGGATTCGGAGTGGCAAATACACCCCACGCCGGGGCCGCACCCGCCGCGGCAGGGGTGCCAGAGCCTTCTGTTCCCCCTTCGCCCACTCCGGACACCGGTCTGGAGGCGCAGGCGAACCTGTTGTGAACATATGCGGCGCGCAGTAAAATGCCCCTTTGCGCAACTCGGCGCGGATGATGGGGTACTGGACGGTCTGCAACCGTGACGTCGGCGTCCACAACATCGGAAGGCATCGTTCAGCGTCTGGACGTGTTCGGCCGGCAGTTCGCTCCGGCGTTCAGCCGCCTGCTGGAGGCGCCGCCGGGCGCGCCGCCGCGCCTGGCAGAGGCCATGCGATACTCGGCCCTGGCGCCCGGTAAGCGCGTCCGGCCATACCTGGTCGTACGGAGTTGCGAGCTGGTCGGCGGCAACTTTGACGATGCCCTGCCCGCCGCGGCAGCGTTGGAATGCGTCCACGCGTTCTCGCTGATGCACGACGACCTGCCCGCCATGGACGACGACGATCTGCGCCGCGGACGCCCGACCAACCACAAGGTGTACGGCGAGGCGCTGGCCATCCTGGCGGGAGACGCCCTGCTGGCGTTGGCGTTTGAGTTGCTCGGACGTGGGTACGATTCCGCGCGAGCCGGGCGCATGGCGCTGGAACTGGCCCGCGGCACGGGCTGGGAAGGCATGATCGGCGGTCAGGTCGCGGACATCGACGGAGAGACCCAGGCGCCCAGCCTGGAACGCGTCCGATACATTCACGAGCGCAAAACGGCCGCGCTGATCGCAACCGCCTGTCGCCTGGGCGCCGTCGCCGGCGGGGGTGACGAATCGGCCGTCGAGCAACTGGGCTGTTACGGACGGCACGTGGGGCTGGCGTTCCAGATCGCGGACGACTTATTGGACGTAACGTCCACGGCCGAAGACATGGGTAAGGCGGTGGGCAAAGATGCGCAGGCGGGCAAGCAGGCGTACCCCGCGTGCGTGGGTATTTCGGAAAGCCGGCGGGCCGGGCTGGCCGCCGTGGAGGCCGCGGAAGCGGCCCTGACCCGTTTCGGGCCGCGGGCCCACGATCTGGCCGAGCTGGCCCGGTTCTGCATGGACCGCAAACATTGAGCCGGTCCGCGGCGTAAGGACGAGTGCCGGCGCATCGGCCACGGATCAGGCGGCCCAACCGGATGCACGGCGGAGCCGCGTTCCGCCCGTCACGGTCGGACCGGCGCCGGCCCGGAGTGAACACACACCATGGCCATTCTCAAGACGATTGGTTCCCCCCGTGATCTGCGCGCCATCCCGGTCAGCCGCCTGCCGGCCCTGGCCGAGGAAATCCGGACGCGCATCGTGGAAGTCGTCGGCCGCAACGGCGGACACCTCGCCAGCAATCTGGGCGTCGTGGAACTGACGATCGCCCTGCACCGCTGCTTGAACACGCCGACGGATCGGCTGGTGCTGGACGTAGGCCACCAGTGCTACCCGCACAAGCTGCTCACGGGGCGCAACGACCGGTTTGATTCGATCCGCAAGGACGGGGGGCTGTCCGGCTTCCCCGCCATCGACGAGAGCGAATACGACCTGTTCAACGTCGGCCACGCGGGAACGGCCATCGCCAGCCTCGTCGGACTGGCCCGGGCCGACCAGCAGGCCGGCCGGTCCCACCGCGTCGCAGCCCTGGTGGGCGACGCAAGCATCGTCAACGGGCTGTCGTTCGAGGGGTTGAACCAGGCAGGCACACTGCGCCGGCAGTTTCTGGTCGTGCTGAACGACAACAGTTGGGGCATTGCCCCCACGCAAGGCGCATTGGCCATGCACCTCGCTCGGTTCCGGGCCAACCCGGTGTACGGAGAGCTCAAGCGTCAGGTACAACAAACGCTGCCCCGCGTTCCCATTGTGGGTAAGGCGTTCTCCGACGCGCTCATTCATCTGAAGGACGGCATCAAGGCCACCCTGACGCCGAACCAGCTTTTCGAGAACTTCGGGTTCCAATACGTCGGCCCCGTGGACGGGCACGACATCGAGCAGCTCATTGAAGTGATCGATCTGGTCAAGGACGTTCCGCATCCCGTGCTCTTGCACGTGCATACGCAGAAGGGCCGTGGGTGCGAATGGGCGCTGGCCGACCCCAACATGTATCACAGCCCTTCGCCGTTTCAGGTGGAGGCGGGCAAAGTCACGATTCAGCCGCCCAACGGCAAGAGCTGGACCCGCGCCTTCTCCGACGCGATGATCGCCCTGGCCGAAACGGATCCGCGAGTCGTCGCCCTGACGGCCGCCATGCCCGACGGAACGGGTCTGGCCGCATTCGCGCAGCGGTTCCCGGACCGGTACGTGGACGTGGGCATCGCCGAAAGCTGCACCGTGGACGTAGCGGCCGGCATGGCCCGCGCGGGCCTGCGGCCGGTGGTGGCCATCTACTCGACGTTCCTGCAGCGGGCGTTTGACCAGGTCTTCCAGGAGGTGGCGCTTCAGGGCCTGCCGGTCGTTTTCTGCCTGGACCGGGCGGGCCTCGTGGGCGGCGACGGCGCGGTGCATCACGGGTTTGCCGACGTTGCCTACCTGCGCATTCTGCCCGGAATGGTGCTCATCGCTCCGGCTAACGAACCGGAGTTGCGTGAGGCTCTCGCGTTTGCTCTGGCGCAGGATCGTCCGGTCGCCATCCGGTACCCGCGTGATTCCGTGCCGGCAAAGCCGGACCCGTGTCCGCCATTCGAGTTGGGCGTGTCCCGAACCGTCCGTACCGGCGATGACGCCACCATCCTGGCCTACGGCGCGGTGTTGGCCAACGCCCTGGAGGCGGCAAAGATCCTGGCCGCTGATGGTGTCGAGGCTGGGGTGGTCAATGCCCGCTTTGCCGCCCCCATCGACCGGAGCATGGTCCTGACCGCGTTTGCAGCAGGCCGGCCCGCGGTGACGGTGGAGGATCATTCGGTGGCGGGCGGTTTCGGATCGGCGGTGCTCGAGACGGCCCAGGAACTCGGCCTGGACGTCGGTCCGCTGGCCCGCCTGGGTCTGCCGGCGGATCGTTTCGTGTCGCACGGGTCGCGACGATCGCAGATGAGCGACGTGGGGATCGACGCCGCCGCCATCGCCGCCGCCGTGCATCGACTGCTCACGGAAACTCCGGCGCGGCGAGAGGCGCCCGTGCATGAGCGGGCCCCAGGATCAGCCGGCCCGCGATCCCTGATGTCGTCCTGACGGCCCCGTTGCGTTTCGCTGCAGGCCAGGCGCCGCATGACCAAACCGAACCAACCCAAACGGCTTTTTCTCCTGGGAAACCCGGACAAGGCGGTCGTGCCCGCCGCGATGGAACGTTTTCACTCGTTCGCCCGGAAACACTGCGACATCATCGGGGCGAAGCTGTCCACCGACGGGCAGGTAGCCCTGGAGGCCGGAGCAGAGATGATCGTGGTGTTCGGAGGCGACGGGACCATGCTCGGCGTGGCCCGTTCGCTCGGCCGCAACCCGATTCCGCTGGTCGGCGTGAATTTCGGCAAGCTCGGCTACCTGGCCGACTACCTTCTGGAAGAGTTGCAGTTCAACTTCGATCGCGTCCTGAACGACGCAAGTCTCATCAGCGATCGCATGATGCTGGACATGACCGTCCATCGGGGCGACTACCAGGTCTTCTCCAGCATGGCGGTCAACGACTGCGTGATCCAGGCGGGGCCGCCCTTCCGCATCATCGAGCTGTCCGTGTCCCTGGACGGCCGGCGACTGACCGACGTGAGCGGTGACGGTCTGATCGTGGCCACTCCCAGCGGCTCCACCGCGTTCAACCTGTCCGCGGGTGGGCCCATCGTGCAGCCGGGCGTGCGGGCCTTTCTGCTGACCCCCCTGCTGGTACATTCCCTGACGCACCGCCCGATGGTTCTCGAGCAGGACGCGGTGGTGGAGGTCGTCGCCAAGCGGGTCAACCACGGAACGGCCGTCATCGTGGACGGGCAGATGTCGTGCGGACTGCGCCCGGATGATCGGGTGGCCGTCCGCCGGTCGGGGACCACCTTCAAGCTGGTTCACAACCCGATGTACCCGCGTTGGCACAAACTGGTGGACAAGCTCGGCTGGGGACAGGGCTTGAAGGAGTGAGGGAGACCGGAGGGCCTCGTGTCTCCGGTCGGCGCCAGAGGGCGCCCTTCGTGAAACCGAACGGGCATTTCCCCATGAGCGGCATCCGACTCATCCGGGCCCTGGCGGAACAGATCGAAGCGGAGGATCTGTTCGATCGCCAGTCTGCGGTCGTCGTCGGCGTCTCGGGCGGGCTCGACTCCACGGCCCTGCTGCACGCCCTGGTCGGGCTGAACCGGCACGCCGGGTACTCCCTGACGCTGCATGTCGCCCATCTGAACCACGGGCTGCGCGGCGCCGAGTCCGACGCGGACGCGGCGTTCGTCCAGTCCACTGCCGCGGACCTGGAGCTCCCTTGCACGGTGGAGCGCGTCGACGTGCCGGACGCCGCCCGGGACACGGGCGAGTCCATCGAGGAAACCGCCCGGCGTTGTCGCTACGCCTTCTACGAACGGGTCTGCACAGGGCCGGCATCGGCCAAACTCGTGGCCGTCGGGCACACCGCCGATGACAACGCGGAGACCGTCCTCCACCGCGTCATCCGCGGCACCGGGTGGCGAGGCATGACCGGCATCCCGCAGCGCCGGCCGATCCGGGAACGGTCCGCCATCGAGGTCGTCCGCCCGACTCTGCGATTCACCCGCGAGGAACTGCGAGTGTTCCTTGACGGCCTGGGCGTGGCCTTCCGGCACGACCGGACCAACGAGTCCACGGAACCCATGCGGAATCGCATTCGGAACATCGTGCTTCCCCTTGTGCGCGAGCAGGTGAACCCCCAGGTGGACGACGCCCTGCTGCGCCTGGCCCAGCAGGCGCGCTGGGTGGACGAGTTTCTCCGGGAAACCGTGGACCCGATGTTCGGGACGTTGCTGATCTCCCGCAACGACCAGGAAGTCGTGCTGAACGCCGCCGCCATGGCCGCCAAGCCGCAGATCGTGCAGGCCGAACTCATCCGGCGGGCCGTTCGAGGCCTGGGCGTGGGCGAGCGACGATTCACGCACGCCACGGTGATCGCCGTCACGCGGCTGCTGCAGGATCGCACCGGCACGCAGGAGCTTCACCTGCCCGACGGTGTCACGGTCATGCGCGTCTACGACCGGCTCATCTTTATCCGACCGGCCGACGAACCCCGCGAAGAACTCGCGCCGGAGGTGCGGGTCAACGTGCCGGGCCGCACATCGCTGGCGATGCGGCGACTCGAGTTGGAATGCCGCATTACACACCCAAGCGATCGAGCCCTGGAACAATGGCGACAGGGACGCCGTGCCGCGGCCGACGAGCCCGCGGAAGCACAGGAGTGGCTCGATCTGGACGCCGTGCATCTGCCCCTGACGGTGCGCAACCGTCAGGCCGGCGACCGGTTCTGGCCCCTGGGGGCGCCGGGCACGCGTAAGCTGTCCGACTTCCTGATCGACGCCAAGGTCCCGCTCGCCGAGCGGGATTCCGCGACGGTGCTCTGCGATCACCTTGGCCCGATCTACCTCATCGGATACCGTATCGACGATCGAGTGAAGCTCACCGCGGGCACCCGGCGCGTGCTGGAGGTTCGCGTGAGGTCGCTCCGTCCCGACGGGTGACCCGCAAAGCGTGCCGCACAGCCCTTCCTCAACCCGCACGACCCCGGCAGCGCCGGCCGGCGCCTGTCCGATCCGGGTCTGCGCTGTGGTCTTCGTTATGGCGCTGGGCTGCCGGGCGGGCCTGGGCTGCTTCACCATGGCCCGTCTGCCCGAGCCGAACGCGCTCACTTTCCCGGATGAACAACAGTACTGGGCGCTGGCCCAATCGCTTCACGAAGGACGTGGGCTGATCGGCGAATTCGGCCATCGGGCCGATCGGATGCCGCTCTACCCGGCGATGCTGTCACCGGTCGCAGGGCTCAGGCACGGCGTCGTGATCGCCCGCGTCGGACAGTGGATCGTGGGCGCATTGGGGGCCGTGGCCGTCGCCCTGCTGGGGACCCGACTGGCGTCCTGGCGAGCGGGATTGACGGCGGGTCTGATTGTCGCCTGCGATCCGGGGCTGGTCGGTTCGGCCGGCCTCCTGCTGACGGAAACCCTCTTTGTCACGCTGCTTGCGTGGTGGTGGCTCATCGGCTGGCCCCTGGGGCAGCGCGGACACGTCGGGCGCTGGCTGGCCGTGGGGGTCCTCGCCGCCGCCGCCGTCTACGCGCGCCCAAGTACGGTGATCCTGGTGCCGCTCTGGAGCGCCTGGATCTGGGGGCGACGGCGTTTCGCTTGGCAGGCGGCCGCGGGCCCGGCCTTCGTGATCGCGTTCGTCGTGCTGTCGCTGGCGCCCTGGGGATACCGGAACCTCCAGGTCACCGGCCACTGGCGCTGGCTGACCACGCGGGCCGGTATCAGCCTGTACGACGGCGTCCGCCCGGGCGCCACCGGCGCAAGCGATCTGGGTGACGTGAAGGACAGCCCGGCCGTCCGCGGCCTGAGCGAACACGCCTGGGATCGCCATTTCTCCGACGCCGCCTGGCAGGCCATGCGGGACGATCCGGGGCGGATCGTTCGGCTGGGCCTGGTGAAGTTGGCTCGGACCTGGAGCCCGTTTCTGCACGCGGATGAACTGGGCGCCCCGGTCGTTCGACTCACGTTTGCCGTGTGGTCGTTTCTGTTCTACAGTGCTGTGGGGCTGGGGCTCTGGGCGTACCGGAAGCACGTGGCGGAATGGATGGGGCTCCTGCTCCCGACGGTGATGATCTGCGTGCTCCACTTCTTCTATGTGGGCAGCGTGCGGTACCGCCTGGGGGCGATTCCCGCTTTGTCCATCCTGGCCGCCCTCGGAGTGCTGTGGGCGGCAAACCGTCTGTTCGGCAGAAGAGACGATGGTCAGCCGGCTTCACAACCTGCCTGAGGACGCGGGGGGCAGCACCATCGCGCGGCTGGCTCCGCCGGCCAACCCCGCCCGCCTGCCGCTCACCTCGCTCAGCCTTCATTACAGCCGGGTTCGGCGAGGCGGAACGCTGCTCGCCCTGCTCATCCTCGCCGCGGGCGCGCTGGGCTATCGCCACCTGACGCACGCGCCGCGAATTCGGGCACAGGCCCAGAACTACCTGGCCCAGTTCGTCTCCGGGCAGGTGGAGGTGGACGCCGCCGAGTTCTCGTTCTTCCGCGGCATTCAGCTCATCGGGGTGTCGGTCAGCGAACCCCTCAGCAGCCCCGCCGCCCCGGAGCCGGAGCGCCCTCCCTTGGTCTTCCACTGCGACCGCCTGCTGCTCAAGCATGATCCGCTCCAGATGCTGCTCGGACGGCTGCGCGTGGACGAGGTCGTGGCGGTTCGACCGGCCTGCACGATCACCCAGACCGTCGAATCGGGGCGCCTCAGCATTGAGGGGCTGTTTGTGCTGCCGGACAAGGCGGAGCCCGGCGGGCCGATGCGACTCCCCGTCGTACGCCTCAAAGATGCGTTCTTCCAGGTCGTTCGTCGCCGGGAAAACCAGATTCGATCCGTCGAGACCCTTCGCGTGCAGTTGCTGGGCGAACCGGACGGAGAGTCACCATCCCTGTATCGCGTCGCGTGGAACGGCGGCGGCAAGCACCCTTCCAGCGGCGTGACTCTCGTGGATCTGCAGACGCTGGCCTTGGTCGATGCAGGCGGGGGAATTCCCTGGATCGCCCTGGAGGCGGCCATGGTCACGCTGGCCCCGCATGTCCCCGGCGCCGTCGCGTATTGCGATCTGCTCGGGCTCGAGGGAGAGGTTCGGGCCCAGCACTACAATCTGTCGGCCGGCACGCCCCCGGGCGGGCGAATGGGAACCATCCAACTACGTAACGGGGCGATGTCCGTGCCCGTCGACGCCGAGGAACGGTCCCTGCCCGTCGACCAGCGATCCCTTCGCTTCCGGAACGTGGAGGGATCGCTCGACTTCTTCACCGGACGCGTGGCCGGTTCGTTCGTGGGTTCCCTGGGAGACAGCCCGGTCCGGATCGACCTGGAGCTCAGCGGTCCGGCCGAGCAGGGCGGGCTGGCGAACGTCGGTTTCGACATCGCGTTTTCCGGCACAGACCTGACGCTGCCCCGCAGGAGTCCCGCCGAGTCGCCCGCGGAGGCCCGCTTCGTCCAGCGCTGGCAGAAGATCCGCGATCTGTACCGTGACTTCGACCCGCACGGGCGGGTCTCGCTCGAGTTCTCCGTTTTCAAAAGCCCGGGGGAGGATCAACCTGTCCAGGTCCGGTACGGACGGCTGGACGCCCTCGATTGCGACGCCGCCTACCGATTCTTCCCGTATCGCGTCAGCGGGATCACCGGCATGGTCGAGTTCTCCCCGGAAGGGGTCTTCCTGCGGGATTTGCGCGGAAACCACGGCGGCGCCCCGATTGTCGTCAACGGGTGGATCAGCGAGCCGCGCTGGCACGCCGCGGTGAAGCTCGACATGACGGGCGAGGGAGTCCCCCTGGACGCCGACCTCCACGACGCCATGAACCCCCGCTACCAGGCGATCTGGGACCGGTTCGCCCTGGGAGGCGCCGCGGACATCACGGTGCGAATGGAACGTCCGCAAGGCGTTCCCGGACACACCGAACCCTGGTCCACCACCATCGCCGCTGACCTTCGCGACGCCAACGTGTGCTTCACCGGGTTTCCGTATCCGATCCGGCAAGTCACGGGCCGGGTGGATGTGCTCCCCCAGGGCATCCGCGTCACCGCGCTGAAAGGCCGTGCAGGGACGGGCACCGTCCGCGCCGACGCCTTCGCTCAGATGCCTGGCGGCAAACTCGAGGACCTCCACCTGTCCCTGGAGGCGAGGGAGATTCCGTTCGATGACTCGCTGCTCGCCTCGCTGACGCCTCAGGCCCGCAGCCTGGTCGAATCGCTGAACCCGCACGGAGCCTTCAACCTCTCCGGCCGCATCGGCTTCTCTCCGGAGGCGGGCCGCATCGACTACGATCTGGAAGCGATCGTGCATGATGCCGCCGCGAACTATCAGGACGTGCCGGTCCCCCTGACCAACCTGGCCGGCACCATCCAACTGGAGCCGAACCGGATCCGCATCCGGGAGCTGACCGGCCGGCACGGCTCCGCCACGGTGTCCGTCGCCGGTACGCACGAATCCGGTGACGACGCATCGCAAACCAGCCTCACGATTCGATGCCGCGATCTCGCTCTGGACGACGATCTCAAGGCGAAACTCCCCGCGCAGGTCGCCGAGGGTCTCAAGAGCCTGGACATCCGCGGCGTCGTTCACACGTCCACGCTCCTGGAACGCTCCACCAGGGATGACCAGGTGACCTCCTGGCAGCGTACCGACGTGGAACTGCCGGGCGTCGACGTGTGCCACGCCGCTTTTCCCCTCTGGTTCACCGACGTCACCGGCCGCGTGGTGTCGACCGGGAACCGGCTCACGCTCGAAGGTCTGACCGCCCGGCACAACGGCACCGTGCTGTCGCTTCGGGGCGAATTCGTCCGAGACGGCGACCGCACGACCGGCTCCGCGTCCCTCCGCGCCGACGGCCTGGCGCTGGACGAGAATCTGCGCCAGGCGGTCCCCTGGCGATTGCGAAAACTCTGGAATGACGTTCAGCCGACCGGCACGGTGGACGTCGACCTTCCCGACATTCGGTACGACCGGACCGACCTCTTTCCCGCCCGCTGGGGCCTCGACGGAAGCCTGGACCTGCATGACGTCGGGCTGGAAGTCGGCGCGGCCGTCACACACGCCGCCGGACGGCTCCGCGGACGGGCAGACTGGCACTCCGGCAACGCCGCACCGGATTTCGCCGGTGATCTCGAACTGCAGACCGTGGCCGTTGAGGACCGCATTTTGACCGATGTGACCGGTCGGTTTCTGTACGACGCGGACACCGCCAGCCTGTCCCTGCCTGATCTGCGCGGTCGCTCGTACGGCGGCAACGCCACGGGCACGGTGGAGACGTTTCGCGAGGACTCCGGCACCACGTACAACGCCACCGCACTGCTGGTGGATGTCAGTCTGCCGGACTTCCTGGCCGCCGGACGCCCGCCGGACGCTCCGGCACTGGAGACCGCGGGCATTCTGAACGCCCGCCTGTACCTTTCCGGCACCCTGGGCGAATCGGAGACCCGGCGCGGGGGCGGCCGGCTGCACGTGCAGAATGGGCGGTTCTTCCGGATGCCCCTGCCGCGCGCCGTTGCCCAGGTTTTGGGGCTTCGCGATTTCGACGACAGCGCGTTCCACGACCTCTCGGCCGAGTTCTTTCTGCAGGGCCCGCGCATGCAGATTAAGGACTTCCTCCTTCAGGGCAACTCGCTGGCGATGATGGGCGCCGGATCCCTCGCCACGCCGGATAAAACGCTCGACCTGACGCTGATCAGCACGGGCCCGCAGGCCTGGGGCCGCGTGCCGGTGCTCAGCGAACTGCTCGAAGGCACGTCGCGCGAACTGATGGAGGTACGGGTGCACGGTCCGCTGGGGCAGCCGACGGTTGAGGCCGTTCCCTTCCGCGGCGTCAGCCAGGGCCTCGAAACTCTCATTCAACCGAAGCCCCCCCGTGCTGTGCAGCCGGACCGCCCCGTCAAGCCCCGTCCGTGACGAGAGAGGCATAAAGTAATACTTGGACGAATGGTGCGCATGCGGGGCCGGTCCGCCGCGCGGACGACGGACCGATGCGCGTTCGCGTTTTGCCGTCCAGTGTCGTGAAGTCGCGTGCGGATAACCGATAAACGGAGGGACCGGGGGGCCGGCCTGGACGTACCGCTGCTTGCCGTTACGGTGTGCGATTCGGGTCGGGCGGGACCCCCAGCCTTCGGCGTGTAAGGGACTTGCGCCCCACCCGTTGCGACACGGGACCGGCTCGGGTAGCCTACGCCCCTTGGCGTTGCAGGCGGAGCCCGGCCGGTGGTGGCGGACGGCCTGTCCTGCCCGTGTGAGGAGTACATTCATGGCCGATGAGGACGTAACGGTCGATACGCAGGACGAGCAACTCGAGACCGAGGACCAGGAGCTGTCAGACGAGGATCGCGCCCTGGAGGAGTTGAAGCAGGCCGTCGAGGTGGTGTCCGAGGAGATCGGAACGCTGCGCCGGCGTCTGACGATTACGGTGCCCCGCTCGGTCATCGACGACCGGATGAAAGACCAGTTGGACGAGGTCCGGCGGGAGCAGACGGTTCCGGGTTTTCGTCGGGGCCGGGCCCCGTTGCGGCTGGTCGAGAAGCGGTTCGGCCGGGAGATCGGAACGGAGCTGTCGTCGCGAATGGTGCTCAGCTCGTACGTGGCGGTCACGGAGCGGGACAACATCAAGACGGTAGGCGACCCGATGCTGCTGGTCACGGTGCCGCCGGCCAAAGGGCATCCGGGCGAACCGGCGGAGCGACTTTTGCCGCCCCAGGAGGCGCTGGAGCACATCCGTCTGCCCGGCGACGGGCCGCTGGTGTACCGTTGCGAAGTGGACGTGCAACCGGAGTTCGAGCTGCCGCCGCTGGAAGGCATTGCGCTGAAACGGCCGGACGTCCGGATCACCGATGAGGATGTGGACAAGGAACTCCGGCGGCTGCTTATGATCCGCGGGCACTACGCCCCGGTCGAGGCGGGCCAGGCGATCCAGGAGGACGACCTGCTGGTCGTGGACCTGAAGGTCACGGCGGGCGACCAGACGGTCAAGGCGGAGGACAACGCGCAGCTTTCCGCCCGCGACATGGTGTACGACAGCATTCCGCTCACGGGGTTGGGCCGGGGCGCCGTCGGCAAGAAGGCGGGCGACACGGTCACCTTGGATACGAAAATCCCCGAGGAATACGCCGAACCGGAACTGCGGAACCGGGAGGCCCGGGCCGAAATCGTCATTCACGACGTAAAACGGCTGGTGGTTCCCGAGCTGGACGAGGCGTTTGTTCAGAGCGTCGGCTGTGAGTCGGAGGAGGAACTGCGAGGGCTGCTCCAGAACCAGATGGAGGCGTACCTGGACAACACCATCCACCGCGGACTGCGGGCGCAGGTGGACCGGTATCTGCTGGAACAAACGAAGCTCGACATTCCGTCCGGCATTTCGTCTCGGCTCGCGGAGCGGGCGGTGGTCAGCCGCATGATCGAGAAGATGCAGCAGGGAGTCTCGCAGGCCGAAATCGCCAAGGAAATGGATGCCATGCGAACCAGCGCCGCCGAGGAGACGGCCGACGAGCTGAAGCTCGCGTTCATCTACGAGAAGATCGGCGAGGAGCGCGATGTCGTCGTCTCCGAGGAGGAGATCAACGGCGTCATCAACGAGATTGCCCGCCGCCAGAACATGCGGTTTGACCGGGTGCGCGACGAGCTCGCCCGGGCCGACCGACTGAACACCCTGCACGTCAGCCTGCGCAACGACAAGATCCGTGACCTGCTGATCGAGCAGGCGAACATTTCCGAGGTATCGGCCGAGGACCAGCCGTCCGACAAACCCGGGAAAGGCGGCCGGAAGTCGAGCAAGAAGAAGTAGAGGCCCAAGCCCCACGTCCGGCGACCCGACGCGGCGGGCGGCCCAACGAGGACAGAGGAAACACCCCGATGCACGAGATCATCCGTCCCGATATTCCGATCATCCAGCAGTTCTCGCGGCGCGATCGCGACCATCGCGAGACGCTCGGAGAGCGATTGCTGGAGAACCGAATTCTCTTTCTCTCCGGCGTGATCAACGAGTACGTCGCGAGCGAGGCCATCATGGCCCTGCTGTACCTTCAGTCCATCAAGAAGGACCAGGACGTCAACCTCTACATCAACTCGCCCGGCGGCGTGGTGGACCAGACGCTGGCCATCTACGACACCATCCAGTTCATGGGCTGCGACGTGGCCACGTACTGCATCGGGCAGGCGGCCAGCGGGGCCGCCCTGCTGCTGATGGCCGGCACCAAGGGCAAGCGGTACATTCTGCCCAACGCCAAGGTCATGCTCCATCAGCCCAGCGGCGGCATCACGGGACAGGCGGAGGACATCCGCATCCAGGCCGAGGAGATCCTCAAGGACAAAAAGCGGCTGAACCAGATCATCGCCCTGCACACCGGCCAGTCCCCGGAAAAGATCGAGGAAGAAACCGAACGCGATCGGTACATGACGGCGGAGCAGGCCCTGGAATACGGCGTGGTCGACGAAATTCTCAAGGTCGACAAGTCGGACAAGGACAAGAAGAAGAAGTAGTTCGGGCCCGGCCTCTCACGAACTCGCGCGGCCACGCCCGGCCGCTCGCAGCGGCGGCCCCCTACGGAGACGATCACACTCATGGCGACCCAGATGCAGATTCCCTTCGTGATTGAGACCAGTCAGCACGGCGAGCGGGCCTACGACATCTACTCCCGCCTGCTGAAGGACCGCATCATCTTCATGGGCGGCCCCGTCGACGACGACGTCGCGGGTATCATTAACGCCCAACTGCTGTTCCTGGCCAACGAGGACGCCAAGAAGGACATCACGTTTTACGTGAACTCGCCGGGCGGATCGGTGTCCGCCGGCATGGCGATCTATGACCTGATGCAGACCATCTCCTGCAACGTGGCCACCTATTGCGTCGGCATGGCCGCCAGCATGGGGGCGATCCTCATGTGCGGCGGAGCGCCGGGCAAGCGATACATGCTCCCCAACTCCCGCATGCTGCTCCACCAGCCGCTGATCGGCGGGGTGATGTTCGGTGTCGCGACCGACCTGGCCATCGAGGCCGAGGAGATCATCCGCATCCGCAAGCGGCTGTACGCCATCCTCGCCGAGCGAACCGGCAAGCCCGAGGCCCAGATCGAACGCGACTGCGACCGCAACAAGTGGCTCGACGCGGAAGAGGCCGTCGCCTACGGGCTGGCCGACAAGGTGGTCGATCGCCTGCCCACAGGCTGATCCGCCTCCTCGCAGCCGCGAATCCCAGAAGACGGAACCGGCGGCCCGACCTCCATGGTCGGTCCGCCGCCGCACTTTCCCCGCTCGATCCGCCGGCTACAATGGCATGGGGCCGTTCACACCGCGCCGACGAATCCGCCCCAAGCGACGGCCTCCGAGCCCAGGAGCGACCCAGCCATGCGCAAACGGTTCGGCCACAACGCCCTTCGACGTGCCGGCTTCCGGACGCTCGTACTCTGTGTGGCGGGCTGCGTCTGTCCGGCCGCGCACGGACAGCCGGCCGCCGCGCCGGTGACCACGGCGCCGGCCCCGTCGAACGGCGCCGCCACGGCTCGCCCGACGTTCTCGCCCGACGCCTATCTCGCCCACGTGGCGTACCTGGCCAGTGACGAACTGGGCGGCCGCGGGATCGGCACGGACGGAATCCGCAAGAGCACGGAGTACATCGCCGGGACGTTCGAGCGGCTGGGCCTCAAACCCGCGGGCAGGCAGGACTCATTCTTTCACGGCTTTGATATGAAGGCCGGCGCCACCCTGGGCAACGACACGACCCTTACAATCACCGGCATCGACGCGCAACCCGCACTGCACCTCGATTACGTCCCCTTCCCGTTCTCGTCCGACAAGGCCTTCTCCGGCGAGGTCCTCTTCTGCGGATACGGCCTGGTGAACGCGGAGCGTCAACACGATGATTTCATTCATCTCGACCTGGCGGGCAGGGTGGTCCTGGTTCTCCGCGGAGAGCCTCCCGGCTGGCAGGAGGACGGGCATTTCACAGCCTTCGCGTCATTCCAGAACAAGGTGTCCAACGCCCGCAACCGCGATGCCGCCGCGATTCTGATCGTCAACCCGAAGCCGGGAGCCGACCAGGCGGATGAGCTGATGCCATTCCATGCCGGACCCAATACGAGCGATTTCGGCATGCCCGCCCTGCACATCCGACGCACGCTGGCCGATGCCATGCTCGCCGCCGGTGGACTGGAAACGCTGGACGTCCTCCAGCCGAAGCTCGACGCGGGACAAAGCTGCTCCGCCGCTTTAAAGGGCGTACGGGCGCAGGGCCGACCGGCCATCCGATGGGTCCGGACCGACGTGCGAAACGTCGTGGCCGTCCTGCCCGGCCGCGGGCCGAAGGCCGACGAGTACGTCATCATCGGGGCGCATCACGACCACCTCGGTGTACAACTCCCCGGGCAGGGACCGGCCCGGGGCGAGCCGGCCGACACCCCCGCCATCTTCAACGGCGCGGACGACAACGCGTCGGGGGTGGCCGGCGTCCTGGAACTGGCCGCGGCCTTTGCCCGGCGCGGCCCGACCCGCCGCACCCTGGTGTTCATGACGTTCACGGCTGAGGAATCCGGCCTGATCGGGAGCCAGCGTTTTGTGGCGGACCCCACCATTCCGCTGGACAAGACGGCCTCCATGCTGAACCTGGACATGATCGGCCGCATGCCGGTAGGCTGTGACCGTGTACAGGTTTTCGGCGTCCGGTCGGCCGACGAATTTGACGAAATCCTCACCCGGTGCGCCGAGCAGGTCGGGATTGAGCTGAGCCGTGCCGGGGGCGCCCTGGGCGGCAGCGATCACGCGTCCTTCTATGCCAAAGGCATTCCCGCCCTGCACTTTTTCGGCGGCATGCACGACGAGTACCACACCCCTGACGATGACACCGAACTCATCAACGAGCGGGGCGCGGTGCGGATTCTCGAGTTCGTGTACGCGGTGACCGAAGAGCTGGCCGACCGCGATGCGAAGCTGACCTGCAGCACAGCGGGCGGAATGTCGCACGGGCGCGGCGGGTTCAAAGTGGTCATGGGGCTCATGCCGGGCTTCGGGGAGTCGGACGCGCCCGGCATGGAGGTGGCGGCCGTTTCACCCGGCCGTCCCGCCGACCAGGCGGGCGTGAGGAGCGGCGACCGCATCCTCCGCGTCAACGACGCGACGGTGAACAGCGTGGAGGAGTACATGGTGACCCTGAGCGGAAAGCGTCCGGGAGACAAGCTGACGATTGTCGTTCAGCGGGGTGAGGAACAAGTAACCCTGGAGGTCGTCCTGGCCTCCGGTCACTGATGAAACGGCAGCGCCTTCAACATGAGCGAGCATCCCGATTCCTTCGACATTCCGGTGCGCGTCCGCTACGCCGAGTGCGACTCCTTCGGCCTGCTGCACCACGCGAGGTACTTCGAATACTTTGAAATGGCCCGCACCGAACTGCTGCGCAGCCGGGGAATCCGCTATCGCGACCTGGAGGCCCAGGGCGTCTTCTTCGTTGTGACCCGCATCGAGTGCCGCTACCGTGCTCCCGTCCGGTACGACGACCTTGTGACCATCCGCACGCGTGTGGTCCGCAAAACGCGTACACGCGTCGACCACACGTACGAGATGCACGTGGACGGCCGCCTCGTCACGGAGGCGGCATCCACCCTGGCCTGCGTGGGCCGGGACGGCCGCCCGGCGCTGATGCCCGAAGCCATGTGGTCGGCGACCTGACGCTCCCCCGCCGCGGCACGACGCCCTACCGCTCAAACCCGGAATCGAGTATGCTCGACAGACGGCGGGAGCTGACAGCAGGCAGCAAGCTGGACGGCACGGTCACGGGCCCGCAGCGGCCCCTGACGTCAAGCCGTTCGCTTCGATCGGCTGCCTCTTGCCGCCGGAGACGCCATGTGACCGCCCTGAATCGACCACAGGAATGCATCACCCGCGCGGACCCCGAGGTCACCGAGTGGGACCGGCAGACCTTTCTGCGACTGGTGTCCACGCGGCTGACCCCCGTGCAGGAAGATCAGGTTCGTCATCCGCCGCAGTCGTATCCCCAGCAGGATGCGGTGCTCGGCGTCCACTGGCACCCGGAGTTCGTGCCGCTGGAGCTGATCCTGGAGCGGGTGCGCGCCACGTTCCCGCACCACCGCTCGCAACTGATCATCCCCACCCAGCATAACGAGTTGATGACGCTCGGTGCGTATGCCGGTGTGGAAATAGACTGCTACTCACCCGAGTTCGACTTGAAGGTCCAGTTGCTGGCGCATTTCGCAGCCGCAAAGCTGGAGGGGGCGGCCGCGTTCAAGGCCATGCTCGCTCGCACGTTCCGCTACCGGGCCACGCAGCTTCACGAGTTGATCGACTCCATCCTGGAGCCGGCCCATAACGATCGCGTGGAGAAGGCCGCGGACCGGACCGGGGCCTCGCCGGAACTGGTTCGCTTCGTGCGGGTCCAGGTCGGCAAGATCCGGCAGCTCATCGAACGAAACGAGTCCGCCACACGGCCGGACATGCTCAAGAACAAGCTTCTCCGCAACTTCTTCAACGCCCTGCACGACCGCTACGAGCCGGCGATCCTGCACCACGCACAGCTCTTCCTGCTGGCAGTCAAGAAGATCGTGAAGGCGGAGTTCAAGCCTTCACACTTCCATCGCACGCAGGAGGTCATTGAAGAGGTTCGGGGACTGGGCGGGTGCCTGGTGGTTCCCCACCCGGAGCAGTTCTGGCCCATTCTGCTGGCCGATTATGACGTCGACGGCATCGAAGTGTGGAACCCGCAGTCACAGCAGTACACGGAGTTCCTGATCCACGTGGTGGTCCGCCAGAACCGGGCTCGGCGCAACGGCGACCGGCACCTGCTCCTCTTCATGGGTGACGACACGCATTTCGGCGAGAAGGTCGTCGAGCCGGACCGGCAGGATCCCGAGAAAGCCGGCCGCGAGCTGGGGGTCCAGCCGGCGTGGGAGCATGCGTCCATCGGCCCGAAGCTGCGCCTGGCGAAGGCCGACCGAAACAGCCTGATCGACCAGTACAAGCAACGGCTGGGATAGGAAGGGGTGGCATGCGTATGTCCGACGGAACGGGCAAAACCAGGAATACGTTCAAACACGAGTCGCTGCAGGACGGCAAGTCCATCGAAGCGTACCTGCGGGCGATCGCCGAAGGCCTGGCCGCCGGACGGCTGTCTCTGGCCAGTGACGACCGCGAAGTCGAGCTCGAGCCACACGACCTGCTGCGTTTCCGCGTGGACGCCCGGCGGGGTTCATACCGCAGCGGGCTGGTCATCCGCGTCAGTTGGCGTGAAGACCTACCCACGGACGATCTCCATCACGGCGCCCTGCGCGTCCGGCCCGCATCGAGGTAGGAAGCCCGCATGGCCAGCTTTGAAGGAATTCTGCGCAACTTCCGCTTCATGGCCGTGCAGACCACGAAGCAGCTCGAGAGCACGCGCCGGCTTCTGGGTTCCCCGGACCCTCGTCTGGTGGACGCCATTCGCCGGAGCGACGACTACATCGACACGCAGAAAAGCATGATCGAGAACGAGTGCTTCAAGTTCATCCGGGGCAACCCCCAGGCGGACGAGCGCACGGTGGACACGGTGCGGGCCCTGAGCATCATCACCGCCAACCTGGAGCGCATTGCGGATCTCTCCGTGAACGTGGCCCGGCAGACCCATTACCTCGGCGACCCCGCCCTGCTCGCGTCCTTCAACTACGGAGCGTACTTCGAGTCGCTCTTTGAGGGTGTGGCCCTGATTGCCGAGGCCCTGCAGCAGCGGGATTCCTCGCTCGCCCTGCGCATCTGTCATGCCGAGCACGTCACGGACCGGCTGTACCGCGCCGATTTCGAGGAAGTGATTGCGGCCCTGCGCAGCTCCCGGGAGCCCGAACGGCTCATCACGGTGCTGTTCATCCTGCACTACCTGGAGCGGATGGGCGACTCCCTGCTCAACATCGGCGAGGCCGTGCTCTTCGCCGTGCTGGGGGAGCGCCTGAAGGTTCACCAGTACCGCATGCTCGATCAGGCCGTCGCCGCCACCGCCGAGAACGAGCCTTCGCTGGACAACATGGAACTCGGCTCCATCTGGGGCACCCGCTCCGGGGTGCGAGTCGGCACGGTCGAGCCCTCGCAGGGCGCGGAGAGCCTTCGAAAAGTCCTGTTCAAAGAGGGCCAGCCGGACAAGCTCCAGGCGGAAAAGGAAAGCCTGCAGCGCTGGAGCGAAGTGGCGCCGGGACTGGTGCCGGCCGTCGTCGAGTTCGAGAAGCGGGAGGCCGGGGCCGCCCTGCTCCTGCAGTACCTCGACGGCGTCACGTTCCAGGAGATCATCCTGAACGGCGATGCCGAGTCCGCCCGGCACGCCCAGGACCGTGTCGCAGAGACCCTGGATCGGCTCTGGTCGGCCACTCGCAAGCCCGAGCCGGTCAACGGGCGGTACATCCGCCAACTCGCGGCACGGATCGACGACGTGTACCGGATGCACCCCGGGTTCCGCCGCGGCGGCGGGCGCATCGGAAGCCGCCCGATCCCGGCCTTTTGCAAGCTGCTGGAACAGGCCGCCGATCTGGACACCGCACTGGGCGCCCCGTTCTCCGTGCTGATCCACGGCGATTTCAACCTGGACAACATCATCTACAACCGCGACGCCGACAGCCTGCATTTCGTCGACGTGCACCGCTCCTGCGACATGGACTACGTGCAGGATGTGTCCGTGTTTCTGGTCTCGTGTTTCCGCCTGCCCGTGTTCGTCCGGAATGTGCGACAGAGCATCGAGGACGTGGCCTGCCGGTTCCTCGCGTTCGCCCGTCGGTTCGCCCGCGACGCCGGGGACGACACGTTCGAGGCCCGACTGGCCCTCGGCCTGATCCGGTCCTTCGCCACGTCGACCCGGTTCGAACTCAACCGGGCGTTCGCCCGCGCCATGCACGAGCGGGCCGTCTGGCTGTTGACCTGCGTCCTGTCGCATCGCGGACGTCCCTGGACGGAATTCCGCGTGTCCGACAGCGTCCTGGTGTGCTGACCATCCGGAGAGGCGCGGGCGTCAGACCGCCCCGCCCGAGTTCATCGACCCAACGGAGGACCTGGTGGCCCCGACAAGGCAGAACCCGAAGATCGGCGTGGTGGGCGTGAGCAACGGCTGGTCGTCCGGACACCTGGCGGATGTCGTCGCCGCCCGCACCGGCCATCGCCTCCTCGTCGAAATGCGCCGATTGGAATTCGACCTGGCGTCCGGCCGCGTGAACTGCGACGGAACCGACCTGGGCACCCTGGATGCCCTGATCGTCAAGAAGCTCGGCGCTCGCTACCGGCCGGAGCTGCTGGACCGGCTGGAGATTCTTCACTACCTGCACGCCCGCGGCGTGGCGGTGTTCTCCAAGCCTGCCTCCATCATGCGGCTGCTCGACCGACTGAGCGGCACGGTGACCCTGCGCATCGGTGGGATCCCCATGCCCGACACCGTGGTCACCGAGGACATCGAACACGCGGCCAGCGCCGTCGTGCGGTTTGGAAAGGCCGTTCTCAAGCCGCTGTACACGTCCAAGGCCCGGGGGATGGAAGTCGTGAAAGACGGGCCCGACCTGCGTGACCGCATTGAGGCCTTCCGATCGGCGGGCAACAGCATCCTCTACGTGCAGCGGCTCATGTCCCTGCCCGGCCAGGACATGGGCGTCGTTTTCCTGGGCGGTCAGTACGTAGCCAGCTACGCGCGCGTGGCCGGCAAGCTCGCCTGGAACACCACGACCGCCTCGGGAGGCCGATACCGCCCGTGCGAGCCGTCGGACGCCGTGATTGACCTGGCCTATCGTGCCCAAGCCCTGTTTGATCTCGACTTCACCTGTGTGGATGTGGGAGAAACGCCGGACGGGCCGATGGTGTTTGAAGTGTCGGCCTTCGGCGGGTTCCGGGGGCTGAAGGAGGCGACGGGCATCGACGCGGCCGAACGATACGTGGACTACGTGCTTCGGAAGCTGGCCCCGGAGGGATAGCGGACGAGGCCGTCTGGCGGCGACGCCGACGTCGCCGGCCTGCTCGCGGGGCAGGCCCGACCGCATGTGCCGTCTACGCCAGAATCACGCCCATCTTTTCCAGGGCCTCCTGCTCGCTCGCCGCGAACGTAAAGATCTTGTGGAGGGACGTGAGCTTGAACAGCTTCTGAAGGTCTTTGCCAAGTCCGCAGATCACCAGCATCCCGTTGGCCTTCTCGATGTGCTGCCGCACGACCAGAAGCACGGAGAGGGCCGCGGAGGAGAGATGCGTCACCCTGGACATGTCCAGCAGCAGCTTGCGCCGATCCTGCTTCTCCACTAGCGCATTGAGTTCCTGGCCCACCTTCTCGATGACCTGGGCGTCCACGATGGCACTGTCCTGAAACGTCACCACCGTCACGTCCTTGAGGGTCTGCACCAGCAATCGCGCATTCTGCGTCATGGAAAATCCTCCGGATCACGGATTCGATCGGGTTTCAGCATACCCAGCATTCGCGAGCAGGTCGAGAGGGTCCGGCGCCGTGGGGTCCCAATGCGGCTCACCCGCACCAGCGCAGCAAGCGGCCCCCAACCCGTCCGGGGCCGGGGGCCGAGTCTGAATCCTTTGCGCAGGAGAACCGCGATCGCGTTCAGCCGCGGTCCTTCGGGGCGTGTTGCCGGGCCAGTTCCGCAATGGCGTCAAATGCCTGAGGGTCGTGGATCGCCAGCTCGCTCATCATCTTGCGATTCAACACGACCTGGGCTGCCTTCAACCCGTATATGAACCGGCTGTACTGAATGGACCGCGTCTGGCATGCGGCGGTCAGACGCGTCACCCACAAGGCCCGGAACTGGCGTTTTCGCGCGCGCCGATCCCGGTACGCGTAGACCCCGGCTCGCGTCACCGCCTCTTTCGCGGTGCGATACAGCCGACTGCGACCCCCGCGATACCCGCGGGCCTCGCGAAACAGACGCACCTTCCTGCGATGCCGGGCTGCACCAACCGTCGTACGTGGCATGGTTCTTCTACTCCTGCCGGCCCACACGCCGGTCGTTCCGGCCGGGGCACCAAAGCCCGAACGTCAACGACTCACCGCTTTGAGCCGAGGAATGATCTTCTTGGCCATCACCGGTGTCACCAATACCGGCTTTCGCAGACGCCGGACCCGGTCGCCGCTCTTGCCGCTCATCAGATGGCTGGCAAAGGACGGCTTGTACCGGACCTTGCCCCGGGCCGTCACTTTCACCCGCTTGGCCATTCCCTTGTGCGATTTCATCTTGGGCATAACCGCCACCTCACCTCCAAAACAGGCCAAAGACCGGGCATTCTACGCCGACCCCGCCGACTCTGCAACCCCCGCGCCCCGCCGGGAGTCGGAACGCCCGGGCCCCCGGCCCTGCGCCTCGAGCCATTGGTGCTGGGCCTCGATCCGCTTGCAGAACGCCGGCTCCTCCATCCACTCCACCCGGAGATGCCGGTCCAGGCACACCGATGCCTCCTGCCCCTCCCCCCGGCAACCCAGGAACGCCGCGCGGTCAAACACCACGACAAAGTAGCCGTTGCTGCGGATCAACGACGTCACCCGCGGGCTGTGCCCGAGAATCATCTCGTCCTGCCGCCGGCGCAACGCGACCACGGAATCCGCGGCAGGATACCGGTATCCCGCCGCCCGGCGAGGATCCTTCACCCGGTTGCCCGGGAACTCCAGCGGCAAGTGCCCGTCCAGCCGCAGAATCTCCGCCTTCAGCGGCACCACGAAGTCCCGGGTCAGATCCACCTCCATGCGGGCAATGGCCTCCCGGCTGCGCTGCCACATGGTGACTGCCATGAACGCAACCACACCCAGAAGGCAGACGATCCCTCCGCTCGCCAGGCGAGCTTGTCTCTGCCGCGACCGGGCAGCCTGATGCCGCCGCCGGAGTTGCTTGGCCGAGGTAGCCTGCGTCAACCTGATACCTCTCGCAGCTTCGGTAGGCCCGGAACCACGGGTGGCGCGCATGCGAAACACCGGACGCGCCACCACGCAGCATCGCCGACCGCCAGGCGGCGATCAGTCTTCATCTTCCTCATCATAGGGGTCGATGGCCGTCTGGTCCGCACTGGACGCGAGGGCTTCCAGAGCACTGATCGGATCGTCCTCGTCCGCCTCGTCCAGTCCGAACATGTCCGAGGAGTCCTTCACGCCCGAGTCCGCCATGGCCTCGGCCCGGCTGGCCTGCCGGCGCCGCAGCCTCGTCTTCACGGGCCGGATGTCGTCCGGCTGGCCGTCAATCTGTACCGTGAATACCACCGGACCGACCACCAGATGGTCACCCGCCTGTAGCGAGTCTTCTGTCACCCGCCTGTTATTCACGTACGTCCCGTTCGCACTCCCCAGGTCCTTCACCACCACGCGCTTGGCCGTGACCGAAATCGACACGTGACGCCGCGACACCTCCGGCAACGGAATGCGGATGCCACATTCGTCCAGCCGCCCGATGACAACCGAGGATCCCGAAATCGGGAACTCCCGGCGGTCCCCATTCTCCTTGAACATCACCAGCCTTACGTCCATGTGGGCGGTCCAGTCAAAAACTAAAGTCTGAGTGAACTCGACGTGCCAACTGTCCCGCGCCGCCACGGACCGCCTGACGGTTCTTGCGTCGGGCGGCCCAACCGGCATCGCGAACCGCCGCCAAGCGGCCAATTCGGGGCTGCCGTCGCCCCCTCGCTCCCGTATTCTACCAGACGGGAGCGTCCTGACAATGGCAAGCCTGGCCCTCTACATCCACGTGCCGTTCTGCCGCGCCCGCTGCGGCTACTGCGACTTCTTCTCCGTCGCCGGAGCCGCCCCCCAAAAGATGAAACGCGTGGTAGACGCTCTGATTGCGGAACTGGCCGCACGCAAACCGGCCGTGCCTGACGGGCCGACCACCATTTTTGTGGGCGGTGGCACGCCCACCGTCCTTCCAAACGACGAGTTGGATCGACTGCTCGAAGCCGCCCAGCCCAACGTCCGCCCGACCGGCGAAATCACCGTGGAGGCGAACCCGGAAAGCGTCACCCCGGGCAAATGTGACACTCTCGCGGGCTGTGGCGTGAATCGGTTATCCATCGGCGCCCAGGCGTTTGACCCGAATGAGCTTCGCCTCCTCGAACGGGTTCACGAAGTGCTGACCATCAACTCGTCGGTTCGCCTCGCCCGTCAGGCGGGCATCCACAACCTCAACCTCGACCTGATGTTCGGCATACCCGGGCAGACCCGCGAGACATGGGCCGACTCGCTACGGCGAGCGGTCGACCTGGGGGTCGAGCACCTCTCCTGCTACGGCCTCACGTACGAGCCCGGCACCCGACTCGCCCAGGCCCTCGAGGCCGGTACCGTCTCGCCTTGCGACGAGGAGCTGGAGACCGAGCTGTACCTTCAGGCGATCGACACCCTGACGGCGGCCGGCTACGAGCAGTACGAAATCAGCAATTTCGCCCGCCCCGGGCGCGCGTGCCGGCACAACCTCGCCTATTGGCGAAACGAGCCTTCCATCGGAATCGGCCCGTCCGCCGCGGGATACCTGGACGGCCGCCGCTACCGCAACGTGGCAGACCTGGATGCCTACGTGGAGCGGATTGAGCAGACCGGACTGGCGGAGGAGACATCTGAAACGCTCACCGGCGCGGAGTTGGCCGGCGAGCTGGTGATGCTGGGCCTGCGAATGCGAGACGGGCTGGACATGTCAGACGTCCGCGCTCGCAGCGGCGTGGATGTTCGGACGGCCTGCGCCGGCGCCCTTGCCGATCTGGAGAAGCGGTCCCTGCTGCGGATTTCCGGCGATCGCCTCGTGCTGACGCGTCCGGGCCTGCTCGTGGCGGACGCCGTCATCACCGATCTGATGGCGGCCCTGGACGAGCGTCACCGATAAACGAATCGCATTCGGAGTGGGATTGAAGTATCTGCTGGATCTGTCGCGTCCGGCGCCGGCACGGAAAGAACCAACTCCGCGTCACGTTCGAGCGGATACGAGAAGACGACGCATCCCGATACGGAATCGCCCGGCCGCAGGTCACGTGGACTCGGCGATTGCATCAAGAACGCTGTCGCCGCTCGCCCCGCCCCCAGGAAGTGTGTATCGGGCGGCACCCGAACGGCGGTCGACGAATAGGACAATTGGGGCGGACCGCCCTTGTATGGAGACGGACGACAGCAGGACGAAGATGAGAACGCTGCATCGGGGTAGGCTCCGCTCGACGACTGCCCGGGCGCCGGAGCCGGTCTCAGCCCGGGGGGAAGGGGCCCGCGTTTGCCGGCAGCGCGATAGGACAGGGCCAGCGCATCGATGGGAAGCGGCCGGCGCAGGCGGCCCGCGCTGTCCTCCAGCATCAGGTCCGCCGGGATCCAGGTAAACGTCGTGTCCGAAACGTTGCGGACGATCAGGTGGAACGCGACCAGCGACTCGCGGGGGGTCCACGGCACCTTCACCGGACGTGCCTCTGCGGCGACGGCCTGCGCCTGCCGCGCCGCCACTCCGTCCCCGGGCCGGACCACCTGGTCCCCCGACGGAATCCCCCGCAGCCGCGGGCCGCAGCCCCCGCCCAAAGCCACCACCGCCAGCATCGCGACGCCAACCCGCACCACAAACGCACCTGCCTTCCCCTGCTATTCCCGCTCTTCTGCATCCAGCCCGAAGAGCCGGCGAGCCGTTTCCGCATAGATCTGCCCGCGCCCCTCGACGCCCTTCTCGTTCAACGTCTGAACCGGCTCGTGCAGGATCTTGTTCACCAGCCGCCGGACCATCTGCTCGATCAACTCTCGCTCCCGAGGCGAGGCGTCCCGAAGCTTGGGGGCAAGCCACTGGAGCTCGCCCTCCGCGATGGCGTGGAAGTGCTCGCGCAGCTCCGTCACCACCGGGCCCACGTCCCGCCGGCCACGCTCCAGCAGGAACGCCGCCGCGCGTTCCTGGACGATTCGCTCGCCCTCGCTGATTTTCGAGCGACGCTCCTCCCAGTGCCGCTCCGTGATCCGCTGAAGATCGTCGATGTTGTAGACGAACAGGCCCTCCAGCTCACCCACGGAATCCTCGATGTCCCGGGGAACGGCCATGTCGATCATCAGCAGTGGCCGGTACTTCCGCCGACGCGGCAGGTCGGCGCAGTCGCGAGCCGTGAGGATGGGCTCGGCCGCGCCGGTGCAGGTCAGCACGACGTCCGCCTCCACCAGCAGGTCGCCCAGCGACTCGTAGGGCCGGGCCTCGACGCTCAGGCGCTGGGCCACCTCCTGAGCCCGGGCGGACGTCCGGTTCGTGACGAGCACGCGTCGTGGTTGATGGTCCCGCAGGTGCCGGAGCGTCAGCTCGCCCATTTTGCCGGCCCCGATCATGAGCACCACCTTGTCGTCAAAGCGGCTGAAGATCTGCCGGGAGAAGTCCAGGGCCACGCTGCCCACGCTGACATGCCCGGATGAAATCTGCGTCTGCGTGTGGACTTGCTTGGCCACGCCGAACGCGTGCTGGAACAGCGCCTCGATCTGGGCGCCGGCCGTCTGCTGCCCGCGCGCCAGCTCCAGGGCGTGCTTGGCCTGCCCCAGAATCTGCGATTCGCCGATCACCATGGAGTCCAGAGAGGAAACCACGCGAAACAGGTGTCGGATCGCCTCGCTGTCTTCGTGGAAGTACAGCGACGAGGCGAACTCACGCGAGTCCACACCCTGCTGCCGCGCCAGAAACTCGATCGCCTCGTGCAGCCGCGGCGGCGCCTGCAGCGGCCGGGTGAGGTAGAGCTCCGTCCGGTTGCACGTGGAAAGGATGACCGTCTCCGCCTTCGGAAAGGCCTCGTGAAACGCCGTCAGCGCCTCGGCGCACCGGCGATCGTCAAACGCCAGCTTCTCCCGGACGTCGACGGTGGCCGTCTTGTGGTTGCATCCGATGACGAACGTGCGCATCTAGTGCACCTTCGAGACCTTCTCCACCACCAGAAGGATGAACACCAGCAACGCGCCGGTCCCCAGCGCCAACTGGGCCGCCCGCCGGCCCCGGAACCGCGGCACGAACACCGAGGCCGCAATCGCCGCTCCGTACAACCCCCACACGATGAAGCTCCCCACGATGAAGGCGTCCGTCAGCCACGCCTGCCGCGTGGCCTGCTCCGCACGGACCGACTGCGTCGCCTCGCAGATGCCGGTTAGAATGCCGAACGACAGCAGAACGAACCCGATCACCAGGTTCCACCGGCTGAACCGCTCCCAGGCCTGCAGCGGCGCCAGGTGCCCGAACAGCGGGGAAGGCTGCTTGCGACGCAACGCCCGCCACAGCACCAGGTACACCGCGCCCCCCGCGCCGCCGCACACCAGGAACGTCCCCGCTGCGATCAGCGACAACTGATGCACGACAAACCAGGTCGCCGTGTCGTACCGCAGCAACGGCTCACCCACCTGCACGAACGCAAACACCTGGAACAACGCGGCCACCGGCAGCAAGAACCCGTCGAGTCCCCGAATACGCGACAGATGCTGCGCGCACGCCGCCACCGCCGTCAGCGTTGTGGCGAACACCAGCGTCACGTCAAACCGGTTCGTCAGCACGTGCCGCACGTCCTCCGCCGCCACCGTGCGCACCGTAAGTACGTACGCGTTGATGATTACGATCGCGACCGTCCACATCTGGAGCAGCCACGACGACTTGTCGTGAGGGTATTTCGCCCGGTGGGCCGCCCCGCTGCTGGCCGCGCCCAGCATGACCGCCGCGGCGACCGTCAGCACCAGTTGTTCCGCCGGCAATGCCATACGCCCTCCCGGACCCGACCCACACCGGTCCACCCCGTCCCCCCGCCGCCCGCCACGACGGCCACCCGCCTCACCCGCTTGTGCCCCGCCGGCCGGCCCGATTCGCATTGTAGCCCGAAGTCCCGGGATGGGAACGCCCGACGGCCTTCCGCGCATTGTGCCGGGTGACCCGCCTCTGGCGTGGGTCCGGCTGTCTCCCTGTGGGACCGGCCACCTTCTGTGGGTCCGGCTGTCTCCCTGTGGGACCGGCTTTCCAGCCGGTCTGAGCCTCCTGCCTATCCTGGTCCGCACGGCGGACCCTACTTGTGGGACCGGCTGCCTTCTGTGGGACCCCGGCGCGCCGGGGTCTCTGGGGTTCACGCCGGCCGTCTCTGCCCGCAGAGCGTTCAGGCCCGTTCGCGGGCCTTCCTCGCTGGGGCGGGATTGCAGGCCGGCCGTTTGCGGCCGGTTGTTCGAACCCCCCAACTCCTCCCCCCGGGCACTCCGTTTGAGCGGGGTCATGCACACCGGGATAAGCGCCCACCAAGACTATGGGCACAGCTTGCATCCGGGCGGGCCAGATGCTCCAATAGGATCGTCGGGAAGCCGGCGATCGGGAGCAGGACACATGACGAAGTGGCAGTACTGGTCACCCTTGCCTATCGGCGGGGTCGTCGGAGCCATCTACGGTCTGCAGGCATTCGGGGACGTTGGCGGCAATCCTGTGATTGGAATGGGCGTGCTTCCGCTCCTCACGGCGCTGCTCGGGGCCGTGCAGTTCCAGCTCCTCATGTTCGCCGCCCAGGCCTTCTTTGCGGCCGTGTTGCCGGTTCCGTTCGGCAAGAGCATTCGAGGAACCAAGTGCCGCGTGATCGGCTTTCTCATGCTCTTCGGGCCGCTGATCGCGTTTGCCATGCAGTGGAGCGGGGCATTCGTGCTTCTGATCAGCGAGCGACATACGCTGACGGCATTCTGGCTGATCTGGTTCATCGGCTGGACCGTGGTCGGGGGCCTGTGCTATCCGGCCGCCCTGCTGATTTACCTGTACTTCGTGCCTGCGGCCGTGGCGGATTTTCGGGCAAAGGATTGACCGGCGATCTGCGGGCAGAGGCGGCCGGCGTGATCCCCAGAGACCGGCTGGAAAGCCGGTCCCACACATGACGCCGGTCCCACAACGAGAAGGCCGGTCCGTCCTCGCCCCAGCCCTCGTGCGCTGCCTCTGGGTTTCCGGCCGCCGCAGCCGGATCACTTCGTCCCTGCGTCCCTGCGTCGCTCCGTCCCTGTTTTCCGCGTTCTTGCGTTTCGACGTTTTTGCGTTTCCGCCCGTCCCAGAGCCTGCCCGCCGCGGCGGGTCCCTTTCCATTGCCCCCCGCACCGCCCAACACTACGATTCCAACCATGCTTCACGCTGACCTCATCGCCATTGTGGACCG
>CAZPHH010000026.1:0-53459 GCA_964586145.1 uncultured Phycisphaeraceae bacterium | reverse complement strand
GGACCTCCGTGAGCCAAGCGTAGGATGGCAGCAGCAGACTGCGTGAGACCGGGTGCCATGTAGTTTACAGTTCCCCCTTAAAGCAGCACCGTATTGGGGCAATCTCTCTTGAACCGACGGCATCCGCTCTGTAGCATATGGGAGTTGGCTTCTCAGACGCTGATGTAGTCATCAGTCGGCGTCCTGGTCGATCCGCTCTCCGCGATAATCAGGCGTCGTCGGTGATGCGCAGCGACCCACTTTGATGGTCGACAAGTGGAAGCTTGCCTTGTTTCTCGAGTGTGCCGAGGAGGTATCCCATGAGGCGAAGTTGGATTGGCGTCGTGTGGGCGGCCTGCGGCGTCCTGTCGCTGTCGGCATCCGGTGCGCCGGTGGTCGATGCGTCCGGGAGTTTCGGTCTGTCGATGGGTAGCGGGGATCTACTGTCTTTTTCAACGCATGCGGCGGTGTTTCCTGCGATCCTTCCGCCGACGGCACCCAACATGGGGGAGTCGAAGGCCGACAGCGAGGCGGATGTGGAAGTTGCCGGTCAGAGGAGCTCGGGCGCCTGCTGTCTGCCAAGTGGGATGTGCATCGAGGTATCGCAGGACAGGTGCCTTGCCCTGTCGGGTGTGTACCAGGGTGATTCCATCGAATGCGGGGACGTATCATGTCCGCCGCCCGCCAAGGGGTCGATCGTCGGTTGGGGGAGCAACACGTGGGGCCAATGCAATGCGCCGGATCCCAACGTGGACTTCGTCGCCGTTGCGGGAACCTTTGACACCACGCTGGGTCTGAAAGGCGACGGCTCGATCGTGGCGTGGGGTGGATGTGCCGGTGATCGATGCAACGTACCGGAACCCAACAGCGATTTCATTGCCGTCGAGACGGGTACGGAGCATTGCCTGGGGCTGAAGTCCGACGGCTCGATCGTGGCCTGGGGGTTCAACACCGACGGCTGCTGCGACGTGCCGGAACCCGCTCCCGAAGACCCCCCCTTCGTCTTCGTCGGCATCGCGGCGGGTTACTCGCACAGTCTGGGCCTGAAGGACGACGGCTCGATCATGGCGTGGGGGTCCAATGCATACGGCGAATGCGACGTGCCGGAAACCAATGCGGATTTCGTCGCCGTCGCGGCGGGCGAAAGACACAGCTTGGGTCTGAAGGCGGATGGCTCGATCGTGGGATGGGGGTTCAACGGATACGGCCAATGCGACGTGCCGGGTCCGAACAGCGATTTCGTCGCCGTGGCGGGGGGCGGGTTTCACAGCCTGGGTCTGAAGTCTGACGGCTCGATCGTCGCATGGGGACGTAATGAAAACGGCGAATGCGACGTGCCGGAGCCCAATGCCGGTTTTGTCCGCATCGCGGGTGGGGGCGAGCATAGCCTGGGTATGAAGTTCGATGGCTCGATCGTCGCGTGGGGGTGGAATCCTGAAGGCGAGTGCGACGTGCCGGAGCCCAACGGCGATTTCACGGCCATCGCGGGAGGCAACTACTACAGTTTGGGCATACAACCCTTTGGTGCATGTTGCGCGCTGGACGGCTCATGCGCGGAAACGACGCCGAGCGAGTGCTGGGGTGAGTGGCAAGGCGCCGGTACGACTTGTGACCCCGATACTTGCTGGCAGCCGCCGATCGGGGCCTGCTGTGACACGAATGGGGTTTGCGCCGAGAACGCGGCGTGGGAGTGCTATGGCGGTAACGGCTTCTGGCTGGGGGCAGGTACGACTTGCGATCCGAATCCCTGTGTCATTGGCGCTTGCTGCCTGCAGGACGGATCGTGTGTGGATGTGCCGGAGGGTACATGTGTCGCCCCCTGGGGAGACTACCAGTCCGGCAGCAATTGCGCGAGCACCATCTGTCCTGAGCCTGTTGCATGGCGCCAGTGGTACCATCCAACAGATGACACGTTTGTCAGTCAGAAGGAGCCCAACGGCAATCGAGGCTCCGCTGAACGGATGGATGTGAGAAACAAAGCCGGCGGCCCTTCGTCAGATTGGGAAAGAGATGCATTGATGAGGTTTGACATTTCCGACATACCTCAGTTTACGCCGATCAAGGCAGCAACTCTTCACCTCTATTATCATGACTACTGGGACAACGATCCGGCCGGTCGCGAACTCACATGTCACAGAGTAACGGACGACTGGCATGAGAGCGATGTGACCTGGAACAGCAGACCTTCCTACGTGTCAGACCCGACTTCCGGCTGCACGGTTCCCAATGAGTATGGGTGGATGCAGTGGGATGTCACGAGCGATGTCCAGGCGTTTGTCAATGGACAGGCAAGCGATTACGGCTGGCAGATCATGGATCCCAATGACTGGGCTGCGGTCAACATTCCCATCACTCGCTTTCGCACGCGCGACGCTGGTGAGGAGCAATGGCCATACCTGGAAGTGTGTTTCGGGCCGCCGCTGCCCGGCGATTGCAACGGGGACGGTACGCTGAATATAATGGACCTTGCGTTATTCCTCAACGCCATAAACGGACCAGACGTCCCGCCCGGCGCCGGCTGTGAGGCCGGCGACTGTGACTGCGACTACGATATCGATCTTGCCGACTTCGCGGTGTTCGCGCAGGCGTTTTACGCACCGTGAGGGCGAGCGGGAGACCGATCTCCTCTGAACAATGACGGACGCCGCTACTCGGGAGCGTCCGGGGTCGGCAGGGGGGCGAAGCCGGGGGTGCCTTCGCGGATGTGCGTGAGACCGGCGGCCTTGGCGATTCGCATGAACTCGTCGTATGCCTCGGATCGGGAATCGGCGAGCGGCCAGGCCGTTTTGGCCGTCACGGCCGCGTCCCGCAACGGCTGCCAGCGCATCAGAAACGTGTATAGAACGGGCAGCCGGGCTACCTGGACGCGGTGGCGAAGGGCTGCATCGTCCTGAACTGCCGCCTCTGCCGCCTTCAGATGCCCGGCCGCCCGGCACAGCGTATCCAGCGACAGGAATTTGGCATCCACCGGAGAGTAGCAGGTGAGATCGTCGCCGCTTTGCGCGAGGGCATCGTGCATCACGTTCAGATACGCGCGCACGTGCGGGCCGGCACTGCCGAAATACCCGTTCAGGAACTCGTCGATGAGCTGATCGGGGTTCCGGGAAGGGTCCCACAGCAGCTTGGCGAGCACCCACGCCCGCAGCTCGGCCATCTCCGCGCCGTGTGACTGGTACGCACCCTGCTCGAACACGCCCTTGACGCCGTGGTCCACGAAGAAACGCACGTTCGGACCCAGCACACGCAGGTTCGGGTGCGGCAGCACGTAATGTGCGAAATTCGTGGTGTAGTCCCAGATGTAGAGGCGGTCGCAGATCTTGGACCAGCCCTCGATGTCCTCAGCAAAAGCGCGGTTCCGCTCGTGAGACAGCGGCTTGCCGAAGGCGCATTCGATGGAACAGAGCCGGACAATCACGTTCGGACGTGGCTTCGCGAGCTTCGGCGGCTTCCGCGTGTACTGGTACGCCAGCGTGTCGATGGCCACGTGCGGGAATTCCTCCTGGATTTCCTCCGCCACCGCGTTCACGAAGCGCAGCAGCGACCCGGACGGGCTGCCCTCCTCTTGATCGACGGCCGCGCACGCGGCGCAGCGGCAGTTGCCCGCGCAGTCATTCTGGGAAACGGAGGCGAGGGTGGCGGCCGGGTTCTTCCGCAGCGCGGTTTTGAGGTTCTTCACCAGCTCCTTGCGCATGGCCTCGTTCGTCAGGCAGAGCTGGGCGCGTTCCGTCACGCGCTTGCCGTCGATCTCGCTGAACCAGTCCGGGTGGTCGGCGAAGTACTTCCCCGGCGGGACCAACTCGTAGAACGTGTGAACGAAGCCTTGGTACACATGCTGGCCGCCGCGGCGAGCGTCGAGCGAGGGGCGAAAGCCGTTTGCCTTGTTTCGCACGGCCCAGTCGCCGTCGAAGGCGTCGAACCAGAAGGGCTCACGGTATTCCAGCTTCGGAACAAAACGGATGTCCAGGTTGTCCACGCGGAGGGTTGGCCGGTGGGGGATGGTGCTCGCCTTCGACGACCACCAGCGGCAGCCCACCTGATCCTCCAGAAACGTATACACGGCGTACAGGGTGCCGCGGGGACGCCCGCCGGCGAGGATCAGATCGTTGCCCACCGTGCGAATGACCAGGCCGTCCGAGCCAAGCCCGTCGATCGTGAAGGCCGGGTCGGCCAGTTTCGCGGCGTCGGGGCCCACCAGAAGGCGGCCGCCCTCACGCGTTGCCTGTCCGACCACCTCGAACGGTGCTCCAGTCACCCGCTCCAGAAACGCCGCCAGTTCGGCGGCGGCATGGCGCTCGGGTTCCGTGGCATCGTCTGCCACGACCACGACGGACATGCTCTTGCCTTCGTGGGCGATGGTCACGGCGATGGCCGGACCGGGTGTGGCCAGGCAGATCAGGGTTGCGATCAGACAACCGTGTGTTTTCATAAGACTCTCCGTCAAAAAAGGCGGTTCACAACGCTCACCCGCGGGCGGGTCTTCGCGGATCCTGGCGCGCCGGGATGGCGGCAGGGCCGCGGTCCGAGTGTGCATCGTGTGACCCACTTCGCACGGTGCTTCTCCATGGCTCCGGACCTACCCGGCGTAGTCCCGTATCGCCCGCACCAGCCCTTCGATCGTGTATTCGGCGGCCTCCACGGTCGGTTCGTAGCCGGCGTCGCGCAGGGCCTGGGACGTGATCGGCCCGATGCTGGCCGTGCGGACGGAGCGCAACACGGTGTCTGCATCTGCGCCCAGCAGGGCCTGAAGGTTTCGAAACGTGGACGGGCTGCTGAACGTGATCCAGTTCACACGAGCTTCCCGGAACGCTTGGGTCGCGTCGTCCGGCAGGGCGTCCGGAGCGGCCGTTTCGTAGGCCGGGATGTCATCAACTTCAGCTCCCATCCCGCGTAGCGCGTCCGGCAAGGCCGACCGCGCGATGTCTGAGCGCAACAGGAGGAACCGCTGGCCGGCAAGGTCTTCCTGCCCCAGCGCCTCGGCCAGCGACTCGGCGACGAACTCGTCAGGCACCACTTGTGGCTCCAGGGCGAGTTGCCGCATCCGATCCGCCGTGGCGGGGCCGATGGCGGCCATCTTGAGGCATTGCAGGAGCGTAATGTGCAGACCCAGTTCACGCATTCGGTCGGCGGCCGCATCGACTCCGTTGACGCTCGTGAACACCAGCCAGTCGTAGTCGGCCAGGTGGCGAAGGGCTTCGTCCACGCGGGTGAGGTCCTTCACCGGCCGAACGAGCACGGTCGGGGCCTCCAACACCTCGGCCCCCAGGGCCTGCAGCAGCGTCAGCGCGGCGGCCGCCTGTTTCCGGGGCCGGGTGAGGGCGACGACCTGACCTCTGAGTGGCTTGGACATCGTGGACTTCCTTTCGCAGAAGACAGGCTGCGGATCCCAAGGGCGGCTCACCGGACGGGACTGAATGTGGGGCGCCGTTCGGGTGGCCGTTGCGACCGGCCCCCATTAGACTGCATCCATGTCCATTTTGCCACACCAGGTTGTTTATGGTCGCAATGTGTACGTGGCGCCGACGGCGTATGTCGGCGGCGATGTGGTCATCGGTGACGACTGCACCATCATGCACCACGTCACGATTCGGGGCGACGTGGCACCCATTCGATTGGGGAACCGGGTCAATATCCAGGACGGTTGCGTGCTGCACTGCAACCGGAACGTCACGCTCGAACTGGGGGATGAGGTGGCGGTCGGGCATCGGGCGGTCGTCCATTGTCATCGGATCGGCGCGGGTTCGCTGATCGGGACCGGAGCGTTGCTCCTGGACGACGCCGTCGTCGGTTGCGGCTGCGTGGTGGCCCCTGGCGCTGTGCTGGCCCCGCGATCGGTCGTGCCGGACGGCATGGTGGCGATGGGAATCCCCGCTCGAATCGTCCGGCCGGTCCGGGAGCCGGACCGAGCCTACCATGCCCGGGTTGTACAGGGGTACTTGACACTGGGGCGACGACATGCGGCGGGCGAATATCCCCACCAGCCACCCGAATAGCTTCTGAGGCCCCGACCTTGGCGAGTTGTCGGGCACCGGGCGGCCCGTGCGCGTAAGTGCAGGCATTTATAAAAACTTAGCGGCCGTGGAATTGACGATCGGGCGAGTTTGAGTCAGATTACGAGTAGGGAAGATGAGGCCGAGAGCCAACAAAAGCGTACATGGAGTCGGGAGCTCTGAGCGGTTCGGGCGTGCAGAAGCGTCCAATGAGGAGTAGGGCGGTACACGGGCAGTCCCATCCGGTTATGCCCTGTGCGTTTCGGGAAATGCGGTCCACACGATGACGAGAAGTGGAGGGTCATCCAGCGGCAGCGGGTCGTCCGCCACGGGCACGTGCGGGTTGATCGGGCGTCTTGTGGGGGACTACCGGATTCTGCGCGAAGTCGGAAGGGGGGGCATGGGCACGGTCTACGAGGCCCACCAGGTCTCCCTGGACCGCATCGTGGCCCTGAAGGTGTTGTCCTACACCGCCTCGTCCGTGCCGGAGTCGTCGATCAACCGATTTCGCCGGGAAGCCCAGGCCGCGGCGAAGCTCCAGCACAACCACATCGTGCAGATCTACGCTCAGGGTGAAGACGACGGCCTGTACTTCTACGCCATGGAGTTCGTCCAGGGACAGAGTGTGCATCAGTTGATCGTCGACAGCCGGCGCGAGCACGGGAACGGCGCGGAGCGTGTATCGGCGTCCTCGGGACGCGAATCGGACGGTGGAAGCACGGCCGGCCCAACGGACGAGACCGTGCTGCTGGGGAGCACTCCGGCGGTCGTCTCCAGATCGTGTGGCGGCGGGCGGGCTCGCGGGCGGCGGACCGGGTCGTCCGGCTCGACGGTGGCGCCGCGGGCGCCGGCGGAGTTCGACCGGATCGCCCGCTACGTCGCCGACGTGGCGGACGCCCTGGAGTATGCGCATCGCAACGGCGTGATTCACCGGGACATCAAGCCGCACAACCTGATGATCGGGACGGACAGCCGGATTCGCGTGTCCGACTTCGGACTGGCCCGGGTGTTGGAGCAGCCGGGGCTGACGGTCACGGGCGAGTTCCTGGGTTCGCCGTTGTACATGTCGCCGGAGCAGATCTCGCGAGGCGACACACTGGTGGATCATCGAACGGACATCTACTCCCTGGGGGCCACGCTCTACGAGTGGCTGACCCTGGCTCCGCCGTTCCCCGGCGAGACGCGGGAGCAGGTGATCGCACAAATCCTGACGGCGGACATGCCGGCCCCGCGTGAGGTCAATCCGCACGTTCCGGTGGACCTGGAGACGATTTGTCTCAAGGCGCTGGAGAAGGAGCCGAGACGCCGCTATGCGTCCGCGGCCTCGATGCGCGATGACCTGAACGCGTATCTGCAGGGGCGGGCCATCCGAGCGCGCCGGGCTGGAACGGCCACCCGGCTGCGCAAGCTCGTAGCCCGCAACCCGGTGGCCACGATGGCGGTGCTGGTGGTTGCGATCGCGATCTCCCTCAGCGGTGCGTACTACCAGCAGCGAAGCAGGCATCAGGCTCTGGAGCATGAGCAGACGGCCAAGGTCGAGGAACAGACGGCCCGGCTGGAAGACGCAGAGCAGAAGAACGAGGAGCTGCGCGCTCTGGTGGAGGCCCTGACGCCGGCCGCCTGGCGGGTCATCCAGGAGACCGTCAGCACCTCGGAAGAGGAAGCACGCGAACCGCTGATCAGCCTGTCGCAGCGATTCGCCCGTGGCTGGCTGGCGGACTTCCTGCGTGCCGAGCGCCGGCGGCTGGAACAGGAGAACCCGGAGGTCGCGTCCGGTTCGAGCCTGGAATACTACCTCAGCGCATTGGGCGCCCTGGCGACGGGCAACGTGACAGCCGCCTTTGCCGTTCTGGACCACAGCCTGGAAAGCACTCCGGACGACCCGTACGCCCGGCAGTTGCGGGCCGTTCTGCATTGTGGTCGGCAGCAGTTTTCGGCCATGGAACAAGACGCAACGGCGCTGATTCAATGCCGCCCGGACGGCCACGTGGGCCACCTGCTGCGCGGGGCCGCTCGTTTGTTCGTGGACCAGCCCGAAGAAGCCCTGGACGATCTGGTGCGGGCCGGTGAGCTTGGGGAAGAGGAGCCCTCCCCCTGGATGCACACGCTCACCGGGGCGGCCAGACTGCGCAGCCGGCAGTTCGACAAGGCACGGCTCGAGTACGACCAGGCGCTGGCTACGGACCCGGCCATGATCTCCGCGCTGCTGGGCCGCGCGAAGTGCCTGTACGAACTGCAGGACTTCGCGGGTGCCATCCGCGACACCGATCGAGCGATCGAAATCGACCCGGACCTGGCCGATGCGTATATCATCCGTGGTGAGAGTCACGACCGGCTGGAGCAGTTTGAGGAATCCCTGGCAGACTATGTGCAGGCCAGTCGGCTGAGAAAGGATTCCCGCCCGCTGATGCTCAAGGTCCTGCTGGCACAGGCCAACCAGAAACGCAAGGAAGAATCCCTGGCGACGCTCCAGGGTGAGACCCCGGCAAGCGTGAATAAGAACAAGGACTCCACCGAGGACGATGCCGTTCCTCCGCTGCAGGATGAGGACAGTGAGTGGTTTCAGAGATTCCTGGAAGACCGACTCCAGACCGAGGCGCCGCCGAACCCGTTTCCCCCTGTGCCCACCCAGACCGCGACTCGGGTGCAATTGCCGCCGGTTCAGCAGGAAGCCGACCCGGATCCCCTTGTGACGAGCCTCTTGTACCGGGCGACTCGCCTGCTCGCTCCCACACTGCGCGGTCATTGACGCCAACATCTTATCACCTACCATGCAGGCGGATTGCGGAACATTCGTTCCCGCAACGGAGGACGCGGCCCATGCGCCTGCACGGACGAGAGTACTCGCAAAACGAAGCCCTGCGCTACGTCGGCCATCCGTCGCAACTCGGCGGCACGCGGCACTACGAACTGTCAGACGGCGCCGCGCGCGGCGTGCGCGCGGTGGATTTTGACACCGGGTCGGGGTTTCGGTTCACCGTTCTGCCGGACCGGGGGATGGACATCAGTGCGGCCTCGTACCGCGGCGTGAACCTGGCGTTTCGGACGCCCAACTGGGAGTCGGCGCCGGCCTTTGCCGAGCGCGAGGGCCTGGGGTGGCTGCGCACGTTCGTCGGCGGCCTGCTTACCACCTGCGGATTGACCAGCTTCGGCCCGCCCTGTGAAGACGAAGGGGAGCGGTTGGGGCTGCATGGCCGGTACAGTTGCACGCCGGCCCGACAGGTGTGTGACACCTCCGGCTGGCACGATGACGAGTACGTGCTGGCGGTGCAGGGGGTGGTGGAAGAATGCGTGCTCTTCGACCACAAGATGCGGATGGAGCGCACCGTACGGACGTGCGTGGGAGCGGACCATCTCCTCCTCCACGATCGGATCACGAACTTCGGCGCCCTGCCGTCGCCGTTCACCATCCTGTACCACGTGAACGTCGGGTTCCCCCTGTTGGGCCCGCAGGCCGAGCTGCTCGTGTCTGGCGCATCCACGGAGCCCCACAACGACGCGGCGCGCCAGGCGGGATTGGATCGGGCGACTCGCTTCGAGGAACCGCAACCCGGGTTCGCCGAGCAGGTGTTCCTGCATCGCGTCACCGGCGACGCGCACGGCCAGGCGCGGGCCGCGTGCGTTAATCGGAGCCTGGGAGGCGGGGGGCTCGGCCTGTACGTCCAGTTCCCCGTGGCCGTTCTGCCCGTGATGATGGAATGGAAGATGATGGGCACGGGCGATTACGTTCTGGGCATGGAGCCGTGCAACGTGGACCTGATGTCGCGGGCGGAAATGCGCCGGCGCGGCCTGCTGCCCCTGCTGGCGCCCGGCCAATCGGTGGAAATCGAGCTGGTACTCGGCGTGCTGGACGGCGCGGACGCCATCGAGGCGTTTGCCGGGCGGATTGGCGCGTAGTTTCACATCGGCTGATGGACGTCGTGCGGCGCGGGGCGTCCGGCGGCAGCATTGCAGTATGGTTTGCGGAGCGCAGCGGCGGCGAGGCCTATCCGGCCTGGTTGAGCGGCTGCTGCAAAACGCGATCCTCTCCCCGACGAGGCGTCAGGGCCCTGTGAGCAGGGAGGCAAACACCACGTAGTCCGCCAGGTCGATCTGCCGGTCCAGGCCGGTGAGGTCGGCGGGCAGGCATTCGGGGGTGAACGCCTTATCGAAGCATGCCTGGAAGGCGGCGAAGTCGGCGAGGTCCACGTCGCCGTCCGAGTCGAAATCGCCGTTGCCCAGCGTGACGACCAGACGCAGGTCCATCGCGAGGGGCAGATGGTCGGACGTGTTCTGCGGCAGCGTGTCGCCCGCCTGCAGGCCGAGGGCCGCCCGGGCGGCGGACGTCATGGTGTTGGAGTTCAGCACGAAGCTGTTCGCGACGTACGCCACGCTGTCCGTGTAGATGAACCGGTCCAGCCGCGACGGCGGATAGTAGGCGCTACCCTGCCAGGTGAAGTCATTGCCCGTAAAAGGGTCAATGGGGGCAAGATCCGTCATGTCCGACCCGTCCCAGTCCCCCTTGACGTCCGGGCCGAACGTGGCCTCGTCCTGGAGGTCTCCGGTGATCAACGTGTTTTCCGGCTGAGGGCCGCCCACCAGGTTGAAGTCGCCGAGGTTGATGATGGGGGTGTTGGCCGGCAGCACAATATTGTCGCCGGACGGACGGGTGACGCCGCGGGCGTCGCCAAGCCAGTTGGCGATGGCGTCTGCGCTGCGCTGGCGGCTCTCGTCTTCGGGGCCTCCCGGCTCGCCGCAGCATTTCAGATGCACGCCCATGATGTACACGTTTACGGGGTAGTGTGCGGTCGGCAGATTGACCAGCGCCATGGTTACGCCGCGCGTGGACGACTCCGGCACGGTGTCGGTGCGAGTCATCAGTAGCGAAAAGCGCGAGGCCACCACGGTGCGCATACCGCCGAGCAGCCCGAAATGCACGCGCCACGTTCCCCCGGGAATGGGCAGGACACCGTTCAGGCGACTCACGATATCGTTGGGTTCCACGGAACCGGCAAACTCCTGGAAGCAGATGATGTCCGGATCCAACGAGGTCAGGATGCGGTTGAACGCGGCGTCCCGGCTCGGGTTGGAAATGAAATTCCCGGCGTGGTTATACGTGACGATCCGGATGTCGAGCGGCTCCGCTCGCGTGTAATCTCCGCTCAGCGGGTCGAAGGCCGGCGCCGAGGAAGCCACGACACAGTAGGCACCGAGGCATACGGCCCATGTGCGGATTCGTGGAAGATGAAAACACGATCGTCCTGGCTTCTGTGACTCCATGGGCGTGCTCCTGAGGTCGTTGTGAGGGCAGGGCCCTTTCCCAGCAACTCACCCAGTGTAACCGAAATGCGGCTCAAATTGGAAGCGCAGAAAAGCGGCGGTCTCCGTGCTCTCAAGGCCCTTCCGGCTGCCCGGGCCGGCCGGGTAGACTATCGGAACATCGTTGTGGCCCGCTCGCTTGCGGGCGGGCGTCGGGCGAACCGGACATTCACCTCACCCCAGGGAGGCGGACCGATGAAGGGGTTGCTGATTCTGCTGGCAGTCGGTGTGATTGCCTGTGTATCTCTGTACTACTTCGGGGGGTATGCCTCGTTTGATCCGACCAAGGCGGGTCAGGAGGCCAGGAAGGCCATTGCACCCGGCATGACCTGGAACCAGGTGATCGCGACCTGCAAGAACCCTCCCCCGACCTACCGGACGATCATCGTCCAGACCCGCAAAGGGGTCGAATTCACCAAGCCCGGCCCGGAGAACCGGTTCGATGAGAAGCAACTCGCCGACCGCCTTGCCCGCAACGAGCTGCCGCACGGATTCACGTTCCCGTACAGATTCTCGGAGGCCCTGGCGTTTGAAGTCGTCTTCGACGGCGCAGGAACCGTGCAGCACGTGCAGGACATGGTCACCATGCGCGACCTGCTGCAATACGATTGATGCAGCCGCGATCAGCCTGCCAGCCAGTCAACCAGTGGCCCCGGGTCGGCCTGCGTGCTGTAGTGGAAGATGGGCGCATCTCCGTTGAACTTGCGGATGTCCGCCTCCGCGGCCGGCAGGTCGAAGTTGGTGTGGGCCAGCAGGTCCATTTTCGCGATGACAATGGCGTGCGCCCGGGCGAAAAGCAGTGGGTATTTGGCGGGCTTGTCGTGCCCCTCCGTAACGCTCAGCACCACGAGGCGGGCGGCCTCGCCGATGTCGAAGTTGGCCGGGCAGACCAGGTTGCCCACGTTCTCGATGAACAGAAAGTCCAGATCTCCCAGCGGCAACTCGCACACCCCGCGATGGACCAGTGCGGCGTCCAGGTGGCACGACCCTTGTGTCTCCAATTGAATCACCGGGACGTTGATGGCCGCGATGCGCTCGGCGTCGCGAGCGGTGAACAGGTCACCCTCCAGGACGGCGCAGCGAAAGCGCGGCTGAAGCCGGGGCAGCACGTGCTCCAGCAGCGTGGTTTTCCCGCAGCCGGGCGAGCCCATGATGTTGATGGCGCGCACCTTGTGGGCCGTCAGCAGATCTCGCACGGCGGCCGCATCCGCCTCGTTCTTTGCCTCAAGGCGGCGGAGAATCCGCACTTCCATGACCGTCCTCCTGCTCCAGGTCCAGCGAAACCAGCAGAATGTCCTGCCCGCCCTCACACCGGATGAACCCCGAGTGGCAGGCCGGACAGGCAAATGGAATCTCGTCCGTCACCGCATCGTGCCCGCAGTCTTCGCAGCGCACCCGGACGCCCTCCATTTCGAGCTCCAGCCGCGCCCCCTGCAGAATCGTCCCTTCGCTCGTCAGCGTAAACGCGGTTTCCATCAGTTCCGGCACGAGCTGCCGCATGATCCCCACGCGGCAACGCAATGACAGCACGCGGTTGGCGCTGTGCGCCTCGGCCTCGCGGATCGCGTGTTCGCAGATCGACTGGGCGATCGAAAACTCGTGCACCGTTCCTCCTTTGCCGCGATCGCGCCCGACGGTGCGTCCAGCCGCCGGTTCCTCAACAGATGCGGGGAAGCTCTTCGCCATAGGGGCGCTGGACCACCCGCCGGCCGCCCGCCTGCGTCAGCAGCTCCACCATCGGCGGGTCACTTTCGACGATGCGACCCACCACCGCCGCGTTCCTGCCGCGCGGATCGCCTCGCAGGGCTGCCAACGCCCGCTCCGCGTCCGCACCGGCCACTACCGCCACGATCACGCCCTCGTTGGCCGTCACCAGCGGGTCGAGCCCCAGCATTTCCGCCGCGTGCCGGGCCGTTCGGGAGACCGGCAGCCGCTCCTCCTCGATTTCGACGCCCACATTGCGGCCCTCGCTGACGTCCGTCAGCACGCCCGCCACGCCGCCCCGCGTCGCATCGCGCAGGAACTTCACGTCTGCGCCGCTGTCCAGCAGTGCGGCAACCAGATGGTTCAGCGGGGCCGCATCCGTTCGCAGCTCCGTATCGAACTCAATGCCGTTCCGTACCGACAGGATTGTCAGCCCGTGCTCGGCGATCCGACCGCTGAACAGCACGGTGTCGGCGGGCTGGACGCGGTCAACCCCCAGGCGGGCGTCCAGCCTTCGCACGCCGACGCCGGCGGTGTTGATGAACAGGCTGTCCGCGACATCGTCTTTTCCCACGCCGGATCGCTGTCGTCGTTCGATGACCTTCGTGTCTCCCGTCACAACGGGCACGCCTGCCTCGGCGGCGGTCGCCGCGATGTCCGCCAGAATGCGGTCGAACCGGGCGAGCGACAGGCCCTCTTCGAGAATCAAACCCAGGCTCAGGGCCAGCGGTGTGGCGCCCATGACGGCCAGATCATTCACCGTCCCCGCGACGGCCAATCGCCCGATGGTTCCGCCCGGGAACTCCAGGGGTGTCACGACGTAGGAGTCGGTCGTGAAGACCAATTCACCTTCCGGACGCGGCAGGACCGCGCCGTCGGTCAGTGGGGCCAGCGTGGGGTTGCCCAATACGGGCACCACGTGTTCGCGCAGCAGCCGGTTCATCAATTCGCCGCCGCCGCCGTGGGCCAGCACTACGCGATCTGTCGGGCCTGCCGCACTCATGTCCGACCTTCCTGCCGCATTGAGGGCCAGTGATACTTGAACCAGGCCGCGCACGTGCCTTCGCTGCTGACCATGCACGGCCCGACCGGGTGAACCGGCGTGCAATCGCTGCCGAACAGCCCGCATTCCAGCGGCTCGACCTTGCCCTGGATGACCTCGCCGCACCGGCAGCCGGGCGGATCGCAGTCTTCTCCGATCACGATGTCGAACCGCTTTGCGGCGTCGAACCGCTCGTAGGCCGGGGCCAGCTCCAGCCCGCTGGCGGGTATGACCCCCAGCGCCCGCCACGGCGCGTCGCAGGTGACGAACACTCGTTCCATCAAACGCCGCGCGGCGGGGTTGCCGTCCTCTCGGACGATGCCGGCGTACGCATTCTCGACGGACGCCCGCCCCTGGCCCACCAGTTGCATCAGCCGCAGCAGGCCGACGAGAATCGCCTGCGCCTCAAAGCCGGCAATGACGCACGCTTTGCCGTAGCGGGCGGCGATCGGCTCATACGCCCGCACGCCGATGATCACGCTCACGTGGCCCGGGCAGAGGAATCCGTCCAGCGGCACGTCGCCGTCGTCCAGCAGGGCCATCATCGCGGGAACCACGAGCTTGTGACTGGCGAGCACGCTGAAGTTGTTGATCCCCAACTGCTCCGCCTCGAGGATTGTGGCGGCCGTGGCGGGGGCCGTGGTCTCAAACCCGACGCCCAGGAACACCACCTGCCGGCTCACGTTTCGCTGGGCAAGCTGCAGCGCCGTCCGGGCGGAATTGACCACCCGAATATCCGCCCCGCGGGCTCGCAGCGTCTCCAGGCTGTCCACACGGCCGGGCACGCGAATCATGTCGCCGTAGGTCGCCACGGTGAGACCGGCTCGCGACGCCAGCTCGATTGCCGCGTCAATATGCCGCTGGGCGGTCACGCAGACCGGGCAGCCCGGCCCGCTGATCAGACGAACATTCGGCGGCAGCAGCGAGCGGATTCCGTTCCGGAAGATGGAGACCGTATGAGTCCCGCAGACCTCCATCACCTGCACGCGATCGCGGCCTTTGACCGCGTCGGCGATCTGTTGGGCCAGCAGGCTGGTCTGTGTCGCGCGGGTCATGGTTGGTCCTGTTCCGTGGCGGCAGAAGAGGAATCGGGGTCAATCACCGCGCTGAGATACTGCCAGATTTCCCGGGCGTGGTCCTCATCAATCACCTCGATGGCGAAGCCGGCGTGCATCAGCACCCAGTCGCCCTCGCCGGCCTCCGGCGTCAGGGCCAGGCTGGTTTCGACCCGGTTGCCCTGAAGGTCCACGACGGCCGTCCGGCCGGTTTCACTGTCGGATCCGGACACCGAGATCACTTTTCCGGGAACTGCCAGGCACATTACGTCACACTCCGAAGCCGAGCCGCCACGACGAACGCCTGGCCCAACGAAAGGCCGGCGTCGCCCGGTGATAGCCGCCGATGCCGTAGCACTCGCGGCACGCCCAGGTCAGACAACGTCCGTTCGACGTGACCTGCCAGGATTGTATTCAGAAAGCACCCGCCCGTCAGGGCCACCGTATCTACACCTCGCTGCGTCGCGGCCGCCGCCGCCGTCTCCGCCAGCATCCGGCCGACCGTGGCGTGGAACGCGCCGGCAATGTCACCTGCGGGCCGGCGATCCAACACGTCCCGACAGATCGACCGGATCATGGGGCCGAGGATCAGCCGCTCGACCCCGTCCTCGGTTGCCGACTCCCAGGTGTATGGATCGGCCGGTCGGCCCTCTGCAGTCTGCTGCAGGCGGATGGCCGCCTGGCCCTCGAACGTGTTACAGTCGCACAGGCCGACCAGAAATGAGACGGCGTCGAACACGCGGCCCAGGCTCGACGTGGCAGGCGCATTCACGCCGGCGGCGACCATCGCCGCCACCGTCTGCCGCTCCGGCCGGGGCACGCGGTCGAAAAGCCCCTCCGCGTCGGCGGGGACGCTCCCGTTATAGGCTTGCCACACGAGGCTCCAGGCCGGTCGCCAGGTCTGGCGGGCCGCCGCGTCCCCGCCGGGCAGGGGGAAATAGTCGAGATTGGCGCATCGTTCGAATTCGCCGGGGCTCGCATAGAGGATTTCGCCGCCCCAAATCGCTCCATCCGGCCCAAAACCAGTTCCGTCGCATGCGATGCCGATGGCCGGCGCTGCGGTCCCGTTCTCCGCCAGGCAGGCGCACACGTGGGCGTGGTGATGCTGGACGGCTTCGCACGGCACGCCGGCGGCACTCGCCGCCCGGCGTGTGGCCGTCGTGGAGTGATAGGAGGGGTGCAGATCATGCACCACTACGTCTGGCCGGCGTTGCCCCAACTCCTCACGCAAGGCCGCGTGGAAGGCCCGCAGATTGGATGCATCGGCCAGGTCGCCAAATGAGGGCGACACGGATGCCTCCATCCCTTCAAGTCGACACAGCGTGCTTTTCAGATCGCCGCCGACCGCCAATACGCGTTGCGGCGAGGCGAAGGGAGGCGTGAAGCGTTCTGGGAAGGCCGTACACACTGTGCTGTCTGCAACCTCGGGGAACACGGCCCACGTGCTTGGGGCTCCTCCGCGCAGAATGGCATCGCCAGGCGGCTCCGTCAAGCCAGTGGATCGATCGGAGAGCCGAGGCCCCGAGCGTGCGTACAGCAAACCCGCAACCGTCCCGCACGCTCGGAGAGACGCCCCGAACCCCTCGCGGTTGCCCGCCCGTGCATCATCCGGCATAATTGCACGCGGGCCAAAGCGTTAACGGAGTTTGCCGGATGTCGTTACCCGCATCGACGCTGATCTGGCTGTTCGGGCCGCCCCTGTTGCTGCTGTTGATCACCATCGCCTGGTCGTATCGGAACTGGGACCGCTCGCCATGATCCTGGCCGTCTTTGCCGCGTACCTGCTGACCCTGCTGCTCATCGGGGTGTACTTCTCGCGGTACAACCGGAGCATCGGCGATTTCGTGCTGGGTGGCCGGCGCCTGGGGCCGTGGGTGGCCGCCTTCAGTGCCCAGGCCAGCGATTTTAGCGGCTGGCTGCTGATCGGTCTGCCCGCGGCCGCGTACGCGGGCGGGTTCAGCATGATCTGGGCGTGCATCGGCTGCACGTGCGGCGTGATGTTCAACTGGCTCGTGCTCGCCCGTCGATTGCGACGGCTCAGCGCCGAGTACGGCGCCCTCACCATCCCGGACTTCCTGGAGGCTCGCTACGCAGACCGCTCCCGGCTCATTCGCGTTTTTTCCGTGCTCATTATCGTGGTCTACTACGTGTCGTACATTGCCGCCCAGTTCAACGCCGCCGGCCACGTGTTCGCCACGGCATTCAGCCAGGTGAGCCTTCCCTGGGGCGAAACGATCGGCGGCGTACCCCTTTCCTTCTACCACCAGGGGATGCTCATCGGTGCGGCCATCATTCTGGCCTACACCGCGGCCGGCGGCTTTCTGGCGGTCTGCTGGACGGACTTTGTTCAGGCGATTCTCATGGTCGGCGCGGTGATTGCCCTGCCCGTGCTGGGCATCATTCATCTGGGTGGGCTGGACGAACTCTGGTCGGCCCTGGCGGCCGGGGCCCTGCGCGAAAACATGCTCACGATGGACGGCGGAAAGGCCGGCTCGTCATTTCTTCTGGGCGTCGCGATGCACGGCCTGTCGTGGTCCGTCGGCTATCCCGGCCAGCCGCACATCGTATCTCGCTTTATGGCCATCGAGGATCCGAAGAAGATTCCCAAGAGTGCGCTGATCGCCGTGGTCTGGACGTTGTTTGCGCTGTACGGTTCGCTGTTTGTGGGTTTGGTGGCCGTTGGCGTGCTGGACCCCGATCGGCTCGCCGAGACAGCCGATCAGGCGATGCCCATGCTGGCGGTGACCCTGCTGCCGGCGTTCTTCGCCGGCCTGGTCCTCTCCGCGGCGGTTGCGGCCATGATGAGCACAGTGGACTCCCAGATCATCGTGGCCGTTGCGGCCGTCGTGCGTGACGGGTACGAGAAGCTGCTCGGCGGGCGACCCAGCGATCGCGTGGCCGTGTGGCTGTCGCGGGCCGTGGTGGTTGTGCTGGGTGGGGCGGGCGTAGCCGCGGCCTGGGGCGGGCGAAGCGTCTACGGGCAGGTGCTGGACGCCTGGGGCGGGCTGGCGGCCGGGCTGGGGCCGGCCATCGTGCTGGGCTGTCTGTGGGAGCGAACGTCGCGGGTGGGCGTCATCGTGGGCATGGTTACCGGCGTGGCGATGGTTCAGGGCTGGTCTGTGCTGCTGCACGGGCTGGAGAATGCGTTCGGTTTCGGCAGCTCTCTGGTTCAGGATATTCATGCCGTGAAGCTGCTGATCACGGTGCTGGCGAACTTTGCATGCGTGGTGCTGGTGAGCCTCTTGTTCCCGGCCAAGCCGTCCGACGTTGCGTTGGAGGGTGGCGGACTCCCCTGACAGGGCCGAGCGAAGCGTCAGGCTGCGCGTTCCGCGGTTTGTATCGCCACGAGAAAGACGCCCCCCAGAATCAGGGCCACGCCGACCCACTGCCCGGCGCTGAGGCGTTCGCCCAGAAGCAGGTACGCCGTCGTGGCGATGATCGCATACCCGCCGCCGACCATCAGGGGATACGCGATGCTGATGGACAGAGTGCGGCTGGACAGCGCGTACATGTAAAAGGCGGCGTTGAGAGCGAAGCAGATCAGGCCGATGACCAGCACGGGAGTACTCAGCAACGTCTGAACGGCCTTCCAGGGCCCCCCGGCAAAGAAACCCCCGGTTCGTTCCACTTGGCTGGCTCCCGCCTTCATCATGAGGTTTGCCGCCGCATTCAGCGCCAATGCCAGGACCAGTGCGATCACGTGTTTCATGGGAAACCCTTTGCTCCGGGGCCTCTGCTCGGGTCTCGGTCCGTCCGCCGCGCGTAGCCGAACCCGAAGGTTTTGACAAGTATAGCTTTGCGAGCCGCGCTGCCACACCCGCGAACCCTGGGACGTGAAATTTCGGTGAGAACGCGCTCCCCGACGGGTGTTCCCACGGCCCTGTGACAAAGCGGAATTCAGCGACGCCACACAAAATCTCGCGAATCGGTAACTTTCGAGAATTCAAAACCCTGTGAGGCGCCTTCGCCAGAGCCCAACGCCGCACGCCGATTTCTCCATTGACAGCCTGTGATTTGTGTGTCATAGGGTAGACCATACCGGCGTGATGGGGCGGTGCCGGTCGTCAGCGCCCGTCCCCGCTCGCCCGCCGGTCCGCGCTGCGGGACCGTGTGCTCGAAGCGACTGAGGTCAGGATGGCCGAATGGCTTCGAGTCGCTGCCTGCGGAGCGACTCCCTCTCACGAGGTGTACGGAGACACGGAGGAGACGGAGGGTCGCGTATGATCCAGACCAAACACTCCCCATTAACAGAAGAAGAGATTCGTCTGGCCCATCAGACGCTGGATCCACGCGAAGTGGAGTTGTATCGCCTTCGAAAGGCTTTGGCCGACGCCTGGTGGAACGAGGAGCCGCTGGAGCGCATCGAGTCAATCGAAAGCCAGATCAACGCGTGTCTGGCGAGAATGGAAGCGGCGTCCTGAGGGGAAAGTCAGCAAGCCTGCGGCGGCGTTCGCCTGCATCGGAGCGGCCGACACTCGCGTGTCGGCTGGAGAGCCGTGACGGTGCAGGCCTACGCCACGCGGGTGGGGCCGCGGGCGGCGTCTTCCAGTCCGGGCCATCCCTGCTCGTCCGGAGTGAGTCTCTCCCATTCACGAAACAGGCGTCCCCAGCCGCTGGTGAGCGCCTCGTGAACGCGCCGATTCCCGACAAACGGCATCCAGAACGCATCGTGGTAGAGAATGCTGGCCGCGTAGGACCACGGGGCCAGCCACGTCTTGAGCGACCACTCGACGGGCCGCTTCAGACGGCCCCAGTAGATGTGGTGCTGCATCCGGGCGGCGAACGTCATCTTTTGGTAGGGCCCCACGAAGTGCCAGTTCTCTTCCGCCGCGTCCACGTCCCCCACAATCTCGATCTTCCGCGGGTCGCCGACCCCCAGCCCCATGTCGTGGGCAATCCGGATGCACTTCACGTCCTCCAGCGGAGAGAACCCCATCAGCCGGGCCGCCACCGCGTCCATGGCCACAGGATCGGCCGAGGCCAGCAGCACGTTCTTCACGTGCGGCTCCATGCATCGGGGTCCAGGGCCGTCGCCCGCGAACGTGCCGTCCATCACGCAGAAAAGTCCCCGGTGAATGCGGCGCTGAATCATCAGCAGGTCCACCAGTGTTTCATGTATGACCGGGTGGGTCCAGTGCCGCTTCTCGTTCAATAGCCCGCCGAACGCATTCTTCATGGCCCCGGTCATGGTGGTGAACACGTGCGTCTTCACCGTGGGCAGGTGAATGATGTTCTCGCCGATGAACCGCTTCGGAATGGAAAACCCTTTGGGATACACGTCGTTGAGCACCAGCAGCTTGTCCCGCAGATCCCCGATGGCGTCATGGATGTGAATCCAGTCCTCGCCTTCGTATAGGTGGATGTTCCGCAAGCCGTGCGCCTGGATGACCGGCAGGTGCTTGTTCGCCCGCTCGCCCTTGCGAGCGCTGACCACCACCGTGCGGTTGTGGCAGCCGTGAAGCAGGTGGCGGTCATACCCGTCCGCCAGCATGGCTCGGATCACGCCGTCCAACTGCCAGGGTGTCGTGGAGCACGCCGGGTAGAAATAGTGCCACGAAATGTTGATCTTCAACGCCGTGTCGACCGTCCGGTCGATCACGGCCTGGTAATCCGCCAGATTCATCAGGCGGTGGTAGTCCGCCAGCACGGTTGCCGGCGATGTCCGAAGGATCGCAACTTTGGATGAATTCATGGCTCCGGCCTCTTACAGCGCCACACCAATCGCAGATTTTCGGCCCGTTACCCCAGGCCGGTCCACTCGCGCACCCGATCCTCGAACACGATCCCGCCCGCGACCACCCCCCATAACACAATGGTAGCCTGGAACGCCCGGTCTTTCAGGAAGATCGCCGTCGGCCCGGTGAATCGGCCGCTCTGGGCCAGCATGGCGAACCGAAAAACGCCGTAGACCACCAGCGGCAGCGTGTAGAGCAGGTGCTTCTTGGGGAACGGAGGCGGCGGATACGACGGCTCGATGGTGTACAGCAGGAAGGTCACTACGGCAATCGCCGCCGAGACGCTGGTCAGGTTGTTCAGCAGCTCCGGCGTGTAGCGGGCGAGCGTGGCCCGGTGCTCGCGCGCGTGCTCCGTCTCGCCCAGCACGGCGACTTCGCACCGCCGCTTGCCGAATCCCATAAACAGGCACAGCGTGAACGTACATGCAATCAGCCATTCGGAGGTGACCGCGCCCACGGCCTCCGCCCCCGCCCACGCCCGGAGCACGAAGCCCGTCGCGATGATGATGACGTCCAGGATGATCCGCCTCTTCAGTCCCGAGGAATACGCCAGGATCAACAGGAAGTATACGCCGACCAGGGCCGTCACGTTCGGATTCAGAAGCCGGATTGTCAGCCCCATGCCCAGGGCCGCCAGAACCATCCCCATCCCCGCCGCCGCCGCCGGGCGTATCGCCCCGCGCGCCACCGGGCGGTGGCGCTTGGCGGGGTGGTGAGCATCCGCCTCTCGATCCATGACGTCGTTGAACGCGTAGCTGGCGCTGGCCACCAGGCAGAACGCCGCAAAACAGACGGCCGCCTCCCACGCGGCCGGGAATTCGAACAGGCGATACCCCAACAGCGGCCCGGCAAAGACCACCAGGTTCTTGATCCACTCCTGGGGGCGCATCAACAGGAGGTAGTCACGCATTGCGGTTCCGCCGGCTATTTCTCGTCCGCGCCATCCGGCCTGTCCCTCAGCTCCTCCTGGACGGCCTCGGCCGCCCGGGTCGTCACACGCCTGGCCTTGTCCACCGCCTGGGTCGTGGCCGTCTTGGCCTTCTCAACGGCCTGCGTGGTGGCGATCTTGAGCTCGTCGAGCTTCTCCTCCGCCCGATCCTTCAGGTCCTCCACCACGGGCCGGGCGTCCTCCACGGCCTGCGTGGTTGCGCGTCGGGCGGCCTCGGCCGCCTCTTCTGTCTTCTTGCGGGTTTCGCCGAAATCCTGGTCTTTGCACCCGGCCGCCACAAGCAACAGCATGCCTGCGCCGGCGAGACCGCTTACGCTGCACAGTCTCCGAATCATCCGATAACCTCCCACGCTCGAACGGTCGCACCGAGCGGCGTAACCATACCCTTTGCCCCTGGCATGAACAAGACGGACGGGAACACAAACGAGACGGAATTCCCCGGGTGCGCCGCCCACCCGGGTTGTCACGCACACGGTTCTGCCGGCGGCGCCGGGTACGCGGGAGTCCCTCCGTTCAGGACCGCCACGACGTCCTCAACGACCTGCTCCATGCGAGCCAGGCCGCTGTGTGTCCGGGCCCCCACGTGGGCGGAGAAAAGCACGTGGGGCGCGTGCAGAATCGGGTGATCCGGCGGCGGCGGCTCGGGATCGTACACGTCCAGGGCCGCGCCCGCGACGGTCCCGGCCTGCAGGGCCGCCGCGAGGGCGACCAGATCCACAACCGCCCCCCGCGCGGTGTTGATCAGCGTGGCGGGCTGCCTGAAGCCGGCCAGCACTTCCGCATTCACCAGCCCCCGGGTCGAAGGCGTGAGCGGAACGTGCAGCGTGACCACATCGGCCGTCGAGAACAGAGTCGGCTTGTCGACGCCGCGGGCCTCGAAGTCCAGGCTTCCCACATCCACGATGTCGTTGAAGAGAATGTTCATGCCCAGGCCGGCCGCGGCGCGGCCCACGCACCGGCCGATCCGACCCAGCCCGACGATGCCCATTGTCAGGCCGTGCAACTCGCGCCCGCGCGACACCCGACGGGCCTCGGCAAACTGGCCGGCTCGAACCGCCGCGTGCGCCCCCACGATATGCCGCTCCAGGGCAATCATGAGCCCGATGGTCAGTTCCGCGACGGAATGCGTTGCGGCTGCGGGGGTGTAGACAACCGGGATTCCGCGGGCGCGGGCAGCCTGCACGTTGACGTTGTCCAGCCCGACCCCGCCTCGCCCGATCACCCGAAGGCGCGGCGCCGCCTCGATCACCCGGGCCGTGACCTGCGCGTACGTGCGCACGAGCAGCGCGTCGGCCTCCGCCACGGCACGGAGGAGCACGCTTTCCTCATATGAGTCCAGCACGTGCACCTCGCCCGCTTTTCGCAGGACGGCCAGCGCCGCTTCACCGTAGCGTTCGGCGACGACGATCTGAAACGGCCGGTGGTTCATCGCTTCGCTCACGCCGGGGCCCGCCGCGTATCGGGCCGACCCGGACCGACTATTCGTATCGCAGAGCCTCCACCGGGTCGAGGCGGGAGGCTCGATAGGCGGGATAGATGCCGCTCAAAATGCCGACGACCGTGGCCATGATCAGGGCCAGGTAGATGCTGGACGCCGGCGTGTACGTCTTGAGCACCCCGGTGAAGTTCTCCAGGAAATCCGCAAAGAGCAGTCCGAGCAGGATGCCCAGGGCGCCGCCCAGCACGCTGATGATGCAGGCCTCGATCAGGAACTGCACGAGGATGTTCCACCCCGTGGCCCCCACGGCGATGCGAACGCCGATCTCCCGGGTGCGTTCCGTCACCGAGACCAGCATGATGTTCATGATCCCGATGCCGCCGACCACCAGCGAAATCCCGGCGATGCTGCCGAGCACCACGGTGAAGATCTTCGTGACGTCGGCGAGCTGGGCCTTGAACTGCTCCTGCGTGAAGACCAGGAAATCATCATCCGACCCCGCCCGGATGCCGTGCTCGGCGCGAAGCGTGCGCTTGACCTGCTGGATCGCCGCCTCCAGCACGTCGCGGCTTCTGGCCTGCGCCGTGATCATCATCACGTTGCGCATGCCGAACATCCGCTTCATGGCCGTGGTGATGGGTACCACCACCTGGTTGTCCACGTCGCGGAAGCCCAGCACGCCTTTCTTCTCCATCACCCCCACGACCGTGAAGGGCATCGCGTTGATCTTGACCCGCCGTCCGACGGCCGTCGTCTCGCCGAAGAGCTCCTCGGCCACCTTGTGGCCCAGCACACAGACCTTCCGCTCCGCGCGGACCTCCTCTGCGGTCAGGAACCGGCCTTCGCGAGTGTTGTAATTGTTGATTCCGGCGTAGGCTTCCGTTGTGCCGAGGACCGTCACGCCCATGTTCCGGTTGAAGTACTTGATCTGCGTGCTGGCCTGTACTTCCGGGGCGACGGCCGCCACCAGCGAGCAGCTTTGCAGGGCCGTGGCGTCGTCCTCGGTCAGGGACGGCAGCACCGCCTGCCGCGATTGCCGTTGAGACGACCCGTTCATGACGATGATCTGGTCGGCCCCCATCGACTCGAAACGGCGCAGAATGTCCCGGTTCGCCCCTTCCAGGATGGACATGGCCGACACGACCGCCGACACCCCGATGATCACCCCCAGCGTGGCCAGCAGGGAGCGCAGCAGGTTCGCCAACAGCCCGCGAATCGCCATGAAACAGATGCGAATGGAAAACACGTCAACGCCATCCCTGAGTTATGTTGCGTTCCCCCCGACCGTGTCCCATCATCCACGTGCCATGGCCTGCGGGAGTTGGAAACGCTCGTCCGCGGCCTCCATCTCGCCCCGGAGGGCGTCGTCGACCACCCGGTCTTCCAGGATCTTCCCGTCCTTCATGCGAATCAGCCGCTGGGCCTGCACGGCCACGTCCATCTCGTGCGTCACCAGAATGACCGTCACGCCGCCGGCGTGCAGCGCGTGGAACACCTGCAGGATCTGCCGGCCGGTGCGGGAGTCCAGATTGCCGGTTGGCTCGTCGGCGAAGATGATCCGCGGGTTGTTCACGATGGCCCGCGCAATGGCCACCCGCTGCCGCTCGCCGCCCGACAGCTCGCTGGGCTTGTGCCGCGCCCGTTCGGCCAGTCCGACCCGACGCAGGGCTTCCATGGCCGCCGCCCGCGTGTTCGTTTTGCGGCCGTAGATCAGCGGGACCGTCACGTTGTCCAGGGCCGAGGTCCGGTTGATCAGGTTGAACGTCTGAAACACGAATCCGATGGCGCGGTTCCGGATTGCGGCGAGCTGGCGGTCGCTCATTTTGTGGACGAGGCGCCCGTCAAACTCGTACAGGCCCGACGTGGGTCGGTCCAGGCAACCCAGCAGGTGCATCAGCGTGCTCTTTCCGCTGCCGGAGGCGCCGGTGATGCTGACGAACTCGCCTTCCCGAATGGCCAGATCCACCCCGTCCAGGGCCCGCACGATGGAACTGCCCATGCGGTAATGTCGGCTGAGCTGATGCACTCGAATCATGACAAGCCCATCGGCCGCGACGAGCCATCGCGGGTTCGGTCGCCGGGCGGCATGCCCGTGGCCGTTCCTTCAGCGGCCCTCTTCCTTCTCCCGGTCGCGTTCGGTCTTTTCCGGGAGCTTCGTGTAGACGATGTCGCCCTCTTCCACCCCGTCGATCACCTGGGCGAACATTCCGTTGTCCAGCCCGATCCGGCAACGGACGAACTCGGGCCGCGGGTCCTTTTCCCCGAGCACCGTCACGGCCTTGTACACGCCCAGTTCGTTGTCGGGCCCGCGCTTGATGGCCTCGTGCGGGACCAGCAGGGCGTCATAGGCGGACTTGGCCGTGAATTCCACATCCGCCTGCATGGACGACATCAGCAGGTGGCGGTTGTCGCTGGTCACCTCGATGTCGACCAGGTACGTGATGATGGACGATCCGGATCGGGGCTCCGGGTAGATTCGCTCGATGCGCCCGCGGAACTCCTGATCGTGGAACGCCTCCACTGTGATTTTCACGTCAGAAGCGGCCTCGAAGGGAACCGGCCTCGTGGTCGCCTCGGAGGGCGCCGTCGTGGGCTCGTCGGAGCGATCGCCGGGGCGGGCGGATGCCGGCGCCAGATCGAGGACCTCCCCGATGTCCGCCTCGTCCACTTCGGCGCGGACGTAACAGACGCTCCAGTCCGCCAGGACGGCCAGCACCGTCCCGCCGGTAATCGTGGTCTTGCCGCCCTGGATCACCTCACCCTCCTTGACGAACACCTGAGCGACCATTCCGTCCACCGGGGAAGTGATGTTGGTTTTTTCCAGACGTTTCTCCGCATCGGCGAGGGTCGTTTTCGTGGTTTCGACGGCCGCCTCGGCCAGTTTCACATCATTCTCCGACAGCGTGACCGCCATTTCCGCCTGGACGACGTCCGCCTCGGCCTGCTTGATCTGGGCGAGCATTTCTTCGTGGGTTGTCTTGGCCCGGGTGTACTCAAGCAGGTTGGCTTGTCCCGTGGCGTACAGTCCCTCCTTGTGCTCGAAGTCGACTTTTGTGAACTCCTTGCGCGCCCGGTAGCTTTCCAAACGGGCTCGTGCCGCGGGCAACGCGGCCTCCTTCTTGATCTGCAGAGTGGTTCGGGCCGCCTCCAGACGCGTGCGGGCGGAGTTCAGTTCCTCCTCCGCCCGGCGGACCAGACGCTCCTCGTCGTCACGCTTGATCCGGATCAGCAGGTCGCCCTCCCGGACCATGTCGCCGGCGTTGACCAGCACGGCCTCCACCTCGCCGCTGGCCTCGGCCTTGATCTCGCGTCGAGACAGCGGATTGACCTTCCCGGCGGCCGTAATGGGAATCGTCAGGTCTCCCCGCCGGACCACCGCCGTCTCCGGCTGAAGCGCGCCGATCTGCAGCCGCAACCCACGGAGAAACAGGTAGCCCAATGCCGCGAGTCCAACCAGCGGCACCCAGATCAGAACACTGCGCAGAACTCTCATTCCACCACTCTCGCCTAACCAGGCCGCGCGATCCCTGCCGGCGCCCGACGCCGCGGGCGGCGACTACCCACCGAACTATATCGCTGGATCCGCCGCCCAGCAATCTGACCCGGCGGAATCCGCGCTCATGCGATGTCGGAAGTTGTATCAGGAGTCGTCCGCGCCTCACGCGGCTTCCACGTTCGGAAGACGCCCCGAGAAGCGATCGTCGTGGAACACGGCCCATCGAGAACGGACAGTCCGAGGCCGCCGGTAGCCAACCCCCGGGCTCGTGGGTATGCTGAACGGCGGCGCGGGGCCGGGCGTTGCCGGACGCTCGGCCGACGGCACGTAGGGAGTATGCGCGGGCGGCGCCGCGGGGTCTCGGCCGGGCCGTCAGACCCGCCGGCAAACAGGGACGATACGTGGTGACACATACCAGGCAACCTCAGGGTCGTGCGACTCCACCCGAAGGACCGTTGGAGTCGTCCGCGCCGGGGTTCGTCACAGACTCGTTCCTCTCGATCGGGCTGCTGCTCGCGCTGAGCCTGGCCCTCCAGAGCGTCATCTTCGCGCCGAACGCCGTCTGGCCGGCGGCCTACGTATGCCTGGTCCCCTGGGTCGTGGTCATCGGCGCCTGCTCCAACCCCCACCGGGTGTACTACACGAGCTACCTGCTCGGATTCGCCTTCTTCCTGGTCAACGTGCGGTGGATTGCGCCGATCACCGTGGAGGGCTACATCGCCCTGTCGGCCTATCTGGCCGTCTACTTCCCGTTGGTGGCCTGCCCCATCCGGCATGCCGTCCGCCGCCGGCGGATCCCCATGACGCTGGCCCTGCCGGTCATCTGGGTCGGCAGCGAGTTCCTGCGGGGCATCGTGATCAGCGGATTCCCGTGGTTCTTCCTGGCGCACAGCCATTACCGCGTCCTGTCGCTCATTCAGGTCAGTGACTTGTTCGGGGCGTACGGCGTGAGCTTTGTCATCGCCCTGATCAACGGGGCCATTGCGGAGGCGATCTTCGCGACGGGAAGGCGAAAGCATGCCGGCCGGGGCTCCCTTCGTCCACGCCGGTTGGCATGGCCGCATCTGCTGACCACCGTGGTGCTGGTGGTCGCCGCCTTCGTCTACGGCCAAATCCAGATGCGGCGCGATACCGGGGCGCCGGGCCCGCGGATCGCGGTGATCCAGGGGGATTACCCCATCCGGACGTCCGATGCGTTCACCCATCCCGTCGACCGGCAGCGGTTCTATTTTCGCCTGATGCGGGAGGCGGCGGCCGAGCAGCCGGACATCTACCTTCTCCCGGAGACGCCCTGGACGATGTTCCTGAACGAGAGCTTCCTTCAGGAGTCCAACAGTGCCGATCCATGGTGGAGGTGGTCTCGCGAGTGCTTCCGCCTGCTTCAGAACTTCTCCACGGAACACAACGCCTACGTCATCACCGGGGCCATGAGCCGGGAGCTGACCCCCTTCCACCGACTGTCGGAGTCGTGGAGCTACAATTCGGCCTTCGTCTTCCGCCCGGATGGCTCCGTGCCCTTCCGGTATGACAAGGTGCATACCGTCTACTTTGGAGAGACGGTGCCGTTCCGGTTCGGGCGGTTCCGGTTCCTGTACATCTGGTTCAACAGCCTCTCGCCGTTCGGGGGGGATGTGGAGTACTCGATCAACCGGGGCTCGGAATTCAAGGTGTTTGACATCGCCGTTCCGCCGGAGGGCGGCCGGACCTATCGATTCGGCATCCCCATCTGCTATGAGGACGTCATTCCCTACGTGAGCCGCCGGTTCGTGATCGGCCCGGACGGACAAAAACGCGTGGATTTCCTGCTGAATATCAGCAACGACGGATGGTTCCTCCACAGCAACGAACTGCCGCAGCATCTGGCCAGTTGCGTGTTCCGGGCGGTGGAGAACCGCGTGGGGATCGCCCGGGCCGTGAACACGGGGATCAGCGGCTTCATTGATGCCAACGGGCGAATCCACCACCTCGTCACGAACGTCCTGGGCCAGAGCCACGGGCCGGGCATCACGGGATACCAGGTCGCCCCCGTGCAGATCGACTCGCGGACCAGCCTGTATTCGCGCATCGGGGACGTGTTTGCCCTGACGTGTTGCGTTCTGTGGGGCCTTGCGTACCTTGACTACCTCATCGTGCGCATCCGCGTCAACCGGGCCCGCGCGGCCCGCAACCGGGAAGGAGACGATGACGCATGCGAGGCCTGAGTACCGCTGTTCTGCTGCTCGCCGTTGCGCTGGGCGCGAGCGCGGGCTGTGCGACGAACCCGTATCAGCCCGGGGCCGCCGCTACTGTCCAACTCAAGGCCCGGGCCATGGAATCGCTCAAGCAGGGGATCCGGTACCCTCACGTGCCCGTCGTACGTTGTCAGGCCATTGAGGCCCTCCGACGAGCGGCGCCCGAGGAGGGGCTGCCCTGGATTCGGTCCGCACTGCACGACGAGGCGGCGGGCGTCCGGTTCGCGGCCTGCGTGGCTCTGGGTGAGTTGCGGGATGGGGGTTCGCGCACGCGCTTCGAGAATTTGCTGTCGGATCCGAATCCCAGCGTGCAGTTGGCGGCCGTTTTCGCCCTGCACCGGTTGGGAGACACCCGTCAGAGCAGCCAACTGGCGGAGGCCCTCCTCTACGACCGGGACAGCGGCGTCCGCCGCAATGCGGTCCTTTTGTTCGGACTGCTGGGCGAGCCCGGTGCGGTGAAGCTGCTGGCCCGCGTCATGGAGGACTCGGACGAAGGCCTGCGTCTGCAAGCCCTGGAATCCATGGCCCGTCTGGGTAGTCCGCAGGCGTGTGAGCAGTTGCTGTTCCACGCCCATTCCGGGCTGGGGGCTCGAGAGACGTTCGCCGTCAACGCCCTGGCCGAGACGCAGGACAGGCGATTCTTCGACCTTTACCAGGAACGGCTTCGCCGGGCCCGACACCCGGAAACGCGGATGGCCGCGGCCCGGGCCCTGGGCCTTTTGGGTGACCCAGCAGGCCTGGCAGAAGCCCGGCGCCTGCTGGTCTTTGACCGGCCGGACCGAAGCGCTGCGGTGGCCAAGGATGACTCGCCCGAAGTTCAGATCGTCCGGGTGCGGCAGTTGGCCGCCCTGGCTCTGGGCGCCATCGGCCGGTCCGATGCCCTGCCCGATCTGGCCCGGGCCATCCATGAGCCGTACGATCCCCGGGTGGAGCTGGCCGGGGCCTTGGCGGTGCTGCAGATTCTGCGATCCGACGCCCGGGACGTGTGGGGTTCTCCGGGCGGCTGAAGGAAAGGGGAGTCGGGTCCGAACGGGAGTGTTCATGCGCTGGCTGACGTTCTGCATTCTTGCGGTCGTTGTGCTCACCCTGGAGGTGACCGTGGCCCCGTTGCTGGAATGGCACGGCGCCCGGCCGCAGTGGCTTCTGATGCTGGCCGTCTTCTTCGCCCTGAACGGTCGCAGCGTGGACGTGCTGATCGGCGCGTGGATTCTGGGCCTGTTGTACGACCTTCACACGCTTCCGGAGTACGTGGGCCTGTTTTCGCTGGCGTTCAGCCTGGTGGCGCTGGTGGTCTACGGCGTGCGCGAGTTCCTGTTCCGCGAACATCCGCTGACGCATTTTCTCGTCACGTTTGTGGCGTGCCTGGTGATCCAGATCATGCTGGACGTGCATCGGGTGGTCGCGTTCGGGGATTCCGCGGGCGGCTTCTGGCATCTGAGTCGGGAAACGCTTCTGACCGCGCTGGTCACGGCGCTCTTCGCCCTGCCCGTCCACTTCGTGCTTTTGCGGATGCACCGCACGCTGGGGATCATGCCGGCCCGGGTCGGTCGGCGTCGGTGGAACCTGCCCACGCGCTCCATGTCACGCTCCTGAGGAGGCCCTCCGCGTGTCTTCGCGACCGTCATCCGGAAGCCTCTTCTCCGACGCCCGGATGCCGCGGACTCGCTATCAGGGCAGCAAGTGGAAGCTCTGTAACTGGATCTGGGACAGCGTGCGGGACCTCTCCTTCCACACGGTGCTGGACGCGTTCTCCGGCACGGCCTCCGTGTCTCACATGCTCAAACGCCGTGACAAGGCGGTCACCTGCAACGATGTCCTCCGTTTCAACCAGCAGGTCGGCCTCGCCCTGATTGAAAACAGCGCCGAGACGCTCGATGATGCCACGGTGGAGGTCCTGTTGCGCCGCAAGACTGGCGTCGCATACCGGGACTTCATCGAGCAGACGTTTCAGGGCGTCTATTTCACCGATGCCGAGAACCGCTGGCTGGACACGCTGTGCGGGAACATCCGCGGCCTCTCCTCGCCCGCCCGGCGGGCCCTCGCGTGGTTCGGCCTCGGGCAGGCGGCGCTGGCCAAGCGACCGTACAACCTGTTCCACCGCCGCAATCTGTACATGCGCACGGCCGACGTGCCTCGCGGCTTCGGCAACAAGACCACCTGGGACCGACCGTTTGAGGAACTATTCCGCCGTTTCGTTGCCCAGGCCAACGACGCCGTTTTTGACAATGGGCAGCCGTGCCGCGCCTTGTGCCGGCCTGCCGAGATGCTGGAACCGGGGTACGACCTGGTCTACATCGATCCGCCGTACCTCAACGGCAGGGGCGTGGGCGTGGACTACCACGCCTTCTACCACTTCCTGGAAGGCTTGGTGGAGTACGACGGCTGGGCCGACCGGATCGACTGGACCTCACCCCATCGGCGGCTCATCCCGCAGCCGGGTCCGTGGACGCGCCGCAGCGAGATCGGGGCGGCGTTCCAGGCCCTGTTCGCCCGATTCGCCGACAGCCACCTGGTGGTCTCGTACCGCAGTGACGGCATTCCCCGTCCGGCCGAGCTCGCCGAGTGGCTGTCCGCGCACAAGCGGCGCGTGCGGATCGTGGAATGCCCGCGCGCAAAGAAGTACGTGCTGTCCACAAATGGTCGAGCCCGGGAAGTGCTGCTGGTCGCCACGGATGACTGACCGGCGGGGGCCTACTTGCGAACGCGGGTCTGCAGCATGGCGCGGACCAGGTTCACCAGGGCCGCCCGCTCGATGGGCTTGGTGAGGTAGTCGTCCGTGCCGCACTCCGTTGCCCGCTCGATGTCGGCGGTTTCGCTGAGGGCGGTCACCATGACGACGGGGATGTCCCGCGTCTCCGGGTTGGACTTCAGTTGCTTGCACACTTCGAAGCCGGACATTTTGGGCATCATGATGTCCAGCAGGATCAGGTCGGGGCGCTGGCGGGCGACCATGTCCATCGCCTCCACGCCGTTTCGGGCTTCAATCGCGACCACGTCTTCCATGTCTTCCAGGTAGGCCAACAGCAACTCGAGGTTCTGCTCGTTGTCGTCCACCACCAGAACGGTCCACGCCTCGCGATGGTCACCGTGTTTCGTACCCATACGTCCGTTTCCTTTCCGCCGCTTCCGACCGGCAGCCCAGCCGAGTATCTTCCACAATCGCGGTGCAACCGCAAGCGGCGGGCGGTTTGGCCCCTCCCGTTGACACGGTATGGCCCGGGCTCCATCATGCGCCCGCCGCGTGTGCCGGGCTTTCTGACGGGCGCCGCAGAATATCGTGCGTCCCGGTGCGAATACCCTCAGCGAGAGCAACACCCGTGGCCTGGCCGCTATGCGAAACGCTCTGGACACGTTGATCCGCGACGGCTCACAACTGGCCGGCGCGATGCGCTTTCGGGAGTGGTCGCCCACGCACCAGGCCCTGGCGGCCACCGTACGCTTTCACCTGGCCCGCGACCGGGAGGCGCCCGCGGTTCCGCTTGTGGGAATCGTCGGCGGGGCCAGCAGCGGCAAGAGCACCCTCTTCAACAGCCTCGCGGGGGGAGAGCACATCAGCACGGTGACCATGGCGTCGCACACCACAAGGGGCGTGGTGCTGGCCTGTCCCGCCGCACTGCACGATCGGGTCGAGCGTTGGCTGCAGCAGGACGGGCTGTTTCCGGGTCTGCGTCGACAGCAACTGACGACAGGCGATCGCACCGAAGGGGCTGGCGACTCCGTCTTCGTCATCCGCGTGAATGCGCCCGGGCTGCAGGACGTGCTGCTGTTGGACACGCCGGATTTCACCACCGTTTCCGCGGCCCGCGAGGGCGACCTGGCCCGCCACCTGCTGCCGTGGTTTGATTTCGTATTCGTAATGGCCGACCCGGAACGATTCTTTGACCGCAAGACGTTCGAACAGTTGCGGCACGAGCTGGACCGCTGGGGGATTGCCCGCCTGGTGGTGTTCAATCTCAACGAACGGCCGGTGCTCCTTTCCGAAGAGGACCGGGAGGTGCTGCGGCAGCAGGCGCGCCGACTGGACGCCGACGCCGTCGTGCTCGAATACCGACACGGACGGGGCTTTCGGGCGTTGGCCGAAGAGGATGTGCAGCGCTGCCTCGGTTGGCTGGCACGCACCGCCACCCCTTCGGACACGGCGGGTCGCGAGGACCGGCCGGGCCGCCTGCGCCGCCTCCTGGCGGAGCAGGCCTCCCGCGTGCTCAACGAAAACGCCAACCGCCAGGCCCGCCTGCGTGAGCTGGAGAACGACCTCGCCGCGGTGGCCGAGCGCCTGCCCAGCCGGCAGGCCATCCTCACCGAGGCGTTCCTCACGCCGGGCGTGCGCGAACACCTTTCCCCCTGGTGGCGCGTCGTGCGACGCTCCGGAGAGTCGCTGGGTCACTCGGTAGGCCGTGTCACGCGATGGATGCCGATCTTCGGTGCGCCCTCGCCGAGCACGCCCGGGCAAAGCCGGCTCTCCGACGACGCGTCCGTCGAGCAGCGCGGCGCTGAGTACTTCCGCCGCATGGCCGACCACACCGTCCGCGACCTGGCGAACCGCGCCCGGCAGAGCCGCTTCTGGCGGGAGGCGGGCGCCCCGGAGGAGTCCCTCATCGATCCGGCCTCGCTGACCGACGACCTGGATGCCGAGGCCGCCCGCGTGGTTGAGCCGTGCGTGGTGGCGCTGCAGCAGTTCACGGAGAAGGTGGAGACGGAAGCCGCCAACATCCGGGTGAACGTGGTTGGCGCGGGCATGGGGCTGGCGTTCAGCGTGGCCATGGCCGTGCTGACCGGCGGCGCCTCGCTCTGGCTTGATGCCGTGCTCGGCGGCGCCATCGGGGGCGTGAGCGCGCGGACGTTCGTCCGACTTTACAACGTCATTCGCGGCACCCGGGAGTCTCGAGCGCTGGACGCCGCAGTGGACGCGTACCGCGAGGGGCTCCGCCGTCAGGCGAGGGCGGCAGTAGCGAGCACCCTCCACGCGGCCCGACAGCGCACGCTGGATGCGAACCCGGAACTGCGGAAGGCATTGGAGACCACTCGGGACGTTGGCACAACCGGAGGCCGGCCATGATGACCGAATCGACCGGCAGTCCGTCCGAGGCCCTCGCTCGGTTGAATCGAGAGCTGGCCGAGCTGTTCGGCCGGCCGCCCGTCGCGCTGCAACACGGGGCGTCGCTGCGCAGCCGGGACGAGTTGGTGGTCTGTGCCGTTCTGGCCGGCAAGGACGCGGGCAAGTCCACGCTCATCAACGCTCTGGCGGGTGCGGAAATCTCCGTTGCCCGGGAGGTCGTCGGCCGGGGCACGTATCAGCCCATCGCCTACGTCCACCGCGAGGCAACAGACGCCCTCCACCGCCGCTTCGCTCCTTCGGACGCCGGGCACCTGGCTTGCCACCCGGTGACCCATGACGTGCCGATGCTGCGGAAGCTGGTTCTGCTGGACCTGCCCGACATCGACAGCGTGTTCCACGAGCACCTTGAGACGGTCGCCCGAGCCGTGGAATGCGTGGACCGCGTGGTCTGGGTCTTTGATCCCAAGAAAGGCGACGACCGGGCGCTGAGTGACATCCGGCCTTCCGTCGCACGCGATCCGGCCAGCGTCTTCTGCGTGCTGAACAAGCTGGACCTGACCTTACGCGACGAGGTGAACGGGGACAATGCCAACCGGTTCTGGCTGCGAATAAACGAGTGGTTTGAGCAGTGCCTCCGCGCGGTCGGCCTGCCCGTCGCCGGGGACCACCGGTTTGCGCTGGCCGCCCGATTCGTCGCGGCCCCGGAATTCGCGGCGTCCGTCACCGAGAGCTGGACGGGCAGCCGGACCGGCACGTTGACCGATGCGGAGCGGGCGTTTCTCCGTGACGTGGCCCGGCAGGCGGAAGCGGAGTTCGACCGCTTGCGAAACAGCCTGCTGGCTCCGTTGGATCCCGAGGAAATCCGTCGTCTCAAGCAGGACAACGAAACCGCCGAACTCGCCGCCAACCTGGACACCCTGCGAGCCCACTACGACTTGGACGGAGCGCTCCACCAACTGGCCACACTTCTGGCCGACGTGAGCACCGCGTGCGACCGGGAGTTCGACGGCGACTACCGTAGCACCGTATCCCGGCGTCTGGCCCGGGTGGGCCGCAGTGACGTGGACCTCGCCCGGGAGGTAATGGCGCGGCGCGTCGAGCGGTGGTCGGTGCTGCCCGTGCTATACTGGCCCCTGCGGGGCGTGACGCACTGGCTGGGAAGTCGGCTGGCCGGCGGCGGGGCTGGGCGCAACGTGCCCCCGGCGGCCGACCTGCTGCGGGTTCGCGGCTGGAGCGTGGCTCATCGGGTGGAATCCGTTCACACCCAGGCGCAAACCGCCCTGCGACGGCTCCCCGAGCCGATGGCCGGTCAAATTTGCTGGCCTTCGACCGTCTCCCTGACAGCCGGACTGGAGGGCCGGGTCTGCGAACGCCTGGAAAACGCCGACGAGGACATCCTGGCGTCATGTCTGGCCGGCCTGCCTCGGCCCGGGATACTGTCTCGCGGCTTCGTCTGGTTCGTTCTGATCTGGTTCCCGTTGCTTCAGCCGTTGCTCCGGGCCGGACTGGAATTGCTGACCAAGGGCGCGGTGGTGGGGGGCCTCGCCGCCGGCCTGACCGTGGTGACCGCCCTGGGCGCCGGCGGCCTGATGAAAGGCTTCGGGGCCGCGTTGGCCGTGATGCTGTTCATGCTGGCCGTTTTGTACGCCCGGTCCGTGCGCCTGGTTCAGCGGGTGCGCCGGGAAGCGGGCGTCGGGCCGTCGGCGGGCGACGTGGAGGCCCCGTCCCTTTCCGACATCGATGCCATGGTGGACGAGGAAATCCTCCGTCCCCTGGCCGAGCCCGTGCAGGAGCTCGCCAACCGCGTTGAACTCTACCGCCAGCGGCTCGCAGCTCTTGAAGATGGAGGGCGATGAGCACGCAGGCGGCGCCCGCCCTCGTGCGGCCACGTCGCCCTGCGCCTTCCCCGACACCTCACCGCGACAGATCTTCGAAGCCGTCCGGGCGAATGATGGGGGCCTGCGGCTGCGGCTGCTGGCCGGCGTGCGTGCCCTCCGCGGTGAGTTGGCGGGTGGCGGCCTGCCGGACGGACTCGGCCTCTGACAGCAGGCGATCCACCTCGGCCCGGTAGTTCTCGTCGATGATCTGCACCGCCTGGTCAATGTCGTCGGTGAGGGTGAACAGGTCCATGTCGCCCGGATTGATGAAAGGATTGCGGTTCAGTTGGAATTCACGCATCCACTCCACCAGCGGAGTCCAGAAATCGCCGCCGATCAGAATGACTGGGAACCGCGCCGTCTTCTCCGTCTGAATGAGTGTCATGGATTCGAAAAACTCGTCCATGGTGCCGAACCCGCCGGGGAAGCAGACGAACGCCACCGCGTACTTCACAAACATCACCTTCCGGCAAAAGAAGTACCGGAAGTCCATGGACAGGTTCTGGTACGGGTTGGCCAGTTGCTCCTGCGGGAGGTAGATGTTCAGCCCCACGGACGTTCCGCCCGCCTCGAACGCCCCCTTGTTCGCCGCCTCCATGATTCCGGGGCCGCCGCCCGTGATCACCGCGAACCCGTGCTGCGCCAGCTTCCGGGAAAGCGCCTCGGCCATCTGATAGTAGCGATCCTGCGGCTGGGACCGGGCCGACCCGAACACCGGCACCGCGGCCTCGCAACGCGACATCAGCTCGAAGCCTTCCACAAACTCCGACATGATGCGAAAGACCCGCCACGTTTCCTCCAGCGGGTTCAGCCGCGGCACCTGTTCCTTGCGTTTGCGATTCATGGTCGAGATCCTCGTCCCCGCACACGGCTGCGGTCGCCACGCAGAGGCGCTGCCGGCGGTCGTGCGTTCGGTCGCGTCAATACATCAGGTACTTTCCCCGCGTGGCGGCGAACTCCTTCGCCCCCGTATCCCAGGCCCTGAGGATATCGTCCGCGGACCGGCCTTCCTGGAACATCAACCGGACCCGGTCGGTGCCGCAGGCCTTGTCAAACATCCCGTCCCGCTTGCTTCCGAAGAGCTTTTTGTCCGGATAGAGCCGCTGATGCACGTCCATTACGTGGAACTGCACGCCCACCAGCGTCAGCGCATCGCGATCCAGAATGTGAACCTGTACGCCGCCGCAGTCCTGCTTCTCGTAGGGGCCGTAGTAGGGCCGGAATGTGAGCGGCCGGAAGACCACGCCAGGCAGCTTCCGGGCGTTCAATTCTGCGGCAAATTTCGCCGCATCGATCCAGGGGGCGCCCGCCAGCTCGAACGGCATGGGGTACCCCACCCCCTCGCTGATCACGTGCAGCTCACCCATGATGCCGGTCGCCACGTAAAACAGGGCCGTCACGGCGTGGGGCACGTGCGGCGACGCCGGCACCCAGGGCAGCCCGGTCTGGTCGAACCACATGTCGCGCCGCCATCCCTTCATGGGGACGATGGTGAGTTTGCACTTAGCGCCGTCGGCCAGCCAGCCTTCACCGTTGATCATGTTGGCCAGTTCGCCGCAGGTCAGTCCGTACACGTAGGGCACCTCGAACAGCCCGATGAACGATCGGAACTTCGGGTCCAGAATGTTGCCTTCCACGCGGTTGCCCGTGAGCGGGTTCGGCCGGTCGAGCACGACCACCTCAATGTCCTGCTCGGCCGCCGCCTCCATGACTTTCGCCATGGTGCTGATGTAGGTGTAGGAGCGGCAGCCGATGTCCTGGATGTCGTAGACCAGAACGTCGATGCCCTTGAGCATCTCCGGCGTCGGCTTGCGCGTGGCCCCGTAGAGCGAGTACTCCGGCAGACCGGTCGCGGGGTCCGTGGAATCGGTGATCTTGCCGCCGGCCGTCACGTTTCCGCGAATGCCGTGCTCCGGCCCGAACAGCGCGACCAGCTTCACGTTCTCCGCCTTGTGAAGCACGTCGACCGTGCTCCGGAAGTCACGGGTGATGCCCGTCGGGTTCGTGACCAGCCCGACCCGCTTGCCGTCCAGCGTCTTGAACCCCTCCTGCTCCAGCACGTCAATTCCCGTGAGCACGGAGCCTCGTGGGGCAGCGCAGGCCGGCAGGGCGGCAAAGAGTGTCATCAGAACCATGCTTACCATTCCGTTTCGCCCAGAGTGTTGCATCGCATTCATCCTTGTTGACCGGAATCCGAACCGTCACAACCGCATTCGGCCGGACCGCCGGGGCGGTCGGCGAACCCGTCACTATACCTCCCCAGGCGTCCCTGTCGACCTCACGGATTGCCGCATGACGCGCGCCGGGAGACACGCAGAGAAGCGCTCCATACGCACGCTCCCGCGAACGCAGCCACGGTCTCCAGAGGTGGTTTTGGGGTCTTGGGAGAGGGTTTGAAGGATCACGCCGCGAGCCACGCCGCGGAATTCGGGTGCGTCAGGCGTACACGTCCACGCCCCGCGTCAGGTCGGTGGCGGCGTCCGCAACGTCGGTTGCGGCGGCCTCCATGCTCTGGGCGGCCGCCTCCAGCAGTTGGAGAACGGCCCGGTCCTGGGCGTTGGCCATCTTGAGCATTTTGGCGGCCACCGCGTACTGAACCTGGGAGGTCACCTCAGCGGATTTGAAATGCACGATGGCGCTGGTCAGGTCCATGGACATTGCTCCCGGGTCGTCGGCATGTCGGGCGGCCGGGTCAAGTGGATTCCCGGCCGGTCGGCACAACCCCGGCCGCCGCAAACCGGCAGCCGGGGGGCTTCCCCACATTGAAATCTCCGCCCACCACCGAAATTGTACGATACAGCCGGGCCTGGCGCAGAAAATGCCCGACGCCCGCATCCTGCCGCCCGATAATGCAGGTGTTTCCGCGGCCTAATGTGGAGCGGCCTTGCCGGGCGTCGATTTCGAGTGTATAAGTTCAGCACAACGCGGATGGGGACGTAGCTCAGTTGGGAGAGCGTCGCGTTCGCAATGCGAAGGTCAGGGGTTCGAGTCCCCTCGTCTCCAGTCTTCCGCAAACGCCCAAGCCGCCCCCGCTTGGGCGTTTTGCTGCGCGGGCAGGGGGCGGCGCCGCGTCCTGGGGCGCGGCCGAGGATCGAAGGCCCGGGCACGGGTTAGAATTCACAGATATCCCGCATGTACTGCAGGTATTCCTCCTCAAAGCTCTCCAGGTCGGTCGCGATGTACGCGCGGAACAGGGCCTCGCCCATGCTCGTCGCCGACGGGTTCGGGGCGGCGATCCGGGCCGCCTGGGCCCGCACGACGGACTCACGCCGGCCCAGGTCCGCGCACATCCGGTCAAACCCGTCGCGGTACTTGCCGTTCAGGCCGTGCCGGAGCATGCAAACCAAGGCCCAGGCCTGGGCGTAGTAGGCCCGGGTCATCGCAGACTGGTTGCGGACGATCACCTGGCCGGCGTCGGTGGCCAGCATTTCCTTCAGCGGAATCAGGCTGTCCCCGGCCAATGACTGCCGAAGCGAGTTCATGCGAAACGAGTTGTCCTGTGGGGTGAAGATGGGAACGCCCCGCCTGAACTGAAACGTCTCGCAGTAGCACGCCAGTCCCTCGTTGAGCCACGCCGGCACCGGCACCCGAAACATCGCGGCGAGGTACTGGTGCAGACCTTCGTGTGCGATGATCGACAGCGTGTAGATTCGCTGCGGCATGTAGTAGGCTACGCATTGGTTCCGCTCCGCAAAACCTCCGGCCGATATCCGCGCATACACCGGGTACCGTGCTGGAAACGTGTCTCGCACGTAGCGGTCCCACTCGGCCCGATTCGCGAATACGTACGTCTGAAGCTTCTCCGTCGGAGCGGTCGGCGCCGGAACCAGGCTGCTGTACTGCTGATAGGCCGTCTCCAGGAAGAGCGGCAGCGCCTCGACAAACTCGGCGTCCGACACGGTCGTGCGGATCTCGAAGTGGTCCGTCACCAGGAGCCGGCCCGGCCGGTGCCCGTACGACCACTCCTCCTCCACCAGCGTGAATTCCGGCAGCGAGGGATCCGTCTGGCAGCCCGCGCCTGCGAGCGCCACAGCGACGAGCACGAAGGAGCGGCGGACCCGGTTCTGCGTCATGGAAAACTCCTGTACGTTCCGGCCCGCAGGCCGGATGTAAGGGTAGGGGACGGGCGCACCGGGGTCAACGCGGATCAATTCAGGCCACGGCCCCGAGGCGCGTTGCCCTGCCAGTTGGTTGCGCCTAGCATCCCGCGTTGGCGTGGACGACCGCGCGCGGCGAGACGAACGCATGAGCAGGTGTTCCCCACAGTCCGTCGGCAGGGCCTTGGGCGTGTGCCTTTGGGTCGTGGCCGGCTGTCAATCCGGAGGCACCGGCGGATCGGGCACACCCCCCAACGGCAACAGCAGCGCCGGCGGCCCTCGGGTCGCCGGAAGCGTGGTTTCGCCTCTGCCCGCGGCTCGCACCATTCTGGAGCGCGAGCCGAACGACTGGTCCGACGGCTCCCACCTGGTCGGGCGAACCACACCGGGAGTCCGCTACCGCATTGTCGGGGGCATCCACGCGGGTCCGCCCGCCAATGACGTGGATACGTACCGCTTCATCGCCACCGAGCCGGTCTCGATCGCCTGGCGACTCACGTCGGCGGAGCCGGAGGCCGGAAGCGATTTCGACATGGACCTGGGCCTCATTGACTTCCGCCGCTTCCGGTGCGGCCTGGACTGGGCCCCATCCGAGGTCTTTGCCGAGTGCCACACCGAGGTGCTCGCGAGGAACACCGGCGGCACGTTCCTTGCGGACGGGACGTTTGAACTCTGCGTGGTGCCGGTCATCGGGCGCGGGTCGTATACGCTCGACATCTCCGTTCGTGCGGTCGAGTCCGCCGCAACCGTTCATTCGAGTGACGGGGCCGCCGGCGTCTCCGGCGAGCCCCGTCAGATGGATCGACGCACATACGCTCCGCCGGCGGGCGATCTTGTCCTCGGCGATACGCTCGCCATGTTCGACCCTGCCCTGTCGGCTGAGGACGTGGCGGCGCTGGTGCAGCAGCAGGGCATGCAGATTCTGGAGCACTCTCCTAGCGGGGTCTACCGCCTGGCGGGGGACGTGCCCGACACGCTGAAATCGGACCAGGCGCGGATGCGGACCTATGGACAGGCGGCGCGGCTGTCCGCACACGCCGGCGTCCGGTTCGCCGAGCCGAATCGGACGATGCGCGCGTCCGTGACGCCCAACGACCAGTTCTACGACCGCCTTCGCTATCCGGAGATGATCAACCTGCCAGCCGCCTGGGACATCACCACCGGAAGCCCGAACGTCATCGTGGCCGTGCTCGACACCGGTGTCCTGCACGAACATCCCGATCTTGGCGGTCGGTTCATCGAAGGCTACGACTTCATCTCCAACGTAGCGAACGCGCTGGACGGCGACGGGCGGGACGAGGATCCTTCGGATCCCGGCGATGCCGTCGACGCGTTCCACGCCAGCACGTTTCACGGCACCCACACAACGGGTACGCTCGCAGCCATGACCGACAACGTGCTCGGCATCTCCGGTGTGACGTGGGGCTGCCGTGTGATGCCGATCCGCGTGCTCGGCCGCGCGAGCATCGGCGAAATCCTCGAGATTTCGGAGGCGATCCGCTACGCCGCCGGGCTGAGCAACATCTCCGGAACGCTGCCGCGACGCCGGGCGGACGTGATCAACATGAGCCTCGACGGCGGTGCCGGGCAAGTCCCTTCCGCGACCATAGCTGCCGCGGTTCGGGACGCCGCCGCAGCCGGTGTGGTTCTCGTGGCGGCCTCCGGGAACCAGGGCTCGCCCACGCCCGCCTATCCCGCCGGATACAACGAAGTCATCTCCGTGGGCGCGGTGGACTGGGCAGGGGAGTTGGCACGGTACTCAAACCACGGGGCCACGCTCGACCTGGTCGCGCCCGGCGGAAGCGACGTCCCCGGAGAGGCGGGTGAGCCCGCCGGACTCCTGAGCACGGTCGGCGCGGACAACACCGGCGTGCTCACCTACGAGTACGCCTATCGCTACGGTACCAGCATGGCATGCCCGCAGGTGGCCGGCGTCGCGGCGCTCATGCTTTCGGTGAATCCCGCGCTGTCCTCCGCGCAAATCCGCCAGATTCTGCGCGACACGGCTGTGGATCTCGGCCCTCCCGGTCGTGACGACTCGTTCGGCTACGGACTTGTGGATGCCGGGCGAGCCGTGGAGGCCGCGCGAATCACGACCGGCCTGGCTGCGGCCACTCCGGAGCTTTTCCTCAGCACAGGCGTGTTGGACTTCGGAACGGAGGAAACCTTCCTGTCCATTGACGTTCAGAATGCCGGCGGCGGCACGCTGGTGATCGAGAACGTCTCCGTCCGCGAATGGGCCGGGAACGCCTGGCTGAGTGCCACACCCGGCGGCGGGTCCGCCAGCGCAACATTCACCACCCTCAGCGCCCTGGTCGACCGGCGGGGGCTGGCCCCGGGGCAGTACCGAGGCACGATCGACATCAAGCCGGCGGGCGGGGCCGCAGTCGTGGTGGATGTGTTCGCAGAGGTCCCGGGAGCCGATCGGCCGCCGGATCCGATCCACGTGGTCGCGCGGGATGCGGTCAGCAGCCGGATTCTGGCCCGCAGCACGGTCGAACCGGACGGCTCGTTCCTGCTGTCGCTGCCACCGGTGGATGGGGCCGTCGTCCTCTGGGCCGGCACGGACCGGGACGGCGACGGTGTCATCTGCGAATCCCACGACGCCTGCGGGGTCTGGCCCGGCATCGGCAGCCCCCGGGCCGTGGACGCCGACCTTCTCCAACGCCTGGAAACCCTTACCATCCCCGTCCTGGAGCCTGACCCGCGCACGCCTTGGCCGTACTGACCGTCCGTCCGTTCTGCTTGCGGCCCCTGCTCGGGCAGGCAATACTAACGGGCACGCCGATCGCGTCGATCGGCGGTGGGGTCGCAGTGAGAAGGAACGGGTGATCATGGCAAACCAGGACACGCTCGAGAAGGTCGTCATCATCGGATCGGGGCCGGCGGGCTGGACGGCCGCCGTCTACGCGGCACGGGCCAACCTCAACCCGCTGGTCTACGAAGGTCAGCCCACCGGAGGCAGCGAAATGATCCCCGGCGGGCAGCTTATGTTCACCACGGAGGTCGAGAACTACCCGGGCTTCCCGGACGGTATCGACGGGCAGAAGATGATGGCTGCCTTTCGCAAACAGGCCGAACGGTTCGATACCCGCATCGTTTCCGCCAACGTGACCCGCGTCGATCTGTCGGCGCGGCCGTTCACCGTGTGGGCGGACGACGACAGCACGGCCAAGGCCCACGCGCTGATCGTGGCCACCGGGGCCTCGGCCAACTGGCTGGGCCTGGAAAGCGAGCACCGGTTCCGCGTGGCGGGCCTCGGCGTGACCGCCTGTGCCACCTGCGACGGCGCCTTCCCGCGCTACCGGGGCAAGCCGGTCGCGATCATCGGCGGGGGCGACTCGGCCATGGAAGAGGCCACGTACATGACCAAGTTTGCCAATCCCGTATATGTCGTGCATCGGCGCGACCAACTCCGCGCGAGCAAGATCATGCAGGATCGCGTGCTCAACAACCCGAAGATCAAGGTCATCTGGGACTCCGTGGTGGACGAGGTCCTCGGTGACGACAAGAACGGGGTCACCGGCCTGCGGCTCAAGAACGTCAAGTCGGGACAGCAGAGCGACCTGGAGGTGTCCGGCATGTTTCTGGCGCTCGGACACACGCCCAACACCGGCTTCCTCGACGGCCAGCTCGAAACCACCGACAAGGGATACATCGTGCTGAAGGATCCGTATCGCACCTACACCAGCGTGGAGGGGGTTTTCGCGGTGGGCGACGTGGCCGATTCCGTCTACCGCCAGGCCGTCACCGCAGCGGGGATGGGCTGCAAAGGTGCGATCGACGCGGAGCGATGGCTTGCCGAGCACGGCATCGATTGACCAGGCGGGCCGATATACCGCGTTGTTGAAGTCGCCGTGTCGGCCTGCGATCCACCAGCCATCCGTTCTCCCAGGCGGAGGTCGCCTTGAACAGACCGAAGATCGTTACCGCGTTCATCTCGCGCGTTCCGCAATGGGGGCGGTTTCTGGTGCTCGGCGCGCTGGCCGGGATTCTCGGCGGCGCCGCGGCCGCCGGGTTTGAATCGGCATTGTCATTCGGGTCCGAGCGTCTGGTCGGGCGTTTCACGCACCTGGGCTCGTCCGGGTTCCTCACGTTCCGCTGGGGCGTTCTGTTGCTGCCCGCGTTGGGGGGGCTGGTCTCCGGCATCGTGGTGCGATTGGTGTGCCCTCAGGTCACCGGCCATGGGGTCGACGTCTTCATTCGGGCGTTTCACCACGACATGGGCCGGCTGCCGATGAAGGGTCCGCTGGTCAAGGCGGCCGCCGCGGTCTGGGTCATCGCCTGCGGCGGATCGGCCGGGCCGGAAGGCCCCACCGCGGCCATGGGCGCTTCACTGGGCTCCGGGATCGGGCGGGCGTTCGGGGTGACGCCGCGCGAGCGGCGTGTGCTGCTCATCGCCGGTTGCGGCGCCTGCATCGGCGCCGTGTTTCAGGCCCCGCTGGGCGGCGCGCTGTTCGCGGCCAGCGTGCTCTACCGCGAGCCGGAATTCGAGGCCGGAGCCATCGTGCCCTCCGTCGTCTCTTCCGTTCTTGGGTATTCCACCTTCATGCTTCTCTGCGGCACGGGTGAGCACATGCTCTACGGCGCCAGCCGACTCGCGTTTGCGTCGCCCATCGAACTGATTCCGTATGCCCTTCTCGGGCTGCTCTGCGGCGGGGTCAGCATTGTCTTCGCCACGTGCGTGCGGGTCGTGGAGCACGGGCTGGTCCCGCGGTCACGTCTGCCCCGCTGGGTCACACCGGCCCTTGGGGGACTGGCCACGGGCGCTCTGGCCTGCCTTCTCCCGCAGGTCATGGACGGCGAGTATCGATTCGTCCAGAACGCCATGACGGCCCCGGAAGCCGCTCCCCTGTTCTTCGGTGATCCCGACGCGGTCAACTGGTGGCGGTGGTCCGCCTTCTTCGCCGCCGTCGTGCTGGCCAAATGCCTGGCTACCGGGTTCACCGTCGGGAGCGGCGCCTCCGGCGGCTTGCTCGGCCCCGTGGTGTTCATCGGCGGAACGGTCGGCGCCTTTCTGGGGGCCTTGTGCGAAGCGGCCTACCCCGGCCAATTCCCCGAAGGGCTGCGCCAGGCGCTCATCCCCGTCGGCATGGGAGGCGTCCTGGCTGCCAGCATGAGAACGCCGCTCGCAGCCATCGTCATGGTCACGGAGATGACCGGCAGTTACGGGCTGATCGTCCCGCTCATGCTCGTCTGCATCAGCGCGTACGTCATCGGCCGGCGATGGGGCGTCAACCATGAACAGGTACGCGGCTCTGCCGAGTCGCCTGCCCACGCCGGCGACGCCGTCATTCACATGCTCGAATCCTGGCGCGTGGACCAGTTGATGGAGCGGTCGTGGTCGCCCGTCGTCAGCCCCGACGCTCCCCTCGCAGAGATGCTGGAGCACGTCCGGTACGGCGCCAAGCCGGTCTTCGCCGTGACCCGAGGCGATCAGTTGCTCGGCCTGATCTCCACCGCGGAAATCCACCGAACCGTTGACGTGCCTGAACTCGGCGACATCGTCATTGCCCTGGACATGATGACGCCCGACGTGCCCACCGTGCATCCGCACGAGAGCGTCTATCGAGTGCTCGAACGCTTCCGGAGTAACGAGTACGAAGTGCTGCCCGTCGTCTCCAGCGATCCCGCACGCCGCTGGCTCGGCATGTTGACGCGGGAACGCGTGTTTCGGGCCGTCCGACACCAGGTGGAGGTGATGGAGCGCTGGGCCGTGCGCGAGCACCACGGCCTGGCCGCCATTGAACGCGAAGGCCAGTTGCACGAGTTGCTGACGGGCCTGGCCCCCACCCGCGAACACCAGATTCAGCGGCTGCTGGTTCCCCTGCAGGCCATCGGCAAGTCGCTGCGCGAGGCTGATCTGCGGCAGGCGTTCGGCATCCACGTCATCGCCATCGAACAACCGGACGGCTCCCTGCAATGCCCGCCGCCAGTGGATGTCCCCCTGCGTACGGACCAGCGGCTGGTGGCCCTGGTTCGCCGGCCGGACGCGGCCAACGCAGGGTCGGCCGATTCGATCGCGCCGCCGGCCGGCCGGCCCTGACGGTCGTGCGGCCACCCGGGGAACACGCGGTCGTGGTCACGGGCCCAAGCCTCCCTTACCCGCCTTCACCGGGCCGGACCTCCCACGCCGGTCGTCAAACCTGTCGACGGTGTTGAGAATCCCTTTCTTATCGGGCTTGCCTTGCATGACGCAGGCCGGGAAAATACAATATGTGGTGTGGAGGCGGGTTTGGAGTCCGCACCACAAGGAGGTGTCGTCTTCCCACAGGTTGTTGCGGTCAATCCGGACTATCCGCCCGTCAGCGGGCTGGACTCCAGCGTTCTGATGCTCAACGCCAACTACGTGGCGCTTCGGATCATCGACGCCCGGCGGGCGTTCACGCTCCTCTGCAAGCGTACTCCCCACAATCACCCGTGTGCGGAGATCGTCAGCCTGGAGGACGGTCGCTACGTCTCCTACGACTTCGAGGACTGGCGCGATCTGAGCGAGTTCCGCAAGGCCTTCGAGCCGGCCAATCACGACTGGGTGCGCACCGTGCGGTTTGACCTGGTTGTGCCGCGGATCATCCGCGTCCTGACGTACTCCCGCCTGCCCAAACAGGAGGTCAAGCTCAACCGGCGGAACATCTACGCCCGGGACGGCAGCCGCTGCCAGTACTGCGGGAAGCGGTTCTCCACGACCGAACTGAGCCTGGATCATGTCGTCCCGCGCTCGCAGGGCGGTGACAACACCTGGGACAACATCGTCTGCTGCTGCGTGACGTGCAACGTCCGAAAAGGCGGTCGAACCCCGGACGAGGCGGGGGTTCGCCTGATGCGCCGGCCGGTCAAGCCACGCCGCAGCCCGGTCATTCGCCTCAAGCTCTCCAACAGCAAGTACCATTCCTGGAAGCAGTTCCTGGACCACGCCTACTGGGATGTGGAGCTGCGTTAGGCCTGCTCCGCACCCCTCAGGTCCGAGAACCGGTCTGCACCTGCTTTTGTGCTTCGATTTGTGGTGAAGGCGCCCCCGCGCACGCCCGATGAAAGTCCGGTCAAGGGACATGGGGCCTGCACTGCCAGGGGAGGGTGTGTGTCGCAGAAATATGACGTGTTTGTCGCGGAACGGTGTTCCAATGCACGCGGTCTGCTCGTGCAGGTCCTGGCCCAGGCCGGCTTCTCCTGTCACTCGGCCGCAAACGGAACATCCGCGTGGAAGGAGATCGCACGCCGGTCGCCTCGCGTCATTCTGGCCGCCTGGGATCTGCCCGGGATCACCGGACCGGAACTCTGCCGCCGGGTTCGTGAGCACGCGGACCTGGCCGACACCTTCTTCATCCTCATGACCGACGAGCAGGAGGGCCGGTCTCGGGCCGACGCCCTGCGATACGGGGCCGATGACTACCTCCGTACGCCCGTCAACCGCGACGAGCTGCTGCTTCGGATGCGGGTCGCGCGGCGGCTGTCCACCATGCAGGAGAACCTGCGCCAGGCCGCCTACACCGACGTCCTGACCGGACTCTTCAACCACGACCACCTGAACCGGATACTCGAAGGCGAGATGAGCCGCGCCCGGCGGTACGGAAGCCCGCTGTCCTTTGTCATGATTGACCTGGACTGCTTCAAGGCGGTCAACGACACCTACGGGCACCTTGCCGGCAACCAGGTGCTGGTGCAGGTGGCTGCCTGCCTCCGCTCCACGGTGCGCGAAGTGGACTCCATCAGCCGCTTTGGGGGCGACGAATTCGCCATCGTCACTCCGGAGTCCCCGCTGAACGCCGCCACGCTGCTGGCCGAGCGCATCCGCGCGACGCTCTCGGAGAGAGTCCGGATCGAAGGCGTTCACGGGTTTCGGCTCACCGCCTCACTGGGCGTGTGCAGCACCGACGACCCACGCGTGAAGTCCGCCGCCGATCTGGTCAATCTGGCCGATCTGGCCATGTACATCGCCAAGCGAACCGGTCGTAACCGTGTGGCCACCGTCCTGGAAGTTCCCGACGAACCACAAACCCCGGAAAGCCTCATCGAAACCAAGGAGGTGCAGTCGCTACGACGGCGAGTTGCCGCCCTCAGCGAGCAGACCAAACAGGTCTACGTCCAGAGCATCGCCTCCTTGATCCAGGCGCTGGACGAGAAGGACCCCTACACGGCCCGCCACTCCCAGAACGTGTCCCTCATCGCCGAGCGGCTCGCGCGCTCCCTCGGGTGCAGCGAGGGGGCCGTGGTGGCCGTCAAGAATGCGGCCCTCCTTCACGACATCGGCAAGGTCGGTGTTCCGGACCGCATCCTGATGAAACCGGCAGACCTCTCGTCCCTCGAGCTGGCGGTTATGAAACAGGTCCCCCTGATCAGCGCCCGCATCGTCGACCCCCTGCGCATCCTCGAATCCGAACGACAGATCATCCGCCACCAGCGCGAACACTACGACGGCTCGGGGCTGCCCGACGGACTCCGTGGCACGGACATTCCGGTGGGAGCACGCATCCTTCTTGTGGCCGATGCCTTCGACGCCATGACGACCGACCGCGTCTACCGGTCGCGACGGTCCGTCAACGCGGCACTCGCCGATCTCCGTCGACACGCCGGGACCCAGTTTGACCCCGACGTGGTCGATGCCATCTCCCGACTTGTTGCGGCTGACCGGTCGTGGTGGGAGAACCGAATCCGCGCGACCGATGCCGATTTCCCCCTCCTCTCGGGCGCCGCACCCGAGTAGCCGGTTCCCGTGCCCGCCCGGTTTTCCCCGTTCGGAGCCCTTCCGGGGCGCGGATGCACCCGCTTGACCGCGGCCGCTGCCCCGTCGTAAGCTACACGCGCAGGAGCCGGACGCACAGGTCGGAGAATCGACGACCGGGCCGCGCCTGCCCCCAACGCTCCCCCCTGGTTTCCCGGAAACCGCGGAGGCACTCTAATGCTCGTTCGTTTCCTCACCGGAATCTGTCTGCTCTCACTCACCCTGGCCGGATGCACCGGCATCGACTGGACCCCGCTCGAGCCCGCGAAACCGGATCTCGATGCGGGCAAGGTTGATACCACCGTGCCCGAGCCCGCCCTCTCCGCGGCCTACCGGGACACCATCGGCCAGCACGGCTGGATCGAGGGAATGCGGAGGATGCGAGTCCGCGGATACGGCCTGGTCGCCGGCCTCGGTGATCGCGGCTCGGCTGAGTGCCCGCGCCAGTTGCGAGACGCGCTCGTCCAGGATCTCTACAAGAGACCGGAATTTCGGGCCCCCCGCAAGGACGGCCTGACCCCTGAGAAGCTCGTCGACAGCATGGATACCGCCGTCGTCACCGTCCAGGGCGAAATCCCCGCCGCCGCAACCGCCGGAACCACCTTCGACATCCAGGTCCAGGTGTATCCCGGCACCCAGACCCTTTCTCTCGACGGCGGAAACCTCTGGCCGTGTGAACTGCGAATCTTCCGCGAACTGGACACCTCCACCAGTGTTCCCGGCAAGGCCCTGGCGTCCGCAGAAGGCCCGCTCTTCCGCAATCCCTTTGCCCCCGGCGAGGACGTCGCCACGCACGGCGACCTGCGTCGAGGCGTCATCATCGGCGGCGGGACCACCCGCGAAGACCGCCGCATCCGCCTCGTCCTCGCCCGACCTTCCCATCGGATGGCCAACCTCATCGCCGGGCGAGTCAACGCCCGATTCGCCGGAGCCAAGGTGGCGGATGCCGAATCCTCCTCTCACATCCGGCTGCGCGTGCCCCCTGCGTACCGGGACAATCCAGCGCATTTCCTCGCGCTGGTGCGTTACCTCCACGTGTCAGAGCAGTCCGGTTTCGCCGAGCGCCGGTGCCGCGAACTCTGTCGCGAACTCGTCCAGCCGGGCTCGCTCCACGCCGACATCGCCCTGGCGCTGGAGGCAATCGGACGACCGGTGCTGCCCACCCTGCGCGGGCTCTACGACCATCGGGACTCGAACGTCAGCTACTACGCGGCGCGAACGGGTATCCGCCTGGACGACGATCTGGCCCTGACCGCCCTCACCCGACACGCCACGGACGCCGCGAGTCATCACCGTCTGGACGCCATTCAGGAATTGGGTCGCGCCCCGCACGCCGTCCGGGCCGACCGAACGCTGTATCCCTTGCTCTCGGACGCCGACCCGCGCATTCGAGTCGCCGCCTACGAAGCCCTCCTCGCGGCCAGGGACCGCTCCATCCTGACCCTGCCTGTTGGCCGGCAGAACTTTCTGCTCGACCGCCTTCCCGTCCCCGGCGAGAACCTCGTGTACGCCAAGCGAAGCGGCCGCCGGCGGATTGCCATCCTCGGCCGTGACGTTCGCTGTGAACCACCGCTCTTCTACAGCGACCCCGGGCGCCTCTTCATCCTGAACGCCGCGGCCGACGACGACCAAATCACCGTTTTCCGGAAGCTGCCGCGCCAGGGCATCGTTTCGCCGCCCGTTCCGGTGGACTGCGACGTCGGGGCCGTACTGCGCCTGTTGGGTAATGAGCCCGGGCGAAATCCGGACGGACAGGTCGCCGGGCTGGGAATCGACTATTCGTCGCTCGTCCAGGCCCTGCACGAACTGAGTCGAACCCGCGCCATCAACGCCGGGTTCATGCTCGAGCAGCCGACCACGCTGGATCTGTTCGGACCCATCACGCAGAGCGGTCGTCCGGAATCGGAGTTGTAAGCGTGACCGAACGCTTGGTCCGCGACTCCTGCCGTAGAGATGCCTGACGTGACTGCCCGCGACCTCGTCGAGACGATCCGAACCCTGTGGCCCCAGACGCTGATCGCGGGGGTCATCATGCTGGTCGCGCTCGGCGGCGGATGGCTCGCTGCCCGCGACACTCGATGCCGGCCGGTTCGACTGGTACGCCGATGGATCGATCGCGTCGTCCAGCCGTTGCTCGCAAGCCGCTCCTGGGCACGGCGGACCGCCGTGATCGCCCTCAACAACCTCACGGTCTGTGCCGTCATGACCGCGGGAGGGTCGCTCGGCCCGTTGGCCTGGCTGGCGGTGGCGGGCGTCGGGTTCTCGCTGGGCATCGCGCTGCGCCTCCTGCTCGGTGAGAACGAACTCCCTGCGGAGGGTGCGGTTTCCGCTCGTGGGGGAAGCCGCTTGGCCGCCGGGCTGGGCCTGGCCCTCAATCTGCTCGAACCGCCGGCCATCCTCCTGGCCGGGGGCCTCACGCTCGCCCAGAAGGCCCTCTGGCCCTTCCTCTCCGCCGCATGGGCCTGGTGCGTATTCCTGTGTGTGGTGGCGCCTCTGCTGGTCCTGGCTGCGGCCGGCGAATCCCTCTGGATGGGCATCCTCCGGCCTGTCCCAGGCCCATCGGGTCCCGTTCCCGAACACCCGATGCCCGAATCGCAGATCGCCGAACCGGCCCCGTCACCCGTTGATCGCGACCCGCCAATATGGCATGATACGCCGTGAGCCGGCTTGGCCGGACGCACCCTCTCTCGAGAATCCAGGCGGACCGTGTCGGGCGAAGGGAGGACGCATCATGCCAACCGATCTGAACCGGGGAATGCTCATCCGCATTCATGGTGAGCTGTACCAGGTGACGGACTTCGGGGAACAGCATACCGGCAAGCAGAAGTCCAAGACACACGTGTCTCTTCGCAACCTGCGCACCGGAATGTCCACCGACAAACTGCTCGAGACACTCCTGCCGATCGAGGAGGTGCCGCACGAAAACCGCAACCTGCAGTTTCTCTACACCGCCGGCGGCGAGTACACCTTCATGGATGCGGAGTCTTTCGAGCAATACACGCTGGCGGACCACGCACTCGGCAGGTCCGTGCAGTTCCTGATCGAGGGTGAATCCTACCGCGCTCTGTTCGCCGACGGCCTTCCCGTCAGCCTCCTGCTGCCCGACGTCATGGTCATGGACGTGGCCGACACGGCGCCGCCCTCTCACTCCCCCAGCGGCGGCTCCCACATCACCAAGGAGGCCGTTCTCGCAAACGGCAAGCAGGTCCACGTCCCCCTCTTCATCAAGGTCGGCGATCGGATCCGCGTGGACACCCGCACAGAAAAGTATCTCGGCAAGGAATCCTGACGGCTTGACCGGCCGCGTTCACCCCGAGGCAGCCGGGCGCCGCTCTTGCCCTGTGCTCATACCGGTTGGACCGGACGGGCCGTGACACGCGCGCGAGTGGAGGAGGCGGCTCGTTCGTCTGAGCCCGATCGCGGCTAGGGACCGGCGGAACCTCCCCCGAAACGGCTTGTGACCGTCGTCAGGCGGGGATGACGTCGATGCAGGCAAAGACCGGAGCGCCGAGGCGTCGTGCAGCAGACGATCGCTCGGCGCGCAACAGCCTTGTGTCTTCGAGACGTTCGGTCGTGCGAGGTGCGTGTGCGTTGGGTTTCCGTGGCCCCGGCGGTGTGAAGGCAGTGCCAGAACGCGCGACGGGTTGTATGGTCGTGCTGCGCACCGGCTCCGATCCTCTCTCACCGCCGACGGCGATGCGTCCAGAATGCCGACCGTGTCCCGATTGGCATCTGGCAAGCGGCAGGCGTGAAGCCCTCTTCGCTTACAAGGCCTTGGCCGGCGATGCGGGGAACCCCATCCTTGCGATGCGTTCGTACTGTGAGTATACCCCGGCTCTCGGTTGCGGGGCATTGGGTTTCCCCCCCGATTTCGTGCAGAGCGCACACCGTACGCGGGCGTGGCTTGCCGTGCGACACTGCAGCCGAGGAATCATCCGCTTTCCCGCAATGCGGCATGATCGAACAGCATTGGAGCGCGCGTCCGGACAGGACCGTGATCCCGATTGCGGGAGTGCGCGCGAGAAGTCCGGCAGGACTGGTCGGTTACGACAACACGGTCACCCCGAGCGCTCGTTCATTCCTTTGGCGCTCTTCCGTCTCACAACCACGCCGTCGAAAGGCACCGGTGTTTCCCGTATGTAGAGGCGACGACGCGGAATGCGATGCGAGGGTTGCTGCAATGATCCGAGCGAAGCACCAGCGTTCCGGTTCCACCTTCTGGTCCCAACGACTCCGTAACGCTGTGTCGTTGCTCACTTTGCCGTTTGTTGCGGATCGCTGGAGCGGTCTCGACGAATTCGATGCACGTTGTGTGCGAGCGGCGAACCAGCGCACGCGACAATGCCGCTCATTCACGCGGTCGTCTCAGCGTGCCTGCGTGGAACGCCTGGGTTTGGCGGTCTGCGCAACCGCTTTTCACTACTGCAACGCGGATCGAGCCGCAACTGAGCGCATTCGCAGATGCTCCAGGACGGATCACGCGGGTTGGAGAACCTGGATAAGCAAACGGTCGTGCATTTGCCCTTGCGTGTCCGACGCCACTGTCCTTGAGCGGTGTGCGGCCCGCTTTGAGCCGGCTTTCCTCTACGCTGCGCCGGAATGGACAGGTCCGACCGGCGTGGCAGTGTGGGCGGCGTGCCTGCCTTCTGGAGCCGGCGTCCCCGCCGCCTTGGTCCACGCTCGGGTTCTGGTCATGCGTGTGGGATCGACCTCCTTTGTGGGACCGGCTTTCCAGCCGGTCACTGGAGTTTGGCACTTTGGGGCCGATCGTTGGTGATTCCGGCATCGTGACGGGG
>CAZPHH010000025.1:0-54235 GCA_964586145.1 uncultured Phycisphaeraceae bacterium | reverse complement strand
AGTACCCGGTGGCCAACCCGCACCAGGGCAAGTTCCGGGTGGAGGTCAGCCGGTACCTCTCGAACAGCCACTACACCGGCCACGGCGAGAAGGCGTGGTACCTGCTGGCCGACCCGAACGACGTGGCCGTCATCGAGGTCGCGTTCCTGAACGGGCAGGAGTCCCCCACCATCGAGACGGCCGAGGCGGACTTCAACGTGCTGGGCATCCAGATGCGCGGGTACCACGACTTCGGCGTGGAGCTGCAGGAGACCCGGGCCGGCGTGAAGAGCAAGGGTGAAGCGTAGTCGACGAGCATCAGGGGACACGACGCTCGGGGATGACAAGACGCAATCCGTAACACGGAGAAACCATCATGCAGGCGACGTTTATTCAGGAAGGCCACGCGATCGACCACACGCCGGGTGGGCCGGTGGCGGCGGGCCAGGTCGTGGTCCAGGGCAGCCTGATCGGCGTGGCGAAGACGCCGATCGAGGCGAACCGGCTCGGGGCCATCGCGGTCCGCGGCATTTTCGACGTGGTCAAGGCCAACGAGCAGATCAGTCTCGGGGCGGCCGTGTACTGGGACGCCGACGGCGACCCGTACGGCGGCACCCCCAGCACCGGGGCCCTGACCACGTCCGCGGGCGGCAACATTTTTGTGGGGTTCACCATGGCCGCGGCCGAGGCGACGGACCCGACGGTCCGGGTGGTGTGGTCCGGCCCCCTGGCGGTGACCAACACCGTGCACAACGCGTTGACGGCCGCGATCACTGATCCGGGGGATGCCGGTGCGATCCCCGTGACGGACAGCGGCACGTGCCCGCTGGTGACCACTGAGGTTGGGGGCGAGACCCGCACCCTGGCGGCCCCCACGTATGCCGGGCAGCTGCTCGCGCTGGCCATGAAGACGGACGGCGGCGACTGCGTGGTCGCCTGCGCCACCGGTCTCAATCAGACCGGCAACAACAGGGCCACGTTCAACGACGCTGGAGACGTGCTCGTTCTGGTCGGCATCGAGGTCGGCTCGAACAAGCGGTGGCGGGTGGTCAGCAACGACGGCGTGACGCTGGCGACGGTGTAGGACGAACCGTGGTCGACCTGCTCGAACAAGGTAGCCGCTGGCTGGACCGGCAGCGTCGCAAGAGCATGGCCCGCGAGGTGGTCTACTCCCGCGGGTCGGCGAGTGTGACGCTGCTGGCCACCATCGGTCGCACCGAGTTCGAGCAGACGGACCAGTACGGCGTGGTCCACCGCATCGAGTCGCGGGACTACCTGGTCACCGCGGAGGATCTGGTGCTGGACGGTCAGCTGACGACGCCGAAGGCCGGTGACCAGATTCGCGAAAGCGATGGGGCGGCGACGCGGGTGTACGCCGTGCTGGCCCCGGGCGATGAGCCGCCGTGGCGCTGGTCAGATCCGTACCGGGTCACCCTGCGAATCCACACGAAGGCCGTTGGAGACGAGTGACATGATCGGGCAGTTCGACGCATTGCTGCAGCCGGTGCTTCAGGCCGGGTTCGCGGGCATGACCGCGGTACTGCTGGGCACGCTCATCTGGCTGGCCAAGCGGTTTTTAGACCAGTCAGACAAAACTCGGGAAACGCAAGCAGCAGGTGATGCCCGCATGGCGGAGCAGATGCAGCGGACGGCCGAGGTGATCTCCCAGAACACGGTGGCGATCACCAATTTGCTGGAGGCGACCAACGCCCAGAAGATCGAGTTGCGGCGCGTGGTTGATGAACTGTTGTCCCGGCCGTGCATGTTGACCGTGGAAAAGTGAAACGATGTCGGTCCTGAGCGAAATCGCACAAGCCCTTGCCAATGATCTGAACGCCCAGCCGTTCAGCCAGGCGTTCACCGCTTGCCGGCACTACCGGCCGCAGTTCGGTCTGGACGAACTAGCGGTGCTGCGGGTCTCCGTGGTGCCGCGGTCACTCACGTTGGCGACGGCGAGCCGGGCCAGGAGCACGTGGGAGGTCGCCGTCGACGTGGCCATCCAGCGGCGGCTGCTGGACCCGGGCAACATCGTCGAGATCGACACGCTGGTGGCCCTGGTGGAAGAAGTGATCGCATTCGTCGACGGCCGTCGCCTGGCGGCGTATCCGCAGGCGGCCTTCGTCGGCATTGAGAACGATCCGGCATACGCCCTCGATCACATGGACGAGTTGAGCGTATTCACGAGCGTGGTCACCGTGCGGTACCGCGTGCTGCGGTAGGAGGTAACGGTCATGGAAGTTTTCGGGTTGGATGCCAAGCTCTATTACAAAGAGGGCGGCCAGGGCGGCGGCGGATCGTGGAACGAGTTGGACAACGCCAAGGATGTCACCACGTCCGTCGAGAAGGAGATGGCGGACCTCACCACGCGGAAGGCCAAGGGCTGGCGTCAGCAACGCGGCAAGCTCAAGAACGCAACGGTCGACTGGGAGATGGTGTGGGATGATGAGGATCCTGGCTTCACCGCGATCAAGAGTGCGTTTTTCGGTGATGCCATCATCGGCCTGCAGGTGCTCTCCGGTCCGCTGGCCGAGGGTGGGCAGGGGCTCCAGGGCGATTTCGAGATCACGAAGTTCACGCGCAACGAGCCCCTGGCGGAGGGGCTGACCGTCAGCGTTTCGGCCGTGCCGGCTTATGCCGACCCGCCGCCGGCTTGGGTGCCGTAGAAACGGACGAATTGCATCGGGTGCAACTGGAGAAGTGACATGCCGACCAGTCGTTTGAGCATTGCGGGGGACATCGGCGGGGCGTCGATCGCCGCGACGATCCTGCGGGCGGCCTCCGGGCAGATCAACCACGACGTGCAACTGCCCGCGGCGAAGGCGGGCACCCTGACCACGCGGGTCGGGCCCAATGAGGGGACGATCACGCTCTCGTCCGGCCACGGCATCGCCAGCGAGCAGATCGTTGATCTCTACTGGGACGGCGGCCGGAAACGGAACGCGGTCGTCGGCACGGTCTCGGGCAACGACGTGCCCGTCATCGGCGATGATGGCGACGCGTTGCCCGACCAGGACACGGCGATCCGCGTGGCGCCACAACTCATCATCGACACCGATTTCGTCGGGAACCTGGTTGAGATGATCGGCGCGCTGTGTTCGCGTCGGGGTCGGTTGCAGTTTGACGAAGAGAGCGCGCAGGCCCTGAATGTCGACCTGGTGGCCAACGAGCCGTGGTTCTGGGCCTCCGGTGGCACGGCCACGAATCCGCTTGCCGACAAGGTCGTCGTTGGCTGCATTGCGTCCCAGGACCACACCGTGGCGACCAGCCTGAAACTCGGAGTCCTGTACAACAGCGATCAGTGACCATGCGACACTTCACCGACAACGAGGGCCGGCAGTGGAGTTTTCGGCTGGACGTGAGCGTGATCCGCCGGGTCCGCACGATGGCCAGCTGCAACCTGTTGGCCATCTTCGATAAGGCGGACGACGTGCTCGGCCGACTGGGTATGGACCCCATCCTGCTGGCCGACGTGCTCTACGCCATCTGCAAGCCCGAGGCGGACGCCCGCAACGTCACGGACGAGGACTTCGGCCGGGCCCTGTACGGCCAGGCCATCGCGGACGCGACGGACGCGCTGCTGGAGGCCCTCGCGGATTTTTTCGAGCCCCGGCGGGCCCGGCTGCTTCGGGCGATCCTGACGAAGATGCAGAAGGTACGGAACACGGCCCAGGAGATGATCGAGGCAAAGCTGGAAAGCGGCGCGATCGAGGCCGAGATTCAGCAAGCGCTGCAGAGTGCGAGCGAGCCCTCTGGAAAGCCGCCGGGATCCTCGGCGTCGACCCCGGCCCCTTCAGCTGGGGCGAGCTGATCTACATGGCGGAGCAACGGGACCGCCGGAGCTGGCGGATGACTTCGGAGGTGATGGCCCTGCTGGCGAACTGCCATCGCGACCCGAAAAAGACACGGGCCTTTCGGTCGAGTGATTTCGACCCGTACATGCGGAAGGCGAAAGTCGTGAAAGCACCCATCACTATCCTGAGAGACATTTTCATTAACGGGCGAGACCCAGAGGAGATCGAATCATGAACTTTCCCAGTCCCATCGGATGGCTGACCGGGCTGCTGAGCTGGTTCGGCGCTGTGTTTGTGTTCCTGTCCGCGCTGCTGGCCGGGGGCTGCGCCCCGCAGGCGACGGAGCTGGAGCGCTTTTCGGATCGCGTGTTTGTCGAGGTCATTGGACCGGCCGTCCAGAAAGCCATCGCCGAAACGAGCACTCGAACGGCAACGCTCCAGGGCGGCGCCCAGGTCATCGAGCCGGGCTACTCCATCGACGTGGAGGGCTTCTGGGGCACGGGTGTGAAGGCATCGACGGTGGTTCGTGTGCGCGGCGTCAGCGGGCAGTTGACCGGTCACGCCCAGGCGGACCAGGGCCAGCCAGCGACGGTGCCGCCGCCGGCGACCCGCGAAGAGTCGACCGAATTGCCGGGGCCGGGCGGCTGAAATGCCACTGCGACGCGGCGTGCGCCCGGGTCATGAAACGCGGACTGGCGGGCTATCGTGGGTTCGGGCTGCACGCCGCACGCTTGAGTCGGGCGGTGGGAAATTGGGAGTGAGGTCGCAGTACAGTCATGACGTGCCGAATCATCCTGGTCATGGCCTTGGCGATGCTCGCCGGTTGCGCTTCGCAACGGGCGAGCGTCGCCACTGCCCGTCAGACCGCCGGCGGCGAGGCCGGCATGTCCCAGCCCGCCGGCGATTCCGACGCCATCGCCCAGAGCGGCTTGCTGAATCTCGTTTCCGATCTGCGGGCCGCCCTCGATGCCTACACCGCTCTCGTGCAGAAGAACCAGCAGGCCGGGCGCGACATCGTGACCGAAAACCACGGCGATAAGTGGGTGAACCGTATTCTGGCGCTGTCCTGGCTGGTCTATCCGTTTGTGTGGCGGCCCATCCGAAACCATTTTGATCCGAAACGACCCCGGTCGCCGGAGCAGGAGAGTTGACATGCGGGAACATGAGATACCCGTCGCGTCCGGTTCGGGATTCACACCGACCACACTGGAAGGCGCCCAGAACAACACCATCCCGGCCGACACGGTGGTCGTGGCCCGGTGGGGCGCCGCAATCCAGAAACTCCTGCTGGATCTGCCCGGATACGGAGGCGAGTGCTGGGTTGCCCTGGAGGCCGAGACGGTCAGTGCCGAGGCGGTCCAGGCGATCAAACTCGATACGGACCGCACGCGACTCGTGGTCGGGGCCGAGCGGCCGCACATCCTGACGAAGATCGCAATCAAGAGCTCGGTAGAGCTGGTGCTGGCCGGCGCCGGCAAGAATGCCACGCTGCTGGGGTGGACGTGATGCTCACGCGCAAGCCCACCAGCCCCGTCCGCAACAAGCTGGCCCCCCTGGGCTGGGCGCACGCCATCGGCCTGAATGTCGATGAGGGCAGTGGCACGACTCTCGCGAACGTCAGCACGATCCGCACCGGCACGGCGAGCCACTTCGACTTTACGGTCAATGCGGCCGGTGCCTCGTGGGGTGTGGACGCTAACGAGGGTCCGTACGTGGACCTGCCGGATGGAGCAGCAGGCTGGGCGAATAGCAGCGGTACCGATAAGACGTATCCGCGTGGCACCATCGTACTCCGGGTGCAGCTTAACGATCCAACCGCGGCTGCTTCACCGATCTTTTCGCTCGGGCGAAACCCCATCGCCTCGTACCCTGGGCGGATGCGGTTGCGATACCAGGCCGGAACCACCAACGCATTCGACGTGACTCACACATTTGATCAAGCGGGCGGTTTCCCAGCTGTCACCCAGCTCTCAGTGCCGATGGCATTATCTGCGGGACAGACTGTCACGATCATCTGTACGTGGGGGGAGAGGGGGGTTGGCCTGTGGGTCGATGGCGTAGCCTCCGCGGGCAACTCTTCCACACCAATCGTTTATCCCGCTCTGCTGGAGAACGGGTACGCGGAGCAGATTGGCAAGCACCTGACACAACTCGGCAATCTGCGTTTGTATAGCTATGACAGGTTGGATTGGCAACTGACCGATCTCGATGTCGCGATGCTCACCGCCGATCCGCATCTGCTCCGGCGACCGTACCCGACAGCGGATTACCTGTTTCAGCCGCAGAATCCCTGGGCGTGCCGCCCGAGGCCGACGGCAGTGGATTTCGAGTTCAGTGGGGGAGCGACCATCCCCGACACGGACTTCTACGTGCGTGTGGCTTACGGGACCGATCCAATCCTGGCGAGCCCGACGTACACCGCTGCCCGACAGATCAGCGCAGACGATGAGAATGGCGTGTTCTCGATCTCGGTGACGGGGCTGACCACGAACGCGCGGCACTACTGGATTGCCGAGTGGAGCGCAGACGGCACGACGTGGTACCCGTTCCCAGGCGGCCGCGGGACGTTCTTTCCGCAACGAACCGACGAGCAACCGTGGCGATATGCGACGTTCGGCGATCTGCACACGAAAACAGAGCACTTCGGGTTCGATATTGTCAGGGAGTCTGGAAGCTACCTTCAGCATCGTGCGTGGGCTTTTGCCGAGGATGTCCGGCAACATTGCGAAGAGTACGACTTCGTACTTGATGTGGGGGACAACTGGTACGATCACGAGAGCGATGCGTGCTTCTGCACGCAGAATCTCCTGAAGATCAGCGGGTGTAACTTCGCGGTACCGGGTAACCACGAGAACCTGGCCGGCTGGTACCAGGCGGTGACAGACGCGGAACTCGCCACGAAGCCGAGGCGGTCACAAGCCTGGCAGCGCTGGCGGCGGAACGCTCCGAACCCCCACAAGAACACGTACGCTCAAGGCGTTCCCTGGAGTGCGGTGCCGAACATACCGGAGATTGGGATGCCCTATGCCAGCAACGTGCCGTGGATGCCAGACATCCCGGCCGACGGCGGCAAGTGGGCGGCTGAAGGTATTGATTCTCCCGCGGCGTATTTTGAGGCGTTTGTTTATCTCTTGCCGTCGGGGTCCCACAGTGCTCGCATTGGCGGGCAGGAGGATCCTCACACGAACTTCGCTTTCGAGTGGGGCGGCGGCCCGTACAAGACGCTGATTGTGGGCGTGGACATCTACTCGTGCAGCGTGCCGGGCGATCTGGCGCACACCGACCTACGCACGAACGCGAACGAGTGTAGTCTGTCGGAGGAGACCTGGGACTGGTTGGAGAACGTGCTCGGGTCTAACGTACCCCACAAGCATGTGTTCATGCACTCCTTCCCAGATGCTGGACTGGAAACCGGGACGGTCTGGGGCGGGTCGGGGTACTACTGGCGTGGCTCTGGCGTGACCATCACCGGCACGGAGAGCCTGCGATTACAAGTCCTGCTGGGATCGCGGAGAGCTGTGCTCATTTCTGCGCACGACCACGCGCACGCGGTTGCCCGACACGGGAAGCTGTACTCCGTTAAGTTGCCGCCAGCGGGTTCAGGCCTCCAGTTTGGGATGAATGGCGGAGTTCAATCGAACGGGCAATACGGCCATCCGGACGCCTGGGGCGGCGACATTGCAGGGCTGATTTACAAGCGTGGATGTTGGGGCTATGTCCTGATCGAACCGCTAACCGGGACACGGATCGGACTCACGCTGAGACAGACTGCGTGCGACACGCAAATGTTCTCGGATCAAAGCGTAGCCGCCCCGGGTTCTTCTCAGTTCCCAGATCAGTTCCGGAATACCTGGAAGATGCGATTTCTGGGAGAAGAACTGACCGTGGCGGGGGGGATCGTAAACCTGGGGGAGAGGCCCACTGACATTCTCTGCATGTGTGATTCGGCGGACGGGACCTTTGTGGCGGGTGGGGACGATCCGGCAATCATTACCTATGACACGTATGCCACAGCGAACGGCTACGTCCATGGCGCGACCGCAGGCGACGGGATGCCGCTGGTGTCCCACGCTCCGGAGCCGATCGGATCACCCGTGCTGGATGTGTCCGGCGTGTACGCTGACGGCACGAAGATCCGCGTGCATCACATGCCACGCACGTTGTACGAGACCGAGATTCGCGTTGGGCAGAAGGCCGAGGATTGGAGCTCGTTCGGTGCGGTGCCGAACGCGTACGGCCGCAACACGCTGGTGATTTGAGATGCTGACCCCCACCATCAAGGTGACCAAGCTCTTCTTCGACGCACCGGCGGTGCTGCGGGCGGTGGACCGGGCCCGCCGCAAAGTGCTCCAAGAGCAGGGAAAGTTCTTGCGTACACGAGCGCGATCGATCATCCGACCGGCACGACAGAAAAGCCCGACGGAAATGACGGATGACGAACTTCGTGCCTATACCGCGGAGGCGGCGCGTGCGAAGGCACGCGGGCTGAAGAAACCACGCCGGCCGCGGGCGAACAGCAAGCCGGGCGAGCCTCCGCGATCACACACCGGTCTTCTGAAGATGATCTATTACTCCTACGACCCTGTGACAAAGAGCGTGGTCGTCGGGCCGGTCAAGCTCAACGCGAAGGGCAAAAGCTCTGGGACGATACCAGAAACCCTCGAATATAGCGGCGCGTCTGAAGTGCAGGAGGTGCAGGTCTACGGCACGTGGCAACGGGCACGACGTCCAGCACGCTGTCGTGCGGCCAAGTTGCCCCTGCGCAAACGCCGCATCCCTATCAAACCGCGGCCGTTCATGTCCAAGGCATATGCGCTTGAACGGGCGGCCCTCCCGGCCATGTGGCGAGATAGCGTGAAAGGCGGTGCATGATGGCGGCGGCTCCAGGCGGCATCCGGGCGGGCAAGGCGTTCATCGAACTCGGCGCAAACGATACCCGACTCGTGCGCGGCCTGAAGGCTGCCCAGGCCAAGCTCCGGGCGTTCGGGGCGGCCGTGCAGGGCGTCGGCCTGCGGATGATGGCCTTCGGCGCCGCGGGCCTGGCCCCATTGACCCTCGCCGTGAAGCGTTTCGCTTCTGCCGGCGACACGCTGGACAAGATGTCCAAGCGGACGGGCCTGTCCGCGGAAGCCCTGAGCGAGCTCGGCTTCGCGGCCGAACAGTCCGGCGCCAATCTGGAGGCACTGGAAAAAGGCGTTCGGAAGATGCAGCAGACGATCCTGGACGCGGCCCAGGGCACCAAGACGGCTCAGGATGCCTTCCAGGCGCTCGGCCTGACCTTCGAGGAACTGGACGGCCTGACTCCCGAGGAGCAGTTCACCTTGATCGGGGACCGGCTGGACCGCATTGCGGATCCCACGACCAAGGCGGCGCTGGCGATGGAGATCTTCGGCCGGGCGGGCACGCAACTGCTGCCCCTGCTCCAGGGCGGGGCCGCGGGCATGGATGCGTTGCGCCGACAGGCCCGGTCGCTCGGCCTGACGGTCAGCACCGAAACCGCCGCGAAGGCCGCGCTGCTGACTGACACGCTCAACATCCTGCGCCGGGTCGTCAAGGATCTGGCGTTCGACGTGGGGGCCGTCCTGGCGGATGCCGTGATCAATGTTGCCAACCAGATCACGGCCGCCACCCAGGCGGTCAATAAGTGGATCAGCGAGCACAAGCGTCTGATCGTCGCCGCAGCCGGTCTCGGTGTCGCCACGCTGCTGATTGGCGGTGCCCTCGTCGGCGTCGGCGTCGGCGTGCAGATGCTCGCATTCGCGTTCGGCGGGCTGGCCAAGGTCATCACCCTTGCATTCCTGCCGCTGAAGGGGATTGCCATTGTTTTGGGCGGTCTGGCTTCGCCGGTCGGCCTGGCCGTGGCCGCCCTGGGCACGTTGGGCGCCGCGTTCGTCTGGTACTCCGACGAGGCCAAAGGCGCACTTCGGGCGATCGTCGATCAGCTCAAGTGGTTCAAGGACGCTGCCGGCAGGGTGTTCGGCGCCGTTACGGACGCCCTCCAGGCCGGCGACTTCGCGGCGGCCTGGAAGGTCGCTTTTGCGGCCCTGCGGGTCGTCTGGTACGAGGGCCTGTCGTGGATCACGGACGCCTGGCACTGGGGCCTGGACAACCTGCGCAAGGGCTGGGCCGATCTGACGATGGGTCTCGCCATGCTGTGGGTCAACGTCTGCGCAAAGATCGAGAACATCTGGAATGAAACCCAGGCCAAGGTCCGCAAGGCGTGGGAGGATATGAAGCTCGGCGGCAAGGCCATCCTGAGCAAATTGGAAATGGAGCTGGTCGTCGCGGCAACAAAGGCGACCGGCGGAGACGCGGAAGCGGTGCGGCAATCGCTGTGGGGCGATTACATCGAAGACATGCAACACGCGGTAGCTGAAAACCAGAATGCCAAGGATGCGATTACATCCGCCGCGGAGAGCACGGCCGAAGACATCTCGGGTTTTCAGCAGAAGGCACTGGAAGAGATTGCCCTGAAGTGGAATGCGACAACCGAGGCAATCGATGCCGAGGCCAAGACGCGAAAGAGCAACGCGGAGACGGAGCTGGAGAATGCCAAGAAAGAGCTGGACGAGGCCATGAAGGCCGCCCGCGACGCGTTGAAGCTCAAGCTGGACGCCGAACCCGCCGGAGCGAAGCGGCATGACAGGCCTGATCCGGACAAGGTCGCCGAGATGATCGCCCGCACTACCGTCATGGGCACGTTCAGCCCGTTCGCGCTGCGGGGGCTCGGCGCGGACAGGCCGGCAGAAGAGACGGCCAAGAACACACGGAAGACGGCGGAAGAACTGGTACAGATGCGACATTACATGCGCGTTGCAAGGGCGGTATTTGGCTGATGTCCATCACGGTCGAAGAGGTTTTTGAATCACCCGAAGCGGAGTACGGGAACAGCCCGTATGCCGAGATCTGCTACGTCATCGACGGCACGGATGATTTTCACGAAGCTCATGCATCATTGGCGGCAACAGCCCCCGACCGTTGGAACCTGTACGGAAGTGGGGTTCTTTTCTTGCCCCGACAGGGCATTCGGTGCAGACGGATTGGCGACACGCTGTACGAAGGCGTGGTCACGTACGGACATACTGCCGTCGCCGGCGAGTCAGGCGATCCCGAGTTCGCCTTCGATACCGCGGGCGGCAGCCAGCACATCACGCAATCGCTGGATACCGATGCGTATCCCAAGCAGTCTGAACCGCCGCACCCCGACTATCCGCCGCCGGATCACAAGGGCGCCATCGGGTTTGCCAACGGCAACGTGGAAGGCTGCGACATTACCACGCCGGTCTACCGGTTCACGGAGACGTATTTCAAGGACGATGCCTTCGTCACCCCGGCCTACAAGCTCCTGGTATTCAGCCTGACCGGCAAGGTGAACAGTGAGTTGTTCAAGGGGTTTGCCCCGGGCGAGTGCCTGTTCCTCGGCGTCTCCGGCCGCAAGCGGGCCCAGGGCGATTGGGCGTTGACGTACACCTTCGCCGCGACACCCAACGTGGAGGGTCTGGAAATCGGAGACATCACCGGCATCGCCAAGCGAGGCTGGGATTATCTGTGGGTGCGGTACGAGGACGCCAAGGACGAGGGCTCCAGCAACCTGGTTCCCAAGCCGAGGGCCGTCTACGTCGAGCAGGTCTACGTGTACGCGAACCTGAACCTGCTGGGGATCTGAATGGTCGGCACCGATCCATTCCGCAAGGTCTACTCCGGCGAGCCGTTCGGCATGTCGGCCGCCGCGTACAATGCCTTCGTCGACGCGGCCCGGACCCACGCGCAGCAGCAACAGCAGGTGTTCGGTTCCCCTCGCCGCTCGGAGAGCCCGTTGCAGGCCCAGGTGCTCGTCCGCAACGACACGGGGGAGCCGCGTGACCGGTACAGCGTGCTCGGCATCGCGGGCCCGCTGATCGACCCGTCCGACAACCTGCCGGAGTTCCAGCGGATCCTCGGCGTGCGGGGCGTGACGCCGGCGTCGGAGCACGTCGGCCGGTTCGTCATCCTGCTCGAGCCGCTGGGCGCCGGTTCGATCGGGCGAGCCTGCATCGACGGCGTCTGCCCGGTCGAGGTCGAGATGGCCGCGGAGACCGACGGCTACGCCGACGTCACTCCCGGCGTGGTTGCCCGGCTTCGCTCGGCCGAAACCGGCGCCGCCCGGCTGCTGTGGGTGCAGCCCGTCGAGGAGCGGGACAACCCGGCCATCGCCTGGACGCTGATTCGGATCGGCGGCGGGGGCGGCGGTGGCGGCGGCACCGCGGAGCTGACCCTCGTCGTGGTCAGCCGACACGGCGATCCCGACGAGACGGACAGCGACCGCATCAACACGCATTGGGGCCGGCCGATCTACCCGCTGGACCACGTGCGTTACTGCCCGGGGCTGCCCTCCGCCGAGATCGAGTTTGCCGCCGCACAAGGCCGCGGCTGGTTCCATGTCGGCCAGGTCGTGCCGGTCTTCAGCGTCGCCGGCCAGTACCGGGCCGTCTGCACCGGGTTCCTCGGCGTGGTCACCGGCGTGGCCCGCGTGGGTGGCGGCGACGTCGGGCCCGGGTGCGTCGAGGTCACGCCCGTCGACGGCGACCCGGCAGGATGGCCCGCAACGTACAACGATTACCTGACCGGCACGAATGGCCGCCTGCTGTTCGACGGCATCGACGATCGACCCAACGGTGTGGTCCAGCAGGTGGCCACCTTCCCCGGCTCCATGCTCGAGTACGGCGAACTGGTCTGGTGCCAGTACGTCGGCCTGCCCGGCCGGCACTGGATCGCCTGGAACATGCTCGACATCACCGGCCCGATCGGGGCGTCCGACTACGGGGCGTACGAGCCGCCGGACACGGACATCTGCCAAGTGCCCGACCCGGACCTGGGCCAGGACCCACCGAACGATGATGAGCTGGGCACCACGCACCAGGCCGACGAGGGGCTCATCACCGAGAAGAAAGCCCTGTCGATCACCATCGAGCCGTCGGGCGGCGGGACGGTGACCCGCGTGCCCGATCTGCCGTGTTACGTCCCGCAGACCTCCGTGCAGCTGCACGCGGTGCCGAACCCCGGCTACGTGTTTGTCGAGTGGACTGGCGACCTGGTGAGTTCCGACCCGGACGAGGAGATCGTCATGGATGACGACAAGGACATCACCGCGACCTTCGCCCTGGAAGAGTGATCGTCATGGCGTACACCCGACCCGGCCGGGGCAACCCCGCCCGCAAGCGGTTGCCCGAACATCGCTGGGAACGCTTGAGGCTGCTCACCCCGGAGACGTGGTGGGACCACGAGAACTACTACCACCACAAGGCCGGGCTCTACGTCGAAAGCGACGATGTCGTCATCGGGTGCCTGTGGAAGCGAAAGTACGAACTTGCGGAACACCCCCTCGCCGTGCGGCGTCAGGTGGTCGGCCGGATGTTCGGGCCGAAAGCCAACACCGACTACGAGAACCCGCTCGATCCCGAGGACCCCCCGCTGCACCACGACACGCGCGGGGCGCGTCGGCAAGACGCCTTCCTCCCATACAAGCGCGTGCCACTGCTGATGTGCGACTCGGCCCGCGTCCGGCTCCGCGGGCGAACAGACCAGCGACACGGACCCCAGAGTGATCCGGAAGCCGGGGACAATCAGAACACCAGCTGGGTCCGGGGGACGCTGTTCAAGGAAGGCGTGCGTGCCGTCGGCACGGTCACGAACGAAGAGACCCCAACAACGACGACGTTCTCATGCGATCTGCCGCAAATCTCCCCGTGCTGGGAGAATCACCGCATCCGGTTCGTGTCCGGCGCGAACAAGAACTTCGAGACCTACGTCGAGGATCATGACCGACCGACGCAAGAGGACACGCCGATCCTGGTCATGCACGACGCGCTGCCCCATGCTCCATCCGCAGGAGATCGGTTCGTTCTGATGCGGGACGACCGCCGCAGCGTGAAATGGCGGGCGGGCTATCGGGCCGCCGTCGAAATGCACGAGATGGCGCATCAAGCGACGCCGATCTACGGAGGGAAGCTCTACTCCTCCCTGTACTACGGCGTTCGCTGGTCGAAGGATCACCCGGTCGAAATGGTAACCGGGTCTTCCGTCCCGGCACCGCCAAACGTGGGCAGCCACTGGACGCCCCGGAAATGCGCCGATCTGGCGGCGTACCCGTACAGCAGCCAGGATCACCAGTGGATCATCCCGGACGACTACTTCGCGCCGCTGTACCGACAGACGTTTTGGGCGGCCGACCTCGCGGCAGGAGGCCCGTCGGACCATCTACCCGGCATCTGGTACGAGGCACGGTATGGGTGCCACCTTTACGGGAAAGGGTACGATCACCCGCTCGGACGTGACGAGGAAACGGACGAGATCACGAGCAATGGCGTGCTCGTCGGCAGCGTGCCGGACCCGATCACGAGCGGGAACATGAATTGGTATCTGGCATTCGTCCACCTCTACTTCTGGTGGCCGTTCTACTACCGGGACGAGACAGACCCCGATCCCGGGACGGGCCAGCCCCGGTGGACTGGTGTCTGGCCCGGCGAGACGTGGTTCCTGCGGCTCGTGTTCGTGTGCATCCACACGACACACCAGGGCAAGCGCCGCATCTTCGGCAAATACGCGGACGAGTACAGTGGGCATCCGGTGCCGCTGATCGGCATGACGGGCATGGAATGGGGAGCGAGTGGGTTTGTGGACATACAGACGGTGCAAATGCCGCATCTGACGCCAGCGGGTTACGAGGAGTACGACGGGAACGACGAGAATCACGACAAGGCGAACATGGTAATTCCGTACGCCGGGCCGTGCTCGTTCGCGGCACGAGGCCTGCTGTACCTGGATCGAGACCACTACGACATCAATCACGACGAGGACACCTACTACCCATGCGGCGTGCATCTGCTGTGATCGATGAACGACTGACGATCTGTCGGGCGTGCCCCCGCGGGCAGTTCCGAGACGGCGTCTGCCAGGTCATCCGGCGGCGCTACACCTGTGCAAACGGTGCGTGGATTACCCGCCGCGTCTGGGAGGCTGTGATCCGGAGCGGCGATTGCCCGGAAGGGTGCTTTGGCGATCACGGAGAGCCCCGCGGATGATTCGCACGCAACGTGAATCCGTTCACGCCCTCTGGTCCCAGTACCTGCGAACGCGAAGTGTCCAGGATCGCAACGCGCTGATCATGGCCTATCAGCCCCTGGTCCATCGGGCGGTTTGGGCCTGGCAGCAACGGCTCGGGTCGCAGAGCAGTCTGAGCGAACTCGCCAGCCTGGCCAACGACGGGCTGCTCATGGCCGTAGAACGCTGCCGGCACCCGGACACGTTTCGAGCGTTTGCGTACCGCCGGGTGCATGGAGCGATCGTCGACGGGTTACGTGCGACCAATCGTGGCCTCCGGTCCCGGTCCGAGGAGTGCCGCAAGGCCGCCATACAGCTCCAGGTCGGGGGGCGGGCCGTGTCGATCGCGATGGAACCACTTCACGCTCCGCCGCCGGTCGAACAGTGCGTGGCCGTCACGCCACCGCCTGACTCGCTGGCCGCGGTCGACGACATCTGGGATCTCATCCGACACAGCCTGCCTGATCCGCAGGGACAGGTGGTGTTCCGGGTCTTCGTCTGTGGAGAGACCCTGACGGAAACGGCCGACTCGCTGGGCATCCGCCCCGACCGAGCGGGGCGCCTTCTCAAATCCGCGCTCCGCCATTTGCGGTCCAAGACGACCGTGACGCGGGCCTTGCGGGACATCGTTGAACGATGATCCAGGGGCATGGAATCGCCTCCGAAAAAAAACACGCCAAGCGCTCCGCAAAATGCTTGCAAACGCCGCGAAAAATGCTAGAGTTAGCGACGCTGCTACGCCATTACCGCTATCGGGAACGCGGACTGGGCGATTTGCAACCAGTAGGTCGTCGGTTCGAGTCCGATCGGCTCCAATCAGCGTAAGACCAATGCTTGCATTGGGTTATAACCGATCCGATCACCTCGAATGCCGCCGACATCAGCGACCCAAGGCGCCGAGCGCGCTCGGCGCTTCAGAGCCAGGCCCCGTCGAGAGCTACCCGCATACCAGCGTCGGATCATCTGCGGCCAGGCTGTCGCGTACGTCACCATCTGCCAGGCCGGTCGCCGCCGCGTCATCGTGGCCCGTGGCCGCCCGGTGAACCTGATCGCCAACCGAGTCTGCCGGACGCTGATTCCTACCAGCCCGTGATGCCGCGCATCGGTGTCCAGGATCTCGGCCCCGACCCGGGCCACAGCCTTCTTGAGCAGTGCCCCGACGCAGGAGCATGGCGGGTGGACGGGAGAAAACGCAAAAACGGGGAAACGCAGAAACGCAAAAACGGCGGCATGAAGGGCGAGCGAGGCTCGTTTCGCCTGTGGGACCAGCTTTCGGTGTGGGACCGGCTTTCCAGCCGGTCTTCCATCGTTCTGGTATCGAGTATCGAGCCTCTGGTTCTCCCGTTTTTGTGGCCGGTTGGCATGCCTGTTTCCGCCGAAGGCGGATCGGGCACGGCGATGCGAATGCGACCTGTCGCGTTTCGAACATGCCCGCCCCGATTGAAATCGGGGATGGATACGGCACCCCCGGGCGCGAAGAGTCACGCAATTGAGAGGGTGGAACCCGTGCGGCCTTTCGGCGATGCTGTTCGCGGGCGATTGACCCGTGTGGACGACCGGGGCCAGGATGACGCAGCATGCAGACTCCGCTTGACGAGTATCACGACCCTCTGGGAGATGACGACGCCTTCGCCCGTGATTGGCGCCAGATGTGGGATTGCATCAACGCCGAGGCTCCGTCCATCGATGTCCACTCCGACGATTTCGCCGTCGACGAGCTTCGCGGACGCATTGTGCGGGACCAGATCGAGGTCGCGATGCAGAAGCATCCAGAGCATCCGTGGCTTCTGGAGCTTCGCGCGTTGCATCAGAAATGGCACGCGGACACGCTACGCGACCTGAACCGAGCCATCGAGGTGGCCCTCGATCGACGAATACCGACGTACGAGATGCGCCTGGAGTTGGCGGACGAACTGTTGGAATGGCGGTTCGATCCGGACGGCGCGGCCGAACAAGTGGAGGCGGCGACTGGTGAACTGGCGCTCTTCAGCGACGATGTTCTTCACAGCTACTATCAGGAGGAATACAACCGTCTCCTGGATTGCATCGAAGCCCTGAAGGACGGGTTTGAGTGCATCAACTGTGAGCGGATGCTCAAGGCGCTTTCGGAACCGCGTTGCCCCTTTTGCGGCTTCGACTACGAGAACCCGCCGCCGGCCTGACGAACGCGGCCGGTGCGCTGGTGGAGCGGTGGTGCTGTGCTCGTGCGAGAGGCCGGGGTGGCCCCGATACCCATTGGCAAGCCGTCCTGATGCGTTCCGGAACGGCGATTCATCGATCAGGTTTTGGCGGGCGTAACGCCCAGGCGGCGGAGTAACGTCGAAGCCTGCTCGTATGCGTCGCGCTGGATCAGCGCCCGGTCGTCCGGGTCCTGTGCTTCTTCAAAACCGGCCACCGCCGTGGGGCCGAACCCGCCGGGCTCTGTGAACTTGCCGGCGATTTTTGCCAGCCCTTCCGCGACCAGGCCGTGCGTAACATGCGGCTCAAACGCGGTGACGAGAGCATCCATCCCGCCCGGATAGCGCTTGATGCAGAAGTGGATGTCGTAGGCGTCCTTCTCTTTCAGTCGGTCGGCCAACGCCATCCCCTTCATCACGAGGAACGGCACGATGGTGGCGATCCGAATCTTCGCGGAATCGCTGGCTCCGTTCGGCAGTGTCCCGTGCAATTCCACTTCGGCGGCCATGTCAAACGCCAGGTCACAGCCGCGGGCTTTGCGCGGACGCACGTCGTGGACCTTCTGGGTCCTTCGGGATTTGCCCGTGCCTTCGTACTCGCCTGCCAGCAGGTCCACCTCAACCCTGATTTCGCGGCCGTGGATGGTGACGCAACGCCGGAAGATGAACGGCTGGCGGTCGTCTTGTTCGTAGCCTCGCCCGGCCAGGAGTTCACGGATCGTGCGGTATTCCGGCTCGCCAAGCCTTCGATGGTCGAGCGCCAGATCGATGTCCAGGCTGCCGACGTGCCTGGGTTCCGCGTCCGGCAACAGCAAGCCGGGGACCCAACCGCCGACCAGGACGAGGCGATCGCGGTACGCGCCCAACAGCCGCGTCACTTCGAGGAGCACCGATCGCGCCGCCTGAACGGCGTCTCCCGTGTAATCGGTTCGCGTCACCATAGCGGCCGGATCACCTCGTTCAGAACGGCCTCCGCGGCCTCATCACCACGACCACCCGCCTGCTTCAGATCCAGGTATACCTGCACCGGCGACGCCAGCACAATGCCGTCCACAGCCTGCGCCGCGTGGAAGACGCCGTTGTCACCCGGTTCGATCAGGCGCAGGTTCGGGCCGCTGCCGACCTCCTTAAGCTGGAGTTCCGTCATGATCTCCCGCACGTCGCCATCCACGTAGGCGGCCATACGCGGCGTGCGAACCATCGGCGCCCATCGGGCTGCCGCCGAGAATCCCGTCAACGCATACTGCATTCCACGACGATTGCAGGATTCCGCGAGCTGTTGCTCAAACTCGATGCCGGAGCGGATGGAGTAGCACGAATGGGATTTGTCTTGACGATAGCGTTGGTTCGCCGCCCACTCGGCGAGGAGCGATTCGGGTTCGGTGAGACGCAATCCGCCGGCTCCGGGTCGAATCCACTCCCGGTTTTCGAGCAGCTTCTTGACGTTTGAAACCTGTCCCACGCTGACACCGGCGACCTGCGCCAGCTCCTGCACTTTCCAGGCGCGTCGGGGCGCTGTCAGCAGAACGCGCAGGACCCGGCCGGCTTTGGGAGAAAAGAGCGTTCGCAGCTCTCGTTTCACGCCGAAGGGATTCTCGTGCCCGGCCTTGCGAATGTAGACCCGCCCAAAGCAGAGGCGACAGTTACCCGCCAGATCCAGGTAGCCGACCCCTTCCGCTTCGCAGATCGCGGCGCTGCGCTCGGACACGTATGGCGCCACGAATACGCCGTAGGCGTTTGGGTACTGCGGCACGTAGCGCCGCAGCGCGTTGACCGCGTCACGGACGATCCGGGGTTGCCCGTTGCGTTTGGCCGCGACCACCAGGATCTGCTCCGTGTCGGGCAGGCCGACGCGCGCCACGAGAACTGACCCTCCCGAGCCGGGTTGCTCCTGAACGTCTGCGAGGCGAGCGAAGGGGACCTCCTCCAGGCAGGCCCGCAAGGCATCCGCCGCCTCACGTTCGATCTGCTCCAGGTTCAGTCTGCGGAGCATTTTCAGCATCCGTTGATGTATTCCAAAATAGTGAAACCCACCTAATAAGAATAGCCGGTTTTCACTATTAAGTCAAGTTTCAGCGGCCGCTGAAGGCTTGTTTTCTACTGAAATCTCCCGTCCGCATCCAGGTGGCGGTAGCCTGCAAGCGATCCCGATGGTCGACAAGCTATTGTAAAACCATGTTTTATAAAGAGTTCCACCCATTCCGGGCGATGCGAACGCTTTCGGCACCACGGGCGTGGCGTAGGGCCGGTTCACTCCGGACGCTTTGTGGCGGCTGGCGGCCGGAGCCTTTCGACCCGTCGGACGGGCAGGCGTACTCGGTGGCGCAGGTGACGCGGCACATCCACGCGGGTCTGACGCCGGTGGTGGACTACAACGTGTCGTCGGACGGCGTGGGCGGGCACCTGAACACGCGGCTGCGGGAGTTTGTCTGGGGGGATCGGTTCCCGGAGCCGGTGGCGCTGATCGACTGGACGGCGGCGGGGGACGTTGAGTCGGGCACGGCGGAGGTGCTGCACTACCTCCACGACGCGCTGGGCAGCGTGGTCGGCCTGACGAACGCGGCCGGCGCCCTGGTGGAGCGGTACACGTACGACCCGTACGGCCAGACGTACATCGAGGACCCGGCCACCCAGACGTTCCACGGCTGGTCTCGGTTCGGCAACCCGTGGAGCTGGACAGGCCAGCGGTTCGACGCGACGACGGGCCTGTACCACTTCCTGTTCCGCAGCTACAGCCCGCGGCTGGGACGGTGGCTGCAGCGCGATCCGATCGGGTACGTGGATGGGGTTAGTCTCTACCTGCTGGTCGGAGGCAATGCTGTTCTCTGGATCGATGCGTTTGGTCTGGAGTACGGAGACGGGGATTACGGATCTGGATGGGGAGTATTCCTCGTTATCTGGATGCAGTGGCCGACCGATGACGAAGCGGTTATGGATGCGCAGGATGAGGTTGCGCAGCTCGTCAACGAAACAACAGATGATCGTCAGAAACTGCTCGATGTAGTGGGATATGTGCCAGGGGCCGGCGCGCTTGCCGACGCCACGAACGCGGCCTTGGATGCGGTGCAAGGCGACGTTGCAGGAGCGATCACGAACGCCCTCGGAGCGATTCCAGGTGGCGATGGCGGCAAAGCCGGCAACAAGGCGATGGGCGCCATAGACGATGCGAGCGATCTGAGCAAGAATATACCGACACCGAAGCCAAAGAAGCCGAAGAAGCCAAAGGACGGAAAGAGCGCGAAGGATTATGATCAAAAGGCGCCGGGGCAGAACTATGAGGAGGTAGACGCGGCAAAACGAGCAGGTGAGCAAGGCAAGGGACCTTTCATAGAAAGCAAGGAGAAATCAAAGCAGAGGGACACGAGAGAATTGCTGGATGATGCAAAGGATCATCTTGCGGGAACCAAAGGCTCAACACCGCCGGGAGGTCAAGGTGAAGCGCCACAGGGAGACAAGCCAACAACATGTCCGTGATTCCTGAGGAGATCGTAGCGAAGGCACGAGCAGCCCTTGATCAGGGTGCTCCCTGTTCGGCGCTTGAACTGCTGCAGCCCGCGATGGCGGGGCACCCGGCAATGCCGATTCTGTGGCTGCTCGCGGGCGAAGCGTACGACGATCTCGGACAACAGGAATTGGCAGTTGAGGCGTTCGCGAAGGCTGCCGAGTTGGATCCGGAGTGCGCGGTCGCATTCTCGCAGTTGGCTTTCTGCCTGGTTGACCTGCGGCGACTCACTGAAGCCGAGCAGGCGGCGTTGAAGAGCATCGCCCTCAAGCCCAGTGGGCCGAGATACTCACTTCTGGGTGTGATCCTGCGTAATCTGGGCCGTGATGATGATGCGATAGAGGCCTACCGACGATCCCTGGAGCTTGATCCGAATAACGATGAAGTCATCGTGAATCTGGCCATCGCGATGCACCTTCGCGGAGATGACCTGGCGGCGTCGCGGCTTCTGGAACGGGCCGTTCGCGATTACCCGGAGAACGCTGCTGCCCATCGTGAGTTGGGGTACCAGTATCTTATGAAGGCGGAGCGGGACACGGCAGAGAGACTTCTCCTTCGATCCGCTGAACTGGACCGCTCAAACCCATGGACGGCGATCTACCTTGGATCCCTTTACTGTCAGCAGGGCGAGCATGCCAAGGCGGAAGCCGAGTATCGTCATGCCTGCGAGTTGGCCCCTGGTGCCGCATGGGCACGATACTGGTACGGTGATTTGCTTTGGGAGCAAGGCAGGCTGGATGAGGCCGAGCAGCAATACCGCAAGGCCGTTGAGCTTGACCCGGATGACCCGACCGCGTGTTGGGACCTGGGATACTTCTTGATGCGCACCGGGGGCGCAATGGAGGACGGTGGGCGCTGGTTGAAACGAGCGCTGGATTTGTATCCGGAGCACATCCGCGAGAAGAAGTCGCGCGAGCTGTTCGGAGGCAGGAACGAGGCAGAAGAAGAGAAGTAGAAACGGGCGGGCGGGGTCCACATGACGCACACCTTCGCCGGGACGGCTACGCCGTACGTGGTGGATTTTGCGTACAACATGGGCCCGGCGGCCTGGACGCAGACGACGACGTATCCGGGTGGCCGGTCGGTGACGCGGAGCTACGACAAGCGGTTCCGGATCGGCGGCGTGAACGGCGGGGCGAGCATCGGGGCGGACTGGTCGTACGACCTGGCCGACCGGCGGACGGGCGCGGCGCTGGGCAACGGCATCGCGAGCCTGTTCGAGTATGACGACAACGGGCGGCTGACCCACCTGAAGCACGCCGTCTCCGGGAACCCGATCCGCGAGCTGGGCTACGGCTACGACGCGGTGGGCAACCGGGTGTACAAGGAGGACCTGGTCAACTCCACCCGCAGCGAGTTCTACGAGTACGACAACCGGGACCGGCTGCGGCACGCATGCACGACGGCACACCAGTGATGGAGGCGAGGCAAGGTGGGGGTTGGCAGTGGTTTTCCCGCGCGGCCGGGGTTTGATGGAGACGCGACAAATCGGGAATGCCACAGAGTGTCGCCCCGTTGGGGCTCCATTCGTCTGGGGCGCGAGTTTCCAGTGGCTCACGTCCCGGCGCGCCGGGACTACACCCTTGCGCCTCTTCGAGGCTGAGGGAAGGCGGAGATGGAAGGCCCGTGAACGGGCCTGGGGGGAGGGCAGAGATTCATCCGGTCCCTACAGGACCGGGGGGTTGGGGAGAGGCGGCGCGGACCCGCCGTTGAAACGGCGGGCTGATCGCGGGCGGGCCTACGGCCCTGACGGGAGGGTGGGGCGGGGATGACCTGCTTCTGAGGCTTCCGTGTGCGATGAAGGAAGAACGTAAGGGCAGGAGGGCATGTTTGCGTACGACAAGTCCGGGCGGCTGACGCAGACGAGCAACAGCCTGGTGCAGGTGGACCTGGGCTACGATGGCATGGGGCGGCTGGATTCGGAGACGCACACCTTCGCCGGGACGGCCACGCCGTACGTGGTGGATTTTGCGTACAACATGGGCCCGGCGGCGTGGACGCAGACGGCGCACCGGGTGATCCCGCCACGCCGACCCGTCGGCTTCTGCAGGCGAAGCGGCGCGCGCGCCGGAGCGTCGATCTCGGCAATCCGGATGCCTTCGCGAACGACGGCGATTCACCCGGCCCGCCGCCGGCCGGAACCGGTTGATGCATCGGCCGGCCCACGGAACGGAACGATGCTGCTGTGGAGCCACTTCCCCACTACGCAGTTTGGCTCGGTCCATGCTCTCGCTGGCCGGCCGGCCTATGCCTTGGGTTTCAAACGCCAGGTGAAGGCCAGCAGGATGATGCCCGCCAGGGTGCATGCCAGGATGATCGCGATGACGACGGACCATGCGTGCGACGTGCCAAGGGCGGGTTCCAGGTGTTGCAGGATCCAGCCGAAGCCTTTGCCCTGGGCCGCCCGGCCCAGGTAGCCGAAAAGCCCGATGAAGCCGGCGGCCGTTCCGATGGCCTTCTTGGACGTCAGGTCCAGGGCCTGGATGACAATGAGATTGATGACCGGGTAAATGCAGAACCCGATGATCGCCAGCATCGCGAGGTCCAGCCCGAAGTATCCCGCCGGTGTCAGCCAGATGACCACGAACGCCGCCAGAATCGGCGCCATGCACAGCACGGAGACCACCCCGCGGCGCCCGCCCAGCAGGTCGGAGAACCACCCGAACAGAATCGTTGACGGGATGCCCCCGAACTCGGTGACGAGCACGACGATCCCGCCTTTGACCAGCGTGGCGTCCTTGACTTCCCGGAAGTACGTCGGGCCCCAGTCCAACATGCAGTACCGCGCGATGTAGGCGAAGAAATTCGCGAAGGCCAGCAGCCAGACGTACTTGTTGCTGAGCGTGTAGTCGATCAGCAGCTCCCGAAAGGACAGCTCACGCTCCTGCAGGCCGTGTTGCCGTTGTGCTTCCGTGAAGTCATTCTTGTACTCTTCAATCGGCGGAAGGCCGACGGACTGAGGCGTGTCGCGCAGCCGCCAGAACAGATAGGCGGCGCCGATCGTCGCCAGAATCCCGGGAAAGAAGAACGCGGAATGCCACCCGCTCCAGTGCGACGCCACCCACGTGCCCGCGCTCGCGACCCGGTCCCATCCGTGCCCGGCCGCCCAGGCGGCGGCATCCGTGGCCACGGATTGGCTGTGTTGGGCCGCCCACGCGGCCAGGTAGCCGGCGATCCCCCCGCCGATGTTGTGGGACGTGTTCCAGATGCTGAAGGTCAGGCCCCGCTCCTTCTCGCTGTACCAGTGCCCCATGCTCCGGCCGCAGGGCGGCCAGCCCATCCCCTGCACGAAGCCGTTGAGCGTCCAGAGTGTCAGGTGCAACCAGTACTGCGTGACCCCGCCAAAGAGGAAATTGCAGACGGCGGTGAGCAGGAGTCCGCAGGCCATGAACACGCGCGGATTGCTCCGGTCGGACAAGGCGCCCATCACGAACTTGCCCAGTCCGTAGCTTAGCGCGGTGACCGCCAGGATCGTGCCGATCATGTCCTTGTCGTATGCAAGGGCCGCCTGCATCTCCTTGGCGACCGGCGAGAGGTTGTTGCGGACCAGGTAGAACATCGCGTAGCCGATGAACGTCGCTTCCATGATCCGCCGGCGGTAGCGCGGGTATTGCCGCCGGATGTCGGGGTCCGGGAGACGGGGCATGTGCGGTGCAGGACCGAAGAAACGACGACAGGCTGAGAAGATCATAAGCGTGCATCCGCCTCAGGACCCTGGCGACAATCACGGAGGAGCGGCAGGGCTACGCCGGCCTCCGATGCGGGCACTCGATCGAGGGCTCGCGGCCGGGATCGTTTTGGCCAGGGCCGTCACGCCTCCCCTCCGGAAGGCGAGGCGGATGGGAACGGGGTGCGCCAATCCGGCCGGATCCGCAGGATGCTGATTTCGCCAACCCTTCAGAACACCGCGCGCTCGGCATGACGGGCATGCGGAGCCGGTTGGGCGGGAGTCTAGTTGTCCGTTCCGCGCAAATCAAGAACCGATGAGAGAGCGGCCCGCTCTTACACCCAGCGTTCTGCCTCGGCCTCCGTCCGACCGGACGGACACGTTCGAGAAGTCCGCCCCGTTCCCTCAATGACATCGGGACACCGCAAAGGGCCGGACTACACGCGTTCGAACGGCTCGAAGAGGCGTTTGTAGTCGTCCTGGCAGAAGCGGTCGGTCATGCCGGCGATGTAGTCGCACACGACGCGGTGGACGCCTTGTTCGTCGACGCGACGGTAATACCGGTCCGGCAGCATTCGCGGGTCGGCGGCGTAGGCGGCGAACAGCCGCTCGATGAACCGCCTGGCCTTGGTGTCCATCCGCACCAGCCGGGCGTGACGATAGACCCGCTCCAGCAGGAAAGACTCCAGCTCTCGGGCCTTCGAGTTCATCGCATCGGAGAACGCGACCAGCGGGTTCGCGGCCTGCCGGACGGCCTCCGGCGTCTCCGGCCGGGCTGCCGCAAGGCGGCGCTGCGATTCGGCGATCACGTCCGCCAGCAGCGTGTTCAGCAGGGCGTCCAGAATGGGGCGACGAATGGCCGGCAGGGGGAGGTCGGGGTGTGCGGCCCGCACGGGTTCGGCGGCCATTTGCCAGAGCGTCACCGCCTGCAAACCCGCCTCGGTGATCAGCTCGGCTCCGATCGCGTCTTCCAGATCGTGGCCGTCGTACGCAAGTTCGTCGGCCAGGCAGGCGATCTGGCCCTCCACCGTAGGCCACGGGCCCGATGCGAAGAACTCCGTGGCGGAGGGGTACGCGGTGTCGTTCGCGTTCGGGCTGTCGTAGCGGGTTTCGTGCTTGGCGATTCCCTCACGCACTTCGAACGTCAGGTTCAGCCCGCGAAATGCCGGGTACGGGTGCTCCAGGTAATCCACGATCCGCAGGGACTGACGATTGTGCTCGAAGCCGCCGTGGTCGTGCATGAGGTCGCGCAGGGCCATTTCCCCGGCGTGGCCGAAGGGAGGGTGCCCCAGGTCGTGGGTGAGGGAGATGACCTCAGCCAGGGTGGGGTTGACCTCCAGCGCGATGGCGAGTCGGCGGGCGATCTCGGCCACTTCCAGCGTGTGGGTCAGCCGGGTGCGGAAGTGGTCGTCCTCAAAGGTGACGAAGACCTGTGTCTTGTATTCCAGCCGGCGGAACGCGGCACACGAGAGCACGCGGTGCCGGTCCAGTCCGAACGCGTCGCGGATCGGGTCGGGCGGTTCCGAATGGACCCGGCCGCGAGAGTCCGCGGACCGGGCTGCATACGAGGCCATCTTTCGTTGCGCGGCATCGGGCATGGGTCACCGGGAAGCGGCGGGGCGGTCGCGTAGGCCCATCTCCACCGCGTGCTGAACAAGCTGGGCGTACAGCGCGTTGAGACCCTCCGGAATGACGCGGACGCCGCCCAGCACCGACATGTAATTCGTGTCGCCCGCCCACCGGGGCACGACGTGGCAATGGTAGTGGTCCGGCACGCCCGCCCCGGCGCAGAGCCCGAGGTTCGAGCCGACGTTGCATCCCTCCGGCTGCAAGGTTCGCCGCAGCAGGGCGACGGCCTGCCAGGTCGTCCGCGTCAGGCTCGCGTTCTGCTCGTCCGTCAGTTGCAGCGGGTCGCCCTCGTGGGCGGAGGTCGCGATCAGCAGGTGGCCGCTGGTGTACGGGAAGCGGTTCATCACCACAAAGCAGTGCTGATCGCGCCATACGACGAGGTGCGTCTCGTCCTGGGCGGGGTCGGCCCAGTACGCACAGAAGAAGCAGCCGTGCGTGCCGGCCTCATCCTGAAGGGACCGGATGTACTCCATCCGCCACGGGGCCCACAGATTGCTTTGAAATCCTGCCATGGTTCGCATTCCGCCGACAAGGCCGAGTGTACCGCCGGTCGCACGCGATCTCAACGCGCGGCTTTTCAGCGTCGCGGCTGGCCGGTAGACTGTTGCCGGCAACGGTTGGAGACGCCTGACCGGCGGGTCGGGCCGAACAACGGCGGAGACGTGACCATGCGATGGATCGGCGATCGGAGAGTGGAAAGGCTCGGGACGGCCGGTGTCCGCGTGGGTGGCTGGGGGGCCGCTCCGGGCATCCTGGCGGCGATGGCGGTGGCTGTTGCAGTCGGTGGAGCCGGCTGCCGGAAGGACGCCCGGTTGGCCGGGCGGGAGGTCCCCCACGTCACCGTCCGGACGGTCACGGACGGAGACGTCGTGCTGGACCGGTCCGCGTCTCCGAAGCGGGTGGCGCACGCCCTGTTGAAGGTGATTCGCGATGACGTTCGGGCGACCTCGGCCCAGGCTCACGAAGAAGCACTGCGGCGGCAACTGGACCTGTGCGCTCCGGACTCGATTTTTGCCCGCTACGAGGACCTGCATCGGCGAAACCGGCCGGGGTACAAGGCCGACCGTGACGAGACGGTCTACGGCGCTGTGCAATCGTGGGCCCCGACGTTTGCCCACTACGTGGACAGCTTTGACTTCGAGTGGCCGGAGGCGGAGCGGGCCATGGTTCTGCGCGATGGGAGGAAGCTTGCGGAAGACGCCTCCGCCGAGAAGCACGTGCTTGTGGAAGTGGCGGATCCCGGCGGCGCTGAGAATGCGGCGGCGGTGGCTCAGGTGACGCTCGTGAATGAAAGCGGGTACTGGAGGGTGTTGAACGTCGGTTTCGTCGCTGGCCAGCGTCATCTGGCTGTCCGGACGCCCGCCCAGACATCTGCACCCGCCGCGGCCGCCGGCGCGGACTGAGCGTCGGGTCTCCGGGTTTGGGGTCCTGATCACGGCTTATGGAACCCAGTTCGATCACCATCAGAGGGGCGCGTGAGCACAATCTCAAGAGCGTCTCGCTTACCCTGCCCCGGAACCGGCTCATCTGCTTCACCGGCGTGTCCGGCAGCGGCAAGAGCAGTCTTGCATTTGACACGCTGTATGCCGAGGGGCAGCGGCGGTACATTGAATCGCTGTCCTCGTACGCGAGGCAGTTCATGGGCCAACTGGCCAAGCCGGACGTGGACCTGGTCACCGGCCTGAGCCCGTCCATCTCGATCCAGCAGAAGACGAGCGGCTGGAACCCGCGCAGCACGGTCGGCACCATCACGCAGGTGCATGACTTTCTTCGCGTGCTCTACGCCCGCGTCGGCACGCAGCACTGCCCGGACTGCGACCGGCCCATCTCCGCCCAAACGCGTGAGCAGATCGCCGAGCGCATTGTGGGCCAGGGCGATGGTGCGAAGGTGATCATCCTGGCCCCGGTTGTGCGCGGGCAGAAGGGGGAATTCCGCGACCTGTTTGACGACTTGCGGCGGCAGGGGTTTGCCCGCGCCCGGGTGGATGGGCAGGTGGTTGCCCTGAGTGACGAATTGCAGCTCAAGCGGAACATCCGGCACGACATCGAGGTCGTGGTGGATCGGATCACCGTGGGACCGGCCGCTCGGTCTCGCGTGGTGGAATCGGTGGAGACGGCCCTGCGCGTCGGGGGCGAAACGCTGATTCTGGCGCGTGCCGAGGGAACATTGGACCGCCGATCACGCGAGGGCGAGCTGCTGCTGTCTTCGCAGTATGCCTGCACGGCCTGCGGAATCAGCTTTGCCCCACCGTCGCCGCAGATGTTCAGCTTCAATTCGCCGGCGGGGATGTGCCTGACCTGTGACGGAATGGGGACCCGTTTCGACTTCGACCCGCAGCGCCTGGCGCCACGGCCCAGGCGATCGTTTCTCGGGCTGGCGATCGAACCGATGCGCACGCGGATCGGCCGATGGCGGCGGCACATCTACGAGGGGGTTGCGCGGTACGTCGGGTTCGATCTGAAAACGCCGTGGTGCGACCTGCCGGACAAGGCAAAGCAGGCCCTGCTGTACGGCACGGGGGATGCCCACCTCACGTTCGAGTGGCGAACGTCGGGCGGGGTCTGGCGGCACGGCGGCACGTTTGCCGGGGTGATCGCCGAGCTGCGCGAGAAGCACAAAAAGGCCCGTTCGCCGCTGGTTCGTGCCTTCTACGAGAAATACATGACGCAGACCGGTTGCCCGGATTGCACCGGCCGGCGTCTGAATCGCCAGGCGCTGGCCGTCCGGGTCGGGGGTCTGAGCATCGCCGAGTTCTCGGCTCTGTCCATCGATGCGGCTTGTGAATGTATCGCTCGCCTCGAACTGACGCCGACACAACAGGTGATCGCAGAGGAGGTTGTGAAGGAGATCCGCGGCCGGCTGGCGTTTCTTCAGAACGTCGGCCTGGGATATCTCACCCTCGACCGCACCGCGCCGACCCTCTCCGGGGGCGAGTCGCAGCGCATCCGGCTGGCCGGCCAGATCGGTTCCGGCCTGGTTGGCGTGCTGTACGTGCTGGACGAGCCCAGCGTGGGCCTGCACGCACGCGACAACCGGCGGTTACTCGATTCGCTGGAACGGCTTCGCGACATGGGCAACACGGTCATCGTCGTGGAGCACGACGAGGAAACCATGCGCTGCGCGGATGAAATCGTGGATTTCGGGCCCGGCCCGGGGGTGCGAGGCGGCGAGGTCGTCGCGCAGGGCGATGTTGGGTCGATCATGCGTTGCCCGAATTCCGTCACCGGCGCGTTCCTGTCCGGTCAGCAGAGCATTCCGGTGCCCGTCACCCGTCGTCAAATCACCACACGGGCGGCCCGAAATGCGAAGATGGGAAGAGTGGCGAAAAGGGCGAAACCTGGTGATCCGGCAGGGAGGCCGGTTCGTAAGAGCGGAGGGAAGTCGGACCGCGTGCGTGTCGGTCGCAGCCCCGGACGTGGACGGGCGGCGGCATCGCAAAGGGTCACCGGGGGCGTATAATGCGGTTCTGACGTGCAGTTGGAGGAGCCGGGTTCGTGTCGTTCTGGACGGACATTATCGTTTACAGCCCGACCTGGGTGGACGTGTATCCCGAGAAGGTCCGGCGGTTTATTGCGACCGTCGCGGGCGGTTCGTCCGGCGATGCCGAGCACGAACTGGCGTGCTACGGGATTCTGGACATCAGCGGTGAGGCTCGCCGGCAGGCGGCCAAGCCGGACATGGAGAGTCTTCTCAAGAAGCTGATGACCCAGGCACGTCGTGCGGAGCAGATCGATTGTGACGCCTCCGGGGTGTACGAACCGCCGAGCTGGACAGAGATGAGCGACACGCACATCGGGCCGTTCTTTTCGGCGGAGGGGCCGGTGTACAAGATCTGCCAGCAGTTGCTGTCAGCGGAGCGTGTGCCGTTTGCCGAGCTGGAGATCGTGGGTCTGCAGCCCAGCCACGAGATTCTCAGCACGCTTTCGTTTTGCGGGAACGAGGCGTATCTGGAGATTTCGGAGTTGAACTTCGAGGTGGGGCCGAACCTGGCCACCTACCTGCACGAATCGGCGGAGTTTGCGGGCTGGCTGCGAATCGCCCTCAGCGGCGAAGGGCAGCCGTTTCCGCTTACCAAGGCCCAGATGATCGAGCGCGCCCAGGCGTGCGAGGCATTTCGCAGGATCATCGAATACGCAACGGAGTGTTTCGGCGTGAAGGAATGGCGCTGGACCATTTCGAGCAAGGGGTGAGGCCGCCCGCTCAGCACGAACATGCCGCCCGCAGCACGCCAAACAGATCGGCACGCAGCGGATCCTGCGGATCCATGAAATCGCAGCAGAACAGCCGGCTGCGGCGCGACGATCCCTTCTGAATGTGGGTGACCAGTGAATCCAGACGGCGTCGGGTGGCGTCCACGTCGGCGCTCACACCCCCCAACGCGGTGTTCATGACAATCACGTCGCTGTCCAGAATCGCATGAAAGGCAGGCTGCAACTGACTTCGCAGGGCCAGTTGACGACCCAGCGGCGAGTGGAGGAACGACTGCATCTGAAGGGGGGTGAACCCGGGGAGGTCTTGATGCGAGTCGTCTTCCGGGGCGGCGAGTTCACTGCACAAACCGAACACTTCCGTGGCAAACGTGGAGGTGTCGTTCAGAGCGGCCTGCAGCCGGCCGGCGGCTTCCTCGCAGGATCGGAAGACCTCGTGTTCGCAGTCGGGGGCTCGCATCACGAACAGGCGCGCGTGGTAGGTGAACGCCTGTCGCGGGCTCGGGTCCGCGTCCGCCTCAATGATGACCTGTGCGTTCGGATTACGCACGGCGACGGCAGCGAGGGCTTCCGGCAGCACTTCAAACACCCGGCCCGGGTCGTACTCCACCCAGGCCGCGCTGGCGACCCCGCAATCGGAGGGGTTGCCGGCCGCACAAGGGGCCGGGCGAACCTTGTCGCCGTCATTGCAGGTCAGTCGCAGGTAGTGCGGGGGGGTGCGATAGACCGTGGCGACCATCTCGCGGATGATGGTGCTTTTGCCCGACCGGCGGGGCCCATTGACGATCGTGACGACAAGTCCCATGTGTCTCCAGAACCCCCGCGAACCGGGCCGCACGAGTTGAGGCACGCCGGTCCCCTCCTTCAACTGTAGGCCCGGTGACCGGCCCGAGGCCACTGCCGTTTCAACACGCTGTGCAAAAAGGACTTCGGGCAGATGTCCGGCGCGGAACGCCAGACGTTTGTCTGTAGGGGCCTCCCCCGGGTCGGCCCGGGGCACCCCGTTTGACCGGGGTCGTTCCGGCGGCTAGAAACGCTGCCCATGTTCCTGCACCTGGGACGTTGGGTTTCACGTCACCCGTGGGCGATTCTGCTGGCATGGGTCGGGGTGGTCGGGTTGCTGACCGCGTCGGCCCCGTCGCCGGAGGCGGTCGCCTCTGCGGAGCCGCCGTCCCTGCTGCCCGACCACCAGCCGTATAACCAGGCCTTGGAGGTGGCTCGCCAAGCCTTTCCGCAGACCGTGGCCCGGACGCGGACGGTCCTGATATTCGAGCGCGCCGAGGGTCTGCATACGTCGGATCTTGATTTCGTGATGGAGGTGACGTCCCGATTGCTGGCGGAGGCCGGCGGCCGGTGGCGCGTCTTGGCTCCGGCCACGCATCCCCATCTACAGTCCCGATTGGTCGCCCGCGACGGGCAGGCGGTCATGATCGTGGTCAACATGGACTCGAATTACCTGGTGAAGACGTCGGTGGACCAGGTGGAGGCCGTGGATGCGCTGGCTCGCCGTGGGTTGCCGGACGGGCTGCGGCTGGAGATTACGGGCGAGGGGGGTCTGGGCCGGGAGCTGAGCTTCGCCACCACGCACGCGTATCATCGGACAACGTGGGTGACGGTGGGGGCGGTGCTCACCATTCTGATCTGCGTGTACCGGGCGCCGTTGGCGGCATTTGTTCCGTTGATCTCCATCGGCGCAAGTGTGTACGTGGCGCTGGCGTTGCTGAATCGCCTCGCGGTTGCCGGGTGGGGCGTCAGCAACCTGGAACGCACGTTTGTGGTTGTGCTGATGTTCGGTTCGGGCACGGATTACGCGATGTTTTGGCTGGCCCGGTATCGCGAGCAGTCCCGAGGGGGAATCGGGTCGGGCGCAGCCGCCGCCGCGACGGAGGGTACAGGCGGGGCCGTCGCCGCCAGCGCGGCCACCACGGTGATCGGGTTGTCCATGCTGTTGCTGGCGGAGCTGTCGCCCACGCACAATGCCGGCCGGGCGCTGGGCCTGGCCATCGCGGTCTCGATGGCGGCCGCGTTGACGTTGGTCCCGGCTGTGGCGCGTCTGATGGGGTCGCGCCTTTTCTGGCCGCGTTTGCTCTCTGCCGCCGGGGCGGAGACTCCCAGCCGGCTGTGGGGCCGTCTGGCCCGCGCGGTTGTACGTTATCCGTCTCACATCCTGATGGGGATGGCCGTGCTTCTGTTCTACCCGGCGTGGCAGGGAAGCCGCACGCCGTACCGGTATGATGCGCTCGGCGTGGTGAACAGCGACAGCAGCGCGGCTCGCGGGCAGGAGTTAGCGGAGCGGCATTTTTCCGCCGAGGAGCTGTTCTCCTGGACGTTCGTTCTGAGCGGCGGGACGGAGTGTTCCCCGGCGGCGCTGGACGCGTACGCGGCCGGGTTGGCGGAGGCGTGTCGTGCCGTCGACGGCGTGGTGGACGTGTGGGGTCTGGACAACCCGTTCGGCTCACGGGGGTCGACTCCACTCCTTCCGCTGGCCTGGATCCGTCCTTACTACGTGAATGACGGTTTCTGTTCCGTCCGGGTGGAGGTCATGCAGCCGTTTCCGCCGCTGTCTGATCCGGCGATGGACCTCTGCTCCCGGCTCACGCGGAGCGTCGAGGAGTGGGCACGGCGCAGCGCCGGGGCCGACGTCCGGCTCCATGCGGTGGGGCTGACCCCGTACATCCTGAACATCAAGGCGCTTTCCGATGCTGATCAGCGACGCATCATGGTGAGTGTGGCGGCGGCCATTGGAGTGGTCGTGCTGATCTGGGTGCGACGGGTCGGCCTGACCCTGGTCATGGTGATTGCCACGCTGGTGCTTTACCTGACGACGCTGGCGGTCACCGATTGGACGTTTCGCGTGTGGCTGGACGGGCAGGCCCTGGACTGGAAGGTCAAGCTGTTCCTGTTTGTCATCATGATGGCGGTGGGCCAGGACTACAACATCTTCCTGGTGTCCCGCATTCTGCAGGAACGCCGAAGCCGGCCGGCGCCCGAGGCGACCTTGCGGGGGATCGTGACCACAGGTCCGGTGATCAGCAGTTGTGGGCTCATCATGGCGGCGACCCTGGGGTCGATTGCCGCAACGGGACTGGCGTTCTACCAGCAACTGGGGTTCGCCTTCGCGCTGGGTATTCTGCTGGACACGTTCGTGATCCGTCCGATCGTGGTGCCGGCGTGCTATCTGGTGGGCGAAGGGCTCCGGCGGAAAAGGCTCGACTTGGGCGATTCCGCCTCGTAGAGTACGGGTGGGCGCGGGGGCTGTCGCGGAAGGATGTGTGGAATGCCAGGAATCCATGGCAAGACGAGTGGTGCGGTGGTTGCGTTCGTGATGATCGCCCTCGGCGTGAATGCAGCCGGCCGCGCGGAGATTGTCGCGATCCGTGCCGACATCGCCGCAGAGGTTCGGGAGTTCGTCGGCGGTGAGCTGACCTCGTCGGATGGCGCGTTCGAGCGGTTTCCGGAAACGCAGTCCGTGTTTCCGCTGGAGGTCGGGGTCGTGCTGGGGGACCCCGGCGGACTGACGGACGTGGCGTTCGCGTTCGCGGATCTTCGCGATCCGACCCGTCCGACGGGGAGCGCCAACCCGGCGGAGTTCGGGCTGGAGACGACGTGCGTGTCTTCCGAGCCGGCCACGGCGTATGAAGTCGAGTCGGAGGCATCGGAGACGCGGACGATTCGTCTGACCGCGGGCGATCTGGGCCTGTCGTTCGGTGAATCCCGCGTGAGCAGCGAGGTCTTCCTCTCCGGGGCACTCGTTCTGTGGTCGCAGGAATCGGGCCGCAGCCTGTGCGGTCTGGAGGCGGAGTTCCAGGTGACGGTTTACCGGGTGGCGAGCGGGTCCCGTTCCGTCGAGTTGTTTTCCACGGGGCTGCGACTAACGGGCTCGGCGGAGGGACGGGTGACCGCGGCGCCTTTGGGATCGCTCGTGTACGAGTTCGGCGGGGAGGACCTGCTGCTCTCGACGTCCGGTCTGGACGGGCGGACGCAGGAGGCGGTGTCTGAGGGAATTGAACCCCTTGGCGTGTTTTACGTGGCGCTGATTCCGAACCAGGTCATCACCTACGAGTACGATGTGCGGTCCGGGCAAACGATGGACCTGGAGGCCCGGTTTGTCACACGCGTGAAAAGCCTGCCCGGCGGCACGGGCGGCGGCTCGGCCTTCGGGCGTCAGTTCACCGTGCTCGACGCGGCACTGAAGGCCGCCACGAGTTCGGCCGGGGCGGCGGCGGTTCAGCAGGCGGTGAATTCGGCGCAAGACGCGCTGGAAACGCCCGCGACGCCCGGCCGAATGGCTCCCGGGCGCGGCGTGGCGTGCGGGGCGTTCGGGGCCGAGCTGGCGACGCTTGGACTGGCATTCGTTACGATCGGCTGCGCGCAGCTTGCCCGACGGCGCGGGTCGTGTTGACTTCCGGGTGAGATTGCCGCGCGGCCGGCCGTGCCGCGCGGACCTGTCGCTCCGGCGCGTCCAATTGACCCCCCGCGTGCGGACGGCTATAGTCCAACTCGGCTGACGGCGGGGCGCCAGCCCGTTGAGCAACGCTCATGATTGTTGACTGTTACACGCACATTTGGGACTCCATGTCGCAGTTGGGACGCGATCTGCCGTGGTCGCGCAGCCGGCTGGGTCTTCCCGCGCTGACCCGGCTGGAAGGAGCGCCCGCCAAGGCCGGTGCGGAGCGTCACTACGAGGCATCGCGTCCGGTCGATACGGCCATCGTGGTTGGCTTCAAGAGCCACTACCTGGGCGCCGAGATCCCCGACATGCTGGTGGCCGACTATGTCCGCCGGTACCCGGACAAGCTGATCGGCTTTGCGGGCGTGGACCCGGCGGTGCCCGAGGAAGCGATCGGCGCTCTCGTCCGCGCCCGGAGAGAGCTGGGGATGAAGGGGGTCGGCGTGGCGCCGGCGGCCCAGGACTATCATCCGGCCGACACGCGGGCCATGCGCGTGTACGCGAAGGCGGCTGAACTGCAGATGCCGGTCCTGTTCCACCCGGGCATCCATATGGCGACGGCGTGCAAGCTGGAGTACGCCCAGCCGGTGCTGCTGGACGAGGTGGCGAGAGAGTTTCCGGATCTGAAGATCATCGTCGCCCACCTGGGCTATCCGTGGGTGGCCGAGACGATCGTTCTGTTGGCCAAGCACCCCAACGTGTATTCCGACGTAAGCTGGCTGCTGCACCATCCGTGGGAGGCGTACCAGGCCCTGCTGGGCGCGTATCATCACGGCGTGATGGACAAGCTGCTGTTCGGCAGCGGGTTCCCCTACACGTCCGCCGCCAACTGCATTGAGACGCTGTACAGCATCAACCACATGGTGCAGGGCACGAACCTGCCGGTCATTCCCCGTGATCAACTCCGTGGCATCGTCGAGCGCGACGCCCTGGAGGTGCTCGCGATCCGCCCGGGCGCCGCCCGGCGCGGCCCGTCCAGACCGTCCGCCTTCCCAGAGCGGGACGAGGATCTCTGAGAAGGCTCGGTCCTTTCTCCCACGCACGAGCGGCATGCATCGTTGCCGGCGGTCTGGGCTTCACTGGCCCGGGTCCATTCCGGCCAGCCTCCTGAGTGCCCTTGTCTCGCCGGGATGGAGCGGCATTCCCGCCACGAGAGGCGCCGCGGAGCATCGAAGCCCCACAGCAAACGGCGTGGCTACCGCTGTACGAAGGCCCCGCGGAAGGATCCGGCGTCGAACTGCGGTGGAACGCGTTCCTCCGCGGTGCAGCCTACAACTGCGACAGGAAATCCTTCCAGGGCGTCGCGTGCAGCGTTTCCGTCATGGCGTGCCCGTAGCAGCGGATGATCATCGCGACCTTTTCCACGTCGGTCGGGTTGTCCGCTTCGATGATGTCGATCACGTCGAAGCGGCCCATCAGCGCGTAGCTTTCCTTCAGTCGCACGTTCGGGCACTGCTCCCGGATCTTCTTCGCCACGGTCTCCGCGAGTTGGCGAAACTCGCTGGGGTCCCGCATCGCCTTCGGATCCAGTTCACTCAGAATGACATACGTCGGCATCGCTTCGCTCCTCTGTCGAAACCCGTGACATGCCGGTCCGGGTCGGCCCCGGCCGGAGTGCAACGAGCCTACCCGATATCGAACGCCACAGCCAGTGTTGCGTCAGACGGGCGTGCCCTGCGCGACGTCGGCGAGGCCAGCCGGGTTGAGGATGCGGACGCGCTGGGCGTCGGGCAGATCAATCAGCCCGGCGTCGGCCAGACGGCGGAACGTGCGGGAAAGGGTCTCGCTGGTCAGATTCAGGTGGTTGGCCAGGTCTTTCTTCAGAATGGGCAGCGCAAAGGCGGCGGCGCCGTTTGTGGGGTCGCTTCGGATCAGGAACTGGGCGACGCGTCCGGCGGCGTCCCGCAGGACGATATCCTCCATCACGCCCACCAGGTACCGGACCCAGGCCGCCATGCTGGCCATGAGTTGCAGGCAGAACGGATGGCTTTCCTCCAGGATTCGGCGGAAGTCTCGCTGGGGCAGCAGGGCGCACTTCGTGTCTTCCATCGCCTGGGCGTAGGCCGGACACTCGAAACCGCCGATGACCGCCACCTCCGCAAACGTCATGCCGGGGTAGGCGAAGTGGAGCACGTGCTCCTTGCCATTGGGGGCGATCTTGTAGATGCGGACGGCGCCGCGGGCGACGACGTACAGTCCCGGGCATGGGTCGCCCTTGCGGAACACGATCTGTCCCTTCCGGAACGACACGATCCGGGCGATCGCCTCCAAGCGGCCCAGCGATTCGTCGGAGAGCCCGGCAAAAAAACCGGAGGCGTGAAGGATTCTAACTGCTTCTGAGGGCACGGGTTACGCACGCTCACGTAGATTTCTACAGCAGGTTGATCCACGTCAAGGCCCCGTCGGGCCTCCTGTGGCACACTGCCAGTATGACGCCGGTACCGCGGGCTGACAACCGCGGGCCGGCCAGGGAGAAACAACGATGATCCGCGAGATCGTGCATATAGACGAGGACCTTTGCGACGGCTGCGGCCTGTGCGTGCCATCGTGCGCGGAGGGGGCGATTCGGGTGATCAACGGGAAAGCCCGGCTGGTGTCCGATCGTCTCTGCGATGGGATGGGCGCGTGCCTGGGACACTGTCCCAAGGGGGCCATCCGAATCGAGCGCCGTGAGGCGGATGAGTTCGATGAGTCGGCGGTTGCGGGACCGGCCGGACACGCCGCGGCGGCGCCCACGCCGCCGGGCGGTTGCCCGTCCGCCCGGTTCGCGCGGCTTGGCGCCGTTGCGGGCGCCGCGTGGGAGGGCGCGCCCGCGGGAGAGAGTGACGTTCCATCGATGTTGCGGCAGTGGCCGGTGCAGTTGCGGCTGTTGCCGGCCTCCGCGCCGGCGTTGCGCGGGGCGCACCTGCTGCTGGCGGCGGACTGCGCGGCGTTTGCGATGGGGGGATTTCACAGCAGGCTTCTGAAAGGCCGGGTGCTGGCGATCGCGTGTCCGAAACTGGACGATCCGACGGGATACGTGGAGAAGCTGACGGAAATGCTGCGGTTGAACCGACCGGCGTCCGTGACGGTGGCCCGAATGGAGGTGCCTTGCTGCGGCGGTCTGCTTATGATGGCGTTGGAGGCGCGGCGGCGGAGCGGGGTGGACGTGCCGGTGCATGACCTGGTGATCAGCACGCGCGGTGAGGTCCTCGGGTCGCGTGAGGTTTCCATGGAGTCGGCCGCCTGATTCGTGTTTCAAGAAGCGGGTTTTGAAGTGGTGACGATCAAGAGAGGAGTACACCGTGTTCTGCAATCAATGTGAACAGACGGCCCACGGGACGGGCTGCGTCGTGACCGGCGTCTGCGGGAAAGACCCGGACATGCAGTCTCTGCAGGAGACGCTTCTGTACGGGCTCAAGGGCATGGCGTCTTACGCGCACCACGCCCGGCGCCTGGGCAAGGTCGACGAGACGGTCAGCGCGTTCATCGAGGAAGCGCTCTTTGCGACGGTGACGAACGTCAACTTCGACATGGAGAGCCTGTTCGAGCTGGTGCTGGAGTGCGGAAAGCAGAACCTGCGGGTCATGCAGCTTCTGGACGAAGGGCACGCCGAGCGGTTCGGCAAGCCGTCACCGGCCACGGTGTACGAAGGCACCAAGGCCGGCCCGGGCATCCTGGTGACCGGGCATGACATGCTGGACCTGGACAACCTGCTGAAGCAGACGGCCGGCAAAGGCATCAATGTATACACGCACGGCGAGATGTTGCCGGCGCATATGTATCCGGAGCTGCGCAAGCACCGGCACCTGGCGGGCCATTTCGGCGGGGCGTGGCAGAAACAGCGGACGGAGTTCAGGGAGTTCACCGGGCCCGTGCTGGCGACGACGAACTGCATCCTGATCCCGCGGGAGGAATACAAGGATCGCGTTTTCGCGACGCGGGTCACCGCGGTCCCGGGCGGGACGCGCCTGATGACGGACGATTTCTCCCCCGTGATCGAGAAAGCCCTCCAGTGCCGGCCGCTGCCCGACGCGAAGGACAAGGAGAGCGTGGTCGGCTTCCACCATTCGACCATCCTGTCGCTGGCGGGTCCGATCGTGGAAGCGGTGAAGGCCGGCCGGCTGAAGCATTTCTTCGTGATCGGCGGATGCGACGGGGCGGAGCCCGGCCGGAACTACTACTCGGAGTTCGCCCGCAACACGCCGAAGGACTCCATCGTGCTGACCCTGGGCTGCGGCAAGTATCGTATTCGCGACAACGATTTCGGCTCGATCCGGCTCAACGGGGGCGACCCCATTCCGCGGCTGCTGGACATGGGGCAGTGCAACGACGCGTACGGCGCCATCCAGGTGGCGGTGGCCCTGGCCAAGGCGTTCAATTGCTCGGTGAACGACCTGCCGCTGAGCATCGTGCTCTCGTGGTTTGAGCAGAAGGCGGTGGCGGTGCTGCTGACGCTGCTGCACCTGGGCGTCAAGGGCATCCGGATCGGGCCGGCGGCCCCCGCGTTCCTGTCGCCCAACGTGATGAAGGTGTTGCAGGACAAGTACGACCTGCGACTGACTGGCAGCGATCCGATGGCGGACCTGGCGGAAGCCCTCGCCGGCGGGTCGAAGTAGCGCCGGCGCGATACGCGGCGAGAAAGAACGCGGAAGCATCGCAGCAATCGGGCCCCAGCCGATCGGTTCGTGCCGAAGCCGCCCCGGGGCGGGGCGCTGGCCGATCGGGTGGGGCCTGTTGTATACTCTCCGGTGACGGAGCGTCGGGCGTCGAGGCCTCCCCTCACTCACCACACGGGGTCTTGCGTGCGGGGCCGGAAAACAGGGTGCGTCTTGGCGCACCGGCAACCACCCACGAAGGAGGCTTGAACATGGCTGCACGTGCCAAGCGAGTTCTGGATGTCGGCCAGTGCCGACCGGACCATTCCGCGACACGCGGTGTGCTCGTGTCGTGGTTCGGCGTGGACGTGGACCAGGCGCACAGTGCCGATGAGGCCCTGGCGAAGCTGGGCGAGAAGCCGTACGACTTGGTCCTGGTGAACAGGCAACTGGACGCCGACCGCAGCCCCGGGCTTGATCTGATTCGCAGCATCCGGCGCGAGGCGAAGCTGTCGGACGTCCCGGTCATGCTGATCAGCAGCCAGGACGACGCCCAGGAGGCCGCCGTCGAGGCGGGCGCCGTCCGCGGCTTCGGCAAGGCGGTTCTGGCGCATCCGGCCACCCAGGTGCTGCTCAAGCCGTACCTGGACATAACGGCCTGGGCCTGAGGGACTGATCCGTCCGTCTGTGACCGCGCAAATGCCGGTTGACGCCCGTTCACCAGGCCGTAGACTGCCTGTCAAGGTTGCCGTCTGCGAGGACCAACCGATGCCCATCCAGCGAGCCCCATTCGAGAGCAACGTCACCACGAACCTGGACCACGACAACTACAGGGCTGTGTTCGCCCCCAACCTTGTTGTTCAAGAGGTTCCGGCCCCAACGGGGCCGCGGGGTGTAGCCACGGGTGGAGTTCGCCGGGGGCGAACGGAACCCGTGGACACAGGTGGGTTTCCCCTTTTTTCCGCCCCAACGGGGCGGAGGAAGACGACGGGCGGGCAGTCGCGCCCCGTGCTCTCCAGGCCCCGCCGCCCCTCCGGGGCGGATATCTTGCGGACCACAACGCGTCCACGGGTTGCGCTTCGCTTCACCCGTGGCTACAGTCCATCGCCCCGCCGGGGCGAGAGGCAGTCCAGCGCTGTAATGTTAGCAACCCCAATGCAACATTTTTCACTTGGAACGTCCGGTTCATTGTGTCAAACAAGTTCTCCACTGAGGACGTGTACGTCAGATTCTCGGCCGTCGATATCAAGCCATGACGCCGAACTCCGGGCGACGCCATCGTTTGCCCGAGGCGTCGTTGTAGCCCGAGCTGTTGCGGGCGGCCATGTTGTACGGGCCTGGTGGCACTGATGCCACTGCTCTTGGTCTGATTGCCGGGGACGCCCCATCCCACTCTTGTTGCACGCCGCGCCGCAGCAGCGAAGTAGCCGCCGCTCGCGGCGTCGGTGACGATCGGCGGGATGTTCTCCGATATCGCACCGCTCGGTCCGCGGCCGACGCCCGGCGATGAGCTGTTGATGTCGGGCGTCAGCCTGCCTGCGGAGCGGCAGACAGGGGCTGGCGACCTGGCGGCATTTGAGCAACTCGTCGTGCGCTTCGCGCTCGACCCCGGAGGGGTCAGGGGCTGTAGCCACGGGTGGAGCGAGGTCGCTGCAGGCGAACGGGCGGAACCCGTGGGCGCGGTTGCGGTCCTTGTGCCATTTCGCCCCGAGGGGGCGAAGGACGAGGCCGATGCCGGGCACGTACTCGCAAATCCTGCTGCACGTCGTGTTCTCCACGAAGGGACACACGGCCTTCATCGAGTCCGAGCTGCAGGAACGACTCTATGGCTATATCGGCGGCATCGTTCGCGCTGAGAAGGGCACGCTCTACGCCATCGGGGGAATGCCCGACCACATTCACCTGCTGTTATGTTGGCGGACCGATGGAACGATTGCCGATCTGATGCGGACGGTGAAGTCCCGATCTTCGCTCTGGGTGCATCAGACCTTCCCCGCATTGGGTTCGTTCGCGTGGCAGGAGAGATACGCGGCCTTCTCCGTCAGCAAGTCAGCGGAGGCGCACGTGAAGGCGTATATTGAGAAGCAGGCCGTGCACCACCGGAAGCGGGATTTTGAGCAGGAGCTTCTCGCCTTACTGCGTGCCCATGGTGTGAGCTTCCATCCGCAGTACGTCTTCTATTGACGTGACGGCCTCCTCTGCCCCGCCGGGGCAGAGTATTTTTCGTTCCCCTCACCACGGGTTCCGTCCCGATTGGCATCGGGACTCCACCCGTGGCTACATGTCCTGGCCCCGCCGCCCCTCCGGGGCGGATATCTTGCGGAGCACAACGCGTCCACGGGTTGCGCTTCGCTTCACCCGTGGCTACAGTCCATCGCCCCGCCGGGGCGAGAGGCAATCGAGCATTGAAGTACTGTGGACAGACCCGTTCTGCGCCGGCGGGGCTGACGGTGCCACTTCACTTGAGCAGTGCTGATTCGCAACGTGGCTGGCAGGCGCACTGCTTTAAAGAAGCACCTGCACTCCAGCAGAAGCTGGCGGGGATGGACGTCCGGTGCTTCGTTTTCCCCCGTGGTGCCGCTGGGGGTGGGGCCGGACAGGGCGTGAAAAGGTCGATGGTGTACCGAAGGAACGGTCCCGCATGTCCAACCGCGAGCGGGGATTTCCTCCCCTCCCTCGGGCACGGGGGCTTGTGGGAAAAAAACCCGGGGTCTGGGGCCAAGCCCCGGTCCACCCACAGATTCTGCCGAAGGATTTCGTTTGGGGGAGAATTGGGAAGCCGTTTTGGGTATAATGCGGCCTGGGTTTGGGCAGGCGACGCGGACGGGTGCGGCGTGACGGTCACCCGGGGAGAAGCGAAAGATGCGGTGTACGATTCGGTCCGCCCGGCGGTTCGGGCGACGGACCTTGTGGGTTGTGGTGGTTGTGGCGCTGGTTCGGGCCGCCGCCTTGTCGGCTGCGGAGCCGGCCTGCGGACAGGCTGCGAAAGACGAACCCCCCATTGCGGCCAAGCCGCCGGAGCCCGGCGCGGCGGTCCCCAAGATGAAGATCGAGAAGAGCGTCCTGGAGCTGGACCCGCTCTGGGCGGGCAAGCCGATTCAGCCGGAATGGGTGATCCGGAATACCGGCGATGCGCCGCTGTCCATCCGCGTCAAGGGGGGGTGAGGGACTCGCGTGGACGGTCAGTCTGACCGTGAGATCGCGCCGGGTGGGTCCGAAACCGTGAAGGTGACCATCGCCTCGACCAACCTGGCGGGCCCGTATACCAAGGTGGTGACGGTGACCGGAAACGACCCCGCTCAACCCAAGGCCACGCTGACGGTCCGCGGCAAGGTGCTTGTGCCGATTCAGGTGACGCCTCGGTTGGCGAATTTCGGGAAATTGCCGGATTCGGCCAGTCCGGCGCCGGTTGTGATCAGCATCCGTCGCGGAGACGGCGGTCCGATTGACCCGAAGATCACCGACGCCGCCCGGCCGGGAATCCAGGGCGAACTGCGCGTGGTGAAACCGGGCGAGCACTATGAGTTGACGGTCTGGCTGGAGCCACCGCAGAAGCCGGGCCGGCTGCGAGGCTGGGTGCCGCTCAGTACGGGTGTGCCGGAGGTGCCGGCGCGGACCGTGCCCGTGTATGCCGACGTCCCGCCGAGTTGGGCCGACGTGGCGGCGACTGAGTAGACCTGTTGGAGCGATCCGACCCCATATACCTGGACTACAACGCCACCACGCCGCTGCATCCGGCGGTGCGGGAGGCGATGCGCCCGTTCCTGGAATCTCACTTCGGCAACCCGTCCAGCAGTCACGTGTACGGTGGCCGGGCGCGGGAGGCGGTGGAGCGTGCGCGGGAGCAGGTGGCGTTGCTGCTGGGGGCCCGGCCGGGCGAGGTCGTTTTCACCAGCGGCGGCTCCGAGTCGAACAATCACGCGATCCAGGGCGTGGCGCGGGCCCGGCGCCGCCAGGGCAACCACATCATCGCGTCGGCGGTGGAGCACCCGGCCGTCGGAGAGGTGTGCCGGTACCTTCAGACGCAGGGCTATCGGGTCACCACGATCGGCGTCGATGGCGCGGGGCGGGTGGATCCCGCTGCGGTTGAACATGCCATCACGCCGGAAACGATCCTGATTACGATCATGCACGCCAACAACGAGGTGGGGACGCTTCAGCCGATCCGCGAGATTGCGGCCATCGCGAGAAGTCACGGCGTGCCGGTTCACACGGATGCCGCGCAGAGCGTGGGGAAGATTCCCGTGCGGGTGGAGGAGCTTGGCGTCGATGTATTGAGCGTCGCGGGCCACAAGCTCTACGCGCCCAAGGGCGTTGGGGCACTGTACGTGCGGGAGGGGCTCGCACTGGAGACACTCATCCACGGCGCCGGCCACGAGGCCGGTCGACGCGCCGGCACGGAGAACGTGGCGGGCATCGTGGGACTGGGCGAGGCCTGCGCCTGTGCCGCGGACGAGCTGCCGCATAGGCAGACGCACATGCGGGCCTTACGCGAGCGCTTGCACGAGGGGATCGCATCGTATGTGCCCGACGTGCGTCTGAACGGACATCCGGAGCATCGCCTGCCCAACACGCTGAGTCTGGGATTTCCCGGCGTTCGGGCGAGTGACTTGTTGTCGGCCATGCCGGCAGTGGCAGCCTCGGCCGGGGCGGCGTGTCATGCCGACGGCGTTCACATCTCGGAGACGCTGGCGGCCATGCGCGTTCCGGAGGACTATGCGGGCGGCACGGTTCGGTTCTCAACCGGCATGTTTCTCACCGAGTCGGACGTGGACGAGGCGATTGCGGCGGTGCGGGACGCCCGGCGTTCGCTCGGGGCCACCCGCGGAGGCTGCGCGTAACCTCGGCTTCTCCCATCTCAACGGGTAACGGATGGCACGCGGCCGCAGCCGTTCGCGTTGGCAGGGGCATAGAGCGAACGGGCATGGAGCCCGGCGCGTTCGAATAACTCGGCGTGGCGGGTGAGAATCTCGGCCTCGTGCAACCACGAACTGATCACCACGGTGCGGGCGCCGGTCTCGGCGGCGCGGTCGGGCGTGACGATGGGCCAGCCCCAGAGGGTGTGGCCGGAGAGGCGGTCGTTTTCGTCGACAACGGCCACGATGGGGACTGGCGAGTCGGCGAGCGCAGCGGCAAGCGCGCGGGTGTGCTTGCCGGCGCCGAAGACGGCCACCGGGCCTTGGCCGGCGTCGGCAATTTCATCCAGGACGTGGCGCAGCCGGTCGGAGGCGTCGGCGGGGACGGTGGCGCTGCCTCCTGCGTCGTCGCCGTCCATGAGCACTCGGCGGGCGGCGGGCCAGGGGCGGTCGGGTGCAGCCTGCACGTCGTCGAGCATTTGGACCACCGTGCGAAGGTAGCCGGGGTAGCCGCAGGCGGCTTCGACGGCGCGGCGAGCTTCTGCGGACATGGCCCGCAGCGCGGCGTCCGTCTGCTGCGTCAGCCACTGGATGCGGTCGGCCAGGGCCGGGATGTCGCCCACGGGGAACGTCAGGCCGTTTTGCGGTTCACGGATGATGTCGCCCACACCGCTCGGAACACGGCTGACGATGGGGATGCAGCCGCAGGCCATGGCCTCGATCATGGCCACGCTGAACCCCTCTCGCGTGGAGTTCAGCAGGTACGCGTCGGCCCAGCACCACGCGGCACGGATGCCGTCGGCCGGGGGCAGCGGGGGCTCCAACCGCATGCGTGCGCCGGGCGTGCGGAGCCCGGGCGCGGTTCGGTCGATTCGATTCGCCAGCTCCGCCGCCTGGGGGCCGTCCCCGATGATCCGCAGATCAAACGCGACTCCCCGTCGATCCAGCTCGCAGGCCAGATCGACGTAGTCGAGCACTCGCTTCCCCGACTGCTCCAGCCGGCCGACGTAGGCCAGACGCACGGGGCGGCCCTGGATCGGAGGCCGCGGAGAGTCTTCGACGACAGGCACGCCGTAGGGCAGGTGACGCACGTGATCCGTACGGTGCGGCACACGACGGCTCAACTCGTCGGCGCAGCGGCGACTGACGCCGAGATACCGGTGTACGATCGGTTCGTAGTACGACAGGCAGGCGTAATCGTACGGATTGTCCGAATGGTTCCACCCGACCACGCGCAGGGCGTCCGGGTGAACGGACGCCAGGGTCGCGGCAATGGCGTAACTTTCCGCGATCAGATTCGGCGACAGAATCGTCGGCAGCAGGTCCCGGTAGATGCGGACACACTGGGGCCATTCAGCGAGGTCGGTGATACGGGGCGCGCGGATCACCCGCAGGTTGCGTCGGCCGGGTCCGGGCCCCAGGGGAAGCTCCTCGTAGTCATTGTGGGGGACGTGGAACAGCAGGCGGACCTCCCGCCCGGTATTCGCGAGGGCATCGGCCAGTGTCACGGCCCAGGTAGTGACGCCGCTGACCGTGTAGCCCTGCGGAAGCGAGATGGTGAGCGGCCAGGGATTCACAGGCGTTGACTCCTCTCAGGTTCCTGCCTCTACCGCGACCGCGGCACGGGCGAGGACCATGTAGTCATTGTTCTCCCGGCCGCCGGCGCGGTCCAGACATGCCTTCATCTCGTCGCACCGGTTCGGCGTCACAACCGTCACGGTCTGCTCCGGCCATCGCTCCCAATGCCGCGGGTCGGAACGGGGCAGGCCGAGCGTCTCGAACGTCAACGGCCCCGCACGGTCGTCTGCGACGAACAGGACGAAGTGCCGAAGCGTCGGATCGCTGCGCAACTGCTCCAGCAGAGTCAGCCCGTTCGTGCCGAGTCCGTAGACCAGGATCGATTTCACCGCCGGTTGCCCACGGAGGAATTCCCGCACCGCCTCGAAGCGCCTGGCCGGGTCCGGACAGATGGCATCCAGGCAGGCCAGGGTCGGCCCGGCGAAACGGGCGAGCGGGCCGCTGCGCAGCCAGGACTCGATCTGCGGCCGCCACGCCTCGGCGTGCGACGACCACGTCTGCCTGACGGTGCCGTGGACGAACCGGAACGCATGGTGCAAGGCCGCGGCAAGGGCGTGGACGAATCCATCCGTCTGCTCCGGGGGGGCCAGGCCTTCCACGTATCGGACAATCGCGTGCGGATCGCCGGACGCCAGCGCGAGGGCCCCGCACGCGCAAGCCCAGCGGTAGGGAACGTCGTCCAACTCGTCCGGCCGGCCGGCGTGGGGCAGCCACTTGGCACACATGCGCCGCCCCGCGGCAAAGAGGATCTCGGTGCGGTGGCTGAGGCTGTCACGGCGAAGCCGGCATCCGAACAACACACGAGGCACCGTGACGCAACGGAAACCCTCATGGGCCAGGCGGCACCACAGGTCCCAATCGATGCATGCCTGCTGGTCTTCATCCAGTGGCTGTGGGGCGAGGCCGTCGGACGGGATGAGCGTCATCATCGGAATGCGGTTGCCGCGCAACAGCACGTCCAGCGTGAAGTCCGGCACGGAGGGAAAGTGATACCAGTTCAGGGGGCGGGCGTCTCGATCCAGGAACTCGTAGCCGGCGGCAACCAGCGTGCGCGGGCCGGCAAGAGACGCCGCGCGCACAAGCACGTTCAGTGCGTCCGACCGCATCGTGTCGTCGGCGTCGAGGAAGAGAATGTAATGGCCGCGGGCCTGACGCCGGGCGGCGTTGCGGGCTGCGGCGGCGCCGCGGGCGTGTGCGCTGTGTACTCGGACGCGTGAATCGGCGGCCGCGAGCCGGTCCAGCAGGCTTCGAGTCTCATCGGTCGATCCGTCGTCGACGCAGAGCCATTCCCAGTCGGTGAGGGTCTGGGCCTGAACGCCGGCCGCGGTGGCCGGCAGGGTGTCCGCGGCGTTTCGGCAGGGCGTGAGGATGGAAACCTGCGGCGTCTGGGCCATTTCGTCGCTCCGTTCAGCAGGTGGCCGGTTCGTGCCGGCAGGCGGCTGTCGCCACGTCGATGAAATCGTGATCCGGTCGTCCATCTGCCTGCAGCAGACGATCCACCATTGCCCTTGAATCGTTCGGCGTCACCAGCACCAGGGTGTTCGCCGGCCACTGACGCCATTGGCGAGGGTCTTCCCGAGGAAGCCCGAGCAGATCGAAGGTCAGTTCGCTTGCATGATCGTCCGCCACTGCGAGGTTGGGCACACCAGGTCGCAACGTGCGTCGTAGGTGTTCCAGCAGAGTGCGACCGTTGGTGCCCAGGCCATAGATGACGACTCGCCTTGCGTCGGGACGCTGTGCGAACAGGGCGTCCACGCGTCGCACCGGCTCGTGGTCGGCGTCGACGGCGTCCTCGAGCGCCGCGAGGACCCGGGCGGCGTGCTCCTCCAGGGGGCCGGCTTCCAACCACGTCTCGATGTCCGCGGTCCACGACCGGGCGTGTGTTTGCCACGTGTGGCCGTCGGTACCGTACGTGAACAGGAAAGCCCAGAGCAGGCTTCCCGCCGCCGCCGCATTGAAATCGGCCCGGAGTTCGGCGGGCGGAATGGCGGAGAGGTACGTGTCCAGCGCTTCGGGTCGGCCGCCGGCAAAGGCTAATGCCCCGCAGAAGAAGGCAAAACGATGCATGCGGTCGCTGAACGCGTCGCGATCGCGGACCTTCGGCAGCCATTGGGCGTACAAGCGGCAGCCGGCTGCGAAGCGGTTGTCGGCGTGGTGGGCGATGCTGCCGCAACGCAACCGACGACCGAAGATCACGCGGGGCAGGACGCAACAGTCCGTATTGCGACTCGCCAGATCCAGCCAGAGGCCTTCGTCGATGCAGGCGCGCAGTGACGTGTCGAACGGGTCCGGGCCAAGGTAGTCCTTGCGAAACAGGGCGACCACCGTGGTGGTGTTGCCGCGGAGTTGGTCGTCCAGGGACATGCGCCCGCCGCGCGGGAAACGGAAAAGGCTCAGCGGGCGCCCGCGGCGGTCCAGCAATTCATAGCCGCCGGTGACCATGCATTGGGGGGCGCGGGTGTCTGCCATCCGCATCAGCATTTCGATCGCGAACGAGTGAAGCAGATCGTCCGAATCGAAGAACAGGACACGTTCGGCTTTTGCATGCCGCACGCCCAGGTTTCGGGCCGCCCCGGCGCCCGCATGCGCGGTATGTACGGGGCGTATGCGAGGATCGGATGCGGCGGCTTGGCCCAGAAGGTCTGCCGTCCCGTCCGTCGAGCCGTCATCCACGCAAACAGCCTCCCAATCGACAAAGGTCTGCGCCTGAATGCTTCGCAATGTTTCGGTGAGGAAGTCGGCCGCGTCATGGCACGGGACGATGATCGATACGCCCGGTCGAGTCGTCACCTTAACCTCCTCTCTGACCCGGCGTCGGCCGTCTGCGGCTGCCGTACCAGGCACAGAAAATCCTCATCCGGCCGGCCGCCGGCGCGGAGCAGCGTCCGGCACATGGCGTCCGCTTCGTTGGGCGTGACCAGCACGATCGTTCCCTTCGGCCAGGATGGCCAGCGGCGCGGATCGTCGCGGCCAAGATCGAGCGGGTTGAAGACCTGCTGATCGGCATGGTCATCCGCTCCGGCCAGTTCGAGGCCGGTCAGGTCTGCCGCAGACCGAAGCAACTCAAGGAGTTCGGCGGCATTGCGTCCGAGTCCGTAGACGACCACGCGGCGGACATCGGAGCGGCGCGACAAGGCCGTCCGAATTCGCTGCCAGCGTTCGTCTAATCGTTCGATCAACTTCTCGAGGGCGGCAAGAGCGGGCACGGCGTGGTTCGCCAGCGGCCCCGTGGACAGCCAGCGACGCACCGAGGGCAGCCAGTGCATCGCGTGGCGGCGCCAGGTCAGGCCCTCGGCCCCGCGAACGACAGCCGTTCCCCAGTACAGGGTGTGGGCGACAGCGTGCGTGAACGGATCGGGCGGCTCGGGAATGGTCAGGCCGTCGAAGAACCGCCAGGCGTCGTCCGCCTCTCCGGCCGCAAGGGCCATGACGCTGCAGTTGCACGCGAGGCGGCGAAACACGTCGTCTCGGTCGGCTGGATCGGGCAGACGTGGCAGCCAGCGCTCCAGGATCTGCCGGGCAGAGGCGAATCGCTGATCCAGCCGGCGTCCCAGGCTGGCGCTACGCAACCGGCGGCCGAATATGACGCGCGGCACCGTAACGCATTCGACGCCGCGATCGGCGAGACGGAGCCAGAAGTCCGTGTCTTCGCAAACCGGGATCGAGACATCGAGCGGCATTTCGCCAAGCAGATGGCGCGGAATCAGTGTCGTGACGGTCAGTCCGCAGCCACGCAGAACGGCCTGGACGGTGAACCGCGGCACGTACGGAAAGCGGTAGATGCCCAGCGGGCGGGCGTGGCGGTCCAGCCACTCCGATCCGCCGGCGACGATGGGGTCCGGCCCGACCTCGCGGGCCGCCCGCAGCAACAACTCCAACCCGTTCGGCCGCAGTACGTCGTCCGCATCCAGGAAAACCACGCGATCGGCCCGCGCGTGCGGCATCGCGTGGTTTCGGGCGGACGCCAGCCCGCCGTGCGGCGCCCGCACGACGTGAATTCTGCCGTCCTCGGCGGCGGCGAAATCCAGCAGATCGCACGTCTGGTCGGTGGATCCGTCATCGACGCAGATCGCCTCCCAGTCTGGGTGCGTCTGTGTGCGCAGGCTCGCCAGGGTGTCGTGGACGGTGTCCGCCGCGTTGTAGCAGGGCACGATGATCGAGACATCCGGGCGTTTGCTCATCGCACGCCACATCCTTCCCGGTGGGGCACGGACGCGGTCCATCGCGACGGCCCCAGGACCAGAAAGTCACGATTCTCCCGACCACCCGCGGACGCCAGCACGCGACACAGGGCACGGTTGTCGTTCGGCGTGACAAGTGCAAGCGTGTTCCTTGGCCAGGACGACCAGCCGCGCGGGTCATCCCGAGGCAGGCCGTGGATGGCGAAAATCGTCTCATCTGCGAAATCATCCGCAGTGAGGAACTCGAAACCTTTCCAGCGAGAATCTCGCCGAAGCTGGTCGAGCAGGCGGGCACCGTTGCGGCCCAGGCCGTAGATGACCAGCCGCCGACACTCGGGCCGGCGCCGAAGCAGTGTGTCCAGCGGGGCCAGGTCCAGATCGGCATGCAGATCACGCGGAATCGCCCGCAGGGCGTCCAGAATGTCATCCGCGGCGTTCGACCAGGGCCCCTCGCGCAGCCACGGCTCAACACAATACAGCCATTCGTCTCGGTGGTGACGCCAGGTTTCGCCCATCGCGCCGCGGACGAACTGAAGCGAACCGCAGATTCCAGCCGCTAACGCCGGGGCCTCGTCCGCGGAAACGATTTCGGCGCCCGGCAGGGCGGCCACATAACGCCAGACGGCTTCCTCGTCGCCCGATGCCATCGCGATCGCACCGTATCGACAGGCCAGCCGGGCGGGCACGTCGGACAAACGCTCCGGGCGCCGGGCGTGGGGCGTCCAGCGATCCAGCACGCGCCGAACGCACTCGATCATCCGGTCGGCGTTGTGACTGAGGCTTGCCCTGTGCAGGCGGTACCCGAAGAGGCTGCGGGGGACCGTGATGCACGCGGCCCCTTCGCGAGCCAGCCGGAGCCAGACGTTCCAGTCGATGCAGCGGGGCAGTGTTTCGTCAAACGGATCAGGCCCCAGCACCGCAGTGGGCACAAGCGCCATCGGGGAGAGCCGGTTGCCGGGAAGCAGGGCGTCCACCGTGAACTCCGGCACCTCGGGATACCGTCGGACGCCCAGCGGCCGACCATTGGCCGTCAGAAACTCGTAGCCCGGCGCCACAACTGCCCGATGGCCTGCTACGGTGGAGACCCGCACCAGCGTTTCCAGTGCGTCGGGATACGCGACGTCATCCGCGTCGAGAATCATGGCCAGCGGGGCGTGGCCTTGCCGCAGGCCGGCGTTTTTGGCGGCGGGCTGGCCCGCGTGCGCCAGGCGAACCACGTGGAATCGGGAATCGCAGGCGGCGAACCGCTGAAGGATTTCGGCGGTGCCGTCGGTTGAGCCGTCGTCCACGCAGACGGCTTCCCAGTTCTGAAACGTCTGGCCCAGCAGGCTGTCCAGCGTCTCGCCCACCGTGTCCGCCGCGTTGTGGCAGGCGATGACTACGGAAACATCGGGGCGATCGGCTTCACGCCGGGCGACGGAAGGGGTTGAGAGGCCGTCTGGGTTTCGGCGATCTGGCATGTGGAGGGCTTCCTGACCGCCCGGCCGAACCGCCGCGCAAAAACTGCGCGACGGGCCGGACTGAGAGTGAGTGTGTTATCGGCACCCGGCTCAAAACGCCTTTAGCCCCCTGGAAAAGCCTGCCGATACGTCCGAGAAGCATTCCATTATCAGGACGGTGGTTATGACGCAGTCCCTCACCCTCGACGGCCTCCTGCAGATGGGTCGGTCGGGGGATGTCGTGCGGTTCATCGACGTGGCCAGTACGGCCGCGGTTCGCGGAATCCCCCATGATGAGCTTCGGGTGATGCTGATCCGGCGGTTGGCTGAGCTGGGCCTGCTGCACCGGGCGGCCGACGTGGCGGAAGGGCTGTCTGAGCCCGTGAAGGCCGGCCCGGACTTCGTAACGCTGCGACAGAGCCTTTGTCAGCCGGGCAGCGATGGACTGCGCCCGTGGGACACGCTGCGGAGTCGGTACGAGGCAAACCTGGACGTGCTGCGGCGGCGATACGGCTGGGCAGACGCCATGCACGCGGCCTGGCTGGCGGAGCAGAGGCACCTGGAACTGCACGTGACCAAGGACGGCCGGCAGCAGGTGTTCGACCGGCGGACCGGCTGGCGGCCGGTGTTCGGCAACCTGGTGCCGCAGCCCGCGGCAGAGGTCTTTGCGAAACAGATCAAGGACCACATCATCCCCGCGTTCGTGATTGACGGAATCGGGTTGGGATTCCATCTGCCGTGGGTGCATGAGGCGACCTCGCGTGCGTTCCTGGGAGCCACGGCGCTGATTTACCAGGTGGAGCGGTCGTTCGTGGGCATGGCGGTAGCCCTGCACCTGAACGACTGGCGCGGGCTGATCACCGACGCCCGCGTTCGGCTGTGCTGCGGGCCGGATGCGTACGAGCAGTTTGCGGAATTCGTGCGGAAAGACACGACGAATCACCCGCCGCAAGGCATCGTGACGGCACCGGGCTGGGAGACGGCCGACGGACAGACCGTCCACGAATGGATCGAGAAGGCCTCCCGGCAAGTGGAAGACCGGCGCGTTGCCCTGCACGCGGAGGCGAGCAACGTATACGCCGGGCGCGATCGGGCATGGTGGCATCAGCGATTCACGGAAGCGCTGTCGGGCGGGTCACCCTTGCGCGTGCTCGGCGTGACCTGCCGGTTCAGCACGGTGCTGCAGTATTCCATGCGAGATGCGCTGAACGCCTTTGCGGCCAACGGGTGCCAGACGCGGCTGGTCATGGAGCCGGACAACCACTCGCGCATCACGCCGCTGACCATGCTGTCGACGATCCGGGAGTTCGAGCCGGACCTGCTCATCGTGATCGATCACCTTCGGGACCGGCAGAGGCCCGGGCTGGTGGACAACCTGCCGCTGGTGACGTGGATCCAGGACCGGCTGCCCTGGCTGTTTACGCCGGAGGCGGGTGCGTCGATGGGTCCGCTGGATTTCTGCATGGGCTACAGCCGGCCGGAGTTGGTCCGGCGGTGCGGGTACCCGGCTGATCAGTTCATGCCGTGTCTCATGGCGACGGACCCGACCGCGCTGCTGCCGCTGGAGGCCAAGGGCAAGGATCTTGCGGCTCTCGAGGCGATCGAGCCGCCGGACCCGGCGTTGTGCTGCGACGTGGCCTTTGCGACGAATCGCGGACGATCGGCCGAAGAAATTCACGAAGACTACCGCAAGCGCTGCGAGCCGCAGTTGCAGCCGCTGGTGGACGCCGTGTACGAGGAAGTACACGCCCGTCTGCATCGCGGGGAGCTCAACGGCGGGCTGGACTTCGGGCGCATGCTGCTGCTCATGGGACGCGAGCGGGGGATGGAGCTCTCGGCCGATCAGCGGGAGACGATCGGGCACGACTACGTCTGGCCACTCGTGGACCACCTGATCCGGCGGCAGACCATCCAGTGGGCGGCCGCCTGGGCGGAGTCGACGGGTGGGCGGTTCAGCCTCTATGGGCACGGCTGGGACACGCATCCGGGCTTTGCCAGGTACGCCCGGGGCTTCATCGAGCACGGACCGGAGCTGGGGCGTGCCATCCGGGCGGCCAAGGTGAACCTGCACGCCGGCTGCAACAACGCGCTGCACCAGCGGGTGTTGGACGGCCTGGCCGCGGGCGGGTTCTTCCTGATCCGCCGTCATTACGGCGACGTGTTCTTCCGCGTGATGCTGGACCTGTATGCCTACGTGCGGGAGCAGGGTTTCGAGCCGGGCGCGAAGGTGCGACTGGAGGACTTCCCCTCGCCGCTCCGCGAGCGGCTCATCGCGACCAAGCGGATGCGCGGCGTGGCCCTGACCGAATACGAGCCCTTGCTGCAGGTGAACTTCGACTCCATGCAGAAGCTTTGGGAGCAGCGGGAGACCGCCGAAAACGCCAGCCGGCTGTGGCCCGACTTTGACCGGGTCACGTTTGACTCCGCCGATGAGTTCGCCGCCCGCATGCAGGAGTACCTTTCCGACGATGGCGCCCGCCGCTCGGTTGCCTCGGAGATGCGGGCGGCCGTTTTGCGTGAAATGAGCCACGACGTCCTCATGAAACAACTCCTCCACTGGCTCCGGGACGCGCTGGGGCGGAATCCGCAATAGCAAATGTCCAATGGCGGATGTCAAATGGCAAATGGCAAATGTCCAATGGCGGATGTCAAATGGCAAATGGCAAATGTCCAATGGCGAAGGTCAAATGGCAAATGTCGAATAGCAAATGTCGAATTGCGAATCCCGGCGCGCCGGGGTTGCGAAAGGGGCATCGGCTGACCGGCACGCCCTGCGACGGCGGCGCGTGTGACGAGTCGAAGGCCAAACCGCAGTGATCGATTTCCGCCGCCCGGATGCGAAGACGCAACGAGTCAGAAGCCAAACTTCAGGGTTCCGTCTCGGCCGCTCGCAAGACTCATCGGGTCAGAGGCATGGCCCGAGAGGTCGGCTTCAGCCGACCCGATGCGAAGACGCAACGAGTCAGAAGCCAAACTTGAGGCGTCCATCTCGGCCACCTGCAAGAGTCATCGAGTCAGAGGCATGGCTCGAGAGGTCGGCTTCAGCCGACCGGCCAGTGCCCTCACCTTCGTACGTGTTTAGCGTCCCTGAGCCGCCCGGATTGAAGTAAGAGTTTACTTG
>CAZPHH010000024.1:33321-54342 GCA_964586145.1 uncultured Phycisphaeraceae bacterium | reverse complement strand
GCCCATGCCGCTGCGCGTCCACGCCTTCCGACAAACCTCTCCCCCACCACTTTCAAACCCTACCCCACACATCCCCGCATCCCTGTCGCCGACAGCCCCGGGGACGAACACGGGGCCGTGACGCACTCACGGCCCCGCATCAGACTCACTCCACGTGCGGTCTTCGATCAGCCCATTCGACGCCGCCGTGCAACCAGCACCAGCACCGCCAGACCAGGCAACCCCATCGACGGCTCCGGCACCAGACGAATATTGTCGATCCCGGACTCCGGCCCCAGGCCCGCCCAGCAGTCCATATTGAAGGTCAAGGTGCAGTCGTGTATCACGTCCTCGAACGATACGGACGGTGTAGAAGGAACCCACAACTCAGGATCAAATGGCACGTATCGGCTGTGCCAGACGCCTACCGGCCCAATCTCGCCATAGTACAAAAGCCGCTCACTGCTCGATTTCTGGAGCACCACCGTGATCGATAGCGTTTGGATCCCGCTCGGCTGGGGAACAGCGATTTCATCCCAACTGACTCCATCATAGACGCTAAGATCACCGCTGAATTCCGGAGGGCCCGCGATCTGGAGCCACCCTCCCCCGCTGACCGTATCCGTCGCGTACAGCCACCCGCCCGGGTTTCCGCCGGTTGTCACAAGCGACAATGTGCCCCCAAAAGGCTCAACAGCCGTCCAACCTTGAGTCGATCCGTCATCGAAATCGGAAAACGGCAGATTGGGTACTGCCGACACACTAACCGCGCAAACCGCGAATGCCACGACACAACCCACGACCCATGTCTTGTTCCCGTGCGACTTCATCGTCTGTCCTCCAGCGAATTCACTCCGACACTCCAACACGCCAACGACACAAGTGGGCGTGATTACCCGCACTCCTCCCGCAGCTTAATGTCCTTTGTCCCCTCGAACGAGGTGAGGCGGCATACCCTCCGCGCGGCGATCCACGGAACGTCATTGCGCACCCTGGATGGATTCGGAACGCTGTCATGTTCCAACTCCCAGCCGCCCCTGCCCCCACTGCATCCTCGTACAATTCTACCAAGGCGCACACTTGGAATCAAGCCCGGAACGGCCCGTTCGCCTGCTCAGTGCGCTGCAACAGACAGCTTTCTGACCTTCGCAGGCCTGGCACTTCTTCCGCGGTGCCCCCCGTGGTCCCTTGCGACGCGCAGCTTGACAGGACGACCTCCGTCAAATAAGAACGCAGACTCAATGGAACCAGAGCGCTTCGTTTCCGTTGTCGTCCCCACCCGGAATCGCCTCTCCGATCTCCAATGCTGTGTGAAGGCCCTGGCAGCCCAGACGCACAACGCCTTTGAGATCATTGTGGTGGATGACGCGTCCACTGATTCCACTTCGCAGTGGCTTGCCGAGTATGAGCAGGCGCAAACGAGCATGCCGTTTCGTTGGTTTCGAAACGACCCGCAGCTTGGGGCCAACCCAAGCCGCAATCGCGGCATTCACGAGAGCAGGGGTGAGCTGGTGGCGTTCCTGGACGACGACGCCTTTCCCGAACCGTCGTGGCTTGAGCGGCTGGTTCGACCGTTCACTTGCGAACGGATCGCTGCGGTGACGGGACGAGTCGAGACTGCTCCTCCGACCAACCTGTACGAGATGGCATTGAAGGGGACACAGCGGGTCTCAGGCCGCATCCACGCCACCCGCCTTGTCGGCTGCAACATGTGCATTCGCCGGGATATCCTCGATCGATTCCGCCTGGACGAGGATCGCGCGGGAATCACGCCGGATTCCTGTGTCTCCGGCCGCGGCGACGAGGAAGGACTCTTCCTGACGCTCCGAGCCGCCGGATACGAGCAACGAGTCGTACACGACGCCGTTGTCGTTCACCACCATCGGTATACGCGGGGGTCATTCTTCCGCCAGGGGTATCGCGGCGGCGTCTCGGCCGCCCGGCTCGGCTACAAGTACTGCCTGCCGCCCCGCGTGGAACTCGTTCCCTTGTTCCTGGCGTGGATCACGCTGCCGCTCGTGGCGCTGGACGTGCGGCTCGGCCTCGTACCGGCCGCGTGCGCCGCGTTTTTCCTCGCCGCCATCCTGTACAACGAGCTGCTCCGCAAGGCGAAAACCCCGTGGGAAACCCTCATCACGCTCCCGCTCGTCATCGCCTTCTACCACGCACGCATGGTGGGATACGTGGGCGAATACATTCGTCTGCGGACGCGAAAGCACGACCTTCCGCGCATTCGATTGCCCCGCGCCAGCCCGCCCCCAAACGCCGATTGAATAGGATTCCGATCCCGGCGCAGCCCTACTCAGGCTCAGCCGGCCCCGTCTGCCCCGCGGGCTTCGGGACCCGGGCCACGTACCAGTAGTTGTTCTCGAACTCTACCGAAATCGGTCGCGGCGGCCGGCCCCACGCCGGCTGCAGCGCATACTCCGCACCCCACTCGTGCCAGACCCGCAGCTTGTCACGCCACAGCGCTTCCGCCGCGCCGACCAGCGCCCGCATCCGGTCCCGGTCTTCCGGCGACATCTGATTGCCCTTCGCAGCCAACTCCCGCCACGCGTAGAGAAGCCGCACGTCACGCGAACGGAGACTTCCCTCCTGCTCCTCCCGTTTCTTCCAGGCAACGGCCGTCTGGTAGTTGCTGCTCAGCCCCGTACCCTCTTTCCACGAATGCACCACGGGCCGCCCCGGCGTGTGCCGCAGCCAGAAGTCGTTCCGCTGATCGAACGTGTTGCCCGAAACGGCAAACGGTGTGTCTTTTGCCGTGTGCTCCCGAATGAACGCGATCACCTCGGCCGCCGCCGCCGCCCGCTTCGCTCGCTCACGCGAATCACGCCCGAAATACTGCCCGGCCCCATCCGAAATCTGCAGCCAGAAGGCCGCCCACACCGTTCCGACCGCCAGGAGCGGCACCAGCCTGGCCAGGCCCCAGCGCAAACCCCACCGACGGTCCGCCGACCACGAGCGGAGGATTCCAAACCCGGCGGCCCCCACAACCGCCAGCCAGAACGGCCAGAAACGAATGCCGCGGGCCAGGTCATACCACGTCGGCTTCCGACCGGCTGCATCGGCCCGAATGCCCTCCACCAGCGGCGCCGCGACCGTAATGAGCATGAACGCAAGCAAGGCCACGCCCACCATGAGCAAGGCCCGCCGAGACGGTGGATGCCATACGCCCAGACCGATGCCCGCCAAGGCCCACAACACGCCCCACACCGCCATCCAACGATGCCGATACGGTGGCTTCTTGTCGCCCGCGATGTCCTCCCACACCAACCCGAACCCCTCCCTCAGGTTCATCAGGCCGGGTGAATACCGGGACTCGCGAAGCGCCTGAAGCTCCTGGGCCTGTTCGGCCCTTTCCACCGCTTGTCGCGCCAGCGCCTCCTTGGCGCCCTCGCTCATCATCTCCGGCCGCCCCACGTGGCGCTCCGCGGAAGGCAGACGCGAGCGGAGTTGCCCATAGAGCCCCGGCGAGGCCACCAGCAGGGCCGCCGCACCCGCGATGGCGCCCCACCGCAATCGACTCCGACGCGAAACGCCATCTCCGGTGGCCAGGACCAAACCGCACCAGACCGCCACGCCCCACACCGGCGCGCTCAACGGGTACAAGTAGATCAACACGCCCGCCAGGGCAGCCACGCCCGGCCACCATCGCGTCCGATGCCGGACCTCCCACATCGCCAGCAGGAGCCACGGAACAAAGGCCGTGTACTGGGTGCGCGGCATCACGCCCCAGACTTCACACATGCTCCATTTCTCCCCGAGCTGGAACCAGATCCGTGCGAACGTAAACGCCAGCGCGAACCCCACGCCCACGAGGTGGCTGCCCGTGAACCGCCAAAACAGGAGGTAGCACCCGCCGGCAAACAGCAGGGCCGTGGGCAGAACCAGCAGCCAGACTCCCTCCGGATACCCCCCTGCCACCCGCTTCGCCGCCTGCACCAGGCCCACGTAGAAGGGAATGTAGCGATCCAGACGCTTGCGGTCACCGAGGTGCGGATCGGAAGCGTATCTCCCGGGATCGCCCTTGCCTGCCGCAACGGCACAGATGTTGTGCATGTCGCTATTGAGGTCCCACACGCTGACGGGCCGTTGCGCCCACCACACGACGAGCACCGCGACCAGAAGGACGCCTGCTGCTGCGGCGTGCGCTCCGAACCCGGGCAAACGTCGCCGGCCAGGCGCCGGCTGCGGTTGCGCCGGTGGGGCGCCGGATTCCCGGGAACGCTTCTGTCGTCGTCTCGCCATGTCAGACTGCCTCATCCGTCCTGCGGCCGGCGTCCTCCGGTACCGCAAGGAAGCCTGTCTCCAAGTATACTCGGCAGGCCCGGCCCGGCCATCCAGGCCCCAGTCCCGCGTCATCCACGACCACGGGCAGCAGCCAGCCCCCGGGAGATTCGGCCGATGGCCCGGCGGGTGGAAACCGCGCGCTCGCAGGCGTACCATCAGGCCCTCGCCCCGTTCCGGGCTTGGACCCTGGCACACGAGGCGGACGGAGACGACGGTTGTGTGTGGCAGCGTGTGCCTCGTCATACCGGCCTACAACGCGGCGACAACCCTGCGCCAATGCCTCGGCGCCACCGCCCCGTTGCTCGAGCAGGGGCAGCTCTCGCGCATCATCGTGGTGGACGACGGTTCAACGGACGCAACACCGGACATCGCGGCGGAGTTTCCGGTTACGTGCATCCGCCGCGACCATGCCGGGCGAGGCAGCGCACGTAACGTCGGTTGGCGAGCCGCGACAGAGGATGTCGTCTGGTTCCTGGATGCAGATTGCGTGGCTGAACCAGATGCCCTCGAGAAGCTCCTGCCCCACCTGGACGATCCGAAGGTCGGCGGAGTGGGCGGCAGCTTCGCCGGATCGGCCACGCAGCCCCTGCTGGCCTCCCTCATCCACGAGGAAATCATCGAACGACATCGGACCATGCCGCGGCGAGTCAACTTTGTGGCTACCGGAAACGCTGCGTACCGCCGCGAGGTACTCGAGCGCGTCGGCGGATTCGACGAAGCCTTCCTGCGGGCCCAGGACGCGGACCTCTCCTATCGCGTTCGCGCTGCCGGGCTGGAGCTGGCCTTCGCGCCCAACTCACGGGTCTGTCATGCCCACGAAACCCGCTGCAGGCCGTATCTGAAGACGCAGCTCCAACAAGGCTACTGGCGATTCTGGCTCCACTTGCGGCACACCGCCCCCGCCACAGGCGACTCCTACAGCCGCCTCTCGGACAATGCGCAGCCGCCCCTCGCCCTTCTGTGGCTACTTTCTCTGCCTCTCCTGCTGGCGAAGGGAGGCTGGATCGCCCCCGCGGCCCTGACTGCCCTGCTCGCCATCGCGCAGGTTCCCATGACCCTGCGAATCGTCTCTCGCACGAAGAAGCTGCGCCATCTTCTCTTCGCGCCGATGAGCTTCATCCGCGCCTTCGCACGCGCCCTGGGCCTGTGCTGCGCCGCCATCGTCTGGCTGACGAAGCGTTCGCCCGCCCCCCCCCGGAAATGATCCTCGGCCCGCCCAAAGCCCCTACCGCATCTCGGCGATCACCTGCCTCTCCTTCTCGATCAAGACCTGCAGCAGCTCTTCGCGAGTCTCGACGGTGAGGAGCGACGCGATGACCTCTTCGGAAAGGATGCGCACCAGCCGGGCCAGCACGCGAAGATGGTGCCGATCATCGTGACAGCAGATCAGAAAAAACAGGTGCGTCAGTTTGCCGTCCGACGAGCCGAACCCGATGCCTCGTGGGATGCGACCGACGCACACCAGCGGCTCGGCAGAAACGTACGGCATGGGCTGACGCGGGTGCGGCAGCGCCACGTCCATCGGCATGGCTGTCGAGCAGAGCGACTCCCTCGCCTCCAGGGCCTCCAGCAGCCCCTCTGCATCGTAGAGCAGCCCGGTCTTCTCCGCCAACCGGACCAGCTCCCGCAGCACGGACGACTTCGTGTTGGCCGGCAACGACACCGCGATCCCCTCCAGGCCGATGAGGTCCGTCACGATCATGCCCTTGGCAACGGAAACAGCCTCCGACGAATCGTCATGTCCGGCTTCCATCGCCCGCTCGATCTCGATCAGACGCTCCGAGCCCAGGGACGGCATCTCCTGCTGCATCCATTCCGTAACCCGAGCCCGGTTGAACCGCCACTCGCCCCCCACTTTCTGCCCGGGGAGCTTCCCCCGTTCGGCCAGCTTGCGCACCTCCCGCGCGTCCATGCCCACATGCCGGGCGAAATCCTCCAGACTCATGTTTCGATAAGGCACCGCTGCCTCCCTCGGCTCAGGCCGTCTGGGCTGCCCCGACATCATCCAACACGCCGCGCGGCGATCGACCGGCACACCCCCCATCCGGCCGCCCAATCACACACCGGCAACCGGAAGGGCATTCTAACTGTTTTCCTCACAATAGGTAAGAGGCCCGTCTTCAGGTCCGACCGCCCCTGGCCCGCACGGACCGACGAGAGTACGATGCTCGCCATGTTCGCCTTCGAACAACTTGCATCTGACCCTGACAGCGCCGCGCGGCGGGGGCGTCTCACCACGCCCCACGGGGTGATCGACACGCCCGCCTTCATGCCCGTCGGCACGGCCGGCTCGGTCAAGGGCGTCACGCCGGACCAGGTGCGGAGTGCGGGTGTTCAGATTGTGCTGGCCAACACCTATCACCTGCACCTGCGGCCGGGTGAGGACACCGTGGCGGCCCTGGGCGGCGTGGCGGCGTTCAGCGGCTGGCGAGGCCCCGTGCTCACCGACAGTGGAGGGTTTCAGGTCTTCTCTCTGGCCAAAATCAACCGCATCGACGACGAGGGCGTCGATTTTCAGTCTCACGTGGACGGGGCCCGGCTCCGCCTGGACCCCCGCTCGGCCACCGCCATCCAGAACAAGCTGGGTGCGGACATCATTATGGCCTTTGACCAGTGCCCGCCCCTGCCCGGCGCGCGGGACGTGGTGGAGGCGGCCGTCCGGCGAACCATTCGTTGGGCCCGCATCTGCCGCGACTCGCATGGCCGCGACGATCAGTGGCTCTTTGGCATTGTGCAGGGCGGACTGCACGCCGATCTGCGTCAGCGTTGCGCCGCCGCCCTGTTGGACATCGGCTTTGACGGCTACGCCGTCGGCGGCCTCTCCGTGGGCGAAACCCACGAGGAGATGATGACCACTCTGGCCCAGACCACCCCCCTGCTGCCCGCGGAAAAGCCACGCTATCTCATGGGGGTCGGCACGCCGCGCGACATTTACGAGGCCGTTCGCCTGGGCGTGGACATGTTCGACTGCGTGCTGCCCACGCGAAACGGCCGCAACGCCTACGCCTTCACCGCCGCCGGTCCGCTCAAGCTGCGTAACCAGCAGTACGCCGTCGCCGACCGCCCCCTGGAAGATGGCTGCGACTGCTACGCCTGCCAGCGCTTCCCCCTGGCGTACATCCGCCATCTCTTCGTCACCGGGGAAATGCTGGGTCCAATCCTGGCATCCATTCATAACCTGCGATTATACCAACGCTTAATGGAACGGATTCGGGCATTGATTCCCGCGGGCCGGTTGGACACAATGGCCGCCGAGTTCCCCGTAATTCTGGATGAGAGCGGCGCGTCCCGTCGCGAGGTGATGGAATGAACTGGTGTATCCTCGGCCTTCTGGCTCAGCAACAAGCGCCCTCCGGTTCCGCGCCCGGGTCCTCGATGGGTTTGCTCCTCCCGGGTCTGCTCGTCTTCATGGTGGTCTTCATGTTCGTCAGTTCGCGTAGCGCGCGCAAGAACGAGCAGAAACGCCGTGATGAGATGCTCAACGCGCTGAGCAAGAACGACCGTGTCCTCACTCAGGGCGGCATCATCGGCACCATCGTGTCCATCAAGGACAACGAGATCGTGCTGAAGGTGGACGAGTCCACCAACACCAAGATGACCTTCATCAAGGACGCCATTCGGCAGGTCGTCAAGGATCCCGCGGACTTGCGCGTGGGGGAACAATCGCCCAGATGACGGACGGGACCAGCAACCGATGCGGGGCACGACCGCTCTTTGCGACGCTAGGCCCGCCCGCGTGGCGTCAAGTCGCGCACGCGCTCGATTCTTGACAGAAACTGACCGTGTGACTCCGGCCCCGCCGCGACGAACGGGACCTCGGCCCCCCCATAGCCCGCTCTGCCGAACGGAACCAACGGACGCCCGTTCCAGTCCGTGCAGACGCCGCCACCCTCGTCAATCAACAGCCACCCGGCCGCCACGTCCCAGAGTCGGCACTCCCACGCCACGGCCGCCGCAAACGCGCCGGAAGCCACCAGTGCCATGTGCAGCGCCGTGGAGCCCAGGTTTCGCAGGGCCGCCGTGCCCGCCAGCCCAATGACGATCCAACCGTCCGGACCGCGAATCGTCGACTGAACCGCCACCAGGCTTCGCTCGCCCAACGCCGCGCGCCCCACCGACACCTCCCGCCCGTTGTGGGTGACCCCGCCGCCCCGCACTGCCAGAAAGGTGTCGCCGCTCGGCAAGGCCCTCACCAACCCCACCACCGGCCAGCCCCGGTGCAGCAATGCGATCGACGTGGCAAACACCGGCACGCCAAATGCGAAGTTGCGCGTGCCATCCAGCGGATCCGTCACCCAGCAGTACTCCGCGACCTCCGCCTGCTCGGCAGATCCGCCAACCACGCCGGACTCCTCCCCAAGAATCATGTGCCCGGGATACGCCGTCTGAATCGCTCGGACCATCATCTCCTGGATCGCCAGGTCCGCATCCGTCAGTTCGCTTCCGTCCGCCTTGCGACGGGCGATGCTCGTTCCAAAGGCGTCACACGCAATCCGGCCGGCCTCGTCCGCCAAGTGCCTGGCAAAAACAGCGCAGTCACTGAGTCGTCTGTCATCCATCGCATCCATCCATCGTTCACCCACCCCCCGCCCGCCGTACGAGTAGACGCCATCCCACTCGCGGCGGCAAGCGCTTCCCGACGGCGGCGTTTCGCGAAGGCACGGATTGGCCTTCACGTCATCTGCGGTGTATGTTTACGCAGGAGGCGGATGCGCGTGTCGGTGATTCGGGCCCGCAGAACCGCTCTCATTCGCATCCGTTCAGATCCACGTCATTGTCGGGCACTTCGGGAAAGGAAGGTGTAAAGTGAAGCTGGAAGAGTTCCTTACGCAGAATCGGATTGCGTACCAGCCGTTGAGTCACCCGCCCGTGTACACCTCCCAGGCCCTCGCGGCGGCAGATCACATATCCGGGCACTGCGTCGCGAAGCCCGTGCTAGTTCGGGGAGACACCGGATTCACCCTGTGCGTCCTGCCCGCCAGTTCGCATCTGAACGTGACACGGGTGGGGCAGGTGCTCCGCGATGAGCACCTGCGTCTGGCCACCGAGGCCGAATTGTCCAACGTGTGTCCGGAGTGCGAGTTGGGGGCCGAACCCCCGATCGGGCCATTGTTCGGCCTGCGGACGCTGATGGACGAGTCACTGCACGACGAGGAGTATCTCGTGTTCCAGGCAGGCAGCCACACGCGTTCGGTCAAGGTGCGGCGCGAAGACTACGAACGGGTGGCCAATCCCATGGTGGACGCCATCGCGTATCGCTGACGAAGTCACGACGCCGGTCGTCCGACGATACGGATGCGCGAAGGCGAGCCGTCGCCCGGATCGTCCAGCACGTACAGCCGCACCCTGGGCAGAACGCGCTCAAACGCCTCCAGCCACAGCCGGTCGCGTGTCACTTCCGGGGCTCGGTGATACTCGGCAAGAAGGCTGACGAACCGGTCAGCCTCGCCCTGCGCCCGGCTCACCTTCGCCAGCCCGTAGCCCTCCGCCTCTCGCCGCAGGCGTTCGGCGTCTCCCCGCGCCTGGGGCAGAATCGTGTTCGCGTCGGCCCGGGCCTGATCCACCGCCCGCTCGCCGTCCTTCTTGGCACTCACCACGTCCTTGAACGCATCGGCAACCGCACGCGGCGGCTCGATCGCCTCGAGCTGGGCGCCCGCCAGACGCACACCGGCCCCGTAGGAATCCAGCAACCGCTGGGCCGACTCAATCACGTCATTCTGCAACGCCCCTTTCGCCGTCGTCAGCGCCCGATCCACCGGCAGCGACCCCAGCCCCTCCACAAGGGCCGCCTGCACCGCGGAGCGTACCAGACGATCCGGGGCCGCCGTGTTCGTCAGGTAGGCCGCCGGGTCCGACAGCCGGTACTGCACCACCAGCGTCACCTTCAGAATGTTGCTGTCCCCGGTCAGAATGTCCGTGGCCGTACTGTCTTGGACCGCCCCCAGAGCGCCCCTCGCAATGGCCTCGCGCTGCTCCGGCAGCAGCCCGACATAGGCCCGCCGCATTTCCGTCGTCTTGGGCGTGTCCACCCGGCAAATGGGCCACGGCGGCGCATACCGCAGGCCCGGTCCGATCATCTGCCCCTCGGGAATCCGTCCAAACCAGCGCACCACCGCCTGCTCGTCGGGATCGACGAAGTAGAACCCGCTCAACGCGTACACCGCCGCGGCCGCCGCCAGGACCAGCGCGGCGACACGCCACCGGCTACGGCGACGCGGACGCGGGTCGGGTTGTCTGGACTGTTCCGGCATGGGGGTCCTCCGTGACGGGGACGCTCGGCAACAGGGACGGACGCATCCGATTCAGAAGCCGCAGGAACTCGCTGTCACCCGAGAGAATCAGCACGGTGTCCTTGTCGAACGTCGCCTCGTACGTCTGAAGCGTTCGCACGAACTCGTAGAACTCCAGATCCTGGCCGTACGCGTCCGCGTAGATGCGGGCGGCCTCCGCGTCCGCCTGGCCTCGAATCCGCTCGGCATCCCGATAAGCGTTTGCCAGGATTTCCTCTCTCTTCTTGTTGGCTTCCGCCCGAATGGCGGTCGCCTGTTCGTCCCCCTCAGACCGATACCGCGAGGCGATCCGCTGGCGTTCCGCCCGCATGCGTTCAAACACGTTCCGGCGGTTCTGGTCGGGGAAGTTTAGACGCTCGATCCGCACGTCGACCACGTCAATCCCATACGTGTCTCCGACTTCCGCTCGACCGGCGTCTCGCACGGCGGCCAGGATCGGCACCCACTTCCGCTCTTCGGGGTTCGTGGACACCAGCGCGGCGAAGTCGTGCGAACCCAGGGCGTCGCCCAGCCGGGCGCCCACCACGTCCGCCAGGACGGCCTCCGCCCGAGGCCCGCTCCCCACCGTCACCAGGAACTTGCGGACCGCACCGGGCTCCGGGCGAATCCGCCAGCACGCATACGCCGTCACCTCCACGTTCTTGCCGATGCCCGTCTCCTCATCGAGGAAGATGTACTCGCGGTCGGGCTCGCCCCGGCGCGGCACCTCCAGCACCATCAGTCGGTTGTCGAACCGAACCACTTCATCCACCGGCCAAGGGCCCTTGGAGTACAGCCCCGGCACCATCACGGTCTGCACCGGGTCGCCAAACCGCGTGATGACAACATACTCCGTCTCGTCCACAATGAAGAAGCACGTCGCCAGCAACACAAGCACAATCGCCCCGGCGGTTATCACGATGTAGCGTCGCACGGCCCAGGATCCTCCACGGTGACTCATCGTTCCCGACTCGGCTGGGGCGGCACGCCCGGGAAGCCCCAACCGCTCTCGGTATCCGTCAACCAGAGCTCGACCACGTCCGGCGCAACACCGGCCGGCCGGATGTACTTGGGCACGCCCGGAAGCACCGCGTCGAGCATCTCATGGTAGAGCCGGCGCCGCGTCACCTCCGGCCAGCACCGGGCCTCGCGCCAGAGATCGAGAAAGCGATCCGCCTCCCCCCGCGCAGACTCCACCAGCCGCGCCGCGTACCCGCGCGCCTCCTCCTGCATCTCTACGGCCTTGCCGCGTGCATCGGGCACGATGCGGGCCTCTTCCGCCAGGGCCTTGTCGATCCGCGCGGCCTTGTCTTCCATCGCACCCGCCACGTCCCGAAAGGCGTCGTGGACCTCACGCGGCGCGTGGGCATCCAGGAAGTAGAACCCGTGAATGCGAATGCCGCAGCCCCACGCATCCAGGTTCATCTGGGCGCCGGCCACGACCGCCGCGGCCGCCGCCCGCCGCCGGGCCGTGAAGACTTCGTTAATGGACTCCCCCCCCACGACCTCGCGGAATGCCGCCTGCACCGCGCTGCGAACCGTCCGCTCGCGGTCGCTCATGCCGTACGCGAACTGCAGAATCGTCTGCTCCGTCCGCGCGTCCGCTCCCCAGAGAACCGCCGTCTTGATGTCCGCAATGTTCTCATCCCCGACGAGACTCCACGCTTCGTCCGTCTCGCTCGAGAACGTGGGAGTGCCCTTCTCCGGGTGGAGCTTGTACCCCAGCACCGTCCGATTCACGCGGCGCACCGGGATGCGATCGGCCGATTCAACCGGATACGGCCAGGCGTAGTGCAGCCCGGGCGACAGGCCGGCCCGATGGATCGCCCCGAAGCGCTTCACGATCCCCACCTCTTCCGGCTGCACGCAGAAGAACCCGCTGCCCAGCCACGCGACAACGGCACCCACCACGGCCGCCACCGCCAGACGCCCCACGCTGACCCGCACCGGCAGCCGCGCATCCAGCCACCGGACGGTCCGCCCCACGTAGCGCCGTCGCCTCAGGCTGACCGCACAAAGCAGGAGAAAGGCGATCGCCCCCGCGATTTTCACAGATTGCGGCACAAAAGGCTCACACAGCGCCTGGATGTGCCGCGCGGAGCCCGGCTGGCTCACCCAGTTGTCCAGCACGGCCCCGGCGGCGAGGGCCACGACAACGATGCTCGCCAGATACACCACCAGGGTCCGCCGGCCCAGCACGCCCCGCAGCACTCCCAGCGAGCCGATGTTCGTCGCCGGACCCACCAGCAGCAGCACCAGCCCCGCCCCCGGACTGACGCCCTGGGCGATCAAGGCCGCGGCAACCGGCGTGGAAGCCTCCGCGCACACGTACAGCGGCACCCCCACCACCACCATCAGCAGCATCGATTGCAGCGATCCGCGGAACAACGTCTCGAACACCACGCTTGGCAGCAACGCCTGGATGACGGCCGCCGCGAGAATGCCGATCAGCACCCAGCCGAAAATGTCGTCGAACAGGTCCACGAAGGCGTAGCGCATGGCGGCCCGCAGCCGCGCCCGCATGGGCAGCAGCTCACCAACAGCCTCGTCCGCGCTCGCGCAATGGGGGCATCCGCCCGATTCCTTCACGTCCGGAGCCGCCTCCGCCGCCCGGCCGTCTCGCCGCTCAAGCACCGTCTCCACCACACCGGCCACCACGGCCGTCATCGCCGCCGCCACAGGTCGGACAATCGCCATGACCGGGCCGAGAAGCCCGTACGTCAGAAGCACGGACGTCACACTGGTTTCTGGAGTGGAAATCAGAAACGACAGCGTAGCGCCCTTGCTGGCCCCCTTGCGGCGCAGGGCGATCGCGGCCGGCAGCACACTGCACGAGCACAGCGGCAAAGGAAGCCCGATGAGCGCCGCCAGGAGAACCGACCGAGACCGCGCCGCACTCAGCAGTCGAATCACCGCCTGAGTCGGAACCAACGCGTGCAGCAACCCGGCGATGGCGAACCCCGCCAGGATAAACACCGCGGACTCACACAGAATGTCCCAGAATGCCTGGCCCATACAGCCCCACTGTAAGACAGCCCTTCATGCGCGATTGTAGTCCCGATCCCGAGGCGTGTACATCGCGAGTGTGGCCGTCCGGCCTACTCCAGAACCGGTGGAGTCGGCCCGGATCGGATGTCCTGCTCCTCAAACCGGGCTGCCAGACTGGGCAAGAGGCGGAAGAGCTCCGCCTCCATATCGGATAGGTCCACGTTCCGAGAGGCCATCGCCAGCCGGGCCGTGGCGAGCAGGCGTTCCGGATCGCCGCTGGACAGACCGCTGTCCGTGAACCAGCCGAATGACGGGAGAAACTTGGGAAGGAACTGACCCGACGCCGCGCTGGCGGCAAACCCGATGACCGCCCCGTTGGGGATCTTCTGATTCGTTCCGATCCGCACGTGGTCGGCAATGACGGCTCCGCAGGCCGACAGGCCCGTGTCCAGCGTGCGAGACCCGTACCACACCCGGATGTGTCCGTAGGTGCTCTTGATGTCGGTATTGGCCGTTCCGGGCCCGATGTCCACCCAGTTGCCCACGTAGCTCCGGCCCAGATAACCCTCGTGCTCTTTGTGGGTGTACCCGCTGATGATGCACTGGTTGACTTCGCCGCCGATCCGGCACGCCGGCCCGATGGACGTGCCGCCGGAAATCACCGCGTGCGGCTTGATAATCGTCCCGGGGCCGATGTAGGCGGGGCCCGAAATGCATGCGTGCGGCTCCACCGTCACGTTACAGGAGACGTAGATCGGACCCTGTTCCGCATCCAGCACGGCGCACGGCTTGATCACGCTCCCCTCGCCCACGTGAATGGCATCCGGCCGCAGCAGAAAAGCCGACGTGCTGACGGTGCCGTCGATCGCGCAGTCGGCCGTACTCCAGTCACGCCGCAGCACGTCGGCGTTCCGCGTCACGAAATCCCACGGATAGCGAAACAGGCCGACGTCGATCTCATGCGTGGGCACGCCGGACAGGGCCTCACGCCAGCGGTCTTCTCCCAACAGCGTCTCCGGAGACCACCGGCGCGCGAACGCGTCGTCCAGGGCCACGTAGACCAGTGAGTCTCCACAGACACCGGCACTGGGGGCCGCCTGAATGTCGAGGTTTCGCCGCGCCGACCAGCGGCCGTTGACCAGCACGCACTGCCCGTCCACCGGCTGGTTGACCGGCAGTTGGCACCGGTGGGCCGCAACCTTGGCGATCCACTCGCGCGCCCACAGCCCGCTCGGGTGCTGCCCCAGGCGACGGGCGATTCGGTCCATCTGACAGATCCGCCCCCCGTTGAGCTCGAAAACAGACCGCCATAGAACCAGCGGCAGCAAGTCCGCCGAATTCTGATCTTCAAAGAGGATGTACCGGACCATGCCGGGCACTATACCAAGAAAACCCCGGATTGTCCGACACTATTTTCCGCCGTCTTCCGGTAAGGCCCTTATGCGGCATTGGCGGCGTGCGGACGCCGGGCCGGCTTGTCTCGACAGGCCGGTTCCGGTACAACCCGCCGGCAAGCCGCCGAAAGGGACTCCGCAACGGACCTGCAACCCGGAGCCAGAACCGATGTCCTCGAACCGCCCGAGCCCCGTGCCGACCCGCCGGTCGATGTCCGGCCTGGCCGGCGCGGTGGTGCTGCTGACGGCCGCGCCGGAATGGCACCCACCGGCCAAGGCGGAACCGCCCACGAAGCCCTGGGTCCCGATCGCCACACTCGACACGCAGGTAGTGCGCGAACCCTCCGGCATCGTCAAGAGCCGCCGCCACCCCGGAATCTACTGGACGCATGGGGACTCCGGCACCAGCCCGCAGATCTTCGCGTTCCGCGACACGGGGGAACTGGTCGCCACCGTTCAGATTTCCGGAGCGCCCAACAGCGACTGGGAAGACATCGCGATCGACGACGAAGACAATCTTTATATCGGGGACATCGGAAACAACAGGCAGATCTTCCCCGCTCGGTTCATCTACGTCCTGCCGGAGCCGGACCCGACGGCCGATCATTCCAAACCCGTGCCCTGGTCCCGCCGGTGGAAGTTCAAGTACCCCCGGGAGCGATTCAACGCCGAGTCCCTCTACGTGCGAGACGGGCAGATGCACATCCTGAACGTCGGGGAGAAGGGAAAGCCCACCATCTACCGGCTTGCACCGATCGCGGAAGACGAGTGTGAACTGGAGACGGTGGCTCCCCTGCCCGTCTGGCTGGCTCAGGGGGCCGACGTCTCACCCGACGGCCGGTGGCTCGTGGTATGCACCGGCGCCGCGGCGTGGCTGGCGGAGCTGGACGACGAGGGGCGGCCGCGCAAGGATCGCAAGCTCCTGCAGATACGCTACCCCCAGTGCTCGGCGGAGGCCTGCTGTTTTGACGGCGATGACATACTGATCCTCACCGAAGAAGGCAACCTGTACCGCATACCGCGAAAGGATTTCGAGGACGGCGTACGCTTTGTCCAACCGCCCGCGGACAAACAGAAACCCCCGGCGCCCACGCCACCCGCCCCCAAGCCCGAACAACCGCCGACCACTTCCGAAGGACACCGTCCCCATGACTGAGGCCGATTCAGCGCAGGTGTGTGTCCGTCCGGCCCGACCGGACGATTGGAACGTCGTGACCGAATTCAACCTCCGCCTGGCCCGCGAATCCGAGAACCTGAACCTAAATCCCGCCACCGTTCGCACCGGCGTGGAACGCGTGCTGTTGGACCCGACCCGCGGCCGCTATTTCGTGGCCGAGGCAGACGGGGCCGTCGTGGGTCAGACCCTGATCACCTACGAATGGAGCGACTGGCGGAACGCCTGGTTCTGGTGGATTCAGAGCGTGTACGTCCACCCGGATTACCGCCGGCACGGCGTCTTCCGCACCCTGTACCGCTTCATCGCGGAGCGGGCCCGGCAGGCCGAAGACGTCTGCGGGCTGCGACTGTACGTGGAAGAGCACAACAGGCGGGCCATACAGACGTACGAACGTCTGGGCATGACAGCGGCCGGCTACGTCCTGTACGAAACCGACTGGTCCGGCGCCGCCTCGTCCTGAAGCGATCCGGGAAATGCACCACACCCGCGCTTCCCGCTCCGGTCAACCAGGCCGCCCGAAGCACGACCCGCTGGAAGGGGCGGCCGGTGTTACGCGGACGGGCCCTCCCGCATGCGTTCCGGGACCTTGCCACGCCCGCAAACGCTGCGAAGAGCTCGCCGGATCGGCGCCGGGCAGACCAGGCGGGCGGCCATGAGGAAATCCTCCGCCAGACGCACGGGGTAGCGGCACAGCCAGCGTCCGATCCGCGCATAACACGCCAGCCGCTCACCCAAAGCCAGCGGCGCCAGGCGAACGCAACGCAGGTACTCCCAGAGAAACCGCCAGTATCGGAACACGACCTTGCCGTCGCAATTCGGATCAAACCACGCCGGCATCTTCGCAAGGGTCGCCCGCACCGACCGCTGCACGTGATCTCGCGAAATGAACAACCGTTCCGGAAGCTCGCAAAAGCGACCCCGCAGGCTCAACTCCGCCAGCAAGGGCAGGTCCGAGCCGATGTAGTTGGCAATCCGCGGCGTCCGGGCCAGCACCTCCCGTCGCATGACGCCGAAGACGTGATAACACCGATGCCGAATCAGAATGGTGTCGATGAAGCGATCTCGCGGCCTCGGCGAGTCAACACGACCCAGCTCCACCCCATAGTCCTCCACGGGCCGGCCCGCCTCATCGATCACCGTGACCTTACTGTGACACATCACCAGGCTCGGATCACCCTCCAGCTTCTCCAGGCACTTCTCAATGTAGGTCGGCGCGCAGCGGTCGTCGTGCGCGGCCCACTTGAAGTAGGGCGCCGTCGCCAGATCAAACACCCGGTTGAAGTTCCAGGCGGCCCCCCGGTTCTGCTCGACACGGCAATACCGGATGCGCGAGTCCCGCGCGGCATACGCCCGACAAATGCGTTCCGTGCCGTCCGTCGACCCGTTGTCGGAAAGGATCAGCTCAAAGTCCGCGCAGGTCTGCGCCAGAAGCGAATCCAGCGCCTCGGCAAGGTAACTCTCACCGTTGTACACGGGTAACCCGATGGACACTCGGGGAACCATCCTTAACGCTCCCACCGTCACGACTCGAACGACCTTCTCGCGCAGGTCCGCCGATGTGCTCACATCAAGTCGATCGTACGCCCCGCATCAGACCCGGTCAATTCCCCGTGCCCGAGTCCGTTCGGACAAGTTTCGACAAGACCCAGAATTCCAGGAACACCGCCCCCACCGCCAACGGCATCATGAAGAAACCGGCGCAGTCGTGGAAGAACCACTCCGCCGTCTCCCCCTCGACGACCAGAAACAGCATCGCGGTCACCGTCAGCCGCAGCACGTTGCACACAACGGCAATCGGCACGCACGAAACCAGAACCACGGCCTTCTGCCACACGGGACGGCGGACCAGAAACGCCATCACCGCCGTCACCACGGCAAACGCCGTCAGCAGCCGCAAGCCGCTGCATGCCTCCGCAACGGCCACGGGCACCTCGTCGTTCAGCACCACGACGTTGCCCTGCCGGAGGACCGTCACCCCCAGCATCTCCAGACCCACAACCGCCCCCCGGGTTGCGACGCTCTGAAGCGGGCCTGAAATTGCATTGTGTACACGCCCGGGCAACGGGACCCCCAACAGCAGAAACAGAAGGACCCACCGGGCCCTCCACGTCACCGTCGGACCGGTCAGCCAAAGCACCAGCCCGACCACCGTCAGCCAAAGGGCGTACCGCTCGGCCGACTCGAACAGGAAGACCACGCCGAAGAACCGCAGGGCCTGGCCTGCTAGTACCACGCCCGCACCCCACCAGCACACGCGGACGGAAGATCCCGCAAAGCGATCCCGCTGAATCCACAGGATGAGGAGCGCCGCGATCGGCACGAGCGCGCCGACCGAGTAGTTGTCGTCGGAGCCCCAGTCTCTCCACAAACCGGCAAGCGTGCCGGCGAAAGACCACGCCAGCGCCACCGCCAGGATCGCAGCCGCCGGCCACGCCCCGCGCCACAAGGCAGGTTTCTCACTCGGCGCGACCGGCGTGGGAGGGTCACTCATCCTGCGGCGCTCCTTCCGCGACCGGTTCCCGAAGCAGTTCGGCAACCATCGGCGCCACACGGGCGGCAAACCCGGCCACGACGTCCATCGTCTCGTCCGCGCGATCCATGCTCACACAGGCGATCTGCACCTGGGCCACCTGGGACGCGCCTCCGGCCGTTCTCCACGACCGCCAGCGAAGGGTGCCTCCGTCTCGCACCGGGTTGCCGTCCACAATGAAGTAGTTCAACACGGCGACCCAGGCCGAACGCAGCCCTCCGCGCGAGAACCAGTAGGTCCGTACCGGCACCTCCGTCCCATCCGCCGTCCTCAGCGTGCGGTCGGTCATCCCCTCGAGCGTCCATCCGGCGCTGGGGTAGCACACCTCGGGCCGGTGCCGGGACAGATCGCGCAGGCGCACGCCATAGCCCACGAAGAGTGACAGGGCCTCGAGGCTTCCCGGCCGGGCGTAGACCCGGCTGACGTGGTCCTCTGTGTCCGTAGCCCGAACCACGCGCGGATCAAGCTGGATTTCGTGTCCCGTCCATTCTCCCAGGTGCAACGGGAGCGCCGACAGGGCGCCCGGCCACAACGCCCGAGGCATCCCCACGCCCTCCAGCTCTCTGACCATTCGCCGATCCGCCATTCCGCCGGCAACGAGCATCGCCACCGCAACGCTCAGGGCGATCCCGAATGATGTCCTCGAAGACTCCATCTCGCTTCCGCCTTGTGCTCCGAAGATCACAGCCGTCCGGCCCCATTGGGGTCCGCGCGGCCGGACAATCGCTCGCCTCCGCCCATATGGTACAACCCGCGCAGAACGAACTCCACGTTTTCCCGCCGCCCGACGCAAGATCCGCGGCAGCCTGCCCCCGCTTCGGAACGGCGCACGTTTTGCGCGTGCATTCGGCGATCCCTGCGCATGTCTACCTTATGGGGCGAACGCTTCCTCGATGGCCTCTTCACGTCGTCCGATACACACTCTCGACGCAGGCTATCGTACCTTGCGTGGGCCTTCATCCGAATCGTACCCCTTAGGAAGGCACACAGCTTGGGCAAACCAGGAAAACCACCATACACGACCTTCCAGCTGGAGGACCCCAACGTGAAAACGCACTCCCATTGGTTCCGATTCGCGCTGTGCTCGTCCGTGTTCGCTCTCCTTCTCGCAACCGCGATCGGTTGCGGGCAGTTCTCACCCGCATCGGCATCCGCGGCCGACGACGCCGGAGGCGACCCCGACGGCCGGGACACCCAGGACCTGATCATCGACGATGGCGGCTCACTAGACAATACGGCCGCCTATCGAATCGCGGTCGACGCCGTGGGTGAGGGAACTCCCGGCGAGTACGCCTTCTCCCTCGAGCCGGGCGGCTCGGCGTTCGACGACATCCGCGTGGAATGGGATTTCGGCGACGGACAGCCGCACACCGGCGTCGAGTTGAACTACATATTCAGCAATTCCGGCGACTTTCTGGTCATCGCTCGCGGTTACGACTTGAGCGGGACTCTGTTGTTCCAGGTGTGGTTGACGGTCCGCATCCCCGAGCTCTGGGACGCGGCGCCCGTCGCGCTGGCCGGTCCCGACCTGGAAGTGTTCGAGGGCGACAGAATCTGCCTCGACGGCTGGGCGAGCCACGCCAAGGCGGGCATGAACTACGAGTGGACCCAGATCAGCGGCCCGGCTGTCACGCTGACGCCCGCCGAAAACCCCGCGATCGTCTGTTTCCAGGCGCCGCAGGTCGCGGAAGATACCGACCTCGTCTTCCGGCTCCACGTCAGCAATGACACCGGTGAATCGGAGGACACCCTCACCGTGAAGGTGCTCCACGTCGTCGAGCCGGCCGATGTTCTTGTGGCAAACGCCGGGGCCGACCAATCCGTCGCGGCCGGCGCCCTGGTCACCCTGGACGGCAGCCAGAGCAGTGGGCCAGGCAACACGAAACTGGCGTACCAGTGGACGCAGACGAGCGGACCGTCTGTAACCCTGCAAAACGCGAAGTCCGCAGTGGCCTCGTTCACGGCACCGGCGAGCGTTGCCGATGCCCAGATCTGCGTCTTCCGACTGACCGTCTGGGCGGGCGACATGACGGCGTCGGACGACACCGCCGTCCGGATCGAGCCCGCCGCCGGCAGCAGCGGTGGCGGAAGCGGAGGCGGCGATGGCGGAGGCAGCCCCCAGCCGGAGTGCATGTTGGATTCCGACTGCGACGACGGCCTGTTCTGCAACGGCCTTGAATCCTGCGCCGGCGGATCGTGCCAGCCGGGCGCCGATCCCTGTCCCGGTGAATTCTGTGACGAGAGCGCAGACCGGTGCGTCGAGTGCCTCGGCAACGAGGATTGCAGGGACGGACTGTTCTGCAACGGCGCCGAATCCTGTGTCGGCGGATCATGCCAGACGGGCGCCGATCCCTGTCCCGGTGAATTCTGCGACGAGAGCGCAGACCGGTGCGT
>CAZPHH010000024.1:0-33221 GCA_964586145.1 uncultured Phycisphaeraceae bacterium | reverse complement strand
CGGGCGCCGATCCCTGTCCCGGTGAATTCTGCGACGAGAGCGCAGACCGGTGCGTCGAGTGCTTCGTGAACGCGGATTGCGACGACGGACTGTTCTGCAACGGCAGTGAAACGTGCAGCGACGGCACGTGCGTGGCGGGACCCAACCCCTGCGCGGGCCAGACCTGCGATGAGGAGTCCGACACCTGCACCGGCGGTTCGGGCTGGTCGCCCCCCATCGGCGTGCCGCACCCCGAGTTCGGCATCCACGAAACGGTCGAAGGCTCGTATGGCGCCGCCGATTACTACACCCACTTCGTGAACAACGAACACGGTTCCGCCACGGACACGAACAACCCCAACGGCAGTCCGAGCACGCCAAGGGTGACCGTGCCCTCCAGCCTTCCCGCGGGCAGCGTGGTCTACCTGGCCGGTGGGACCTACTCCACCACCGCGATGCGCTCGATCACGGGCAACGGGACCCCAGCGTCCCCCGTCTTCCTCCGCGGCAATCCGGCGGCCAGGCCGAAAATCACCATTGACACCGTCTTCAAGGGCTCCTATTTCGTCGTCGAGCACGTCGACTTCGACGGACCCTCGGTGGCCGTGAACGTGCTGGGGCCGTCGAGCCACATCGCCATCCGACGGTGTGAAGTCCGCAACGCCGGCGGCAACGGCGCGGGAATCTGCGTGGTGGGAAGCTGGAGCGGTGACGATCCGACGGTCGTCCACAACATCGTCCTGTACGACAACACGCTGCACGACCTGGGCGACCTGGACGCCACCACCGACCAGGACCATCACGGGGTGGTCATCGGACACCATGCCAATCGCATCTTCATGCTTGACAACGAGATATACAACTGTAGCGGCTCTGGCCTGCAGGTGAACTCCGGTTTCCTGGACGAGACGGGAGACCGGCCGGCCCATCACGTCTACGTCGGGCGCAACCACGTGTACAACGTCCGGCAATCCGGACTGACCGTCAAAAGGGCGCGGGACATCGTCTTCTCGCAAAACCACGTACACGACATCATTGACACCCCGTGGTCCACCGCCAAGGGTCTCGCGTACCAGTACGCACCGTATAACCTCTGGTACATCTACAACCACCTCCACCACACGACCTGGGGCATCAACGGACCCAGCAACGACGGCGGCCCGGGCGGAAACGTCTACTTCGTGGGAAACGTCATCCATGATTGCGACCAGGGCATGATTTTCTGGAACAATCTGCAGACGGCCTACATGGTGGCCAACACCATCCACAACGTGGGCACCGGGATCAACTACGACAACGGACCGGCCATGCACCTGAGTAACAACATCCTCTCCAACGTGACCGGCCGGTCCATCCGAGTGCTCGGCCGAAGCGGCGCCACCGCCGCCGCCAGCACCACGACCCACGACCTGTTCTACAACGGGGGAAGCACCGTGAGCTTCGAGTGGGGCGGCGTCGTTTACAACGGCGTGTCCGCCCTGCAGACCGGTACGGGCAAGGGCGCAGGCAATCTCCAGGCGGACCCGCGCTTCGCCAACCCGGCCAACCGCGACTTCCACCTGTTGGCGGACAGTCCGTGCGTCGACGAGGGGCTCATGCCCTCGCTGTACGCGACCTACGAGTCACTCTTCGGCGTCAGCATCGCGGTGGACTCGGAGGGCAACCCACGCAACGCAGACGCGGGCCACGACATCGGCGCCTACGAACGATGACCCACGGCAAATGAGCCTGGAAGGCGCGTCCCGGCTGGGCAGGCTGTGAATTCCACGGCCGCACGGGGCGCGCCTTCCTCGCCTTGCCGGACAGCCCGCTGGACCACACCCGCAGCCACAGGACGCATCCGGTGCGTGAGGAGCCAGCCCCCGGGCAACCTAACCGGCCTCGTGGAAACGGCTTACCCAGAATCTCTCGGACCCCGACCAGACATCTCGCCTGAATCCCGTTGTTTCCCCTTTTTCCGTTGACACCGGCGAAACAGACCCCATAATCCGCGTTCGGGAAAGGCAGCGCGTTCGCCCCGACACCGCAGGCGCAACGGCGAGGGGCGGCATTCCTGCAAAAGACCCTGCCGACACACCAGCCCGGAAAGGGCGACGGAGTCCGCGTAGACACCGCAATCCGGGGCAGGGCGGAACGAACGGGCTTGCGCCCAGGCCAACAGACTCCCCATGGACCCCCGAGAACACACAGGCTTCGCTAGGACGGATCCGGCGCGTGAAACGATGGTCGACCCCACTGCGGCGTTGAAAGGTGGCCGACTATCCCGCCGATTCCCCCGCGCCGTCGCGCTGATGACCCTTTCCGTCATCCTGCCGGCCGGCTGTCAGAGCCAACCCCGCCCGGCGTCTCGAGCCCAACCGAACGGATCCGCCACATATGTGGATTCCCCCGACCCGTCTGCACGGGCCGGTGCGCCCGAAGACGGAGCAACTGTTCCGGAACCGCCTCCGCCGGACACCGGTGGAGAGTCCACAAATCCGCCGAGCGCGGCGGGACGACCGATCCACCCCACGGTTCAGTTTCGGATTGACCCCCTGGACGGTCCAAGTCCCTTGACAAGCACATGCCGCGCGGTGACGGTGGACGATGGGCCGCTTCCCGAAGGCACGTACACCTGGACGATCGGCGGTGACGTCGAATCCGGCCCCCTGGAGACCCACAGCGTGATCACGCGCCAGTTCGTCACTCCGGGCGCCTACACCGTGATGCTTACGCTTACGGCAGCAGGTTTTACGTCCGGATGCGTGAGCAGTCAGACGAGGGGACTGACCGGGCATGTCTCTGTCCGGGCGGTGGTTATGGGGGAAATAAGGGATGAAGAGGGCCTTCCCGTTGCGGGAGTCGTCCTGTCGGCCCCCGGAGCGGTACCGGGAACGGCAATCACCCGGACCGACGGGACCTACACCTTCCAGGTGCCCGCAGGATGGACGGGCACGGTCACACCGCAGCACATCGAGTACACGTTTGAACCGGTCGAGCGGACCTTCCCGCCCGTTCACACAAACCAAACGGAACAACATTTCACCGCTCTGCGGAAGGACCTGACCCCGGGTCGGTGGATGGATACCGGACCGGCCAACAGCCTGGAAGAAGATGACTCCCTTTTCGATCTGTACAACGTGGACGCCCGGAGGGTCTTCGGAACGGTCTCGCCGGAGGTGAACATCCATTCCCACTATGTGGGGGGCGGCAGCGAAAGCTGGTCCTCCTACGAGTACACGGGGCGCATGCGGGCGGACAACGCGGCCGGCGGAATCGGCGTCACGTTCTTCTCAGATTACCCCAACAGCGACTCGTACTATCGGCTCCGCCAGTATGACGGCGGCGAGTTCCACATCGCCCCCCATCCGCACGGATGGGAGGTTTCCGGCGGCACCACAACCACGGGTGTCGTGCCGCAACCAGGCGTGTGGTACCGGTTCAGGGTCGCCGTCTCGGACACAGGCTCGCGGACGGAAATCCGGGCGAACGTGTGGGAAGACGGAACACCCGAGCCCCCCGGCTGGCAGATCGAATGCTACGACGCAAAGACCGACCGACGCATGCACGGCACCTACGGCATCTGGAGCATGGACCCGGGCGGCCGCTACTGGGACGGGCTGACGACGAACCCGGCGTCACCGGGCGACATCGAGGTCCCGGACGAGGAGCCCCCCGACGGGTCTCAGACGTGCGGCAGCGACGCCGAGTGCGATGACGGCCTGTTCTGTAACGGACAGGAACGATGCGTGAACGGGACCTGTGCGGCGGGTCCGAGGCCGTGCGGACCCGGGCTGATCTGCAACGAGGCAACCGACACCTGCGAGACACCCTCGGGATGGCAGCCACCCATCGGAATTCCCACTCCGGATTTCGGGATCAGCGAAACCGTCGAGAACAAGTACGGCAGCGCAGACTACTACACCCATTACGTGAACGCCGGCGCATCGGCCGCCACGGACACCAACAACCCGAACGGCAGCCCGTCCCGGCCCCGGCGCACCATCCCGTCGACACTGGCCGCGGGAAGCGTGGTGTACGTGCATGGCGGCACGTACTCTTCCAGCTCGATGTCCGTGATTCGAGGGGACGGCACCCCCAACCAGCCCGTCTTCATCCGCGGCAATTCTGCATCTCGGCCCGCCATCACGATCGAAACCACGTTTCGCGGCACGTACTTCATCATCGAGAACATCGACTTCAACGGCACGGCCGTCCAGGCCAACGTGCTGGGCCCCTCCCATCATGTCGCGATCCGCCACTGCGAAGTCCGAAACGCCCGGGGCGGCGGGGCCGGGCTCGTGGCGACGGGAAGCTGGGACGGGTCCTCCCCCACGACGGTCACGGACGTCGTCTTCTACGCCAACAGCGTGCATGACATGGGGACACTCACGTCCCCCAGCGACGAGGACCGCCATGGGTTCGTGGTGGGGCACCACGCCAACCGCGTCTGGATTGTGGACAATGAGATCTTCAACTGCAGCGGCTCGGGCCTCCAGGTCAACTCCGGGTTCCTCGACAGCACCGGAGACCGTCCGGCGCACCACATCTATGTGGGGCGCAATCACGTCCACCACGTCCGCCAATCGGGACTTACCGTCAAGAAGGCCCGCGACGTCATCTTCTCCCAAAACGAGGTACATGATGTGATCGACACGTCATGGTCCACCGCCAAGGGGCTGGCCTACCAGTACGGGCCCTACAACCTCTGGTTCATCTACAACCATCTGTACAATACGACCTGGGGCATCAACGGCCCGAGCAACGACGGCGGGCCGGGTGGCAACGTGTACTTCATCGGCAACGTGATTCACGATTGCGACATGGGCATGACGTTCTGGAACAACGGGCAACTCGCCCATATCGCGGCCAATACACTCTACAACCTGGGAAGCGGCATCCGCTACGAGAACGGCACCGGCATGAGACTGACCGGCAACATCCTCGCCGGCATGTCCGGCGGCCCGCACATCGAAATCAGCGGCGGCAGCGGCGCGACCGCGGCAAACTCCACCAGTCGGTACGACCTGTTCCACCAGCCCGGCGGGTCCATCAGCATTCTGTGGGGCGGCAGAACGTACAGCACGATTCCGCTGTTCCGCGCAGGATCGGGCACGGGTGACAACAACCTCGAGGCAGACCCCCGGTTCGTCAATGCGGCCGCGCGAGACCTTCACCTGCGGCCGGACAGCCCGGCCGTCAACGCCGGCACGATTCCCGACGTCTACGGGACGTTCCGCAGCTTGTACGGATTGGACATTCAGGTCGATTACGACGGCACCCCGCGGCCCTTGGGCAGCCGTCATGACATCGGCGCCTTCGAGCGCTGACACACGCATGAGCCCGCGCATCAATCCAGGTAGCCCAGCCTCCGGAGGTGATCGACAATCTTCCGCTCGTCCTCGGCCTCCAGATGGCAGGCCGGGGCCGCTCGTTCGTTCCCGCTCGACTGCTCGTTCAGGACCGCCAGGCGTTGCACCAGCCGGTCCGCGATGTCCGGCCGGTCGCCAAGCCGGTCGATCCGTTCCCACGGATCCGCCTGCACGTCGTACAGTTGCCGGGTCGGGCGACCGAGCAGAAAGCGGATGGGCTCCACGCAGCACGACTGGAGAAACCCGCGCAGGCCCCGCTGGAACCGGTGCCCGAAGAGAATCGGCAAGGCACGCGGCCGCAGCAGCACGCTCAGCGCCCGCCAGAACTCCTTCCACAGGCGGCGTACGCGAACCGCTCGCGGCGGCGGCACGTATTCGATGTACTTCCAGCGGTCCTCCAGCACGACCCGAGCGTGTTCTTCGCGGTCGTGCGGAAACGGCAGGTCCAGCACGATCGCCTCATGAACACGGTCGGTCCGCCCTTCCAGGACCGGTCGGAGCGACTGTCCGCGGAATCCGCGCACGGCAGGAAGATCCAGCACGTCCAGGACGGTCGGCGCCACGTCAAGCAGATGCACGGGCGCGTCGCATCGAACACCCGTCGGCCCCGCTTTCGGGTGATGCAGGACAAGCGGGACACGCAGCTCCCCCTCCCACGGAAACTTGCCGTGCCCGGCGATGCCGTGCTCAAAGAACATCTCGCCGTGGTCGCCGAACACCACCAGAAGCGTGTCCTCCCACACGCCCCGCCGCGCCAGCTCTTCAATCAGCAGGCCCAACTGCTCGTCCTGGTATCGAAGGGCCCCGTCGTACAGATCGATGACCTGCTGCAGGTCCCCCCGGTGTCGAATCCAGCGAAACGGACGGCCCGTGCCGTCAATGTGCCCCCGGTACGCGGGGTCCACGTCGACGTTGCAGCGCGCGGGCTGGCGGAACGGCTCGTGCGTGTCGATGGACCAGAGAAACAGGAAGAACGGTGCGCCGGGATCGGCGCGGCCGTCCAGCCATTCCAGGGCCCGCGCATGCACGTCTTCGGAAAGCGGAAGGCAGTAGTCGTCGCCGCGGGCATCCTGGCCGCGGTCGCGGCAGCGCTGCATCGTCCGGCTGTCCTTGAACAGATCGCAGAACACGTCAAAGCCCCGGTCAAAGCCGCGCAGCTTGCTGACCTGGTAAATCGCCGAGAACCCGGCGGTTTCAAAGCCCTTCCCGCGCAGGATTTCGGGCAGCCACGGAATGGCCGGATTCAGCGGGTCCCGCATCTTCCGAATGCCCGTGGCGGATGGGTACTGGCTGGAGAGGACGCCGGCCCCGGACGGGGCCGTCCAGCCACCCTGGGCGTAGCAGCGCGTGAACGCGGCGCCCTGCCGGACAAGACGATCCAACACGGGTGTCGTCTGCCGCGCATACCCGTAGGCGTGGACGTGGTCCGCTCGAAGCGCGTCCATGGCATAAAGAATCACGTTCACCGGCGTTGCTCGCACCTGCTCCGGCAGCCTGTCCCCAAACCGCGATCGAAGCGGTGAGCCTAACAGACACGACAACCCGTGTAAACGCAGCCGCGCCGTGGTTCACAGGCTGAACCGGCGCACGATGCGGATCGCGAGGGAACGGGGCAGCAAGCGCACGGCCCCCAGCAGAACTCGTTCGCTCGTGCGGAGGGGGAAATGCCGCAGCAACTCGTCACGGGCATCGGCGCCGATCGTGATCTCCCGGACGGCCGCGCGGACCAGGTAGTCCAGGGCGAGCTTTCGGGCATAGGAACGGAACGCGCTACGAACATCAGCCCGGGCCGACTCCGCATCGCGAAGGTGACGGCACAGCGACTGCACGTGCGGGCTCCGGTCGTGGACCTGCTTCGTCAGGCTGTCCGCCTGATCCAAGACGAAATGATACGACACCTGCGGGCAATACCCGACCGACGGATACCGAAACGCGATCCGCCACCAGAGGTCCCGGTCTTCGTTCACCCGGAGCGACTCATCGAACCCCCCCGCCTCCGCCAGGACCGTTCCCTCCACCACAACACCGCTGGTCTGGAAGACGAGGCCCCGCCGCAGGCCCTCAAAAAACGGAATGGCACCGGCCTCGCGCAGGGTCTCGTGCAGGGATGCGGGGACCTCGGCCGGTGTCGCCTCCCCGCCCCGTACATAGGCGGGGCTGCAGCCGCACCAGCGCAAGTCCGGCCTGGCCTTCAGCAACTCCACCTGACGGCCCAGCTTGTCCGGCAGCCACTCGTCATCCGCGTCCAGAAACGCGATCCACTCCCCAACCGCTTCCCGAATGCCGTGATTCCGAGCGGCGGAGACACCCGCGTTGACCTGGTGAATGTATCGAACCGGTACGCCGAACTCCTGAACGACGGCCCGCGTCGCGTCCCGCGACCCGTCGTCCACCACGATGATCTCCCGGACGGGATGCGTCTGCACCAGCACGCTGCGGATGGCCCGACCGACGCACGACTCGGCGTTGTAGGCCGGGATGACGACCGACACGGCAGGATCGCGAGTTGATTCTGGCTGCGGCATCGGTCACTCCACCGGAAGACGCTGATCCACGTAGATGGCCTTCCCCCGCCCCGTCAGCGGGATGGCGTCCACGAGTTCCACGGCAAACGCCAGCCGGTTGTCGAACTTGCGGCCCAGGCCCTCCTGAATCCGCCGCCGGTCAGCCTCGCTGAATCCTTCGGCCGCGACCACCCGGAGCACCGCCCGGCCGGGCGTATCTTGGAAGAACTGCACCTGCCGCACGCGGTCAAACGTGTTGTCGTGCATGTTCAGGGCAGTCCAGGAGATGCGAGCCCCGTCGGCCGCCACCAGGACCTCCTGCGTGCGATGGCCGGCGATGTCGCGAACGCACACATGGGCACGACCGCAGGCGCCGCAGCGATCTGAAACGTACGTCGCGTAATCGCCCGTCCGATACCGGATGAACGGCACAACGGTGTTGATGAACCCCGTGCCCGCAATCTCACCCATCCGGCCCGGCGTGGCAATCGGGCGGCCTTCGGGGTCCAGCAACTCAAAGTACCCGTACGTCGGAAAAACGTGCTGGTCCGTCGACTGCTCGCATTCCGCCGAGGCCACTACTTTCTCGGTGTGACCGTAGCCGGAGAAGAACCGGCAGCCGAAAACGTCCTCTGCCAGTCGCCGTTGCTCGGGATACACGATCTCCGACTCGGCAATAATCGCGCGCGCGTTGGCCGGTGCAGGTCGACCGGTTCGCATTAGAAAGCGCGTGAGGGCGGCGATGGACGATGGGTACACGTGCAGCACGCAGGGGCCGATGGTGCTCACATGCTCGATGTACCGGTGCATGTTCTCGTCGGTCATGTGGAAGTTCGAGTAGTAGTGATGACGCAACAAGGGGTCATACTCGTGACGCAGACCGGCGGCATCGGGCTCGACCACTCTTCCGCGGAACACGGCCATCGGCATCCCCAACCGGTAGCCCGCGCGCTCCCAGGCCGTAACCAGATGAGCATACTCGATGGCGGATCGATCGCGGCCGATGTAGAAGCCCAACGGCTCACCGCCGGTGCCGCCGGTCGTGACGCAGTCCACATCCGCACCAGTGGCCGGCCGCGTACACATTTCGCGGAGGTGGCCGCGAAGCGTACCCTTATCCGTCGTCGGAAGTTTCTGGAGATCATCCAGCCGGTGAAGCCATCCCGGGTGGAACCCGGCCGCATCGAATGTGCGCCGGTAGTACGCGGTGTTCTCATACGCAAGCCGGAGGACGCGGCGAACGGCGTCCAACTGATAGTCGCGCACCTGGTCCACCGTCCAGCGTTCCGACTCCCGCACCCATCGCCGATGACGCCGGAAGGCCGCGCCCAGCAGAACGGACAGCGGCACAATCCCCAGCGCACCGCCCGCCACGCGCCGCACGATCCGCGGCGACCGTTCCCACAGGTTCCTGGCTGAAAACGCCTTCTGCACGGCAACCTTCCCGTCAACCCGATCGGCCCGTCACACGCCGACCATAATAGCGAATCGCCGTTATCAACCCGCGCCGGCGGACCATGTCCGCCACGGCCGCCGCCTTGTCGAGCGACCACGCGAGCCCTGCGCCGAGATCATTACGCAACGTGCCCACAGAGCCGGTCAGCCGTTGCGACCGAACGGCCAGCGAGCGCGCCAGCACCCTCCGCGCCTCGCCCTCTAGTGGCACCGGCTGCAAACGCGGGGTGATTTCAAACGGCTCCAGGCACACACGTTCGATTTCACCACCACGTACAGTCACACGCACGGCCAGCGTCTGCGCCGCATGGGGCCGACGCCGCGGATCGACGTCGATCAGGAAATTGCCGATTCCGTGGCAGATCAGACCCCGGCCGTACAGTTCCAGCGGCTGAATGACGTGCGTGTGATGCCCGATCACGCAGTCGGCGCCCGCGTCCACCAGACGTTGCGCCGTCGTGCGGCTGCGTCGGTCCACGTGCAACGTGTACTCGACACCCTGATGCACGCAGACGATCAGAACGTCCACGGTTCCACGGGCCGCGGCCACCTGCGCAGCCGCCATCTCCACTCCGGGGCGGACGAGGTTCACCCGTGCGTCGCCCGGCAACCCATGAGCGGCGGGCGAAAACGCCAGCAACCCCACCCGACCGGCCGGCGTATCGAGCACAAGCGGCTGCGGCTCCGCCGCCTCTCCAACCGCGCCGATACAGGCCATTCCGCGATCGCGCAGCGCGGCCAGCGTATCGAGGGCCGCCTCCTCGCCGTAATCGAGGAAATGATTATTCGCCACGTTGGCAATGAGTCGACCGCGGACCGACTTGAACAGGTCCAGGTGCTCCGCCTTCCCGCGGAAGTGGATCGGCTTCGGCTCCCACAGCGCCCCTCGGTCGGAGAGGCAGCATTCTAGGTTGAAGCAGACGAAGTCCGCGCCAAGAAACTCCGCCGGCAACCGCTCGAACGGAAACCCCACCCCATGCAGATCCATCACATTCGCCACGCCCGCGGCCAGGGCAACATCACCCAGGAGGAGCAGCTCCACACCCGGCCTTTCCTGAGGCGAAGCGTCGTTCAGGAAAAACGTCCACGCCTCTGCTCCGGCGTCCAGAACCCGTCCCCAGTTGGGAATGGGGGTCCGCCGGCCCGCCGCAAAGCCCAGGTCCGCCAGGACCCGGCTCCAGCGCGCCGACATGGTGTGGACGTCGTATTCCCGAGCCGTGCGCATGGCCTCGTGCGCCGAGCGCCGACGCCTCGGCTCATCCAGCAGCAGCGACGCCACGCATTCGGCATACCCACTCACGTCACCTGCGGGAACCCGGCAGCCGTTGAATCCGTCGCGCACACAATCCCGCAGCTCTCCCACGTCCGACACGACCGCGGGCAGCCCGAAGGTCATGGCCTCCAGAACGGACAGCGGAAGACCTTCGGAATCGGAGGTCAGCAGGAACACCTTTGCGCGTCGCAGCCACGCCGCGATGTCCGGCTGGTACCCGGCGAGAGTCACGCGGTCACGCAGGCCCAGTTCGTCCGCCAGCCGCTGAAGGTCGTGCAGGCCCGGTCCGGTACCGACGATGGCCGCGGAGACCGACGGCACACGCCGGGCGACTTCCGCCACCACCCGGAGAAAAACATCCAGGCGCTTGACGGCGTCCAACCGAGCCACCACAACCACATCGATATCCTTCGGCGGGTCTTCGGTGTCCCGGCGAAACCGAGTCGCGTCGATACCGCCCGGCAGGACGGCCACACGAGGAACACCCAGCCCGCCGAAAAGCGTGCATGCTTGCGAACCCATGGTCACGGTCAGGTCAAAGCCGCGGATCGCCCGGAGCATCGCTCGCTCCAGGGACCGATCCTCCCGACCCAGGCGTCCGAAGAGCACGTGCCCGCTGTATGCCCCGCCCGCCAGAAACTCCGACCAGCCGCCCACGCTGACGTACATCGCGGCGGCCCCCAGCACTCTCGCGATCACCAACGCGAGCAAGCCATTCACAAGCAGATGGTACCCCCCAACCAGATCGGCTCGGCGCGCCAGGCAGGTCAGGGCGAACATCACCGAGCGGGCCGGGACCCGCCCGACCACGCGCACAAGCCATTCGGGCGGACTGACGAAGGTGACGTTGGGGATAGGGGCCATCGGGCGATCCGAAACCGCCCAAACGTGCGCACTGCGCGGCGACAGCGCCGGCGGCTGGAGCAGCGCTGCGGCCCAGTTGTCCGCAACGAAGGCGCCGGTCACGACGATCCGCGCGGGCCGCTTCGTCGCGGCCGGCCGACGCGGTCCCCGCCAAGCCAGACACACGCTCACGCACACGTTGACTGCTGCCACAACTGTGTGACACAGCAGCCACACCACGCCCCGAACGGCAGCCGGCTGGCAGGCGGCAGCTCGAAGACGCCGACTCTGCACGGCCGGACGCTCCCGGACGGACTCGGTGGAAGATGGGCTCCAACTCTGGGTCACAAGCTGGGAAACTCCAGCGACGGCCACGGAACCGAAACGCTTCCCCGGCCGGTATGGTCCGTCGGGTTCCGCCGCACATTCTCCACGCTCCGGCCGTTGATCAACAGGCGACAATCCGCCTCGTGCGGCACATAGAAACTCAGACCGGCACAGGCAAACGGCGCCGCCTGCCAATCCCCTTCCGCCTCGATGATCACCGTATCCGCCTCATGACGGGCCGTAAACCGCAGGGCGTCGCGGGCGGCCTGGTAGCCCAGCAGCCGCCGCGTGGTACACACGAGAATGCTGCCCCCGTCCCGCGCCTCCGCCAGTCGCCGAAAGCCGGCCACCGCGGATGGGCCAAACGGTACTCGCGGATCGTCCACCTTGCCTAGGTGCGTATACAGAATGCAAACCCCCTCCCGCTGCACCAGCCGGCGCAAAACGCCCGCGGTCAGGATCTGTCCGATCGCCCGACCCGTGTCGCACGAACTCACGCCGCCCCAGTGCGGGTTGCAACGGATGAACTCGGTGGCCGGCGTCCCGTCGCGCAGGCGCACCGGCCGCGTCACACGGTTGGGGGCGTGCATGGCATACTTGGCGTTCCCCTGCCGGGCAAGCCGGTGTTTCACCCGCTCCTTGGCCAGGGTGCGCAGGGAAGCGACGGGGTGACTCACCTGGAACAACCCGCCGAACTGCGGCGGCACGTCCTGCCCGATGACGCTCGTCACCCGCCCGCGGCACACGAAACGCGCACCGTACTGCACCGTCAGGTCGGCGTGATAGGCCGCATGGCCGGGTTCATCGCCGTGCCCTTTCATGATGTCGGGGTCGAGGTTGGTGGGGGCCACCGCGTGGTCGATCCAGACTTTCAGATAGCAGTCGTGCCGCGTGAGCTCATCCAGGCAGCGCGCCGCGTGCGCCCGAGTGGTCACCAGGTCGCCGAAGGAATGCAGGCAGTCGATGTGCCCGCTGCGAATCAACGCCTGAACCATTGCCCGGCCCGCATCATCGGTGTTCCAGTACGAGAATTGGCCCGGCGGCATGTCGAAATAGATGGTGTTGCCCACCTCCAGCCCGACGCCGCGGCCCATCGGCGTGTCCTGGGTGGTGTTCAGAAACCGCGCAATCTCCCAGTACGCACGACGGTCGGGCGTCTCGTCAAGGTCGGAACAGATGGCCAGCATGGCCCGATACGGGTACGGCAGCCGGCGCAACTGCACGTCGGGGCCGCTCATCGGCCGTGCCCCCGAACCGCCTCGCGGTACACGTCACGCGTCTGGCGGGCGACACGATCCGGATGAAACCGTTCCTCGGCGATTCGCCGGCCCAAGCCGCCCATGCGCTCGCGCAGCGCGTCATCCTGCAACAATTCGCCCAGCCGCCAGGCAATATCTTGCGAAGAATGCGGATCAATCAGAAAGCCCGATTCCCCGTGACGCACCATGTACGGCATGCCGCAGCGGTTCGACGTGACCACCGGCACACCGACGGCCATCGCCTCCTCGACGCCCATCGGCGAGCCCTCCTCAAACGACGGCAGAACAAACGCGCTGGCCGCCGCCAGTTCCTCCTGCACCTGTGCAACCGCAATGCCACCCAACCAGTCCACCCGGTCCTGCACGCCCAGCTCTTCGCTGCGGGCCTGCACGCGGCGATGGTACGCCTCATCAATGGGACGACCGGCCAGGCGCAGCCGCGCGTCCGCTCCGTCGGCAACCAGCCGCCCAAACGCCTCCACCAGCCCGAGCGTGTTCTTTCGCGGACAGATCAACGCCGCGCAGAACAGCGTTCCCTTCCGCTCCTTTCGCAAAACCCGAAAGAACCCCTCGGCAATGGGATTGTCGACATCGTGGATGACGCCGGTGGCAATGCCCGCCAGCCGCTCGCGAACGTACGGGCTGATGGACACAATGTGCGGTTGATCGGCCCAGCCCGCCAGTTCCACCCGCTTCCACATCCGCGAACGAAGGCGGAAGAACCGCCCCCGCGCCTCCCGCGTATCGGCGTGGATAAACCCATGAATCGTGAAGACCCGCGGAATCGGCAAGCCTCTGACCATGGCGCCGTAGAAATCGTGCGCGTGGATCACGTCGGGCGTCAGGTCCGCCAGGAAGTTCCTCAGCCGCCGCCGCCCGGGCCCCACCACGTGCGTCAGCACGTTTCGGCCCTCCCACGGGAGGCGGTGCAGGGTCGCACCCTCAAACGCCTCCCGTGTCGTCGCCGTGCAGGCGCGATCGGTCGTTACCACATGTATTTCCAGGTCGTCCAGCCGGGCCAGGGCGCGAACCAGGTTCACGCTGACGGCCTCCACGCCGCCGTGCGGACGCGACGGGTCCCGCGGAAACGACGTGACGATAGCGGTCTTCAGTTTGCCGGGCATCTCTGTCATGATCGTCCCGCCTGCCGCACGACGTTGATGAAAACCTCTTCAAACCGCGGCAGAACCACGTCCACCCTGTGGTTCTCCACGTAATACCGCCGCCCATTCCGCGAAGCCGTCCGCCACGCCCCCAGATCCGTCGCCAACGCCCGCAGCGCCGCCGCTAGCGACGGCACATCACGCGCCGGGAACCCAAGCCCGTGCTCGGCCACCAGGCCGTCCGGATCAAACGTCGTGACTACGGGCAGACCGTGGCTCCACGCCTCCAGAAACGTGTTGGGAAACCCCTCCACGTCCGAGGTGCAGCACAAGCAACCCGCACCGCGGTAAAAGTCGGGCATCCGGTCGCGATTCACACCGCCGTGAACGGTCACGTTGCCTAACAGGGCGGCGCGCTGGCGCACGGACTGCGAATACGCATCCTCCCCGAACGGACCGGCCACGTCGAACACCAGTTCGGGCAGCGCCGCCGCCAGATCCAGAAGCCGATCCGGACGCTTCTCGCGACAGATCCGGCCAACCCACAACACCCGAAACCGCCCCTCCGCCGGCGGGTCGGGCTCCACGAACTCCGCATCAGACGGGCCCGAACACGGCATCGGAATCACCACAGATTCCCGTCCAAATCCCTCTCGCAACATCCGCTGCTGCGTCCGGGTCTGCACGATCACCTGATCCGCATGCCGCAGGCCATAGCGGTACAGAATCCGCTCCCGCCGCCGCCGCAGCGTGGGCAGGCGTGGATCGCAGTCCGCCTGCGACGCCACGGAGTACACGAACGGCCGGCCATACCGGCGGCACCACAGGGCGACCTGGCCGGTGACCTCCTCGGCACAGTTCTGATAGCACACGTCGGCATCCGCCCGGCCAAGGGCCGTCCGCAGGCTGGTCCATCGCGGATGGAAGAACCGCAGGCCGGGCACGCCGGCGCCTCGGGGGCAGACCTTGATGATCTGCACGCCGTCGACCCATTCGTCTTCCACCGGTCCTTCGCCCCAGGTCACCAGGCTCGTTGGATAACCCCGCGCCGCGAACCACCGGGCGGTGAAGCTCGTCTGGCGCTCCACGCCGCCGATGTGCCCGGTCGTGCCGCCGGTCATGGCGCCGTACGCCGCATGGGAGACCAGGCACAACCGGGGCCGGTCGGGTTGTCTTCGCATCTGCGTCATCCCGACGGCGCTCCTGTGCCGGCCCGACGGAACCGCAGACGGGCCAGGATCTTCCTCCGAAGCGATTCGCTCAGAATGAATCGCCAGTACAGTCCGGCCAGCACGATTCCGCCCGCGCCCATGCCCACCAGCAGGGCCGTGATCGGTCGATCGCCGAGCAACGCTCGCGTGGCGAACAACGTCAGGCCGAACGGAATGGCGCACAAAACGGGCATCCGAAACGCCTGCGCGACGTATCCCCTGATCGGCATCCGAAGCTTCCGGCAGATGGCCAGAGGCACATACACGCCGTTGCACAGGGCAATGGGCAGCGCCACGGACAGCGACGCCCAGACCAGCCCCTGCCTCCAGACGCCCAGCGTCAGGACGGCCAGTCCGATGGCCGCAACCGCCGCAATCAGATTGACGAACCCGGGGCGCCCGTGCGCATTCAGCCCGTAGAGCATGGACCAGACGGGCATCTGCGCGACCACGGTCAGGTTGCCCAGAGCCAGCGCGACCAGTACCCAGTGGGCATCCGGGTAGTCTTTCCCCATCCAGACCGCCAGCACCGGCGCCCCCATGAACGTAAGGAATACGATCATGGGCAGCGCAATGGCCGCGGCGTACCGGGTTGCCGTGATCAGCAGATCACGGAGTTCCTGCTGCTTGTCCAACACCTGAAACGCGCTGGTCGTGGGCGTAAGCACCTGCGAAAAGCGACTGATGACGGTCAGCACGTGCTGCACGAGCGAGCGCGGCCGCGAATAGAGCGCCAGCGCCGCCGGGCCCAGGTAGTACAAGATCAACAGGGGAACCGCCTGGTTCAGCAGAGTCGACGCGACTTGCGGCACAAAGGACTTGCCGCCGAACGTCAGCAGTTCTCGTGCGGTCGACCACCGGACGAACCGCCGTCGCACCCGCAGCGCCGGGAACACCCGATGGGCCACGACCACGCGCACCAGCCATTGCCCCAGTTGACCCAGGAAGGTGACCGCCGCCAGGCCGCGCAGGCCACCGCCCTTCATGAGCACCCAAATCATGCCCACGACGACCACCGCGTGACCGCCCGCCAGAATCGCGTTGTGCAAACCCCAGCGATGGAAGCCGGTCAGCACCCCCCCGTATCCGGAGAACACGATCTGCACCACAAGGCTGCACGGAAGCAGAAGCACCACCCACCGAGCCTCATGGATGTGCCCCGCCAACTGCTCTTTCAGCAGCAGCGGCAAGCCCGCCGTCGCGCCCACCGTCAGTACGAGCACGATCAGCCCCATGATCCCCAGCACGAACGTCACGGAACTGACCACGACGTTCACGCCGTCCGGATCGCCCTCGGCCCGACGCCGGGACACGAACCGGTTGATCGACGAGACAATCCCCACCTGCACCAGCGTGAAATACGCCACCAGGGACCACCCGAAATCCCACACCCCAAGCGATTCCTGGTCGATGTACCGGTCGATCATGCGGGGCATGATGAAACCGGCCACGATGAACACGGCCTCACCCGCCCAGCTCGTGATGACGTTGCGCACCATGCGCTCGCGGCCGGTCAGATCGCTCGCGGGGCCGCCGACAGATTTGTCTGGTTTCCGGGCCATTCGGCGTCCGTTCCAGGGCCTACGTGTATCCATACCGGCGGTTCAGGCCGCCCGCAACCCGGTCAAACGTCCGCAGGTCCTCCTCCGTCAGCATCGAACGCCAGCGATCGTCCAGCCGGACCTCCGAGGTCAAATCCAGCCGCATCCCGTTGCCGATCACGTGATGCTCCACGCTCCGAAAACCCCGCTGGGCCCGATCCGGGTCCACGCCCAGGAACGCAAACAGGCGCCGCAGCGTGTTTTCGGTATCCATGCACACGTCTTCGTATCGGACTTGCATCCAGCGCCCGCGATGGAGCCCGGCCAGCACGTGTTCCGCTTCCTCGTTGCTGCGCCGCCATTCGTGCGCCGCGTCAGCCAACGGGAGTTTCTCCTCATCACGCGCCCTGCCCGTGCCGCCACCCCGACGACTCGGGTCGGATGCGTCCGCGAACCGGGCCGGGTCCACGTACGTCAGCGCCACCGCCCGACCGTCGCGAATGAGACGAATCACGCGCACGTCCAATCCGGGATTCCGCAGAAGGTACTTCAGACGCAACGCAACCTTGGACGAATCGATCACCACCCGTGCCCCCGTGATCGCGGCCACTGTGCCGACCAGAGCCTCGTTCCGCTGCTGCGTCCGGGCCAGGTGATGCCGCCACGCCGGAGAAAGGGCCAGTCCGGCATCTCGTACGCATTCGAGCAACCGGCCCCGATGCAGGGGCTTCAACAGCCGCCGCGTATACGGCGTTGGAGCGGCGCGTATGTCGGTCCGGGCGTCGGCGATGTCGAAAGAGACACCCCGGTTTTCCATCTCCGCGTGAACGCGCGTCCAGAAGCTGCACCGTCGAATCGCCGTCCCGCAGGAACACAGGTAGCGATCCACATCGCCGAGGTTCGTGGCCTTCAGCTCCCCCGCCGTGCACGTCTCCGGATGCGCGCCCAGCAGCATGGCCAGCAACGTGGAGCCGGAGTGACTCGCCGCCAGAATGTAGGCCAGCCTCGTCACGGGCGCCCTCCCCCGCCGGAAGGCCCGGACGGCCTCTGCCCCCCCGCCGGGTGGACGCCGGCCACACGGACGCCGGGCACGGCCGCACGCACGCCGAACCGCTGCACGTAGACGCGCAGCATCAGCATGATGGCGCACCACATGCCCACCGCCCCCTCGCGCGGGTAGAACGTCTGACTTCCCATGCCCGCCACCAGCAACGCCAGAAGCAAGGCCAGCGCCACTCCCCCAACGGCCGCGCAAGCCGGATCGCCCCGATCCCGAAACAGCCTCACGGCATACCACACCATCATCGCGTAGAACGGCATCACGAGCACAAAGCCGATCAACCCGTTGTCCAAAATCCATTCCAGATACGCGTTGTGTGGATGATCGAATCCTTCCCTTTTTGTCTCAAGAATGTAGTTCGCCAGTCCGGTCCGGCGCATCCCGAGCCGACCGTGGCCGATCGCCGGCGAACGGACGATTTTTTCCAGGACAAGCGGCCACACCTCCGTCCGCCCCGAGGTAATCTGCTGGTCGTCGGCAATGGCCTCCCCGTGGACATCCCGGGCCCCGAAGCCCTCCAGCAGCCGGTCCGCGGTGCCGGGCAGGACCGCCATGATCAGCACCGGCACCAGGGGCAACAGCCACAGGTAGATCCGCCATCGCAGGAAACAAAGAAGCAGGCCCACCACGCCCCAGGTCACGTAGCCCATACGCCCGGCCGTCAACGCCTGGCCCAGGGCGATCACGAAGAAGGCCCCGACGGCCGCGAGCTTCTGCCAGCGCCGGCGCAGCAGCGGCGTCGCCGCGAGGACCGCCCACGAACCGCCGGACAGCAGCATGGACATGTTCACCGCATGGAACCCGATCTCGCTCGAAATGATCTTGCGACTGCGAAGCATCAGGCTGAACCCGCTGGTCGCCGAACTCAGCGGCATCCACCGAATCACCTGCACCGCCAGCAGAAAGTAGACGGCCAGCACGCAGAGCACGGCCAGCGTCAGCCGGCGACGATTCCGACAGCCGTCGAAGAGCATCAGCCCCGGAACCACCCACTTGACGGCGTTGATGACGTACTCGCTGATGAGAAAGGGGAAGCTCTCATCCGCCAGATACGGCTCCCGGTCCACGATCATCCGGGCGAAGGCGACAAGCACAACCAGCAGATAGACCAGCAGCATCCCCGTGACGTGCCGCGGCATGTCCCAGGTCAGCCTCTCCCGTCGCCGCATCATCAGCCACGCAACCACGGTGAACAGCATCAGCAGGTTCCAGGGGTTCAGGCCCTGGATCCCCGCGATGTTCCGAGGCATGTCCGGGTGCTGGACGGCCGCAACCATCAGGACCAGCCCGCACGCCGACGTGAACCAGTCGCGCCATGCGTTGATGGACAGGACGCCCACGTATATCCAGACCAGCAGGACCCGGATCACTCGCCGCCTCGTTCGATAGGGTCCGCCGCCCCCCTCACCTCGCCTCGCCGCCCCTCGCGGGGCTTCCCCGAACGCCGCGGGCACAGCATCGCCCGCAGAACCATCCAGCCGAAGGCCGTATTGGTCACCAGGTAGCGCCGCCACATGCGCCGCGGCTCCTGCACGACCCGGTAGAGCCATTCGAGGCCGAAGCGCTGCCACACCGCCGGCGCCCGTTTCACCTTGCCCGCCAGCACGTCAAACGATCCGCCCACCCCGTGACAGACGGGCACCGCCATCTCGTCACCCCACCGGGCCAAAAAACGCTCCTTCTTCGGCGAGGTCATGGCGACGAAAAGAATGTCGGCCGCCGCCGACCGAATGTCCGAGGCCACCCGGGCCTCCTCTTCGTCCGTGAAATACCCGTGCTGCGCGCCGGCCACAACCACCCCGGGAAACCGTTGCCGGATCCGTTCGACCACCGTGCTCAGCACCTCGGCCGTCGCGCCCAGGCAGTACACCCGATACCCCCGGCTCGCCCCCTGCTCCAGCATCCGCATCATCAGATCGATGCCCGGCACACGCTCCGGCAGGCGCACCCGCAGAATGCGGGACGCCCACACCACGCCCATCCCATCGGCAAGCACGAGGTCCGACGTCAACACGGATTCCGCCAGCTCGGCGTCCCGCTGCATGTTGACCATCTTGGCGACGTTCACCACACCGATCCGCAGCCGCTCGCGCTGCCGGATGGCCTGGTCCACCGCCGCCAGCACCTGGTGCATGGTCAACGCGTGGATCGGCACGCCGAACAGCTCACAAACCGGGGCTGATTCAGACGTCGCGGAGGTCATGGTCGGCGTCCCAGGGCCGCACCCGCCGACCACGCGTAGAGAATCCACCCCATGTGGTACGGACGACTCTCGTAGTCGACGGCCGTCGGCGGAAAGAGAACGCCTGCTCCGGGGAATCGCAGCCCGGGATGGATGCGACTGGCCGCCGCCTGCACGCTGCGCGACAGCTTGCCGGGCTCCCGCCGGGCCACCTTCCGCCAGATGACGTTCGCCGCGCGGTCCACCAGAGACCCGTCCAACTCCGGCGCCTGCATCAGCCAGTCCACGCTCCGGGCAATGGCCTGCGGACAGGCGTCGCCGCAGGCGGCCTGCAGCGCATACAATGCCATCGGACCCATCGCATCCTGGTGAACGGCATACACAGGGTACTTCTCGATCACTCGCCCGGTGCGCACGTCATAGTGCCACCACCACTGTCCGTCCGGTCCCTGCAACGCGCACATCTGCCGCGCACACGCTCGCGCTGCGTCCAGCGCCGCCGGATCGCCCACCGCCCGGTAGTACTGCGAAAGGGCCTGAATCGGGTACACCAGATCGGCAAAGCACGCCACGTGCCCTCTCATCCACGACACGTGGACATCAGCCGGCCAATGCGGAAACAGCGCCGATTGCGGCTGAAACGACGCCAGAAGCCGCCGGACGATAGCCTCCGCCAGCCGGTCGTCCGGACGCGGCGCCGGCTCCACCGTCAGTGCGGTCAGGCACCACGACACTTCCACTGTCGGATACACCCCCTGGGCCGGCCCCATGGATTGCAGCCGCGACAGCAATGCCGCAGCGGAATCGTGCCGCCACCGCCGCGCAGCCCACAGCGACAACGCCACGTCCCCCAGGTCAGACGACCGGACGGCGTGCCCCGCAAGCCGCCCGCAAAGCGCGTGCGGGTCCGTGGCCGGAAGGCACGCCGACACCACGTCGTTCGCTTCATCGGCCAAAGCAATCAGCACGATGGCCGTGTACCGAAGGCTGGCGCCCTCCAGACGGTCCTGCCCCTCCGCCCGGCGAAGCCGGAAGGCGAACAGGCCTTCCTCGGGACGATACATGCGACGCAGCCCGTCCATGGCCAGCGAACGCATCAGAGGCACGTCCGCCGGGAGTCCGCCGGCGGACGCACGCTCCGAATTCAGTGTCGATGACGGCATACTTCTCTCAGATCATTGTGCCTGCGTGGCCGTGCCGATCCGGTTCAGGGCCGTGTTCTGGCTGAGGAACCCCAGGGGATCGAACATGTCGTACAGGCTGCTCCCGCCTCCGGACATGCCGCTCTGCTGTCCATGCCGGTTCAGGTACTCGACCCCGGTCACGTTGTAGCTTACGTTGGCGTTCACGCCGGCACGAATGAAGAAGTTCCGATTGATGAAGTCCTGGACCTTCGTTTCCGGCGTTTCCGGCACCCAGAGAATGTCGCCGGCCGCCAGAACGACGTTCGGCGTCTCTCCGGTCGACATGCGGGTCAGGTCCAGACGCACGTGAGCATCCGCACCGTTCGGCATTCGACGGATGAGCGTGGCCTCCCGGGGCGTCACGTCCGTGCGCAGGCCGCCCGCTGCGGCAATCGCCTGCAGTGCCGTGATCTGCGTTCGCGGCGGATACACCTGGGGCCGCGGGAAGTTCACCAGCCCGCCCACGATGATCTGATTCACCGGAGCAGCGTCGACCAGTACGATGTCGCCGTTTTCCAGCGGCTCGAGCGCCAGGGCGGCCCGCAACTGCTCCGGGTTTGTCAGATTAAGCGTCACCGGCTCGTTCGGCCGGCGGATCCGACGCAGCGTGGCGTTCCCCGAGGCCATGTCCGACACGCCGCCGGCGCCCACGATCGCGTACAGCAGGTTCCGCTCCGTACGCCGCAGCGGCACGAGACCCGGCTGCATCACCGCGCCATGCACCAGCACGTGTGTTGTCTCGGGCGTGATCACCTCCACATGAGCAACCAGTTCCAGGTCCTTCATCACGGAAGGCACGTAGGCGGCGACAATCGCGTTCTCCACGTCCACCAGTTCCTGGTTTCCGACGTGGATTTTGCCCACGATCGGCATGAGAACGTTCCCGTCCCGGTCCACCCGCACTTCAACCGGCGGAAACAGGGCGGACGGATCCGCGCCCGTCAGTGTCACCTGCAGGACGTCGTTGGGGCCGACCCGGTACGGGCCCATCTGCCGAGCCACCAGCGCCCCGGCATCGGTCGCCGCAGCCTCCTCGGCGGGGATCGCGGCCTGCGCCTCCAACTGCATCTGCATAAACTCGTCCAGCCCGATGCGATGGTCCGGGGCACACCCGACCCCAAACAGCGCCGCGAGCAGACACAACCCGCACGCAGCACTCCACCCGCCTCGCCCTTCTTCCTCGCGCAGCGTGATCTGTTGGCCGTCCATTGCTTTTGTCCTTTGCTTCTCGATAGGTTCCGTTGACTCCGCGCCAGAGTCCAAATCGGGCCGCAGGGCGCCCGCTTGTTCCTTCATCGGCAAGAGGAAATGGTTGGCTTTGCCAAACGGGACGGACCCGCGACCGCGGGAGGCGCCTTACGCCACCACACGACCGTCGGACCGGACACCCGGCCCGTGCGGCGTGCGAATCAGCTTCTCCAGCGGCACGCTCCTCTTTCCGCCCAGGGTGGTGATGGTAGCAATCGCAATGCGAAAGTCCAGCCAGAGGGAGAAATGCCGGACGTACGCGATGTCGTAATATATCCATTCGTGGAAGTCCCCGCCGGAGCGGTCGTCACTGCGACACACCTGCCAGAGCCCCGTGATCCCCGGCCGAACGGACAGCCGCGCTCGTCGCCAGGACACACAGACCTGGTTCTCCCGGAACGGAGACGGGCGCGGCCCCACCAGGCTCATGTGCCCGAGAAACACGTTGATGAGCTGCGGCAGCTCGTCCATGTTGGTGGCACGGATCCAGCGGCCCACACGCGATACGCGCGGGTCCTTCCTGAGCTTGAACTGCGGGCCGTCCACTTCGTTCTGCGCGTACAACGCTCGCTGCTGCCGGTGGGCGTCCGCCACCATGCTGCGGAATTTGATGCACGGAAACTCCCTGCCGTCGCGGCTCTCCCGCCGATGACAGAAGAACACCGGGCCGCGAGAATCCAGCTTGATGAGAACGGCGATCAGAAGCAGAAGAGGAGACAGCACCAGCAGGGCCGCCGCGGACACCACCACGTCCAGCACGCGTTTGACGGCAAACTGGATCGCCCGCCGACGGTCCGTCGGCCCCTCGCCCGTGCCCTCCAGGGAGCACAGGTCTCCGGACACGCTCGACAGGGCGCCCAGCGCCGCGTCGGCCGTGCCCGCATCCCCCTCCAGCGAGGTCAGGCACCGCCCCCACGCCACGCAGTGTCGCACGCTCGCCCCGGCAAGCACGAAGGTGTCCGCCGCCAGCACCGACTGGGCCACGATGGCGTTCCGACCCACGTGACTGCCCGGGCCGATCACCGCGGGGCCGACCACCGTAGCGCCCGCCTCCAGTCGAACCCTGTCATGCACAACCACCGGACCGACAAGCCGCACGTCCGCTTCGATGCAGCATTCGCGTCCGACGCGTACGCCCCGACCGTGCCACGTGAAGCCGGGACCCGTCTGGCGCGCCTCCCGCTGCGACAGCATCCGTTCGGTCAGTGCAAGGTAGCCCGCCTCCCTGCTCAGATCCAGCACGTCCGACGGAACCGGCATGTCCCGACACAAAACGCCCTGCACCACCAGACGAGCCCGCAGCTCGGGCAGCGATCGGAACGGCGCATGCATGACCGTTCGGGCCGGCGCCTGCGACAGGAACAACCCGCTGTTGCCCGCGTCGGGCCAGCTCACCTGGCCGTACAAACGCTGGACACGCCGGACCAGGCCGTGCTCGTCCCGTTCCACCGACTCCCGGGCGCGAGGCGAGCCGTTCCCCAGGCCGATCCAGTGCATCGCCCCCCGATACGGTCGATCCGCATCAACCGGTCCCACCCCCTCGAAACCCTCGACCGGCCATCGGGCCGCATCGGCCACCCACAGCGTGTCCGCCGCCTCACAGCGATCCAGCGCCGCGTGGAGCGAATCCGGCGTGACAACCTCCACCGAGTCCGATTCGCCCCCGCGCAGCGCATCGACGTACGACTCCGAGGCTGGAAACGTCGGGAGCACCAGCGTCCGCTCCGCCGCGCCGTCCGGCAGCGAATGGCGCAGCGCATCCAGGAATCGGAAAGCCCCCAGCGGCAGTATCAGCAGAGAGAGACTGCCTCCGTCACGCAGGAGAAACTCGGGTCGATGATCGAAAACCAGCAGCGGCACGCTCTCACCCACCTTGCTTCGGCGAGTCGATTCCGGATTCCCTGGCCTCGAGCTTCGGGGGGCCGTCCCCGCTGTCCGTCAGATAGCCATCGTACGAGCCGTAGCCGCCATAACCGCCGTACCCGCGGCCGCTGCTCGTCCCCACCAGCACGGTGCCCACCAAGGTGCCCCCGGCGGCACTCAGGTCCGCGTAGGCCTGCACAACCTCATCCCGCTTCGATTGCGACGCCCGCAGGACCATGAGCACGCCGTCCGCCTGGCTGGCCAGAATCCGGGCGTCCGCCACCGGCGCCACGGGCGGGCCGTCCAGCAGAACGTAGTCGTACGCCTTCTTCCATCGCTTCAGGTACGGCGCCAGGTGACCGGCCGCAAGCCGGTCGTGATCGAACCCCGCCTCCAACGAGCCGGCCAGCAGAATGTCGAACCCCCGGACCCCGGTCCCCCGGATGGCGGCATCATCACGCAGCCTCCCGTTCAGCACATCCGCAAGCCCTTCGCGGCCCTGGACACCCAGCCGGTCGGCCAGCGCCGGCCGGTACAGGTCGGCCTCCACGAGAAGCACGTTCTTGCCCATGGCCGCAAGGCTCCGAGCCAGCAGCACGGACAGCGTGCTCTTGCCGGCCTTCATGTGCGCGCTGCTGATGAGCACGGTGTTTCGACCGGCGCCCAACCGCTCCAACAGCGCGGTACGCACCATGCGGATGCTCTCCAGCAGAAGCGGCGGCATCTCGCTGGTGAGGCCCCCGATGGAACGGACGCGCGGCACCTGTCCGAGAAACGGCACGCGGGCCGCGTGGCGGACGTCGCCCCCCTCACGGATGCGCGTGTCCAGCGTGAGTCGCACGAAGGCCAGCCCCACGCCCGCCAGCGCCGCCGCACCCAGGACCATGATCGTCAGAAGCGGGCGGCGATCGGAACTCGGGGCGGTCGGCTCGACGGCATACGAGGCCACCGCAATCCGACCCGGCGCCTTCTCCTCCATCTGCAGTGCATCCAGGCGCTTATGCACCTGGCTGTATAACTCGTGGCGGTAGACAAGCTGCTGGTCGTACTTGGCGATCTCCTTGGCCAGCTCGCCCTGTCGCTCCTGCTGCGTACGCAGGACCCGGATCTGCTCGTCCAGCAATTCGAGTTCACGCGATTGGCGGGCAATCAGCCGCTCCAGGCCGGCGGCATCCATGGTCAGGAAGCCATCTCCCAACGCAACCCCGCCGCCCGGGCCGCGCAGCCACAACTCGTCCAGTTGCCCCTCCCGCTCGCTGAGCATCTCGCGGGCGTGTTCGACCTCTGCCAGCAACTGCCGAATCCGGGGATGCGACTCCCCGTACCGATCCCGAGCCGTGCTCAACTGGTGTTCAGCCGTCCGCAGCCGCGCGTTCAATCCCCGCCACTCCACGTCCTCGGCGTACCGGGAACCCAACGCCGAATCCGCCCCGGCCCCGCCCGACGCCTCCATCTCCGCGCGTCGACCGGCCAGGTCATCCTGGGCCATGTGATAGGCTCGCTGGAGCTCTTCCCGCCTCGCTTCGAGAGCGTTGAGCCGCTCCGCCGTCTGGGCCCGAACAATGTCCGGATCACCCGTGCCCATCTGCTTGGACAAATTGCCCTTCACTTCCACCAGTCCGTCGATGGCCTTCTCGAGCGAGTCCCGCTCGCGACGCAACGTGTTGAACCGCAGTTCCTCCTCGTCCGCCGCTTCCTCCTTCGTATATTGGAGGTACTCACTCACGACTGCGTTCGCGATAATCCGGGCACTCCGAGGGTCCGGCGCGGACACCACCACGTCCACCAGTTCCGTGTGCGGACGCGGAACCGTCTCCACCGCGTCGCGCAATCGCTCCAGCCGACTGGGCGCAGACCCTCCCATCCGCATCCGAAGCGACTTCGGCTTGTCGTGGTACCAGGCAGAGTCGATCACGTCCTGCCGGTCCAGCACGCGCTCCAGGACCTGCGGACTGCGAATGATGGCCACCTGCGTGTTCAGGTACACCCGATAGATCGGGGCCACCCCGTCATCCGTGTTGAAGACGATACGAGGCAGCACCGGACGCACGCGAACGGCCACCCCTGCCTTGTACTGAGGCACGTACATCGTCCACACCAACGGCACGCCCGCGCCGGCAACCACAAGAAAGACAATCAGGGCAAGCCACTTGTGGCGCAGAAGAAGACCATACTGGAAGGGAGCGCCCGGCGGAGCGCCCGAAACGGCGCCCGCGGAATCATCAAACAGGGGATCCGCCGGCACAGACGCCGCCGACAGGGCCCGCGCGCGGGACGAGCCCTCGTGGGGCACAAGCGGACCGGAAACCGGTCCATCCGGCGTGCGATGATGCTCCTCCATCATTCTGATCCTGTCCTCGTCCGGCGAATCGTGCAACATCCGCCGGCACCCGCCGTTTCCCCCCCGTCGCCCGAGGCAACCGACAGGCCCGCATGGCGCCCGAAAGGGCAGCCCGGTTACGATGCCAGCGGCAGAACCGAATCCGCGCGGGCGGCAGGCGAATTCCGAACCCCGTCCGGCGCCGCCCAGCATCGTGACATCAACCAGTCCACCACAGGCGTCCCGGCCGGAGACGGCGATACGCAGAACGCGCTCCGCAGTACGGCTTCCGGCTCCACCGATGCACCGACCGTCACGACCGAATGGTCCACAATCGACCCGGCTCCCACCCGGCACCCGTCCCACAATGCCGATCGGCTGATTACGGCTCCTGCCCCAATTTCACAACCCGCGCCAATGCAGGTCGGACCGATGATAATCGCGCCCGGCCCGATAACGCAACGCGGTCCCATCCACACCGGACCGACCACCCTGGCCGACGACGCCACCCGGGATCCATGCGGCGAAACCGAAGATCCGTCGCCCCGAACCCCTTCGTCTCGCACCATCTGCTCCGTCGCCCAGGCGTTCACGGCCAGGTACGACGCCGCGTCGGTCACCCGCAGCGGTGAGCCCGGGCTCGCAACGACCGTCGCGATGCGATGCCCGGCCCGGTACAGGTCCGGGATCAAACGCTCCTTGATGTCCTGGAACCCATGCTCGGGCACCTGGTCAATCGCTTCCGCCTCGACAATGTAGATGCCGAGCGGCCGGCCGGGGCAATCCTCATTCGACTCGGGAGACAGCACGATCGTCAGGGCCGCCTTCGTCCCCCGATGCGCCGCGAGCAACTCATCCAGATTGAGCGAGGGCAGCGTCCCCCCTTCCACAACCACGAACGTCCCTCGACGAGTCTGGGCCATGACATCACGAATGCAGCCGGCCGGACCGCGCGGCATGGTGTCTTCCGCGTAGTTCACGTCAATGCCCAGGCATCGCCCGTCGCCCAGACACGCCCGAAACAGCGCCGTATCACTGTTGGCGCAGATCGTCGCCTGCCCCAAACCACCCGACGCCATCCAGCCCAGAATATGACAGATCAGCGGCCGACCTCCAACGGGAACCAGGGGCCGGGGGACCACCTGGTCCAGCGTGTTCTCCCCCCACACGTGCGTTCCCGCCAGAATGATCCCAGTCACGCCCTGGCGTATCGATTCGCCAGGGGCGCCGTCTGCCTCCGAAACGGGCAGCCGACCTCCGCCAATCCCCCCATGAATTGCACAGTTGTCCATTTTGCCAACCTCCCCATTCCCCACTCGGCAGCCACCCCTCTGGCCGCTTGCCGCCCGGCCGCCACTCACGCAGTCGAGCAGCACTCCCCCACAATAAAACGGGTCGTGAGCTTTAGCTCCTCACCCCACTCACAGCGACCCACCACCGTCCATGCCGGCATCCGCTGGTGATAGGCCCGACTCACCCAACCGGCGATCGGCTCCTCTTCACCCCGCAACATCGCCAGTTCCAACGAGTCATCCAGCTCCACCCGGACGATGCCGTTCGGACACTCGATCCGCAGGCGCCCGCGATCATCCATCCGACGGACGCTGCAGCGTTCCCCAAAGTGCCAGCATTGCATGGCGCTGTGAACGCCCGCGCCGGAAAGCTCATCCACCACCGTGATCTCACGCCGCTCGGCGTTGAGGCTCACGGTACGGCGGTGTCGCACCGGGCGGGCCAGCCGCTCGTACCCGTCGTGCTCCGCCTCTACCGTTCCCCCGCACACCGCGGGCTCCCAGCGAAGGCATCGCGCGTTCGCCCGTCGCCCCCACAAGAACGGTCCCAGCGACTCGGACTGGTCCAGATCGTCCACCACCACCGTGTTGTGGGCACGCGTGCTGCGGAAGTAGTCTCGCCATCGCGGGTCCGTGAAGTAGTCGTACGTACCCGGATCCACCAGCACGTCCACCCCGAACGCACGAAGCGTCATACTCAGGGCATCCGCATGGCCATGCGCCGCGATCGACCCGAACCCCAGCGATCCGCAGTCCAGCGTGACGCTGATGCGGTCACCCCCGCCGCGTCCTCCGCTCTGCAGCAGATAGACGCCCGTGTCCGGAAACGCCCGGCTGGAAACCGTTGCCGCCACGGCGCCGGCGTCAAGCCCATCGAACGCGTCGAGACCGGCGGCTCCGAGCGTCCAGAACACCGGCTCGGAGCAACCGTCCGCCAGTGCCTTGAAATCGCCCCGCTCAAACAGGACCGCCCCAACGCCCAGGAGGCCCTGCACCCGCCGGGACCGCGCACACAGCCGAAGCACGTGCCCGTCGTCCGCATCGTTGAACATGGGCAGCGCGTCGCCGCCCTCCGCCAGCGCCGCCACAAACTCGAACATGCGCTCCAGCCGCGCCCAATACGCAGGCGGGAACTCGTCACCTGTCCAGCGACCGACCAGGCCGGCGTACAGGAAGAACTCGAGGCAGAACAGGTGATATCCCGTCGCCAGCTCCGCGTGGCCGCCGTCGGGTAGCACCTGCCGCTCCATCTCCTCGCACAGAATCGTCTTCGCCTCTTGCGCCCAGGTGTTCGCTTCGCGGAGGCCCCGGAAAAAGCGGCTGCCGATGTATACGCCGGCCGCCTCTCCGATTCGATGGTTATTCGCCGAGGAAAACCGCGAGTACTTCCGGGCGATCTCCCACAAATGCCGATACGCAGCCGGGATGATCGTCCGTCGCACGCCACTCGTCAGGCACGACGCCCCGTCGATCAGCGACAGGGCCCACGACCAGTTGATCACGCGGATCGCCAGTTCCAGCGGACCGCGCCACTGCATCCCCACGCCGAACGGGCACTGCTCCATCCAGCTCAGAATCTGCTCGACGACCTTCGCCGCGTAGCGATCGTCGCCCGTCAGCCGATACGCCCGTCCGAGCACCGCCAGGTGCTGGTGCCGACTCGGCTCCCACGCAACCTTCGCATCTCCCGTCTCGCGATAGTCCCGGTAGTCGATGCGGCTCGCAGGCTGCAGCGGCGTCTGCCGACGCGCCTCGTACTCGAAGTTCCAGTCCACTTCGGGCCCGAGATCGCAATCCACGCACTCAAACAGCGAAATGCGGTTCCGACAAAGCCGCTCCGCTCGATCGATCAGCTCTTCACGCCAGGCGGCCACCCGCAACGACGGCACCGATTCCACGCTCAAAAGATGACCGGCCAAGCGGTTATCGAACCGCGCACTCTCGCCGTTGCCGCCCGCAATGTCTTCCAGCACGGGCAGGCGACGACGGCGCACCGCCACACACCGATCCGCCGCCTGAGTCAGCCGTGATCGCACACGCCACAGCACCTCAGGCACCGACATCGCGCTCAGACGTCGACGATACCAATCCAACGACTGCACCGAAGTGCTTTCTCCTCCTGCCGCGCTCTGACACCCGCCTCACCGCTTGCGGGCCCCACCGGGCAGACTCGCGTCTCGGGGCGCCATACAGCACCCCCGCACCGACGAGCCGTCTCACAACGCTCGCCCGGCGCGTCCGCGGCGCCGCCTCCATTCACTTTGTCAATGCAGAATCCGGACTCGCGTTCGTCTGCGCACCTCGGGGAGAAGTGATCGGTGCTCCACGCTTACGCTCATCCAGACTTACAAATGTCTACCCCAAGCGTATAGCCCCCCCGCTTCCTCGGTTTCTTACACCTGCCGGATCCCCCACTCCCTTCGTGGCGTCCCTCAGCCGCATGACCCCACTGCATACCCAATCGTTAGGGCTCTACCTGCCTTCCGCTCACCCCGTCCTATCAACTCGTAAGGCAGAAGTGCGATAATTCAAGCACGAAACACCCACGGGTAGACGCGCCCTATGCTATGCAGTCGCTTGGCACGCCATCCATCCGCAGTGTGACCCGCCTTCCTCTTCTAACGGTACACCCGCGAAAACGGGAAGTCAATCCGAATCTGCCACGCACCAACACAACGCGGGAAGACCGCATAACCCGATCTAACAACGAACCTTACGACTGCTGTATTGAGCTCGCACAAGCCTGGATGAAACGCCGCTGAATTGCCTTTCCAGTCCATCTATTCCAGACATGCTGTACTCCAATGATAGTCCGGATAATCCGCGACCGGGTGTGGCCACCCCGCCGATCATGTATGTGCATGGCTCTCCGGATCCGGCCCGAGAACCCGGCCGCGGTCGGGGATCCATACGCCTGTTTGGAGCTTTGCAGATGGAAATGCCGGGATCAATGCTTCGCTGGGGTCTGATAACCTTCCTCCCCCTCACCTGTGCCCAGTGTGGCTCGCGCCCGGCTGACTCCACCCCGCCGACCGACACAAGCCGCCCCGCCAACCCGGCTGACAGCAACTCGAACGGATCCGGCCCGAGCGATTCGCCCGTGTCGCCGGCCGCGGTCGTCTTCGCGGAAGACAGTGAACCGGCGATGGCGGGCCTCGCCCACGTGCCGGACGAGCTGCTGGTCCAGACCCTGCCGGCCGCCGATTCGGACGCCCTCCACGCGACATTCTCGGCCGCCGGGGCCACGCTTGTGGAAAGCTGGCCGGAACTGGACACAGCCGTGCTTCGGGTGGCAAACGGTAACCTCCAGGCGGCGGCAGAGGCGCTGGCCCGCGATCCGCAGGTGGAGGCCGTCCAGAAAAGCTACTTCTACGAGCCGGACAACATACCGGACGACCCGGAATTCGCGTCCCAGAACTACCTGAGCGTCGTGAATCTGCCGCAGGCCTGGTCCACCACCACCGGAAGCGAGAACATCGTCATCGCGGTGATCGACACCGGCGTCAGCACCGGACATGACGACCTCTTCGCCAAGGTGCTGGCCGGCCGAAACGTCGCACAAGACGCGGATGGGGTGGACGACCACGTCGGGCACGGCACGTCCGTCGCAGGCATCGCGGCCGCCATGTCCAATAACGGGGTCGGCATCGCGGGGGTGAGCTGGGGCAGCCCCATCCTGCCGGTGGCCGTTGTGGACGACTCCGGCCTCGGCACGACCCGGCACATCGCCAAAGGCATGGTCTGGGCGGTCCAGCACCAGGCCCGGGTGGTCAACGTCAGCTTCGCGCCGCTTCAGACCGATCGTACGGTGCTGCGGGCGGCGCAGTTCGTCCGGGCCCGCGGCGGCCTGACCCTGATCAGTGCGGGCAATGACGGGGCAACCTACGCAACACCGAAAAACCCGGCGGCTCTCTTCGTCGGCGCCTTGAACGCCGACGCACAGCGGGCCTCGTTTTCCTCGGCCGGCCCATTCGTCGACCTTACCGCGCCGGGCACGGGAATCCTCGCGCCGGCCCTCGATGGCGGCTACCGCGGGGTCAGCGGCACGTCGTTCGCCAGTCCCATCGTGGCCGGGGCCGCCGCACTGGTCTGGTCCGTCCGTCCCGACCTGCGCCCGGCGACGGTGGCCGACCTGCTGCTCTCCACCGCCCGGGACATCGGACCGGCCGGTCGTGACGACGAGTACGGCGAGGGCGTGCTCGATACCCAGGCGGCCGTCGCCGCCGCCCAGGCGTTGATCGAGCAGGACGATCGGTCCTCCCCGGTCGTCTCCATCACTCGGCCGGCCAATAACGCCACCGTCTCCGGCGTGGTGCGGATCATCGCCCAGGCAACGGACGCCGGCGACATTGCCGACGTCACCCTGCTCGTGGACGGCCAGGTCCGGGCGTCCGACCTGTACCGGCCATACCTGTTCGCGGTGAACACCGCCGCGCTGCTGCCCGGCTCGCACACGATCTCTTGCGTGGCCACGGACGTTTACGGCAACGTATCCCGGCCGGCCGAGATTACCGTGTTCGTGGCCCAGGCGGGCGGAGGCGACGGTGGCGGCAGCGGCACAGCAGACGCGCAGCCGCCGGCCGTGATCATCAACTACCCGACCAACGGAACGCTCGTCGCATCACGCGTGGGCATCGGCGGGACGGCCACCGACAATGCGGGGCTCGCCCGCGTGGAATGGCTGGTCAACGGCATTTCCCGGTCGTCGCAGACGATCAGCGGCACGCGGGCCGAAGTGAGCTTTGTCTGGGACGCGACTTCCGCCGCCCCCGGCACGCACACGGTGACCGTCCGCGTCACCGACTCCTCCGGCAACCAGTCCACGGCCACGGTCCGGCTGATCCGCCAATGAACGCGAACGCTCCCGCCGCAGGTCGCCCCCGCGACTCGCCGTGGCGAGCTGTAAGACTGGGGGTTGTGTTCACGCCCGTTCACGGCCCTTCCCCGCTGCATGCCTTTAGGGTCCGCCTCGCGGACCATCCCTTCTGGTCTCGATTTTCTTGTTTCCGGACGTTGGCCGGCCATTCACGGCCGGTAGATCGCTTCTCTCTCTTCTGCGCGAGCCGGCTCATTCCGCCCCCGACCGGGGGCGGGTCGGCTCACGTCGGCGGCACGCTGTGTCAAGCCGCGGCGAGCTGCCGGGAGAACGACCGGGAGCAGGAATCCCGTCTGATGCTCCGTTCGGTGAACGTGGGAATTCACCGCGCTGCGAAATGAATCCGACCC
>CAZPHH010000023.1:44483-57751 GCA_964586145.1 uncultured Phycisphaeraceae bacterium | reverse complement strand
GGATTTGCCGAACGAATTGCGAACGGCGAAGAGCGAGCTTCGCCCGCGGATGGAGGGCGAGGAAGGGCGGCAGGCTTTGGGCTGTAGGATAAAGGCATTGGGAGCGTGGCGGCGTGAAACTCTGCGCGGGGCGCGGAGGATTCGGATGTTTGTAATAAGGGAGGATCGAGCCGCCGGGGAGGCGGCGCATCTCCAGGCCCGTTCACGGGCCTTCGCCGCCGCGGGCGGGGCTGTGCGCCTTTTCTTCGAGGGCCCGGTCGAGGCTTACTGACGGGTTACAGCAATCAACCGCGCTTGCCATCGAAGCGCCACGATCGATACTGCATCAGTGTGGAGAACCGGCGGCAGAGGCGGCGCCGCAAGGCCTGGATCGCATTCAGTGGATTGGACAGATGCGGCGGCGCCGGCGGTCGACGCCCGGCTCACCGGATGGGAGATGGACTCGATGGCCGAAGTGGAGGCGTCGGCTGCGGCAGATGAGGGCAAGCCTGGGTCGTCGGTGCGTGGGTGTTGCGCCTCCGCCGGCACTCGCGTACTCGTGGTTCTGATCGCGGGAACCTGCGCGCTGTTCTCATCGAACAACTGGTGCTTTGTTGTTCTTCTGGCAGCGTTCGCGGCGTTTCTCGTCGATTGCGCCGTGTGCGCGATCCGGCGGTGGATCTTCCTGCGCCTGCCGGTGGCGGCAGGGGTCGGAATCGCCGTGGGGATGCTGCTCGGCGTCGGGCCGGCCTGGGCCTTTCAAGAGGCGTTCGAGAGGGATCCCCCCAGCGGCATCCGCGACGTACGGATTTCGCGTCACTACAGCGGGGGACCCGGTGAACACGTCCTGATCATCGAGTTCACCGCAGATTCAGCCGCACTCCAGGCCCTGGTCCGCGGGCACACCGTGTCATCCGACAGCCCGGGCATGGCGGCTTGGCGCGATGCGGGCGGAGAATGGGAACAGGTGGCCGACTTTTTTATCGGGCCCAACGCCACACGCTTCACGCGGTCGTCTTGGCGGCGAATCCGGCCATTGGAGCGGGCCGAGGCATTCGACTTGGGCGAGGTGAACGAGGGCAGGCTCGTGTTGTTCCACGAGGCAAGCACGGGGCGTTGCGTCGCGATGCACGTGCGACTCTGAGGCGACCGCCGCGTGCGATTAACCCCATTGAACCGGTCGTCCGTTGTCTGGTTCAGCCGTTCGGTCAGGCCGGCGTTCTTCGCGGCTCTGCGGATGCGCCCGCCGAGCGGCCGCTGATCCTGGCGGCGGTGAGTCGGATCAAACGGATGGCGACGACAGTGCTCGTATCAGTCGGACCGGTGGCTGGTAAGCCCCTCTTGCACCCCGGGCCAGATTCGGGGCCCGGCGTTCAACATGTCGGTCCGGGTCCGATCCACTCTCGCCTCCGCCGCCCGGGCAAACAGCCAGGCCAGGGCCTCGTCCGCGTCACTGGACGCGCACGGCGCCTGGCGGTTGCAGAAGACCGGCGGATTGCCACGGCATCCGACCGGCCATCCCCGCGCAACGACCGACGGCAACCGCTGTGCGCGATCGTGTTCGCCTGGAGGGCGCCGCTCGCACGCAGAACGCGTTGCACTCGCACTGTACACCCGGTCGATCTTCTCGATTTGGCCGCAATCGCGCTTTCCTTGCCACGCCGAGGGTGCTATAACTTCGCGTGAACTCGCGTCCGTCGGGCCGGACGTTGACCGTTACATCAGACACGAGAACCGCAGTGCAAGGAGGTACTCTCATGCGCCACCATCGGGCATTGGCATCGGGCCTCTGCATTCTTCTAATTGCGTTCACCCATGCCTCGGCGGAAGTGCCGAAGACACCGCGCGACTACGGACTCGCCCATCGATTCGAGGGAATGGGCTCGCACACGCGGGCGATCAGCACCGCGTCGGCAGACGCGCAGGCGTTCTTCAACCAGGGACTGGTGTGGGCGTTTGCGTTCAACCACGACGAGGCCATCCGCTCGTTCCAGGCGGCCGCCGTCCACGATCCGGGCTGCGCGATGGCCTGGTGGGGCGTGGCCCTGTGCAACGGGCCGCACATCAACAACCCGGTGGTGGACGCGGAGCACGCACACGCCGCATGGAAAGCCATCCAGAAGGCGAAGGAACGCGCGGGCTCCGCTTCGCCCGTGGAGCGAGACCTCATCACCGCCCTGGCCTCACGATACGCGAAACCACAGCCGGACGATCGTCGCCCGCTCGACGAGGCGTACGCGGTCGCCATGGAACAGGTCTGGACGAAGTATCCGAACGACGCCGACGTGGGCACGCTCTTTGCCGAATCACTCATGAACCTCCAACCGTGGGACCTCTGGACCAAGGACGGCCGGCCCAAGGGGCGGACCCTGGAAATCCTGGCCGTGCTGGAGAAGGTCCTGGCCGGCGACCCGAACCATCCCGGCGCGAATCACCTGTACGTCCACGCGACGGAGGCGTCCCCGCACCCGGAAAAAGGGGCGGCCGCCGCGGACCGGCTGCGCGAGGCCGTTCCCATGTCCGGGCACCTGGTCCACATGCCGTCGCACATCGACGTGCAGCTTGGCCGGTGGTCGCTGGCCGCCGACCAGAACGCCAGGGCCATCGAGGCGGACGCGCGTTACCGTGCCCTCTCGCCGCAGCAGGGGTTCTACCGCGTCTACATGGCCCACAACCACCACTTCCTGGCCTTCACCTGCATGATGGAGGGCCGATCCGTATCCGCCCTGACGGCCGCCCGCGACATGATCGCCGGCGTGCCCCCGGAGTTCATTCGCGACAACGGTGCGTGGATCGATCCGTACATGATGGTCGCCCTGGACGTGCAGAAGCGGTTCGGCCGGTGGGATGACATCCTGCAGGAGCCCGCGCCATCCGAGGAGCTGCCCATCACCACCGCGTGGTGGTTCTTCACACGAGGCGTTGCGCATGCCGCCAAGGGACAGGTGAGCGAAGCGGAGCAGGAACAGAAGAAATTCCGCGCGGCGGTGAAGAAGGTGCCGCAAGACGCGATGATGGCGATCAACCCCGCGCACAAGGTCCTGACCATCGCCGACCATTTCCTGGAAGGCGAGATTGCCTACCGGCGGGGAGACATGGACCGTTCAGTAGCGGCCCTACGCGAAGCGATCGCCGTGGAGGACGACCTCCTGTACATGGAGCCGCCGGAGTGGATTCAGCCCGTCCGGCACACGCTGGGGGCATTCCTGGTCAGCAAGGGTCGCTTCGCCAAGGCGGAGCAGGTCTACCGCGAAGACCTGGACATCTGGCCGGAGAACGGCTGGTCGCTGCACGGCCTGGCCCAATGCCTGCGGGCCCAGGGCAAGGATGCCGAGGCAGCGGCGGTCCAGGAACGGTTCGCGAAGGCCTGGAAGCGGTCCGACACCCGAATCGCGACGAGTTGCCTGTGCGTCCCGGGCGTGGCCGCCCGCTGACACCGATGGCCGGGATGTGCGCTCGGGGCCGCGCTGTGATCCAGCGTGCCGACGCTCTTGGTCTGTCGTCCGGCGTGGAAGGCAGATCGCAGGGGATCGTGGGGATCGGTGGCTGGAGAATCAGCCCCGGAGACCCCGGCGCGCCGGGGTCCCACAAACACTGGAGGCTGGAGACGAGAGACTAGACGGAGCGGAGACCGGCTGGGAAGCCTGGCACCAAAGACGGACTGGAGGGGCCGGTCCCAAAGGAAGAAGGGGTAAGAGACCGGCTGGAAAGCCGGTCCCACAGGCGGCGCCGGTTCCACAAGCTGCGCCGGTTCGACAGGGCTGCATCCCGCAGTGTCAGGGACGCTGCTCCTTGTACCAGGAGTAACCGCCGGCGAGGTTCACCACGTCCGTGCGGCCGAAGCCGTGCAGGATGCGGGCGCCGATGTATCCGCGCTCGCCGATCTGACAGAAGACCAGCAAAGGCCGATCCTTGCGCAGTTCACCCATGCGGGCGCGAAGATCGTCCAGCGGAATGTTCACCGCTCCCGGGATGCTGCCGCCGGCGCATTCCTCCGGCGTGCGCAGGTCCACGAGCTGGTACCCCTGCGAAAGGAATCGCTCCAGGTCGGCCGGGTCCGTCTGCTCCACCCGCCCCGATTGCTCGTTCTGGGCCACGAACGCGGCGATGTTCAGCGGGTCCTTCGCCGAGCCGTACGGCGGAGCGTACGCCAGGTCAAACTCGGCCAGGTCGTGGATGGTGCCGCCGAAATGCAGGGCGGCCGCGACCACGTCGATCCGGCGATCCACGCCCTCACGCCCGACGATCTGTGCCCCCAGCAGCCGGCCATCCGCGGGATCATAAACGATCTTGATCCGCATCGGCGTGGCCCCGGGGTAGTACGATGCGTGCTGAGCCCGGTAGATCGTGGCGTGCTTCGCCGCCAGCCCGCCACGGGCCGCCGCCTTCATGCTGAACCCCGTGGACGCAACCGCCAGATCAAAGACCTTCACGATGGCCGTCCCGAACACGCGGGCGGCCGGTCGCACCACGTCCGTCACCGCGATCTCGCCGGCCAGCCGTCCGTGCTTGTTGGCCGGACCGGCCAGGGGAATCAGCGTCGGCTGCCCATTCACGCCATGCACGATCTCGACCGCATCGCCCGCGGCCAGAATGTCCGGATCGGACGTTTGCAGGGATGCGTTGACGCGGATGCCGCCGCGCTCCCCGACAGCAAGCCCGGCCTCCGCGGCCAATCGGCTGTTCGGCCGAACACCGATGGACAGCAGCACCATGTCCGCCTCGATCCGCGAGCCGTTCTGAAGCACGACGGCCCGTACGCGGCCGGCCGCGGTCTCCAGGGATTCCAGCCCGCTGCCCAGGTGCAGGCCCACGCCCTTCTCCCGAACATGACCGGCCACCACCGCCGCCATGTCCGCATCCAGCGGCGCCATCACCTGGTTCAGCAGTTCCACCACGTCCACGTGCATGCCGCGATGCACCAGGGCCTCCGCCACCTCGAGCCCGATGAAGCCGGCGCCGACAATCACCGCCGATCGGATCGTGTTCTTCGCGAGGTATCCGTGGATCGCGTCGGTGTCCTCCATGTTTCGCAGCACGAACACGTTCGCGGCGTCCGTGCCGGTGATGCGCGGAACCACGGCATCCGCGCCCGGGCAGAGGATCAGCTTGTCGTATGGCTGCTCGAACGGCTCGCCCGTAGCCAGGTTCGTGCCCCGCACGCGCTTCGCGGCGCGATCGATGGCGGTTACCTTGTGCCGCACGCGCACGTCGATCCGGAACCGGCCCAAAAACTTCTCCGGCGTCTGGACGAGCAGCTTGTCACGATCCTCGATAATCCCGCCCACATAGTACGGCAGGCCGCAGTTGGCGAAGGAAACGTAACCGCTCTTCTCGAAAATGGTGATTTCCGCCTGCTCATCCAACCGGCGGGCCCGAGTGGCCGCACTGGCCCCCGCGCCGACGCCGCCGACGATCACGATTCGACGACCCATGCTTGCCCCCTCATCCAGGGATTCGCGATGTCAAATGGCTCACAAGTACGGAGTATTGGCGATCTCCCGGGAGAGTCAAGCACGCGGCGGCGTCGACGCACGACACTGCGTCCGAGAGCCCGCGGCCCGGGGTCAGCCGCACGGGGCTCGTCGCCCGACTCGCGCAAGGCCGTCCGACGGACGCCGGGTTGTGTCTGAACTGTGGCGCAGAACCGTCCTGCCGGGCGGTCCGACAGGACTATCCCGACGGCATGTGTCGCAAGTTGTCAACACGGGTGCCGTTTCGGGTCGACTGACTTGCCGTGGGCTTATGCACCCTCCATATAGTCACTCGTTCGGGCGGCGAGTTCTTCAGCCTCCTACGCTCAAGAAAAGGCGCATCTATGTCCTGTGACGGCAATGTTTCGTGCAGAGACAATGGGCGATCGGAAACCTGCCCTGACCCCGCGGACCTGGGCTTCAGCATCGCAACGCTGCGTGTCCTGGACGAGCACGGGCACGCGCCGCCCACCGCCGAGCCCGATGTCACGGAAGCCGAACTGGTCCGGCTGTACCGGGCGATGGTGCTGGCCCGGGAGGCGGACCAGCGTATGCTCAAGCTTCAGCGGCAGGGCCGGATCGGCACGTTTCCGCTCTGCACCGGCCAGGAGGCCGCCGCCTGTGGTTCCGCCTTTGCGCTGCAACCGGACGATTGGTACGCCGGCGGCTATCGCGATCTGGGCGCCCGGCTGCTGCGCGGCGAGAAGCTCGAAACGTCCCTGCTGTACTGGGCCGGCTACGAAGAGGGAAATGTCAGCCCGGAGGCAGGACGCACGCTGCCCACCTCGGCCATCGTGGCGGCTCAGACGCTCCACGCCGTGGGCATCGCGTACGCGATGAAATACCGCGGCGAGCGGTCGGCGGTCCTCACGTCGCTGGGGGACGGCGGGACGTCCGAGGGGGACTTCCACGAAGCGATGAATTTCGCGAGCGTCTGGCAGGCGCCCGTGGTCTTCCTCTGCGTGAACAATCAGTGGGCCATCTCCACGCCGCGCAGCGCGCAGACACGGGCCCGCACCATCGCCCAGAAGGCGATCGCCTATGACATGCCCGGGATCCTGGTGGACGGCAACGACGCATTGGCCGTGTACCTGGCGACAAAGGAATCGTTGGACCGGGCACGGGACGGCGGCGGGCCGACGTTGATCGAGGCCGTCACGTACCGACTCATGATGCACACCACAGCCGATGACCCCGGCCGCTATCAATCGGAAAGCGAGCTGCAGGAATGGTGGGGGCGCGACCCGCTGCCCCGGTTCCGCACATACCTGGAGGATAAGGAGTTCTGGAACGCCGATCGACAAGCCGCCTTGGAGGAAGAAGTGAAGGCGGAAATCGACGCGGCCATCCAAACGCTGGAAGGCTGCAAAGACCTGGCCCCCGACGCGCAGTTCGAGCACGTATACGGCACGTGCCACGCCCGGCTGCAGGAGCAGCGGGCGGAGTTCCTGGCCAACCTCGCGCGGGAGTCTCACCATGCCTAAGATGACGATGGTGCAGGCGATCAATCGGGCCCTCGATCAGGAGATGGCCCGCAATGACCGAGTGCTCGTCCTGGGCCAGGACGTCGGGCGAATCGGGGGTGTCTTCCGCGTCACGGAAGGGCTTTGGGACAAATACGGACCGCAGCGTGTGATCGACACACCGCTGGCCGAGTCGGGCATCCTGGGCACATCCATCGGCATGGCCCTCGCCGGCCTGCGGCCCGTGGCGGAGATGCAGTTCTCCGGGTTTTCCTACCTGATGTTCCCGCAACTGGAAGGTCACGCCGCTCGGTTTCGGATGCGAACCCGCGGCCGCTGGACGGTCCCCCTGGTCGTACGCATGCCGTACGGCGCGGGCGTTCGGGCACTGGAACACCATTCCGAGAGCAAAGAGGCAACCTATGCCCACGTGCCCGGCGTCAAGGTCGTGATCCCATCCACCCCGCGCAATGCGCGAGCCCTGCTGATCGCCGCGATCCGCGACCCGGACCCCGTGGTGTTCATGGAGCCCAAGCGGTCGTATCGGGCGTTTCGCGAGGACGTTCCGGAAGAAGACGAAGTTCTTGAAATCGGCAAAGCCGACGTGGTCCGGGAGGGTACGGACCTGACGCTCATCGCCTGGGGCGCGATGATGCGGCCGGTGCTCGAGGCCGCCCAGGACGTGCAGACCCGCCGCGGCGCGAGCATCGAGATCATTGACCTGCTGACCATCACCCCCATGGACGACGAAACGATCGCCCGGTCCGTCCGGAAAACGGGCCGGTGCGTGGTCGTTCAGGAAGCGTCCAAGACGCTGGGCGTCGCGTCGGAGGTCATTGCCGTGATCAATGACAAGGCGCTGATGCACCTGGAGGCCCCCGTTCGGCGCGTGACCGGCTACGACGTGTCCCCGCCGTACTTCGCAAGAGAGAACGCGTATATTCCCAGCCCCGGCCGGATCGCCCGGGCCATCGAGGAGACCCTGGACTTCTGACGGGACGCTGACGGCGGCGCGGAGGAAACCGTGTACGAGTTTCGACTGCCAGACCTGGGCGAAGGCATTCACGAGGGGGAGATCCTCCGCTGGCACGTCACACCCGGCGACGTGGTGAGCGAGGACGACCCGCTTGTCGCCGTCGAGACGGACAAGGCCGCCGTCACGATTCCCTCGCCGCGGGCGGGACGGGTCGTGTCCCTGGGTGCGGCCGTGGGCGACGTGGTCTCCGTCGGCGACGTGATCACGGTGATCGACGCGACCGGCGCACACGCCCCGCCGGTCTCCACGGACAAGGCCGCCCCCACCACCACCGCGCCGGCAACGCGACCCGCCACACGATCCCATGCGAAGGCGGACGCGCCCCGACGCCTGCCGGCGGCCGTCTGGGGCCGCGCGGTTGCGACGCCGGCCACCCGTCGACTCGCCCGCGAGTTGAAAATCGACATCAATCAGGTGCCGCCCACCGGGGCGGACGGCCGGGTGACCCCGGATGACCTGACCCGCTTCGCTCGCGGCGACGGAGGCACGGCGCGGGCTGCGCCCGCAACCCAAGGGACGAAGGGACGGAGGGACGAAGGGACGGGGGAGAAAGAGCTTGCGCCAGGGCCTTCGTGGAGATCTGCGCGGGCCGAGAAGAAGTCGCACGTTTGTAGTGCGGAGGGGCACGGCCAACTCGATCGCCCCGCGCCTCCAGCCTCGCTGGCCCCAGGCGCGGGCATCCCGTTCCTCGACATCGAGGAGCTGCCCGACTTCGAGCAGTGGGGACCGGTAGAGCGCGAGCCCCTGCGGTCCATCCGACGGAAGGTCGCGCACAAGATGACGACCTCCATGATTCTCGTGCCCCACGTGGCCCACATGGACGAGGCGGACGTCACGTTCCTCGAAGAGTTCCGCATACGCGAGCGGGAAAACCGCAAGGACCAGCCCGGCGGCCGACTCACGCTGCTGGCGTTCGTCGTGAAGGCGGTCAGCGCGGGCCTGCGGGCGGCCCCCTCCTTTAACGCCAGCCTCGACCCGTTCCGCGAAGAGATCGTCTACAAAAAGTACTACCACATCGGCATCGCCGTGGACACCGGAAAAGGGTTGGTCGTGCCGGTCATCCGTAACGCCGACCACAAAACGATTCTCGAAATCGCGCAGGACATCGAGTCCCTCGCCACCCGGGCCCGCGAGGGCACGCTCGACGTCGCCGATCTGCGCGGCGGGACCTTCACCATCACCAACGTCGGCCCGCTCGGCGGCACAGCGCTGATCCCCACCATCAACTACCCGGAGGTGGCCATCCTGGGCATGGGCCGCGTACAGGAGAAGCCGGTCGTCCGGCACGGGCAGATCGTCATCCGCAAGATGCTGCCGCTGACCCTGGCCTTCGATCACCGTATCGCCGACGGGGCGGACGCCGCCCGGTTCGTCACGGAAATGGCCCGCCAGTTGGAAGACCCGACCCGATTGCTGTTGGTGGCCTAGAATCGTTCAGGCAGTAGCGGGTGTGGCCACGTTGCAAAAACCGACCGTTCGTGCGACCATGTCCTGTTGCTGAGGCCCCGTGGGCAGCGAACCGGGTCGGAAACGGATGTATGGACAAACGGAGGATCTTCCGAAATGGTCATGGGCAATCTGCGACAGGAAGCGGAAGTGGCGGTCATCGGGGCCGGCCCCGGCGGGTACGTGGCAGCGCTGCGGGCGGCGGCACTCGGCAAGGAAGTCGTTCTCATCGAAGAGCGGGAAAAGCTCGGCGGCGTCTGTCTCATCGAGGGGTGCATTCCGTCCAAGGCCCTCATCACCGCGGTGGAGCTGGTGGAGTCCGCCCGGAACGCGGAGAAGTTCGGCATCCGCTTCGGCGAGGCCTCGTTTGATCTGGCCGCCCTGCGACAGTGGACGCAATCCGTCATCGACGGGCTGACCGGCGGCATCGACGGCCTGCTGAAACGCCGCGGCGTGGAGGTCATCCGCGGCCGGGCCCGGTTCGCCAACAACCAGTCGCTGCTCATCGAGGGCTCGGAGGTTTCCGCGGTGGATTTCCGCCATTGCATCATCGCGACCGGGTCGCGCATCAACGAGTTGCCAGCCGCCTACAACCTGCCTGTCTGGTCATCGGCCGAGGCCCTCAAGCTCCCCGAGATCCCCAAGCGCCTCCTCGTCGTCGGCGGGGGCTACATCGGCCTGGAAATGGGTTTGGTCTACGCAGGCCTGGGCGCCAAGGTCACCATGGTCGAGTTCTTCCCCAAGCTGCTCATGGGCGCCGATCAGGACCTCGTGGACGTCATGCTTCGCTCCTGCAAGGACCGGTTTGAGGCCGTTCGCACGGAGTCCAAGGTGATCGGCGTCGAGAAGACCTCGCACGGCTTTGCCGCCACCATCGAGCACAACGGCCAGAAGACCAAGGAGGAGTTCGACCAGGTTTTGGTGACCATCGGTCGAAAGCCGAACACGGACGACCTGGGACTGGATCACACGAAGATCACGCCCGACGAAAAGGGCATCATTGAGGTCAGCGCCGAAGGCCGGACCGTCGAGCCCCACATCTACGCCATCGGCGACGTCACGCCCGGCCCGCAACTGGCACACAAGGCCAGCCGAGAGGGTAAGGTCGTGGCGGAGGTCCTCGCCGGTGAACCGTCCGCCTTTGACAACCGCGCCATACCGGCCGTCGTGTTCACCGATCCGGAGATCGCCTGGACCGGCCTGACGGAGCAGGAGGCCAAGCAGGAGGGCATCCAGGTTGACGTGGGCAAGTTCCCGCTCACCGCCCTCGGGCGCGCCCGCACCATGGGCCGGACCGACGGCCTGGTCAAAGTTTTGGCCGATCCGCAGACCAAACGCGTGCTGGGCGTCGGAATGGTCGGCCCGCACGCCTCCGAACTGATCGCCGAAGGCACGCTGGCCCTGGAAATGGGCGCAACCCTGGAAGACCTGATGGTCACCATCCATCCCCACCCGACGATCTCGGAAGCGATCATGGAGGCGGCCGAAGTGGCGGCCGGCGCCGCCATCCACGTGGCCGCACCCAAGAAGTGAACGCGGCCCCGGACCGGCCTCGATTCTCGTACGACGACGACCTCATCGACGCGGCCCGCGCCGACGGGCGCACGCGTATTCGCGTGTATCGCCTTCAAAAAACCGTCGTCGTGCTCGGCTCCGGCAGCCGGCCGGAGGTTGAGGTCCATGAGGACGTCTGCCGTGCCGACGGCGTGCCGCTGCTTCAGCGGCGCGGCGGCGGGTGCGCCGTGGTCATCGACCCCGGCAACGTGATCGTTTCGGTTGTGGCCACCGGGCTGCCATTTGGCCGGCACCGCAGCCAGTTCGACCGCCTGTCCGCATGGCTGATCGAGGGGCTGGCTCAAGCGGGCGTGGAGAATGTTCGTCAGGCGGGGATCTCCGACCTGGTCTTGGGCGACCGCAAGATTGCCGGCTCCGCCATCTACCGCTCGAAAGACCTGCTCTACTACTCCGCCAGCCTGCTGGTCACCGCCGATCTGGAGCGTATCGCCCGCTATCTCCGTCACCCGCCGCGCGAACCCGAGTATCGTGCCGGCCGTGATCACCTTGCTTTCCTCACCACGCTCGCCGCCGCCATGCCCGGCCTCACCGGTGAATCCGACCCCGAGTCCTTCGCTCAGGCCCTGCGCGATCATCTTTGTCCTCCCGGCTTCTGAAAGTGCCATCGGGGACGGACGTCAGGCGATCAGGCGGTCCACGGCCTCGCGATAGCGGGCGATGGTGTTGCGGACGACCTCGTCCGGAAGCGCCGGGCCGGGCGGCGTCTTGTTCCACCTGCCCTGGTCGCACAGGCCGGTGAGGTAGTTGCGAAGGTACTGTTTGTCGAAGCTGTCCTGGTCGTGCCCGGGTTCGTAGCCGTCGGCGGGCCAGAACCGGGATGAATCGGGCGTGAGCACCTCGTCGATCAGAATGTACTCATCCCCCAGCCGCCCCCATTCGAACTTCGTGTCGGCAATGAGGATGCCGCGTTCGCTCGCGTACTCGGCCGCCATTTCGTAGATCTGAACGCTGCGGTCGCGCAGCAGCGTCATGGTCTGCGTGCCCGCGATTTCGCAGGCCTGCTCGAAGGAGATGTTCTCGTCGTGGCCGGTCTCCGCCTTCGTGGCGGGCGTGAAAATGGGCGCGGGGAGCCGGTCGCATTGCTGCAGGCCGGCGGGCAGGGCGATGCCGCATACGGTGCGGTCTCGCTGGTACTCCTTCCAGCCGGAGCCAGCGATGTAGCCGCGAACCACGCACTCGATGGGCACGACTTGCGCTTTGCGGCAGCGCATGGTCCGGCCGCGGAGCACGTCCAGATGCGCCTCGAGGCCCTGGGGCGCCTTGTCCTGGATGACCTCGATGAGATGATGCGGCACGAAGTCGGCGAACCGTTCGAACCAGAACGTCGACATCCGCGTAAGCAGCTCTCCCTTGCCGGGAATGGGCGTCGGCATCACGACGTCGTAGGCGCTGATCCGGTCTGTCGCGACCAGAAGCAGCTCGTGACCCAGATCGTACACGTCACGCACCTTTCCGCGACGGACGGGCAGATTCGGCAGATGGGTCTGAACGACGGGCGCAGAATGAACGGCGGACACAGCGCTCTCCTTGTGGGACGGAACCCGACACCTCGTCCGGCCGCACGACACCGCAACCGAGCGGCCCCGGCGTGCGGTTTATACCGCACCGCGAAGCAACAGGCCAGTCGGTCTGCCGGACGGACTCTGCAGCGGCGAAACTGGCGCCTCGCCGGGGGACCGGCGTGGCTGACAGTGGCGTTTGGGTGTATGCTGGAGCGCGGGTGGCATCGAAGTTTCGGCCGGAGGTGAGTCCCGTGAACGCATTTCCATGCAGCCGTTGGTGTCCGATGGGGGTGGTCGGCCTGCTGCTGGCGCAGGGCTGCGACACCGCCCCGCCGGTGAGTCGTGCCTATCTGCCCGTGGCCATTGACACGGAAGGCGGACGCGGCGCCGACGGGGTGGTCGTGGCCGACGTGGACGGGGACGGCATTCTGGATGCGGTCAGCGCCTGGGAACAGAGCAGTCGGGTGCGGCTTCACCTGCAGCGTCCGGTCGGCCGCTGGAACAACATGACCATCGCGGAGGGCGCGGACGTGGGCGGCGTTGAGGACGTGGCCGTCGGCGATCTGGACCTGGACGGGCGGATGGACGTGGTGGCGGCCAGCGAGAGCGGTCGGCTCACGTGGATTCGGCAGGGCGACACCTGGACCAGCATGGTCATCGACGCCTCCGTCGGCACGGGATGCAGCAGTTGGATCGACGTGGAGATCGGCGACATGAACGGCGACGGGATTCCGGACATCGTCGCCGCGTGCAAGGTGGGAGACGCGGTGAGCATCTTCTACGCGCTGGATAC